>JAFRRF010000024.1 GCA_017428245.1 Bacteroidales bacterium
GCCGCCTGGGAGATGAAGGACTGCATGCCCGTCACCGACATGGTGCCGGCCACGTCCTTGCTGTCGGAAGCGACGCTCAGCACATAGAGGCCGTACGGGAGGCCCTTGCCTTCACCGTAGACATTCTGCCACCAGGAACGCTGGGCCTCGTAACCGACGAGGGCGTCGAACGAGTGCTTGCCCCAGTCCTTCTGGACTTTGAACATGTTGGTGCTGATGCCGCCATAGTCGAGCGACTGCTCGCCTTCCACCTGGTCGCCGGGCTGCATGTATTCCACGTCGGCGGTACGGTGGTAGTCGAAGGTCGCGGCACTTGCGCTGGCACGCGTCTGCGACACGAAGGAGAGCCAAGGGGTGATTTGGGCGGTGAGCACAAAGTCATAGTCGACGCCGAAGCTCTTGGATGTGCGGGAATCCTTGTTACGGTCGGAATAACCGATCATCGGGTTCTTGTCGTAACGGGAATACAGGTCGGTACGGCCGGTGAAAGGACGGAGGTTGCCCTCGGAGTCATACGGGCTGTCCCATACGACGCCCTGGAGCACATAGTAAACCAGCAGGTCGTCCGGCTGGTCCTGCTTGTCGGCCCAGACGTTGACGTTGTTGGTGATGGTGAGCCACTTGGTCAGATACATCGTGTTGTTGGAACGCACGTTGATCTTCTTGTAGCCGGTATATCTCAGTGTACCCTGTTCATCGTAGTAGGATACACTGTTGTAGAAAGAGTTCTTGGCCGTTCTGCCGGCAACCGAGAGGTGATGGCTGTGCAGCAGCGCGTTGCGGTAGACCAGGCCGCGCCAGTCCGTATCGGTGTCCATCACCGACTTCGGCGCGACCGACTGCATGGCGACGTCGTCCACGAGGCCCGTCTCAGGGTCGCGGTAGTACTCACGGTAGTACTGGTACAGCTGCCGGGAGTTCATCAGGCGCTGGCGGCTGAAATCAGCCTGGGCCATACCGACGGTCGATTTGAAATTGAACTGGAGCTGGTCGCCTTTGGCCTTCTTGGTGGTAATGACGATCACACCGCCGTTGGCCTGCGCACCGTACATACCCGTGGAACCGGCGTCCTTCAGGACGGTGACCGTCTCCACGTCATTGGGATCGTAAGAACCGCCGATGATACCGTCGACCACGTAGAGCGGCTCCTGCGGCGCGTTCAGGGATGATGTACCACGGATGCGGATGGAAGCCGAGGAACCCGGCAGACCGCTGCTGTTGATGACGGAGACACCGGCCACCTTGCCCTGGAGCATGTGGGTGATGTCGCTGGTCACCACATCGTTGAGTTTTTCGGCACCTACGACGGCGACAGCGGAAGTGATTTCCGCACGCGTCTTGCTGGAATAACCCACGACGACGATCTCGTCGAGGAGTTGCTGATCCACGTCGAGGGCGACGTTGATGAGAGCTCGGTTCGCCACCGGGATTTCCACGGTCTTGAAACCGATTGTCGTGAAGACCAGAACGGCGTTTCCGTCGGTCACGTTGATGGAGTAGGTACCGTCAACGCCCGTGACCGTTCCGTTCATCGTGCCCTTTTCCATGACGCTGGCTCCGATCATGGGGTCACCGTTGTCCGAAGCGGTAACGGTACCCTTGACCGAAATCTGCGCATTGAGCTGCATGGCTGTCAGCAGCAGGGCGAAGAGAAGGATCAATCTTTTCATAGACAATAATAAGTTGGTATTTATAGTTTGATTGCTTCCAGAAGCAGCGCGTGGTCGAACGATGCGTCCAGGACCGTCTTTTCAGAAGCCCTGACCACACCGTAGTCCACATCGTTGTAATAATCTCTGATCTGATAGTCGCACCCCTTTTCCAGTCCGCGGAGTTCTACTTTCTCCACTTTCGGGCCGCGGGTGTAGAAGGCATAGTTGAGCACGCCGTCTTTCCGGATGACATAGGTTTCGGGGAAATCGTAACCGATGTCGTACAGGCCGGAGACGATCTCTCCCTCGGAGAGCCGCTTGGTTTCATAGATCTCCAGCGCATTCTTCAGCAGGGCTTCCTTTTCGGGCGTCAGCAGATAGGAATGGCGCACGTACGGGTTGTCCTTGGGCCAGGTGAACTTGGTGCCCAGGACGGCACCGATGCCGAGTTGGGTCTGATAGTCGTTGCCGCCGTCCGAGAGTTCGATATGGTCGCCGTAATAGGCCGTGCGGGGCGCCAGGGCGCGGAGCACGTAACCTTTGGTACGGATCTGCCAACTGCTTTCAGGGTCGGAAGAGACGGTTTTGTTGACGTAGGGCAGATGATACACGGAGAAGCAGTCGCCGCAAGGGCAGAACTGCAGCACGGCGTGCGGCTTGACGCTGCGGGCCGTCTCATAGATCATCTTGAAGAAGTCGGGCAGTTCCCGGACATCCTTTTCCGGATCGTCCGGATGGTGGGCCGGATTATAGTCCGGAGCCACGGCATTCATATGCTGACCATCCAGTTTAAGGCCATCGAAACCCCAGTCTTTCAAGAACTTGACAACGAGGGCCTGTTGTTCCCGGATGACGTCGGGATCGACCGGAGAAAGATACCAGCTGTTCCACCAGGTGATTTCCTGCGGATTCCCCTCTTTGTCCAGGATCACGGACTGGGGATATTGCTTCAGGAAAGCGGTACCCGGATCGGCGGCCAGCGGAGCCCACCACAGTTCGGCCTTCAGGCCGTAGGCGTGGAACTGGTCGACCAGCATCTTCATATCGGCGTCCCCGTGCGGGAAGCGCGCGGGTGTGAGATCCCAGTCGCCCTCGGCGATCTGGTAGCCGTCGTCGAGCGTGGCCCACTTGAAGCCCAGCTCTTTCACTTTCGGAAGGGTGCCCAGAATCTCGTCGATCGTAAAGCGGCGCTCATAGCCCCAGGCGCACCAGGCGGGCTCGAAGGCCGCCGGCTCGCTTTCAGGCATCACGACACCCCGTGCCTCAAGCAGTCCGGCATAGTTCCGCAAAGCACCGAAACAGTCGCCCGTGAAGACGGAAATAAACGACTCATAAGTCTCGAGCGTTTCGCCCGGATGCAGGACAACCGGGGTCTCATATTCTTTTACGATGCCGACCGACGCGAAATCATCGCCGGCCTTTTTGCAGACGGGAAGGCTGACCAGTACCGGATTGGGTTCCAGATGACCGATCATCACGCCGGCATCGCGCCGCCAGAGGCACACCACGGGAACGCCTCCTCCGTAATCGGAATTGTTCATTCCCATATAGTTCTTCTGGTAGAATCCGTCGCCGACCGGCAGGAGCCAGTCGTCACGCTCTTCGGTAGACTGACCCTGGAACGACCAGAAGCAGGGATCATCGCCCGCGGCGTTTACTTTCAGGTCGCAGACCGACCAGCCGTTCACCGCGATATCCGAATCGGATTCGTTCGTATAACTGGCGCGGACCACAAAGGTCGAAGGGTAACGGTCGTAAGCCGTGACGGATATTTCGCGGACCAGGCCGCGCTCCGAGTTGCTTTCCAGCACCAGGCTGCTCCCCTTTCCGAATGTGTCGGTAAGTACACGGCTCGACTTTTCGGCAGGTCCGAAAGCAACTTCGGCGCCGTCTGCCGTAAGGGTCGAGAGCGTCGCGGCGTCCCGGATCAGCGGAGTGGAAGCCGCCGCCGAGGCGATGTGCAGCTGCCCGGCCTTGTCGACCGAAAGGGAAATGTCGCCGCAGGAGAAGTCGTGGCTGCATCCGGCCGCGATGAGTGCGAGCGACAGCGTAAGGAAAGTCAGGCTGATACGGGTTCTCATAATACGAGCGTTTGACCGAAATACTTCTGAGCCGCTTCCTGAACCGCCTCTTTCGAGGCGAAGGCGCCCGTGCCGCCCGCCGCCGTTGTATTGACGGCGCCGGCCAGATTGCCGAGCCACTGGCATTCGTCGAGGGCCTTGCCACGGACATAAGCTGAAATGAAACCGGCATTGTAGCTGTCGCCGGCGCCGATGGCGTCGACGACCGACTTGTTGAGCATCGCCGGCATTAGGTGTTCTCCGTCCCGGGTGACGACCAGCGAGCCGCGCGTCCCCATCTTGACGACGATCACGTTGGCATACGGCCGGATGGCCGCTACGGCCTCTTCAACGGAGTCTTTGCGGGTGATGGCCGTCAGTTCCTGTTCGTTGGGCATGAAAATGTCCACAAGCGGCAGGATTTTGGCGCAGTCGAATTCCCATTTCTCCTCGGGATCGAACTGGACGTCCATCGAGAGCGTGGCGCCGCAGTCCTTCACGAATTTCACGATCTCGTAGAGTTCGCTGTGGAGCGTCTCCTGCAGGAAGATCGAGGAGATGTGGACGTGTTTCGCCTCGCGGATGATTTCCGGACGGATATCCTTCACACCCATACGGCTCATGGCGCCGGGATACGTGACGTTCGCCCGGTCGTTGTCGTAATTGAGGATGGCTGTCAGGCCTGTGGCGGCATCGTCCACTTCGATGAGGTTGGACACATCGACCTTGCGCTGCTGCAGCGACGATTTGACCACGTCGCCGAAGCTGTCGCGGCCGATCATACCAAGGAATGAAACCTTGGCACCGAGCGTCGCGGCATTGGCCGCGAAAATGGCAGTGGAGCTGCCGAGCGTCAGGGTCATCTCCTGGGCGAAGATTTCCTTGCCGATTTCGGGGAAACCCCCGATCCGGTTGAGGAGAAGGTCCACGTTCAGCTCGCCGAGCGCCAGGATGTCAAACTTTTTCATTATAGCAACGCGTTGAGGTTAACCAGATTGAAGGCCACATAGTATTTGTCGATGGCCCGCTCGATCGTGGAGAGCACGATGCCTTCCGCATCGATTCCGTTGAGGGCCAGGTTGTCGTAGAGCATCCGGCGGGCGGCCACGGCTTCGGGCTTCTGCCAGATATAGCGGGCGCCGGTCTGGATGAGCCAGCGCTGGCGGTCCGGCGTAATGGAGGCGAAATCGTCGGGAGACTCGTTCCCGTGGACCCATTTCTTCCACCGGCCGGAATCGATGACGAGTTGTTTGAGGATGGAAGTCATATGGGAATGCATCGCCACCCTGCCCTGCGCATAGAGGTCGTCTTCGACGGCCTCAAGTTCTTCCAGGGCATTGTATTCCGCAACGGTGAATTCGGGGCCGACATTTGCCGCACCCATCCCGGTCACAGGATATTCTTCGGGATTCTCCACGTCGTCGGTGTAATGTCCCTTGATGAAACTGCCGTACGGGGCTACTGTGGATGTCAGCTGACGGGCCACGACGGGGTCGAAGAAAGTGGTATGCAGGTCGGTCCCCACCTTTCCGACGACGAAGCAGGGCCAGGCGTCGGAGCATCCGTTCTTTTCGAGACCTTCCTTGAGCAGTCCGAGGAACTTGGTAAAGACCGACATGTCTGCCAGGCCGCCGTGCACTTCTTCGGTACCGACTTCGTAGGCGATGGCGGGCAGGCCGCGCTCTTTGCGGAAGTTCTCGATATGGGTAATGAGTTCAATCGTACGGGCTGCGACCACCTCGATGTCGATGATCTTGCCTTTGGGAAGGAAACGGTCGACGGTCGGATCGACATGGATCAGTTCGTATCCGGCCAGAAGAGCCGCCTCATAGGAGCGCTTGACACCTTCCATCGCTTTTTCGTACGGCCACATCTCAATGGTCTGGATGTCCTTGAGCCAGGGGCCGCCGTGGTCGATGCAGGCCAGGAACGGGCCCGTGTAGTGGTTGCGTGCCGCTTCCACCTTCATCACGCGCACGAAATCTTCCTGCGTCATACCGGTGTAGCCGCCGTCGCAGTCCACCTGGTTGAGCGTGGCGGCGAAAAGGATCGGGGCGTTGTTGCGCTTGGCGGCGCGGAAAGCCGCCTTGATGACTGCTGGAGAGTTGGGACAAACGGCAAGCAGGGTCATCGGCTTATGACCTTGCGCGACCAGTTCGCCAACCCGGTCCAGCAGTCTTCTCAATTTGGGAGTTTCACCTATGTTCACTTCTGTACTCATTGTCGGTTGGTTTTAGTATTCGTAAATCTTCACACCGCTGACCACGCGCGAAATCGTTCCCCGCACCGAAGGCTTGTCGGGATCGAGGCCTTTCGCAAGGGAGAAGAAATAACCCAGCAGCTGTCCGGCCAGGACGAAGGGCACATATTGATAATCGCCCGCGCCCGCGAGGGTCGGCGCCGGAGCGTTGATTTCGAGATCGACATCTTTCACGCCCGAAGGAGTGAGGGAAACGATGATTTGTGAAGCAGGGCGGTTTTCGCGTGCGACCTGTTCGATCAGGTCCAGCTCATAGCGGCGCGTGTAGGGATCGTCACTCAGCAGGTAGACGACGAGCGTCCGTTCGTTCACGACGGCTTTCGGCCCGTGGCGCAGCCCCATGAAGGAGTCGAACGAACACATGATCTGGCCGTCGGTGAGTTCCTGCAGCTTGAGGTGGCTCTCGCAGGCAATGCCCTTGAGGGGGCCGGAGCCGAGGAACACGGCGCGGCAGATGTTTTTCTCCGTGGTCTTCTGCAGCGCTTCCGTCACATCATCTTCCAGGATCCGGGAGGCGAATGCGGCGGCGGCTTCCAGCCGAACCTGCTCGGCCTCGAGCGTATCGATGTTCTTGCAAAGCAGGCAGGCGATCAGCATGGAGGTGAAGCTGCTGGTCATGGCCAGGCTCCGGTCGTTCGTCCCGTCAGGAAGAACGACGACGAAGTCATCGCTCGGATCGGCTTCCCGGGCCAGGCAGCCGTCGGGGTTGCAGGTAATGATCAGGTGACGGGCACCTTTGCAGAACTTGCGGGCAATCCGATAGGCGGCAACACTTTCGGGGCTGTTGCCGGAACGGGCGAAGGAGACGAATAGTTTATCGTCAGGGCTCAGGAAGGAACGAGGGGCCGACACGATGTCGGTCGTGGCAACGGAACGGGCCTGGCCAAATCCGTCCTGAACGAACAGGCAGGCAGCCGTATCAGCCACGAAAGCCGAGGTGCCGGCTCCGCTCAGCACGATACGGGTATCTTTGCCGATGCCGTTTGCAGTAAAGAAGTCTACGATACCGGCCTTGTTTGCGCTGATGACGCCGAATGTTTCTCTCCACATCTTCGGCTGATGGTCAATCTCGCGGATTGTATGGCAGTCCAATGTGAACATATAATTAAGGTATTTGTTGACTCGGATTATCCGATTTTACTCGTTAGTGCAAAACTAACAATTAATTTATTTTTCGACAAAAATTTTTTGCCGAATTTCTTATTTTTTGTAAGTTTGCGTTAGAAATTCGGTTTGAAACGAAAGTTATTTCTTTAATTCCGAAATTTTTGTAAACTAAATTTTCGAATTAAAAGAATATTTACTATCTTGCAAGTGTTTCTTTAGAAACGAAACCAAAACTTTCGTATTAACCCGATAAATCGTACCGCCATGAAACGAAAATATTCCATTGAAGAAAGAAGAAGCAAAATATTGAACCTGCTCCACACGGAGGGCCGTGTCTTCGTGGAACAACTGGTCGAGGTTTTCGGCGTGTCCGAAGTGTCCATCCGGAAAGACCTCGCCGTCCTGGAAGAGCGCAAGCTGCTGGTCCGGGTAAAAGGCGGCGCCATCATCCTCCACCAATCGGACGATTTCGACGACATGTCGATCAGCAGCAAACAGCGGCTCCACGCCCGGGAAAAACAGCTGATCGGCAAATATGCGGCCTCCATGATCCACGACGGGGAACGGATCATCTTCGATTCCGGCACCACGACCATGGAAGTCGCCAAGAACCTGGAAAGTTTCAACAACCTGACCATCATTACCAACGCACTGGACATCGCCATCACGCTCAACAACTACAACCGCTTCACGGTCATCGTGCTCGGCGGCACGATGCGCGCTGTCTCCCACTCGACGGTCGGTATGATCTCCGAATCCGCACTTAAGAACATCTTCTGCGACAAACTGTTCCTCGGTGTCGACAGCATCAGCATCAAAGACGGCCTCTCCACCCCCAGCCTGGAGGAAGCCAGCCTCAACCAGGCCATGATCGGCGCCGCCAAGGAAGTGATCGCCGTGTTCGACTCCAGCAAGTTCGGACGCCGGACTTTCGCGCATATCGCCTCGCTCGACAAAATCACGACCATCGTCACCGACAATCACATCCCGCCCGAATTCAAGAAATACATCGAAAAATCGCAGATCGCGCTGCACATCGTAGACGTCGATCAATAATCATTATTAGCCATGGCAGAAAAAAAACACAACTGGCTGCTTTACGCCCTGATCACTATGATCACCTGGGGCGTCTGGGGCGCCTTCTCCGACCAGACCACCCTCCCCAAGAACCTGGTCTACGTCGTCTGGGCCCTGAGCATGGTCCCCTGCGCCATCGCCGCGCTCATCAACATTAAGTTCAAACTGGACATCCGCACCAAACCCGCGCTCCTGAGCATGGCCGTGGGTCTGCTGGGTGCCGGCGGGCAGCTGGTGCTGTTCCTGGCCCTGGACTACGCACCGGCCTATCTGGTGATGCCGATGATTTCGGTCGCCCCGATCGTGACCGTGCTGCTGTCGGCCATTTTCCTGAAAGAAAGGGTCTCCAAGCTGGGTATCGTGGGTATCGCCCTGGCCTTCGTGGCACTCGTGTGCTTCGCCTTGCCCGACAATACGGACGGCAATGCCAAGAGCTGGATCTGGATCGTGTACGCATCGGTGGTGTTTATCTTCTGGGGTATCCAGGCGTTCGTGATGAAGCTGGCCAACAATTCCACACCTGACGCCGAAAGCGTGTTCGTGTATATGGCCATCACAGCGGTGCTGCTGATTCCCGTAGCCCTGCTGATGGGCGACGGTTCCTGCATCACCTCGCAAGGCTGGGGCGAACTGACCAAAGTGTTCTTCGTCCAGATCCTGAACGCCATCGGCGCCTTCACCCTGGTGTATGCCAACCGGTACGGCAAGGCTATGCTCGTGGCTCCGCTGGCCGATGCCTGCGCTCCGGTCATCATGTGCGTCATTTCGCTTATCCTCTACGCGGCTATCCCCACGGTCCCGCAGATCATCGGTATCGTGGCCGCCATCAGCTGCGTGTTGATCTTCAGCCGTGAATAGCGTCGAACGCTTTATCCTCCGGATCTTCGTGCGCCTGCTGCCCTTGCTGCTTCTGGCAGGGGCCTGCGCGTGTGAAGACCCGCTGGCCAACCGGGGCATCGCCAAGCCGGAGAAACAGGATCAAACCGAAAAGACATCCGGCGGAAAACCCCGGAAGGTGCCCGAAATGGGCGCCTGCCAGGTCATCAAGGCGCGGGTCGAGGAGTTGTCCGGCCTGTGCATGACGAAAGACTCGACGGCGCTCTGGGCCGTCGGCGACGAAGGGGCGATCTGCAGGGTTTCCTTCTCAGGCGCCGTCACGACTGTTTTGAAAACCAAATTGGACGCGGAAGGGATCACCCTCAACCCTGCCACCGGCGACCTGTACATCGCCGTCGAAGGTGACCAGATGGTCTGCCGGGTCAAGGCCCCCGACTATCAGACGATCGATACCTTGTTCTATATTAAGGAAGCTATCGAAGAGGATTTTGACAACAACGGGCTGGAAGGCATCAGCTTTTACAAGGACAGCCTCCTCTTCGTCGGCAGTCAGGAAGACGCCCTGCTCTGGATCTGCAAACTCGACGGGTCCATCGTCTCCCGCCGCAGCCTGATGGACGAAACCTCCCTGATCGAAGAAATCGCCGGGCTCTGCTACGATCCCGTAAAGAATTGGCTCTGGGTCACCGATTCCGACGCCAGTAAACTCTTTCTCTTCTCCGCCGATACCTTCGACCTGCTCGCCTCTTACGACATCCCCTCCATCGACAACGCCGAATCCATCTGCATCGACCGTACCCACGGCTATGTCTGGGTCGGCAGCGACGAAGATTCCCCCAAACTCTACAAGTTCACTTTTACCTTCTGATTTTTCGGGGACAGGCCTGTGCTCACCTTCCGAAGCCCATATAAAACAAAAACGCCAACCTGAAGGCTGGCGTTTTGCTTTGAGCGGAAAACGAGACTCGAACTCATTTGTGTTTACTGGGGCTCCGCCCCAAACCCCTCCGCTTCGGCCTGCTATCGCACATGTTCCCGCAACGGCCTCCGCTAGCGGCTGATGCCGCTGGGTCGCTTCGTTCGAGTCTCTGTCAAAGCAAAACGGCAACCACTTGGGTTGCCGTTTGCTTTGAGCGGAAAACGAGACTCGAACTCATTTGTGTTTACTGGGGCTCCGCCCCAAACCCCTCCGCTTCGGCCTGCTATCGCACATGTTCCCGCAATGGCCTCCGCTAGCGGCTGATGCCGCTGGGTCGCCTCATTCGAGTCTCTGTCAAAGCA
>JAFRRF010000025.1 GCA_017428245.1 Bacteroidales bacterium
ATCGAAAGGAATGACTATGCCAGCCAGATCCCCTATCTCTTCGCGCCCGGCAACCACGACAGCCGGGGAATGGCCAACCGGCACCTCGAACGCGTCTGGATGTTCCGCCAGCCCGAAGAGCGGCTGGCCCGCGACTGGGATCTCGGCCGCAATTTCGCCGTCCGTCTCGGCGACATGGCTTTGATCGGACTCGACACCGCCGAAGACAAACTCGACACCAACCCGATCTTCGCCGGCCTGTTCACGAGCGGGCCGTACCGCGAAGCACAGACGGAATGGCTGCGCGATGCCCTCGCCCGGGAGGAAATCCGCACGGCCCCCTATCTGGTGGCCTTCTGCCACATCCCGCTATTCGACGATAATCCCACTCACAATCCGGGAGACGTGGCGCCGGCCGACAAAGACCCGCAGTACAGCGCGGACTTTGCCTATTGGCAGCGCACCTGCGCCCGGTTGTGGACACCGCTGCTGGAAGAAGCCGGCTGCCAGCTGATCATCACCGCCCACCAGCACCGCTACCGCTATGATGCCCCGACGGCCGACCGTCCCTGGGCCCAGATCGTCGGAGGCGGACCCGATTTGGGATTCACCGGTTCCGGAGAGAATCGCAAGGAAGACCCCGGCAAGTTCCCCACCGTCGTCGAAGGCCTCGTCCGCCGCGGCCGCCTGGAAATCCGCGTCCACAATCTCGTCACCGGCACCATCCAGGACCGCTTCACCTTCCGCCCCCGCCGCTAATGCGGCAGTCCGGCCGGTCCTTCCTCTTTTTTGCGCTGCAACGGACACATTTGGCTGTCAGGCAGTTACACAAGTTGATTCCCCCGAAAACCGAGGGGATCAACTTATGTAAGAGTCTGATTTTCTGATGCGTACATTGCAGCGCAGGAAGGACTGGCCGGGCGGAGGGCGGAAGATGATTTGCATTATTGGCAAACACTTGCGATCTTTGTCACAACAGGGGCTGCACGACGCGGTCCTGACAAACAATAAAAGCAGCGAGCGATATGAGGGGAAGGAATAAACCGATTGTCAGGGCGAACGCCGTTCACCACGTCTATCAGAATACCCGAAACGGATATCTCATTTTCTATTCCGTCAAAGATTACCTGATTCTATTTTCTGTCATTTCCGTATTCGCCCGCCAATATGGCGTTCAAATCCTGGGCATCAGTCTGATGCCCGACCATATCCATCTTCTGGTGTACGTCAGAGACGTACCGCCACTATCGCCGGACCGGCCCTCTGTTCAACACACCGTTTGGATGCGCGCCGAAATTGGCGCACAAAAAAATCCGGTCGGGCATTGCCTATGTCTACAACAATCCCGTAGAAGGACGCCTTGCATCCCAGGTAGAAGAAGACCGTTGGAACTTTCTGGCGTATGCCAACAAAAAGTCTCCGTTCTCGGAAAAACTCCGCATCGACAGGGCACGATGGGAGCTCCGGAAAGCGTTCAATACCGTAAAGGCTTGCAGAAAGGAGGGAAGATGGCTCGATTATACTGAAATCGACAAGACGACGAAAAACTTGTCAGTCCGGGAAATCCAGCAGTTCATCGACTACGTGATCCGGAAATACAACTGTATCGATTATCCCGCCGCGACGACCTACTACGAATCATACGGAAAGATGGTTATCGCCCTCAACGCCAATACCGGCAGTGAGTATGACATCGAGGAGGACACTTTCGGCAAAGACTACCGTTGCTACAAAACGATGATCCGGGAATTGTGCTTCGCCAAAGGCTACGGCTCGATGGAACGGGTCCTGAGCCTGCCGGAGGCCGACAGGCGGCGCCTGGGGCAAATGCTGATGAGGGAAACGGGGGCCTCTGAAAAAGAAGTCGCCAAACTTCTCAGACTATGAAACCGGCTAAGAATAGTGCGGCAGCGCTTTCAACAGGGCGCGGCAGCCAAGGAGGATGTCGTTATAGGCGGTATCGAAGTCGCGGGTGTACCAGGGATCGGCCACGTTGCGGTGTTCACCGGCGTAGTCGAGCAGGAGATGGACTTTGCCGTCCGGATCGTCGCCGGCGATGCGGCGGATGCCGCGGATGTTGGCCTCGTCCATCGCGATAATCAGATCATAGTATTGATAATCGGCCTTCTTCATCGGCCGGGCTGTGCGGACTGCGTCGTAAGGGATGCCGTGCCGGCGCAGGATAGCGGCGGCCGGCGGATAGATCGGATTCCCCCACTCTTCCTCGCTGACGGCCGCTGAAGCGACCTCAAACTCATCGGAACGGCCAACCTCTGCGGCCAGATGGCTGAACATCGCCTCAGCCATCGGGCTGCGACAGATGTTTCCCAAACAAATGAACAGGATCTTAGTCATACGGCAAAGATACGCAAAAACTGCCACTTTTTCCGCTGCAATGGACGCAATTGACAGTCAGTAGATTACGACAGTTGATCCCCCCGAAAAACGAGGGGATCAACTCTAATAATCCGCTGATTCACTGGTGTGTACATTGCAGCGAAAAGGATTACGGGGTCGGGCGTTTCCGGCCAAAGTGGAGGTCGATCTGGGACCAGTAGCCGAGGGTCTTGAAGCCGTCGCATTCATAGACCTGCCAGTCTGTGGACAACATCTTTTTCCGGGCCCAATTGACGAT
>JAFRRF010000026.1 GCA_017428245.1 Bacteroidales bacterium
GTACCAGGAGCAGGTGATGCTGCTTTCGCAGAAGCTGGCCGGCTTTACCAAAGGCCAGGCCGACAAGCTCCGCAAGGCGATGGGCAAGAAGAAGATCAAGGACATGGAGGAACTCTATGTCAAGTTCATGGAAGGCGGCCGCGCCCACGGGCACGACGACGCCCTGCTCAACAAGATCTGGCAGGACTGGCGGGCCTTCGCCGAATACGCCTTCAACAAGTCGCACGCCACCTGCTACGCCTGGGTCAGCTACCAGACCGCCTATCTGAAGGCCCACTATCCGGCCGAGTTCTTTGCGGCCAACCTGAGCTGCAATCTCGACAATATGGACGAGATCACCAAGATCATGGACGACTGCCGGCGCTGGCAGATCCAGGTGCTCGGTCCCGACGTCAATGAGAGTTCCACGGAATTCACGGTCAACAAAGCCGGCAACGTCCGCTTCGGCATGGGCGGCATCAAGGGTGTGGGCGCCGGCGTGATCGACGCCGTCATCGCCGAACGTCACCGGGGCGGCCCGTTCCAGGGCATCTTCGACTTTGTGGAACGCATGCCCCTGGGCCTGATCAACCGCAAGGTCATGGAATGCATGGTCTATGCGGGGGCCTTCGACGGATTCACGGAAATCACCCGTCCGCAATTCTTCTATGAGACCGGCAGCGGCAAGGATGACGTCTATCTCGATGTCCTGCTGCGCTATGCCCAGCGGTTCCAGAACGACACGATTTCGGCTTCGATGAGCCTCTTCGCAATGGATGACCTCAAGCCCGCCCGCCCGGCCATCCCGCCGTTGCAGCCCGAGTACAATGAGATGGAATTCCTCAAGAAAGAGAAGGAATGTGTCGGAATGTATCTCTCGCGCCATCCGCTCGACCGCTTCAAGTTCGAGATCGAGCAGTTCGCTACGGTCAACATCGCCCGGCTCGACGAAATCGACCGGACGATGCAGACCGACAAGGATGTGCAGAACAAGGAGTTTTATGTCGCAGGCCTGGTGTCGGAGTGCGATATCCGTTATACCAAGAGCGGCAATAAGCCCTGGTGCCGTTTCACGCTGGAGGACTTCTCAGGCAGCCACAGTTTTTCGCTCTTCAGTAAGGATTACGAGACCTTCATGAAATATATGCAGGTCAATACGGCCCTGCTCGTCAAGTGTGTCGTCCGACAGCGTTTCCGCAAGAAAGACGACGATGGTACGGGAGACAACTTTGAGCTCCGGATACTGAAGATGGCCTTGCTGTCCAATACGAAGGACGATTTCATCAAGGAGTTCCACGTCGAGATTCCGCTCGAATCCGCCACGCCCGAACTCCGGAAGGAATTGCTCAAGGAATTCCGCCAGCACAAGGGCAAGGCCCGGCTATATATGGACCTGACTTTCACGCACGACGGCGTCGAGGAGCAGCTTGAACTTTTCTCCAAGAAGTTCTCCGTCGCGCCCGGCTATGAACTCATCGCTTTCCTCAACAAGAAAAACCTCCGCCACCGGATGGTGACGAAGGTTGAAATGTAGACCCCCGGTCAGGCCGGGGGTGACGTTCCTGAGGCTTACATCATGCCGCCCATTCCCTCATTGTGTTACCAGGATGTGGCCGATGGATGTTTTAAGGGATGGCTACACTAGTCTCATCCTTTATCTTTTATTTCTTTAGTAATAAAAACGAAAACAATACTTGCAGTTAACAAAAAAGAGATAATGATGCACCATTTGTAGTTTACGGGGTCGTTTGGATTAAAAAGGGTTTGCCGAAAAGCTTCCATTACAAATATGACCAAAAAAGCAAAAATGGCCCTAATCCAAAAACTCAATTTTTTATAGCTGATTCGATTCATTCTTTTCCTATTGATACATTTCAATAATATCCTGAAGACACGTGCCTGCCGATCCGATTCCGGCTCCAAGAAAAACAGCCTCTAGAGTAAGAGGACCTAAAAGACAACAATGCCTTGAGAGTCAAAGTTAATAAAGTTTTTCATTATTCCAAAGGCGCCCTGTAACCGAGAGACTTACGGAGCCTATGGTTTCTGCTTACTGAAGTCCGCCCCGTTCGGGATGTACTGGCGTATCAGCCCGTTTATGTTCTCGTTTGCTCCCCACTCCCAGAAGTGAGGCTTCAAAGAGTTGTACTTCGGAATAGAATCCGGCAGGTTTGCCTGCGAGCTGAGTTTCACTTCGGCAAAAAAAAAACGGCGTTTTTCTTAGCCGAAAATGTCCAAAAACGAATCCGGCCAAGAAATCGCAGGGAAATCTTGGCCGGAAAGGGTGTCCGGATAAACCGGGTATGACAGATCGATTACATCATGCCGCCCATCCCCGGGTTCATCGGGGGCATGGCGGGGGTTTCTTCCTTAATGTCGGCCAGGGCGCATTCGGTGGTCAGGAACATGCCTGCGACCGAAGCGGCGTTCTGGAGGGCGACACGGACCACCTTGGTCGGGTCGATGACACCCGTCGAGAGCAGATTCTCGAACTTGTCGGTGCGGGCGTTATAGCCGAAGTCGGCCTTGCCTTCCTTCACCTTCTGGACGATCACGCTGCCTTCCTTGCCGGCGTTGGCGGCAATGGTGCGGATCGGTTCCTCGATGGCGCGGGCCACGATGTGGATACCGGTGGTCTCATCCTCGTTTTCGCCTTTGAGGCCTGCGAGGGCAGACTCGGCGCGGACCAGGGCGACACCGCCGCCCGGGATGATGCCTTCTTCAACAGCGGCGCGGGTAGCGTTGAGCGCATCCTCGACGCGGTCTTTTTTCTCTTTCATCTCCACTTCGGATGCGGCGCCCACATAGAGGACGGCCACACCGCCGGCGAGCTTGCCGAGACGCTCCTGCAGCTTCTCCCGGTCGTAGTCGCTCGTCGTGGTGGAAATCTGCTTGCGGATCTGGCTGGCACGGTCGGCAATGGCGTCCTTGTCACCGGCGCCGTTGACGATAGTGGTGTTCTCCTTGTCGATGACCACCTTCTCGGCGCGGCCCAGCATATCGGGCGTCGCATTCTCGAGGGTGAAGCCACGCTCTTCGGATACCACGATGGCACCGGTCAGGGTAGCGATGTCCTGCAGCATCTCCTTGCGGCGGTCGCCGAAGCCCGGGGCCTTGACGGCGGCCACCTTCAACGTGCCGCGGAGCTTGTTGACCACAAGGGTGGTCAGCGCCTCGCCGTCGACATCCTCAGCGATGATCAGCAGCGAGCGGCCTTCGCGGGCGATGGGTTCGAGAATCGGCATCAGGTCCTTCATCGTAGAGATCTTCTTGTCGGTGATCAGGATCTGCGGCTGGTCGAGCACGGTCTCCATCTTGTCGGGGTTGGTCATAAAGTAGGCGGAAATATAACCGCGGTCGAACTGCATGCCTTCCACGACTTTCACTTCCGTCTCGGTACCCTTGGCCTCTTCGACGGTAATCACACCGTCTTTCTTGACCTTGGCCATCGCGTCGGCGATCAGCTTGCCGATACGCTCGTCGCTGTTGGCGGAGATGGTACCTACCTGCTCGATCTTCGAGTAGTCGTCGCCCACTTCCTGGCTCTGCTTCTTGAGGTCCTCGACCACGGCGGCAACGGCCTTGTCGATACCGCGTTTGAGGTCCATCGGGTTGGCACCGGCGGCCACGTTCTTCAGACCCACGTTGATGATGCTCTGGGCAAGCACGGTTGCGGTGGTGGTACCGTCACCGGCCTGGTCGTTGGTCTTGGACGCGACTTCCTTGACCATCTGGGCGCCCATATTCTGGAAGCGGTCTTCCAGTTCGATTTCCTTGGCGACCGTAACGCCGTCCTTGGTTACCTGGGGCGCACCGAATTTCTTATCAATGACCACGTTGCGGCCTTTCGGTCCGAGGGTCACCTTCACTGCGTTGGCCAATGCGTCGGCACCTTCTTTCATCAGGTTGCGCGCATCGATATCGAATTTGATTTCTTTTGCCATGATTGATTCCTCCTTTATTTAAGAACGGCGACGACATCGCTCTGACGCATGATCAGATAGTCTTTGCCATCGACTGTAATTTCCGTGCCGGCATATTTGCCATAGAGAACGGTGTCACCGACACACAGTTCCATCGGCTCATCCTTCTTGCCGCCGCCGACGGCGACAACTTTGCCCTGCTGGGGTTTCTCTTTGGCGGAATCCGGGATATACAATCCGCTCGCAGTCTTGGTCTCGGCTTCCTTGGCTTCGATCAGAACTCTGTCTGCTAATGGTTTAATGGTCATAGTTGTGTATTTTTTTGTTGTTTATTGTTTAATTTTGCACTGCTGGACTAGGCAAATTGAGTGCCAACAGCCGATATATGACAAAATGTCACCTGCTTCTCCTGGGAAGTTTTCTCCTGATGCTGGCCGCCTGCAAAGGCGGCACGACGGGGCCGTCGCTGTCAGAATACGGCGCCCGCTCCCAGGCCACGCGGAGCATCCGCTTCGAACAATATGTCGTCGATTTGTGGAACACCGCACCGGAAACCGCACGGCAGCGGCAGGACAGTCTGCTCACCGCAGCGGAAGGCGACAGTGCGCAGTGGCGGCAACTCATTGACCTGGAAGACCGTTTCCTCTTCGATCCAAACAGCCCCTACCGCAACGAAGAACTCTATCTGCCCGTGGCGGAGCATCTTCTGACGGCGCCCTATGCCACCGAAGAGCAGCGGAGCAGGGCCGGATGGATGCTGCCGAAACTCCGCCTCAACCGCCCGGGAACCCAGGCCGCTGATTTTGAATTCCTCACGCCGCAAGGCCGGCGGACCAGCCTGTATGCCATTATGGATGCCCGCAAGCCGCAGCTTACGGTTCTCTTTTTCAGCAATCCCGGCTGCAACAACTGCAAGGAGGTCACCGAAGCCTTTTCGCATAGCCTGTATATGCAGTCCCTGATTGAAAATGGAAGTCTGTTGGTAGTCAATATCTATCCCGACGAGGATGTACAGGCCTGGCTCGACTACCTTCCCCAGTATCCGAAAGAATGGGTGTGCGGCCACGACCCCGACAACGTCATCCGGAGCGACACCCGTTACTGGTTGCGAGCCATCCCGTCGATCTATCTGCTGGACGGACAAAAACGGGTCATTCTCAAGGATGCCCCGCCCGAAACAGTCCTGACGACACTCAGATATAACCCAGAATAACACCTATCCCGAACATCCTTATGAAGAAGACTTTGCTTTTTATCCTGTTGCTGAGTTGTTTTCCCGCATTCGGCCAGCAGGCGTTTGACAACAACCTGGTCAGACCTACCGACGAACTCGGACAGATTTATCTCGACATGCCGTTGCTGACGCTGCCCGCGCAGGCGGACGCCTACAGGACCACCGGCGGGTTTTTCCGTTCCTACCTGAATCCCGGCATGGAGAACAGCCTGGCTTATTCCACGGACCTGTATACGGCAGCGCATTTCGGCTTGAAAAAGGCCATCCTTTTCAAGAACAGCCAGTTCCTGACGACCTTCCTGCAGCGTATGGCCATCAGCGTCTTCGACGTGGTCTATATGCAACAGCCGCTGGGCGGTTCCTGGCTGCATGAGGAATACCACCGCGCCGTAATGACGAAATACGGCGTGAACAGCTACAACGAAGTGCTGGATCCGCATTTCTGGGCCAGTTCCATCGCCGTCAGCCACGAGAAGGACGAGGATCTGGCGATGATCTGCAACCAACACCGTCCCGATTTCGTGCGCCTGATGAGCGCGGGACACGAAGCGATTGTCGACCTGAACCGCACCCTGCAGGCCAACGGGTTCTTCTACCACCAGAACCTCGACAACGAGGTGCTGTACTGGATGCATTCCATGCAGAACCTGATCTATGTGATGTCCTGCGCCAACGGCGGCGGCGACGCCGGCATGCAGGAGCGCAATGCCATCGAAAAAACCATCGAATCGCGCGATTTCACCGGCATGGACATGAATGCCTGGATCTACGAACTGTGCTATCCCGACCGGCCGTATGAGGCGCGCGGCCTCCATCCGAGCGGCGTCGGCATCAACCGCTATATCCTGTCCGACATGATTCCCGAAGAAGGAAAACAGTATCTGCGCAAGCAGGCGGGCCTGGAAATCTTCAACTTCGTCTCCCCGATGATGGTGGGCTTCACCCGCTTCCGCCTGGCGCAGACCGATGCCGGCGCATACTACGGCAACTTCGCTTTCCGGCACTATCTCACCGCATTCGGCAGCGACGTCTCGCTGGACCTGTACCTGCAGGCGCCGAAATACAATGTGTACTCCACGGTGCATACCTATCACAACTTCGACCACCATTTCGGCGGCCTGGAAGTGGGCCTCGTCGATTATCCCCTGCTGGACAACCGCATGCAGGTCGGCGGTACGGTGATGGGCTGGGTCCAGCCGAAGGAAATGGCATTCAAGACAGCATCTGGCTCCGTCGGCGGACTGGTCAAGACCCGGCTGAATTATCACAGCCGCGTCGTAGATCCGTATGCCGAACTGGGCTGGAAGAGCAAAGGCTGGGTCGCCGGCAACGTCAATCTCGACAGCGGGTTCTTCCTGCGGGCGGGTCTCCGCTGGCAGATCGGACGATAACGAAAGTGGGAAATCAATAAATGGCAAACAGCGCCGAGCCGCTGCCCGTCATCGCCGCATACAGGGCCCCTTCGTCATATAGCCGCTGCCGGGCGGCGGCCAGGCTCGGATGCCGTGCGAAGACCGATTCCTCGAAGTCGTTGACCAAAAGACCTTTCCACTCCGATACCGGTCGTTTCACGATGAATTCGATGGAATGGAGCGGCTCGTGCGGCGTGACGCCTGCATAGGCCTCCCGCGTGGAAACAAATACGTCCTGCGGGTAAATCTGCAGCCGATGCCCTGCCAGCGAAAAATCGATGGGCGTAAGGATTTCCCCCCTGCCCCGTGCCAGCATCGGCCGGTTGTAAACGAAGAAAGCACAATCGCTGCCCAGGCTGGCGGCCAGACCGACCAGGTCATCCTGCGGAAGATTCAGGCCGAACAGGGCGTTGAGACCTGTCAGCGTGAAGGCGGCGTCTGCGGAACCGCCGCCCAGGCCCGCCCCCATCGGAATCTTTTTATAAAGATGAATCGCCACGGGCGGGATTCCGAAACGGTCGTGCAGCAGCCGCCAGGCCTTTTCACAGAGATTCTCGCCTTCGATCCTGGCATTGTACAGATGCATTTCGAACGCGTCGGAATGGACGATTTCGAGCACGTCGCACAAATCCGGCACAGGAAAAAAGAGGGTCTCAATGTCGTGATACCCGTCGGAACGTCTCCGTACGACATTGAGGCCCAGGTTAATCTTCGCATTTGGAAACAACAGCATCGGATCTGCAGATAAAACCTGTTACGAAGTTACGCCAAAACGGGAGTGCCCCGACGGGCTTTTTCGGCTTTTTTTCAACAAATCCATAAACAATAGCGCAAATTGCGTAGTGCAACACTCAAATCGTGTGCTAAGCACGCGCGTTTTTTCATACCTTTGTAAACGGAGGAAATCCGGTCATGATCCGTTCGCAAAGACTTATCGACCTGTCCGTTTCGCTGCTGCTGCTGGTGGCCGCCACAGTCTATTTCTCGGTATGGTATGCCTTCCATACCGTGAACCTGGAGCAACTGCAGCTGTTTGAAGGTACGTGGGCCTATTTCGCGGAAACGGTATCCGTCCCGGGCGGCTTTTCCGATTACCTCGGCCGGTTCCTGACCCAGTTCTTCTACCACGCCTGGCCCGGCGCACTCATCCTCGCCGGCCTCCTGGTCCTGATCCGCACCCTTCTGCGTCGGGTCTGCACGCGGAAAGATGCCGTCATCGGTGCGGCCACCTTCCTCCCTTCCATCCTTCTGATGATGGTGATGTGTCTCCGTTTCCCCACGGTCAGCCTGCTGACCGCATTCTGCCTCACGCTCGTCGCCGTCCTCGCCGTCAAGAGAATCCGATCGACCAAAATCCGCCGCATCTGCACCTTCCTCCTGATTCCGGTCCTGTATCTGCTGCTGGGCAGCCTCGTGGTCCTGTTTGCCGCCATCGTCGCCATCCAGGAGCACAACTGGCGCTTCAGCGTCGTGGCCCTGCTGCTGGCGATTGCCTGCCCGCTGGTTGCGAGCCTGGTCTTCCCCTACCCGCTGGGAAGGCTATTCTACGGGCTGAGTTACTATAAGGTCCACGTCCGGATGCCCGTGTGGCCGTGGGTAGCGGCCGTAGCGGCCGCCGCCGTCGTGGCCTTGGCGGAAAGCCGGCTCCTGGCCGAAAACGACCGGGCCTGGCGGGCCGCTTACGCCGCCGTCTTTATCCTTGCCATCCCGGCCGTCCTGCTCTGCAGCAGCCGGAACGACGAGCAGAGCCTCCGCTACAACAGCCTCGCCGGCAAGCGGGCCTGGAACCGCATCGTCACCGAAGCCACCCGGCGGGCCCCGAAGACCTATGGGGAAACCGCCTGCCTCAACCTCGCCCTCTGCAAGACGGGGCACCTGGGCGGCCATATGTTCGAATTCCAGCAGGACGGCCCCGAGACGCTCCTGCCCAACGAAAACACGCCCCACCACGACGGCCTCTCCACCGCGGAGATCTTCTATCAGCTGGGGATGGTAAACAATGCCAGGCGCTACTGCTTCGAGGCCCTCAACGCCATCCCGGACTACCAGAAAAGCGCACCGGTCTTCAAACTGCTGGCGGAAATCAGCCTGGTCAACGAAAACTTCGAAATGGCCCGGAAATATCTGACCACGCTCAGCCACACCCTGTTCTACCGGAGATGGGCGAACGAGCGGATCGCCCTGCTGAAGGACCCCGCCGGTCCCTTCGTTCTCAACGAATACACCGAAAAACGCTACGAGCGCTACAAAGGCGAAGACTACATCTTCGATTACAACCAGGCCGACGCTTCGATCAAGCAGCTGCTGGTCGAGCACCCGGGCAACCTCACGGCGCTGAATTACCTGCTTGCCTGGTACCTTCTCCACAAATTCACGGGCGACTTCGTCGCGGCCTGTCCGTTCGAAGCGTTTACTTCGGCCGTCCCCAAAGCCTGGCAGGAAGGGTTCGTGCTCGACTGGAACCGGTCCGGCTATCCCGCCGACGATCTCCCGGAGTTCATCACGCCTTCTCTCGCCGCGCGTTTCGAAGCCTTCACCCGAGACTTCAACGCCAACGTCCCCCTCGCGGCCATGCAGGAACGGTATGGGGACACATACTGGTTTTATTATTTCTTCAAGTAGGTTATGCGCGCACGAATTCCCCTGTTGATGCTGGTTTTGCTCACGGCCCTTTCCTGCGGTCGCGGCCTGCACGATCCCGTGTTCTCCGGGCGGGAGCCCCGCATCTTCCCGGACTATCGGGACGTGACGATTCCCGCCACCATTGCGCCGCTCAACTTCTCGATGGACCAGGCCGAGCGCCTCGACGTGACGCTCACGGGCGACGACGGCACTATCCTGCACGTCCACGGTTCGATGGCGCGTTTCCCCCGGAAGGCCTGGCGGAAACTGTTGCAGGCTAACGTGGGCGGGGCCATCCAGGTCGACGCATACGGATTCACCGAAGGGCAGTGGATGCAGCACAGGCCGTTCCACTTCTATGTCAGCGAGGATGCCATCGACTACGGACTGGCCTACCGGCTCATCCTCCCTTCCTATGAGGGAATGGGAAAACTCGGCATCTACGAACGGGACCTGTCGTCCTACCGGCAGAAGGAACTTATCAGCACCGAAGAGGTCAACGGCTGCCTCAACTGCCATTCCTTCAACCAGTGCGACCCCAAGGACCTGAACCTGCACGTGCGCGGCTCCTATGGCGGCACCCTGATCCAGCAGCAGGCGCAACTGAAGGCGTTCGACACCAAGACCGACTCCACGATCTCGAGTTGCGTCTACCCGTACTGGCACCCGTCCGGCAACTACATCGCCTACTCCAACAACACCACCCGGCAGGGGTTCTACCAGCGGGCGGAGAATGTCCTGGAAGTTTTCGACTACGCGTCCGACATCGTGGTCTACGACATCCGGAACAACCGGCTCCTGTCGTGCCCCCTGCTGAAAAGCGAAAGCGCCTGGGAAACCTTCCCTGCCTTCTCCCCGGACGGCAAGTCGCTCTATTTCTGCAGCGCCGCGCCCAAGGCCATTCCCCAGCAGATGAATGAAATCCGCTACAATCTCTGCCGCATCGCCTTCGATCCGGAAAGCGGCCGTTTCGGCGACCGGGTCGACACGCTGGTCCTGGCCGCCCCGGCCGGCTTCAGCGTCTCTTTCCCGCGTCCGTCGTTTGACGGGAAATACCTGATGTACACCGTCTCGTCGTTCGGCAATTTCACGATCTGGCACCGGGATTCGGATTTGTGCCTGCTCGACCTGACGACCGGCGCTTCGTGGAACCTGGCGAGCGCGAACAGCCCCGACGCCGCCGACAGCTACCACAACTGGAGCAGCAACAGCCGCTGGTTCGTGTTCGGCAGCCGCCGCGACGACGGCACCCACACCCGCGCCTACATCTGCCATATCGATGCGGACGGCGTGCCGGGCAAACCCTTCCTGCTGCCCCAGCGGAAGCCACGTGAATACTACGACAATATGCTGCGGAGTTTCAACATCCCCGAATTCGTGACGGAACCCGTGCCCCTGAACAGCCACAAGGCCTGGCGGCTGCTCAGGCGGGGCAAGAAAGAACAGTTCAATTATGGAACGGATATCCCTTAAACAGACGTTGTTTCCGGGCTTGTTCGCCCTGGCCGTCTTCCTCTTCTTCTGGCTGGCCTACCCCTACCACGTCTACAGCCAGGAGCAGTTCCAGCTATTCCAGTTCTCCTGGCGGTATTGGGCCGAAACCCTGGCGGTTCCCGGCGGGCTGGCCGACTGGTGTGGCCGGTTCCTGACGCAGTTCTTCTATTATTCGGCGGCGGGCAGCCTCATCCTCGCGCTGTTGCTCGCGGCAATCCAGGCCGTGACGGCGGCCCTGGCGAAAAGTCCGTCACCGCTCGGATATGCCCTGACCTTCGTCCCGTCCATCCTGCTGCTGATCTACTGCTGCGATGCCGACGCCATGCCCTGCACACTGGTGGCGGTCCTGCTGTCGCTGCTCTGCGCCCTGGCGGTCCTCCGCATCCGCCCCGCCCTTCTGCGAAACGGCATCGCCGTCGTCGCGACCGCCCTGCTCTATTTCCTGCTGGGTCCGCTTTCGGTGCTGTTCATCATCGCTTATCTCGTCCACGAGCGGAAGTGGCTGCCAGGCCTTCTGATGGCGGCCGTCTTCGCCGGATGCATCGTCTGCTTCCACAAGACGATGGGCTATCCTTACTACCGGCTCCTGTACGGCATCAACTACTACCGCTTCCACCATCATATGCCGGCCTGGCCGTGGATCGCTGCGGCGGCCGAAGCGCTGGTGCTGGTCTTTGCGCCGATCTTCAAGCGGCAGTGCAAGGCCTGGGAAGGAACCGCGGCCTTCGGCGCGGTGATGGTCCTCGGTGCCCTGGGCGTCTTCCTTGCCTATGACGGCGAGATGGAGACCTATCTCAAATACGACTTCCTGACGCGAAGGTTCCAGTGGAACGCCATCCTCGCGGAAGCCCGGAAAGACAATCCCCAGAAGCCGTTCGAGATGGCCAGCGTGAACCTGGCGCTCGTCAAGACGGGCAACGCCCACCGGCTGTTCGACTTCTACCAGAACGGCCCGGACGGCCTGCTCCCGAAATACACCAACGACTACATCCACCCGCTGATTCCTTCCGAAGCCTATTTCCAGCTCGGCATGATCAATTCCTCCCAGCGCTATACTTTCGAAGCGCAGGAACTGATCCCGGACTTCCAGAAGAGCGTCCGGGCTTACAAGCGGCTGGCGGAGACCAACCTGATCAACGGGAACCACAAGGTGGCCGAAAAATATCTGAAAGCCTTGGAAAAGACACTCTTCTACCGGGGCTGGGCGCGAGCCAAAATGGCGCTGTGCGGCAACGATGCGGCCATCGACGCGGATCCGGGCTACGGATACCTCCGCAGCGTCCGGCTCCACGACCACGACTTCCTCTTCAACCGGCAGGCCATGGAGACCATGCTGGGTTATCTGGTCCAGGAGAATCCCGCCAACCATATGGCGCTGGAATACCTGCTCTCCTGGACACTCCTCGACAAGAACCTGAAAGGCTTTGTGCGCTTCTGCCCCTTCGAGGGATTCCCGGGCGGCGTGCCGCGCTGCTATCAGGAGGCATTTCTGCTGGACTTCGCCGACACGGCACACAGCCTGGACAACGTACCCGATTTCATCGAACCGGCCGTGATCAATGCGTTCAATCTCTTCATGCGGGAACACGGCAGCGGGGCGCCGGCCGAAACCCTCGCCAAGCAGTTCGGCCACACCTATTGGTACTACTATTTCTATCGATTGGGCGTATGAAAAAGAGTCTCCTTCTCTCCTTGCCGCTGCTGCTCGCCGTCCTGGCGTGCACCGGCCATCCCGACCGCTTCGCGCCGGCCGGCCGGCAGCCGGACATCTATCCCGATTACATCGGTGTAACCGTCCCCGCCACCATCGCGCCCCTCGACTTTGACATCGACGGCGCAGAGAAGGTGATTGCCGTCGCGGAAGGGCTGGACGGCCAGACCGTCAAGGCTTCCGGCAAAAGCGCCAATTTCCCCGTCAAGGCCTGGCACAAGCTGCTGGCCGCATCCCGGGGCGGGACGGTCAAGGTCACGGCGTGCGGAAAGTTCGACGGGAAATGGACGCGGTTCGAGCCGTTCGAGATCTATGTCAGCGAAGACGCCATCGACTACGGCATCGCCTACCGGCTCATCGCCCCGGGCTACCAGTCCTTCTCCCACATCGGCATCTACGAAAGGGACCTGTCGTCGTTCGACGAGGTCTGTCTGATCGGCGGCAAGAACTTCGACGGCTGTGTGAACTGCCATTCCTTCAACCGTACCCGGCCGGAGTTTTTCAGCCTCCACGTACGCGGCGAAAGAGGGGCGACCTTCATTATGAAGGACGGCAAGACCGTCGCCTACGATATGAAGACCGACTCCACGCTGGCCGCCTGCGTCTATCCCAGCTGGCATCCCGACGGACGGTTCATCGCCTACTCCACCAATGTCAACCGGCAGGGTTTCTACCAGCGCCACGACAAGGTACTCGAGGTGTACGACCTCAAGTCGGACCTGCAGGTGTACGACACCGAGAAAAACGTGCTGATCACCTCGCCGGAGGTGAAGGTGGACGGCGTGAACGAGAACATGCCGGCCTTCTCGGCCGACGGCCGCGCCATCTATTTCGCTTCCTGCACGGAGCAAGAAATCCCCCGCAACGTGACGGAAGTCCGCTACAATCTCTGCCGCGTGGATTTCAACCCCGAAACCGGCGACATCGGTCACAAGGTGGACACGCTGGTCTTCGCCGAAGCGATGGGCAAGAGCGTTTCCTTCCCGAAACCTTCCTATGACGGTCGGTGGATTATGTATCAGCTGGCGGACTACGGCTGCTTCGGGGCCTGGCACCACGAGTCGGACCTGTGGCTCCTCGACCTCCGGACCGGAGAAACCCGGCCGCTCGACGGGGTGAACAGCGACGATGCCGAGAGCGCCCACAGCTGGAGTTCCAACTCCCGCTGGTTCGTCTTCGGCAGCCGGCGCGACGACGGGCTCTATACCCGGGCCTACATCTGTCACATCGATGAAAACGGCGTGTGCGCAAAACCGTTCATGCTGCCCCAGAAGAGCCCGCGCGACTTCTACGACAGCAGCGTCCGGTCGTACAATGTGCCGGAATTCGTCGCAGGCCCGGTCGATTTCAACGGCATTGACGCCGTACGCCTGTATAACAGCGATAAGCGGACTAAAGTGGGTTTCCGATGGTCAGACTCCTCTTTATAACTGACTTTACAGAATCTTTCGCCTACGCCCTGCTGCGCGGCATCATCCGCTACTCCAACGAGACCGGACAATGGGTGGTGTGCCGGATGCCGCCGGCTTACAAACGGAGTCTGGGCCTGGCCGGCGTCATCAAGTGGGCGAAGAAATGGGGCGCCGACGTGGTGATCGGACAGTTTGAGAAATCCGACCCCGTGGAGCTGTTCCGGCGCAACGGCATCGTGGCCTTCGCCCAGGACTACAAAGCCAAGTTCGACAACATTCCGAACATCACGGGCGATTATATCAAGACCGGCCGGATGGCGGCCGACCTCTATCTGCACAAAGGTTTCCGTAATTTCGCCTTTTTCGGCTACCAGGACGTCTGCTGGTCCGACGAGCGCTGCGCCGGCTTCCGCCAGCGGATCGAGGAAGCCGGGTTCGGCGACCATTTCTATGTTTACGACAAACAAGTCATCGACAACCTCTGGTACTATGAGGCGGAGGATCTCAAGAAATGGCTGCTTTCGCTCCCCAAGCCCGTGGCCGTGATGGCCTGCGACGACAACCAGGGAAACGCGCTGATCGAGGCCTGCAACTCGGCCGGGGTGAAGATTCCGTCCGAACTTTCGCTCATCGGCGTGGACAATGACGAAGTCATCTGCACGCTCTCCAACCCCACACTCTCCAGCATCATGGTCGATATCGAGCAGGGCGGCTATGAGACCGCCCAGATGGCGGTCCGAATGATCCAGGACCCTTCCTTCCAAGGAAGCGACATCACCCTCCAGCCCAAACGCATCGTCCACCGGGTGTCCACCTCCGCCTATGCCACCACCGACAAGGACGTGCTGACCGCACTACAGTTCATCCGGCAGAACCTCCACAAGAAAATCACGGTCAGCGACGTGCTGGAGCAGGTTCCGCTCTCGCGCAGACTGCTGGAAGTCCGCTTCAAGAAAGTGCTCGGGGAATCCATCTACCAGTATATCTCCAAGCAGCGGATCGGCCGCTTCTCGGAACTGCTCCTTGAGACCAACGACGCCATCCAGGAAATCGCCTATACGATGGGCGAAGATGACGCCAAAAGTATCTGCCGAAGGTTCAAGGAGTTAAAAGGCTGTACCCCATCGGAGTGGCGCAGTCAAAAAAACGCAAATTGAGTATTTAAATACGCAAATTACACATTCTTCTCCCTGTGTATTCAGTAATTTTGTATTGCTGATACTGTAACCCTTTTGACTGAAAACTATGAGATTAGGTATCGACATCGGCGGTACGAACATCGTATTTGGCCTGTTCGGTGAAGACGGCCAGCTCGTCCGCTCCGCCTCCGTCCGCTCTTTTGCCAGGGATGCCTCCCTGGAGAGCACCCTTCAGTCGCTGCAGGACCGGATCGGGGAATTCCTCACGCCGGAGGTCACCTCCATCGGCATCGGCGTTCCCTCCGCCCTCGACCGCGAAACGGGTGTCGTCTACAACGCCGTCAACATCCCGTCCTGGCAGAACGTGCCGCTCAAACAGATCCTGGAAGCCCGCTTCCACGTTCCCGTCCGGCTGAACAATGACGCCAACTGCTTCGCGCTCGGCGCCTACCGGCATTTCGCGGAAGAAAAACCGCAGTCGTTCGTGGGCGTGACCCTGGGAACGGGCGTCGGCCTGGGCATCGTCATCGACGGCGAACTCTACAACGGCCACAACACCGGAGCCGGCGAAATCGGCTGCATCCGGTATCTGGACGCCGACCTGGAAACGTACTGCAGTTCTCCCTTTTTCACCCGGAAAGGCACCACTTGCAAGCAGGTGGCGGAAGCCGCGGCGCAGGGCGATCCGCAGGCGCTGGCGCTGTTCCAGGAAGTCGGCGGCCATATCGGCAACCTGGTTGCCACCATCCTCTACGCCTACGATCCCGAAATGCTCGTGCTGGGCGGCGGGATTTCCCGGGCGTTCCCCTATTTCAAGGACAGCATGAAAGCCTGCCTCGAAAAGGTCTTCATCTATCCCGAAACATTGAAAAGACTCAAAATCAGACAAATCGACAACGACGAAATCGCGCTAATCGGAGCAGCATATTTACAATGAAAGTTTTTAGGTTAATGTTGTTTTGGGCCGCCGCCGTATTGGCGACGGCGAACTGCGGCTCCCCCAGTGTCCAGCCGGGCGACAAGACCGCCTTTGCCGACGGCTGGACACTGCAATGTGCGGAGGGAGGACAAACGTACAGCGCCACAGTCCCTTCGACCGTGGCCGGCGTCCTTTATGCCAACTGCGTCATCACCGACGAAGACTTCCTGGACGACAATTACCGGAAGATCGACAAAACCCCGTTCGACAAGCCCTGGACCTACACGAAACAGTTCTCCGGGAAGGGAATGGCCGGGAAGCACGTCTTCCTCCAGTTCGACGGCATCGGTTATTCCGCCGACATCTGCCTGAACGGCACGAAACTCCGGGCGAAAGACACCACCTTCGGCGTCTTCAACCGCTACACACTCGATGTGACCGACTGCATCAAGCGGTCCAACAAACTCGAAGTCACGCTGGAACGGGCCCGGAAGGGCGATCTCAACGTGGGCTACGTAGACTGGAATCCCCGTCCGGTCGACGAAAGCATGGGCCTCTGGCGCGACGTGACCCTTTCTGTCACCGGCGACGTCCGGATGAGCGACGGCTTCGTCCGCCCGCAGGTGCGGGAGGATCTCTCCGCCGCCGACCTGACCGTCAGCGCCGTGCTCACCAACCTGACGGACAAGGAGACCGAAGCTCTGTTTAAAGGCAGCTTTGAAAACGGAACCTTCGAAGTTCCCGTCCGGCTCGCACCGAAGGAAAGCCGGGAAATCGTCGTGACCCCCGCCGAAGCGCCGGTGCTACACGTCGACAAACCGCGCCTCTGGTGGTGCTCCGGGCTTGGCTCCCCTGAACTGTACCATATGGATCTCCAGGTCGATTGCAGCGGCCTTTCCGATAAGGATGCCATCACCTTCGGCATCCGGAGCATCGACGCCTACCTCGACGAATACGGTCACCGTCAGTTCGTCCTCAACGGCCACAAGGTCCTGATCAAGGGTGCCGGCTGGACCGACGACATCTTCATGCGCGACACCCACGAAAACATCGAGCGGCAGGTCTGCCTGGTGAAGGACATGAACCTCAATACCATCCGCTTCGAGAACATCTGGGGCAAAGACCGTTACGTGTACGATATGTGCGACAAATACGGCATCCTGGCCCTGGTGGGCTGGAGCTGCCAGTGGGAATGGGAAGACTATTGCGGTCTCCCCGAAACCGACGGCTTCGGCTGCATCGCCACGCCGGAAACCATGGACCTGGCCTATTCGTATTTCGTCAACCAGGTCAAATGGCTGCGCAACAACGTGTCGGTCATCGGCTGGATGACCGGCAGCGACCGGCTCCCCCATCCGGACCTGGAACCGCGTTATCTGGAAGCTTACGCCCGGCTCGACTACCGGCCGTACATCGGCTCGGCCAAGAGCCTGGTGAGTGAACTGTCAGGCCCGTCGGGCACGAAGATGGAAGGCCCGTACGAGTATATCGGACCCGACTACTGGTATCTCGACACCCGCTGCGGAGGCGCCTTCGGCTTCAACACCGAAACGGGCATCGGCGCCAATCTTCCCCAGATCGAGTCGCTCCGCAAGATGGTCTCCGAAGACAAGCTCTGGCCGCCGGAGGCTGCCATCGGCCGCCACGCCACCGCGTCCGGCTCGGCGATGAACAACACGAAGTATCTCGAGGCGACCATCGCGGGCCTCTACGGCGAAGCCGGCGACCTGGAAGACTTTGTCCGGAAAGGACACGCCGTGGATTATGACGGAACCCGGGCCATGTTCGAAGCTTTCCGCGCCAATCTTCCCCGGACCACCGGCATCGTCCAGTGGATGCTCAACTCCGCCTGGCCGTCGATCTATTGGCAGCTCTACGGCCACGACCTGGTGCCGACGGCCGGCTACTACGGCACGAAGAAAGCCTGCGAACCCGTGCAGCTCATCTATAATATAAAGGATGCCTGCGTCTATGCCGTCAACGAAACGGGCAAGCCCGTGGCCGTCAAGGCTTCTTTCCAGCTGCTCGATGCGAACTCCAAACCCGTGGCCGCCGACAGCAGGACGGTCACCGTCTTCGACCGGGAACCGCTGAAGGTCTTCGATCTGACCAGATTCAAAAACAGGGAGACATTCCTCGCCCTCAAACTCGACGATGCGGACGGTAATCCGGTGACCGACAATTTCTATTGCCTGCCGGCCCGATGGAATAACTACGACTGGGCGAAAGCCAACTGGTACCTGACACCTATCGTGAAATATGCAGATATGCGTTTCGTCTCGCAACTGCCCGCCGCCAGCGTCCGCTTCGATGCCGTTGCCGACAAGGACGGCTACCGGGTGACCGTCACCAACGACAGCGACGTGGTCGCTTACCAGAACATCCTCACGCTCAAGGACGCCGCGGGCAACCTGGTTGTCCCGGCCTTCTGGAGCGACAACTTCTTCTCCCTGCTGCCCCACGAGACCAAAGAAGTGACCTGCCGGACCGAAGGCGGTGCGACGGGAACCGTCGGACTCACCCACTGGAATCAATGACACGCCCGATGAAACGCACCCTCTTTCTCCTTGCCTGCCTGCTGACCGTCGTCCCGAGTTTTGCCCAGGACGACGCCCGTGCGTTACTGCGGGAGAATCCGGAGCGGCTGGCCAACATCCATCACAGCTACGAACCGCCCCAGACGATCGTCGACACGCCGGCGCCCGAAGGCTACGCGCCTTTCTATCTGAGCCATTACGGCCGGCACGGCAGCCGCTATCATACTTCGATGCGGTCTGTCACCCGGGTTTCCAGCATCCTCGACACACTCGGCCTGCTGGGATGCCTGACCGACGAAGGGAAGGCGCTCCGCGACGAACTCGATGACCTCGCCCGTTTCCACGAAGGGCAGGACGGCTGCCTGACAACGCGGGGCGGGCTGGAACACCAGGGCATCGCCGACCGCCTGTACCAACGGGTTCCCACCCTGTTCGGGCAGAAGGAGCGGCACCGCGTGATCGCCGTATCCAGCCCGAGCCAACGCTGCATCCAGAGCCTGGCCAATTTCACGCTGATCCTGTCCGGCCATGCGCCGGAACTCGACTATACGGTGTATGCCGGCGCCCGGTTCCTGCCCTTCCTGGCGCCCGGCTCCTCCATTCCGCTCAACCCGTCGCATTTCACGATCATGGACTCGGTCCTCGTGGCGCGGCTCAATCCGGAGCGGATCATGAATGCCTGGTTCACCGATCCCTGGTTCGCGGCGCAGCATCTGGGCCGCTACAAGGTGCGTCAGTTCATCTATGACATCTTCTATGCGGGCCAGATCTGCCAGTGCCTGAAGCTGGACTATGACGTGCCGGACATCTACCGGCACTTCAACGAAGAAGAACTTTTCACCCTGTGGTATGTCGACGACATCGCCAACTACAACTACTTTGCAAATACGATTGAAAACCTGAACCGCTACGACGAGACCGGACAGGCCGTCCTGGTCGACATCGTGGAAAAGGCCGACGCGGCAATGGCGGGCAACGACGTGGCCGCCGACCTGCGTTTCGGCCACGACTCCGGGCTGATGTCCCTGTGGGCCTTCCTGCGTGTGGCCGGCAACGAAACGTCCGGCCATATGGCGGAAGGGCCCGCCCTGGGCTGGTACTGCTTCCGGGAGATGACCATGGGCTCCAACCTGCAGCTGCTTTTCTACAAGAACGCCGCGGACGACGTGATCGTCAAGATCCTCCGGGACGAGAAAGAAATCGTCCTGCCGTCGCTGAAACCCTGGAAGGGCCCTTATTATAAATGGAAAGACCTGCGCGCCCATTTCGGGAAGCTGCTGGCCATCGACTATACCCACAAACCGAATTCATAACCAACATCAATACAACCTACAAACAAACCTGTTATGAACTTTAAAAAATTCATTCTCATCCTGACCTGCCTGATCACGGCGTCTGCCGCCTTTGCGCAGAACATCCGTGTGACCGGACAGGTGAAAGATGCGCAGTCGGGTGAACCCGTCCCCTTTGTGACGGTCATCCAGCAAGGGACCGGCAATGCGGTGTCCGCCGACGCCGAAGGCCGGTACGCCATCAACGTCCCTGCCAACGCGTCCCTCCGCTTCTCTTCGGTCGGCTATGACGAAGTCATTGTCGAAGTCGCCGGAAGAAACGTCGTGGACGTCGTCATGAACAGCGACAACGTCCTGGAAGAGGCCGTGGTTTCCGCCCTCGGCATCACCCGTGCGGCGAAGTCCCTGACGTATGCCGAACAGGTGGTTTCCTCCGACGAAATCGCCGGCAACCGCGCAGCCAACATGATCACCTCCCTGGCCGGTAAGGCCTCCGGTGTTACGGTCACCCAGTCGGCGGCCGGTATGGGCGGTTCGGCGAAGATCTCCATCCGTGGTTTCCGCTCGGTCAACAGCGGCAACGAACCGCTCTACATCATCAACGGTGTGCCGATGAGCAGCTCCGCCGACGTCAGCGGTGACACCTACGGCTCGAGCGGTATGGCTTCCTTCGACAACGGTGACGGCATCGGCAACCTCAACCCCGACGATATCGAGAGCATCACCATCCTGAAGGGTGCTTCCGCTTCCGCCCTGTACGGTACCCAGGCCGCCAACGGCGTCATCCTGATCACCACCAAGAAGGGCGTCGCCGGCCAGACCCGCGTGACCTTCAACAGCACGACCAATTTCGAGAACGCCGCCTATCGGCACGAACTCCAGAACGCCTATGGACACGATGCTTCCTGGAAGAGCTGGGGCTCGAAGGTCTCCAACGGCGTGCTTGCGGCCGACAATTTCTTCGAGACGGCACACACGCTCACCAACAGCCTCTCCGTCCAGAGCGGCAACGAGCGGAACCAGACGTACCTCTCCTACGGTAACACTACGGCCAACAGTATCCTGGGCAAAAACAGCAAACTGAGCCGCCACAACGTCACGTTCCGCAACACCACCAAGTTCGCCGAGAATCTGACGCTCGACGCTTCGGTCCAGTTCATCCGCCAGTACACCAAGAACCGTCCGACCACCGGCGGTCTGTATCACAACCCGGTGATGAGTGTGTACCACTTCCCGGTCGACCTCAACTTCAACGAGTACAAAGAGAAGTTCGAGATCTACGACATGGACCGCAACCTGATGGTGCAGAACTGGTACAAACCGATCACCGCCAACGACGACGAGAACCCGTACTGGATCACCAACCGCATCATCAGCGAGCAGTGGCGCGACCGCGCGATGGGTTCGCTCTCCCTCCGCTGGGACATCAGCCCGAAGGTCTACCTCCAGGCCCGCGCCAGTGCGGACTACTCGGCAAGACGCGAGTCCTACAAGGCCTATGCGACCACGACGCCCAGTGTCGTCCTCTCTGAGAACGGCCAGTACATCACGGGCAAACGCACCAGTTTGACTGCCTACGCCGACTTCCTGGCCGGCTATAAGGACAACTGGGGCGACTTCGGCTTCAACGCCACGATCGGTACGAGCATCAGCTACGACGAAAGCACCAATACCACCATCAACTCGCGTTATGGCGGCGGCGAGCTCAAGCTTGCCAACATCTTTACCGTCAACAATATGACGGTTCGCGGTACCGATGAAAGCTGGTATCGGGGCGAGCTGATCGGCGTCTTCGCCACGGCGACCCTCTCCTTCCGCGACTGGATCTTCCTCGATGTGACCGGCCGTAACGACTGGTCTTCGACGCTCGCTTTCTCCGAGAGCTTCAAGACCGGTTTCTTCTATCCTTCCGCCGGTCTGTCCATCCTCCTGAACGAGGCCCTCAACATGCCTTCCTGGGTGGATCTGTTCAAGGTTCGCGCTTCCTACGCCGTCGTGGGTAACGACCTGCCCAGCCGCGTCACCAACCCGCTCGGCTCCGTCGCCTACTCCGGCTCCGTCTCCTCCAACACCACGGCGCCGTTCGGCACGTTGAAACCCGAGTTGTCGGCTTCCTTTGAAACCGGCTTCGACCTCCGCCTGTTCAACAACCGCCTGTCGTTCGATGTCGAGTACTACAAGACCAACACGCGCAACCAGCTCTTCTCGCTGAACGCTCCTGCCGGATCCGGTTATTCCACCTACTATGTGAACTCCGGTAACATCCAGAACCAGGGTATCGAGGCTACGATCGGCTTCGTCCCGGTGGAGACCCGCAACTTCGTCTGGAAAAGCAACATCAACATCGGCATGAACCGCAACAAGGTCATCGCGCTGAACGATGAAATCCAGACCTTCGTGATCTGCGACGCCACCAACCACGGCTACGCCCTCAAGCTGACCGAAGGCGGTTCTTACGGCGATCTCTTCGTCCGTCGTTTCGCCCGTGACGACAGCGGCAACCTGCTGCTCGACGAGAGCGGCCTGCCTTACAAGGAAAGCGGTGAATTCACCTATATCGGCAACACGGAACCCCGGTTGACCGCCGGCTGGAACAACAACTTCCAGATCGGTGGCTTCAATGTCAACTTCCTGATCGACGGCCGCTTCGGCGGTGTCGCCCTCGACGCCACCCAGGCCGACATCGATGGTTGGGGCACTTCCGCCTACACCGCGAAATGCCGCGAACAGGGCTATGTGGAGTATGAAGGACACAAGTTCAACGACGTAGAAGCCTTCTTCGCCCGTGTCGGCGGATTCGAAGGTATCAACGAATTCTATGTGTACGACGCCACGAACATCCGTCTCCGCGAAGCTTCCATCGGCTACTCGCTGCCGAAGAGAATCCTCGGCAAATTCTGCCAGGATCTGAGCATCTCCCTCGTCGGCAGGAACCTCGCGTTCTTCTACAAGAAGATTCCGTATGACCCCGATTCCCTCCTCGATACGGACGGCCACTTCGAAGGCTTCAGCTTCTACGGCATGCCGACCACCCGGTCGCTCGGTTTCAATATCAAGGTTACATTTTAATTAGAGGGCTACTACTATGAAATCGATATTCAAAACTTTCTTCGTAGCACTGGCTATCACCGTCGTGTTCGCTTCCTGTGAGAAATGGGAAGACTACAATACGAACCCCTTCGGCGTGACCGACGAGATGCTGGCGGCCGACTACAACAACATCGGCGCCTATTATCCGCAGATCATGCAGTCCGTGTACTACAACTACAACAACAGCAACTGGGAATTCCAGCTGGTGCAGAACCTGACTGCAGACCTGTGGGCCGGATACTTCTCCAACGTATCCGCCTTCCTGTCCAACGCCAATACGGGCAACCTGTTCATGGTTGACGGCTGGGTCGGCTTCGAGTGGGATGTCACCTACAAACGGGTGATGTCTCCGATCTTCAACTCCATCAAGCCGCTGGCCGACAACGACCAGTACCGCCACTTCTATGCGCCCGCCCTCATCATGCAGGTCATGGCCATGAGCCGTCTGACGGACTGCTACGGACCGTGCATCTACAGCAAGTACGGACAGAGCGCCACCGGCGGCAACTTCGAGAGCATGCAGGATTCCTACAACGCCTTCTTTGCCGACCTCGACATCGCCGTGGGCGCCTTGGAAAACTTCATCAACACCACCGGCTCGACGACGTCCAACAACTTCAAGCGTTTCGACGACTGGTGCAACGGTGACTTCTCGAAGTGGATCCGTTTCGCCAACACGCTCCGTCTGCGTCTGGCCATGCACATCGTGAAAGTCGATCCCGCCAAGGCCAAGAGCGAAGCCCAGAAAGCCATCGGCAATTCCTATGGCTTCCTGAGCGGCAAGAACGATGTGGTGACGATGCACGCCGCCAGCTGGCAGCACCCGCTCTACACCCTGTCGACCGCCTGGAACGACTGCTATATGGGTGCCGTCATCGAATCGTTCCTGACCGGCTATTCCGATCCTCGTGAAGGCAAGTACTTCATCGAGACGTCCAACGCCGCCTTCAAGGCCGCCGGCCGTAACTTCGCCAGTATCCGTATGGGTAACGACGCTCCCGGCAAGGGAGCCGAGATTCCGTACTCCCTCCTGTCTACCCAGAAGACCGACGCCGCCATCATCATGGTTCCGGCTGAAGCGCAGTTCCTCCTCGCAGAGGCTGCCCTCCGCGGTTGGGTGAGCGGCTCCGCCAAGTCGTACTATGAAGCCGGCGTGAAAGAGTCGTTCAACCAGTACGGTGTCGGCGGTGTCGACGACTACCTGGCCAGCAATGCCATGCCGGCCGACTATGTCAACCCGCTCGAACCGAGCTGGAACATCTCGGCAGCCAACTTCCTGTCGCCGAAGTGGGACGAAGGCGCTTCCAACGAAGTCAAGCTCGAGCGCATCATCGACCAGAAATACCTCGCCATCTATCCGGACGGTTACGAGGCCTGGACCGATCTTCGCCGCACGGGTTATCCGCGCCAGTATCCTGTCATCGTCAATGCGAGCAGCGACCTGAAGAACGACGAAATCGTCCGCCGGTGCACCTACCCGCAGAGCGCCATCAGCAGCGACGCGGCCGGTTACCAGCAGGCTCTCGGTTTCCTCGGTGGTCCTGACAAGGCTTCCACCCGCCTGTGGTGGGATGTGAACAAGGGCAACTTCTGATAGTCCCGGATTTTTATTAACTTTGGGAGGCTGGCTCGTCCAGCCTCCCCTTTTATCCTAAACCGTCATGTACCGAAAAGTCCTCCTCCTGGCCGCTTGTATCCTATGCGGAACGGCCGCCTTCGCCCAGGTCGTTGAAAATTTCCGCAAAGATATCATCGAATCGGGTTACGTCCACAAGCCCCTGCGGCTCCACGAAGACAAGGCCGTCGAAACGGCCGGTCTGCAGAAAGAAGTGCTCCATTCGGAACTCCTGTGCGGCATGGAAAGCCTGGACGGCTGGACCCATGACGGCATCGGCACGATTTCGCTCACCACGGACCGTGCCGTGGAAGGCACGCATAGCCTGCGGCTCGAAGCTCCGTCGATGCCGGAGAAGATGCTCGGCTGGGGTCTCGGCCGCGGCACCTGCCTGGCGGCCTTCGACCTGAAGGGCGCCGACTGGCGCCCCTACAACCGGCTGCGCTTCAGCATCTACCCCGAATGCGAAGGCGCCCGGACGGTCTATCTGAACCTCTATCTCGAAAACGACGGCGAAGTCAAGGTTCCCGACCGCTTCGGGCGGGAAGGGTACCACGAGATCAACCTCAAGAACAACCAGTGGAACGACTGCTACCTCGAGTTCACGGGGCTGGAGCGCGACAAAGTGTCGTATCTTAAGTTCGCCATCGAGATCTTCGGCCGGGAGCTGACCATGGGCGACACCCTGCGCTTCGACGTGGACAACGTCCGGCTTGAGACCATCGCGGATCCCGAACCTGTCAAGGGCTGGAAACCCGCCGACAACCGCATCATCTTCTCCACCACCGGTTATACGACCCAGATGGAGAAGACAGCCCTCGTCACGGTCAAGGACGCCCGGAAGTTCAAGATCATCAACGACAAAACCGGCCGGACCGCCCTGCGCGGCAAGGTCAAGACCGTCGAAACGGCGCTCGGGGAATACCGGATCATCGATTTCTCCAAACTCCGGAAACCCGGCCGCTATGTCATCAAGGTCGGCAACGTGACCACCTGGCCCTTCTACATCGACGACAACGTCTGGGACGACAGCGCCTGGCGGCTGGTCAACTTTATGTTTGTGGAACGCTGCGGCTATCCCGTACCCGGCCACCACGGCGAATGCCACGCCGACCTGCACGCTACCTACAAGGGGCAGGTCTATCCGCTCAACGGCGGCTGGCACGATGCGGGCGACATGTCCCAGCAGACCGTCCAGAGCGCTGAAATCTCCTATGCCTTCTTCCAGGCGGCGCAGCGCGCCCTTGAAAAAGGCAACACGGATCTCTACAACCGACTGATGGAAGAAGGGCTTTGGGGAATGGACTATGTGCTCCGCTCCCGCCTGGGCGACGGCTACCGTGCGATGTCCTGGGGCACGAACCTCTGGACCGACGGCATCCTGGATACGGAAGACGACGCCGGACGACGCGAGATCCGCGTCCACAACGGTGCGCTCGAAAACTTCCTTTTCGCCGGCATCGAAGCCTACACCTCGCAGATCCTTCCGGACGATCCGGAAATGGCCGGCAACCTCCTCAAGGTAGCCCGCGAAGACTACGATTACGCCCTGGCCCGTTTCAACGAACTGGGCTTTGCGGAGCTTTCGGAAATGAACCGGGCCGGCGGCCATACGCGGATGACATCCGAAAGCCAGTACCACGCCAATATGTCGTGGGCCGCCAGCATGCTCTACAAGGCCACCGGCGAGAAACGCTACGCCGACGAAGCGGCCCGCTTCATCGAATACACGCTGCAGTGCCAGCGCACCGAACCGGTGGGCGGCGGCCTCAGTGGCTTCTTCTACCGCGACCTGGACAAGAAATCGACCGTCCACTATAACCACCAGTCGCGCAGCTACGCCTATATGGAAGCGCTCGAAGCGCTGATTGCCACCCAGCCGGAACATCCCGACAAGGCGCGCTGGATGGAAGCCGTCCGTCTCTACGGCAACTATATGAAAGACCTGATGACCTACATCGAGCCCTACGGCATGATGCCCAGCGGCGTGTATCACAAGGACGAGGTGAAGGACAGCGCCAATTTCTACGCCTGGCAGGTCGGCATCCGCAGCGGCGCCGACGCCGACTACGCGGAGATGATGCGCAACGGCGTTCAGCTCGACGAGGAACACTATCTGCGCAAATTCCCGGTCTGGTTCAGCTTCAAGGGCAACACGGCCTGCAGCCTCTCCGACGGCAAGGCCGCTGCCATCTGCGCCCGGTTGCTCAACGACAAGACGCTCAAGCAGATTGCCGAAAAGCAGCTGGAATGGGTCGTGGGTTACAACCCGTTCGGCCAGTCGCTCATCTACGGGGAAGGCAGCAACTGGTGCCAGCTCTACAATGCGCTCCCGGGCGAAACCGTGGGCGAAATCCCCGTGGGCATGCAATCCTACTTCAACGAAGACCAGCCCTACTGGCCCCAGTTCAACACCGCCACCTACAAGGAGGTCTGGGGCGGAACGGCCGTCAAGTGGCTGATGCTCATCGCCGAGTTCTGACGCTATGGCCAACGGAAACACCCAGGGCCGCAATCTGGCCATCGATATGCTCCGGGCGCTGACGATGACGCTGATGATCTTCGTCAACGACTTCTGGAAAGTCCACGACGTGCCGCAATGGATGGAACACGCCAAACACGGCATCGATTTCATGGGGCTGTCGGACTTCGTCTATCCGGCCTTCCTGTTCTGCGTGGGAATGTCGGTCCCCTACGCGATTGAAAACCGGTACCGCAAAGGCTACAGCGGGGAATCCACCATGGGACACATCCTGCTCCGGGTTCTCTCCCTGCTCATCATGGGCGCCTTCCTGGGCAATTCGGAAGCACGGCTTGCACCCGATTTCACCCTGTACCGCATCGGAACCTACTGGCTGGCCGCCGTAGCTTCGTTCTTCCTGATTTGGAACGCCTATCCGAAGAATCCTTCCCGCCGGCAGTCCATCCTTTTCACGTGCCTGAAAATCATCGGCGGTCTCTGCCTGCTTTTCCTGGCCATAACCTACCGCAAGCCCGACGGCCGCGTCTTCGACACTTCGTTCAGCATTCTGGGCGGCATCGCCTGGACCTATCTCGTGGCGGCGGTCATCTATTACTTCTGCCGCGACAACCTGCGCAAGCTTGTGCCCGTCTGGCTGGCCGTGCTGGCCGTCTGCATCCTGACCCAGCGGATGCGTCCGGAGATGGGAGGCGTGGCCATTCTCAACTTCCCGCGCCCCAATTTCCTGGAAGGAATGCTCCGCGTCCTGCATATCGGCAACGGCGGGGCCGTGTTCCTGGCGCTCAGCGGCTTGCTGGTCTCGGTCGTGACGGAGAAGATCGCCGGTCTGCCGCAGGGCAAACGGATCCTGATCGGACTGGGCACCGCACTGGCCGCCTTCCTGCTCGGTGTCTTTACGCGCCGGTTCTGGATTGCCGCCAAGCTGGGCCTCACGCTCCCCTGCTGCCTGTTTGTCTCGGCCATCGCCATCGCCGTCTATACGCTGCTCCGCTTCCTCAACAGCAAGGGCCTGAGCGGCTGGTTCGCCGTCATCCGGCCGGCCGGCACGGCGACGCTGAGCACCTATATGATTCCTTACGTCTTCTACGGCTTTGCCGACATCACGGGCATCGTGCTGCCCGACTGGCTGACCCACAGTCCGATGAACCTGGTCAATTGTTTCTGCTTTGCCCTGATCTGCATCGCCATCGTCGGAATCCTCCAAAAACTGCATATTAATCTGAAAGTATAACATGAAGTCTCCGCTTTCTTTCCTCTACAGCCTTGCCTTTGCCGCCCTGGCGGCCATCGTCCTGACGGGCAGCACGCCGCCGCCTGCCATTACCGACATTCCCGTTTCCGACAAGATTTTCAGCATCTCCACCGGACCGGGGGCCGACGCTTCGGTCTCCATCGGCATCAGTTGGGCCTGTGACACGACTTTCAAACACAACTGTGTCCGGGTGACGGAAGCCTCCGATACCGGCTGGGCCGGGGCCCGCGATGTCGAGCCGTCGCAGCACGAGCGTTTCACGGCCTTCCAGGGCTTTTCCTCCAAGAAGGCCGACGGCAGCGATTTCGTGGAAGACGCCGTCTTCACCAAACTCGGCGCAACCCTGACGAATCTCAAGCCCGACACGGACTACAAGTATGTCATCGTGGAAAAGAAAGGGGACACGGCCATCGCGCGCAGTACCGAACACCGCTTCCGGACGGCCGGGGCGACGCACTGGTCGGCCTGCATCATCTCCGACTTCCACAGCTACCCGCCGATTCCCACCCGGCTCGAGGCCGCCATGGGCATGATCGACACCATGCAGCGCTTCGATCCGTCGATCGACTGGGTCTTCAGTCCCGGTGACGTGGTGGCCTGGGGCGGCAGCTATTCGTTCTGGCGCCGGATGTTCGAGGAAGACAACTTCAACGAATTCATCTGGGCCCGCGTCAACGGCAATCACGACAACTGGACCCGGAATTCGATGGTTTCCCACGACTTCCCTGCGGAAAATCCCTTTTTCCTCGGCACCTCCTATTATCCGCAGAACGGCTACGAGGGCCAGATGGGCGTCTGCTACCGCTTCCGCTACGGGAACACGCTCTTCCTGATGCTCAATACCGAGCGGATGAACAACGGACCGGAATTCGAGGCTGCGGAGAAGTGGCTGCGCAGTTCGGTGGCCTTCGAGCGGGGCGGCGCCAACCCGCCGACCTTCGTCGTAGTCTGCATGCATTATGAATGGTTCTCCGGCACCAACGGCCGGAGCGTCCAGTATGCCCGCTGGCACCGGATCTTCGACGAACTGGGCATCGACCTGGCCGTCGCCGGCAACAACCACGTCTACGTGCGCTCCCGCGCCCTCTACGACGACAAGGTTACCGACGGTTCTTACGGCACGGTCTATATCCAGACCATGTCTTCCGACAATGACCGCGGCCGCAAATTCGACGATGTCGACATGCAGAACGCCGACAAGATCGCCTGCCGCTGGACGGAAGGATCGTATTCCGTGAGCGCCATCCATATGGACGTGACGCCCGAACGGATCGCCCTCACGCTGATGGACCGCCACGGCAACCGGATCGACAGCACGAAGGTGCCGGCCAAACCGCGCTCCGAAGCCCAGGACTACCCCGTGACCTGCGGCCCCTGGGTGACGGATATGAGCGAGGATGCCTTCACCGTCCTGTGGACGACCGCCATGCCCTGCCAGGGTTGGGTGGAACTGGCCAACGGCCGCCGGGTCTATGAAGAGTATGCCGGAAGAAAGCTCTTCGGCACGCTCCACACCGTCCGCGTCAAGGGCCTTTCGCGCGGGGCGGACTACCGGTACCGGATCGGCAACCGGGTGGTCGACCCGATCAACCCGCGGAGGCCGGCTTATGGCCGGGACATCTATTCCGGCGATTACACGGTCACGACCTTCGACCCCAACCGGAAGACCTGCCACTTCACCGTGATGAACGACGTCCATATGCGGCTCGACCATTACGAGGCCCTGCTCGATGACATCGACCTCGACAGCAATGATTTCCTGCTCCTCAACGGCGACATCATCTCGGCAGGCAACTGGACGGTCGACAGCCTGGTCAAATACGAAGTGAGTCCGCTGGGACCTTACGGCGCCAACCTGCCCGTCTTCTTCGCCCGCGGCAATCACGAAGGCCGCGGCAGCGGCGTCGCGCTGGTGGAAAAAATCTTCCCGAAGGCGGAATCCGCTCCGTACTACTACACCTTCCGCGAAGGCCCCGTGGCCTTCATCGTCCTGGATGCCGGCGAGACCGGCGTGGCCAACTCCCTCGCCCTGACCGGCGACCGAATCTACGAAGACTATCTGCGGGAGCAGATGGCCTGGGCCGAGAAAGCCATGCAGGAACCCGCATTCCGCAAGGCGCCCGTCAAGATCTGCATCCTGCACGCCCCGATGATCGATCCGGGCATCCCCGACGACTTTGTGCCGCATACCTGGATGAACCACAACTTCGTTCCCCTGCTCAACAAGGCGGGTATCGACCTGATGATCGGCGCGGACCTGCACCAGTACTTCTATCACCCGGCCGGAACGATGAACAATGCGTTCCCGATCCTGGTCAACGACAGCGAGTCGCGGCTCGACGTCCGGGTCGAGCGCGGCCACATCTATGTCACCATTTATGACGAGGCCGGAGGCGTCGTCGTCCCGACCCGCGATATTCCCGTAAAATAAAACCCTATGAAACGAAGCGTATTCCTGTTCCTGGCCCTGGCCGCCCTGCTGAGCGTCTCCGCCTGCGGGGAAAAGAAAGCCGAACCGGCCTACCCGCTCTTCTGGACCTGGCTCGACCTGCGTCCGAACACCGATTTCGAAGCCGTCTGCCAGAAACTGAATGATGTGGGCATCGACGGCATCCTGCTCAACGCCCCGACGCCCGACGACTATCGCCGCATCATGCCCACCGCCCACGCCCACGGCATCACGGTCTATGCCTGGATCTGGACCATGAACCTCGAACACGACCGGGGCAAGATCCTCCAGGAACACCCCGAATGGTTGAGCGTCAACCGGCTGGGCCGCAGCCTGGCCGACACGACGGCCTATGTGGACTACTACAAGTTCCTGTGCCCGGCCTTACCCGAAGTGCGCGAATTCCTCAACGAGAAGATCCGCGCCTACTGCGAGGTCGACGGACTCGACGGCATCGCCATCGACTACCACCGCTTCGTCGACGTCGTGCTCCCGACCACCCTGTGGCCCCGCTACGGAATCATCCAGGACCGGGAGTATCCCGAATGGGACTTCGGGTACCATCCGGAGATGATCCGGCTGTTCAAGGAAAAATACGGCTATGATCCGCGGGAGCAGGAGGATCCGTCCCAGGATGTCCAGTGGCGGCAGTTCCGCTGCGACCAGATCACGGAAGTGGCCAACATGATGGCCGAGACGGTCCATTCCTACGGCAAGGTGATGGGCGCCTCCCCCTTCCCGACCCCGAAGATGGCTTCGCGCATGGTGCGCCAGGACTGGGGAAAATGGGATCTCGACGTCGTCTTCCCGATGGTCTACCACAATTTCTATACGCTGGATCCTTCGTTCGCCTTCGACTGCACGGCGGAGAATTACTACGACAAGAATCCTGATACCCAGCTCTACTGCGGCATTATGTACAGTGACGACATCACCGCTTGCATGGACGAAGCGTTCCGGGCCGGCGCCCAGGGCATCTCGATCTTCACGGTCGACGGCATCCGTACGCCGGAACAGACAGCCCGGTTCAAAGCCTATACCGACAGCGTCCGCGCTGTCGTGGCGGCGAACGGCGGGCGGCTTCCGAAGGTCAAGGCGCCCGGTCGCGCCGACACCGATCCGTTCCACCATCCCGGCGTCATGGCGCAGATCGAGAAGCGGATGCAATACCTGATCGCCGGCTTCGACTGGAACCAGCGGCGCCGGAGGGGCGATCCTCCGGTCCAGGTCCCCGAATTCGCTCCGCTGTCGCTCGGCGACTACACGTTTGTGGGCAGCCGCGACATCACCCGGAACTACGAAGTCACCGACCAGGCCAGCGGTACGACCTTCCTGGTTACCTTCTATCTCTACGGCGATGTCATCTCCGGATGGGATGTCGTCAAGAAATTGCCCGAATAATCGTATCTTTGGGAAAAATTTCCCAAGATGTCCCGAACAGATATCGCTCAGATAGGCAAACAAGCCACGCTCGACCGTCTCTTTGACGGCAGCGGTTTCACCAATGAACACCCCCTTCCGGCCGCCGGCCGCGGAGCGGGGTGTTCCGCACATAAACTGATGCTCGAAGGCTGTGAC
>JAFRRF010000027.1 GCA_017428245.1 Bacteroidales bacterium
CGGCGTGAAGGCCGCCGGCGGCCTTCACGACTCGGCCAACGGAATCGACGACAGCCCTGTTGAGACCGACTTCCAGGAAGCGAAGAGTTACAGTGCGGAGCGAACGTTCGCACACGATATCGATACGGCAAAAGAACTCGACCGGGCCTTGTTCAATGTGGCCTGCATCGTCGCCCATCGGATCCGGCGTGACGATTTCAAGGCATCCTGTGTCTCCGTCTTCATCAAGCACCGCGACTTTTCCGTCGCCCAGCGTCAGGCGCAGATGGCCCGGCCGACCGACGTGACGGCTCTCATCCTCAACGAAGCCCGACGCCTGGCCGCCACGCTATGGGATGGCGTTACACCCCTGCGTCAGGTCGGACTGGGCGTTTCGAAACTCACCCACGAGACCGACCTGCAGCTCTCGCTCTTCGAAGATCCGAAACTCGAATACTACCGCCAGTGGGACCGGGAATTCGACGAGAAGATGCGGCGCTCCGCCCAGCCGGCAGCCAGGGCCAGGACAGCGGAACCGGAAATCCTTACCTTCCGCTACGACAGTGGCGAAGCCGCCCTGGCAGCCGTCAAGCAGGCCGTCAAGGAACACCGCAACTACACCTTCGCCCGACGTACTTTCCCCGACGGAAGCGACGGTTTTGAGCTGTACGAAGGCACCAAGGCCGTGGAGCGCCACCTGGTCCGGAAGCCCGAATAAACGTATCCCTTCAAAAAAATCAAACTTTTTGTTGCAAACCCAAATACTTTTTCTACCTTTGCAGTCCGCAAACAAAAGCGGCAGCAGCCGCTGGCGGAGAGTCTATTGAGGTATGGTGTAATGGCAGCACAAGAGATTCTGGTCCTCTTAGTGGCGGTTCGAATCCGTCTACCTCAACAACCGGCGGGATAGCTCAGCTGGTTAGAGCGCATGATTCATAATCATGAGGTCGCCAGTTCAATCCTGGCTCCCGCTACAAAAAAGAAAAAGAGAGGGTGATTCAATTCACCCTCTCTTTTTTTGTGTCCTGTCGAAAGATTATTTCAGGCCACGGTTCTCGAGCAGTCCGTCCACCTTCGGGTCACGGCCACGGAAGTTCCGGTACATCACCATCCCCTTGTCGATGCCGCCCGGTGTGAGCACAAACTTGCAGAAGCGCTGCGCGACGTCCTGATTGAAGATGTCGCCCGTCTCCTTGAAGGCCTGGAAAGCGTCGCAGTCGAGCACCTCGGCCCAGATGTAGCTGTAGTAGCCGGCGCTGTAGCCGCCGCCGATGGAGTGGCTGAAGTTGGTCACGCTGTAGCGCGGGAGGATCTGCTTGGGAATGCCGCGTTCGGCGAGTTTCTTCGCCTGGAATTCCATCACGTCGAAATTGGCGGGAACCTCGGTCAGCACGTGGAGGTCCATATCCACATAGGAGGCGGCGAGATACTCGACCGTGGCGAATCCCTGGCCGTACTTGCCGCTGGCTTCGATCTTGTCAATGAGTTCCTGCGGGATCACTTCACCCGTCTTGTAGTGCTTCGCATAGACCTTCAGCACCTCGGGCTCGAAAGCCCAGTGCTCGTTGATCTGGGAAGGAAGCTCCACGAAGTCGCGCTCGGTGCCCGAGACGCCGCTGTAGTGGACGTTGCGGAAGAAGGAGTGGAGGGCGTGGCCGAACTCGTGGAACATGGTTTCCACGTTGTCGATGGTCTGGAGGGCCGGTTTGTCGCCGGAAGGCAGGGTCATGTTGCAGACGTTCGTCACGATGGGCTGCACGCGCTGTGCCCCGTCGTAGGTCTGGCCGCGGAAGCCGCCGCACCAGGCGCCGGCGCCCTTGCCGTCACGCGGGAAGTAGTCGCTGTAGAAGATGGCGATCACGTTGCCATTGCGGTCGATCACGTCCCACGACTTGGCGGTCTTCTCATACTGCGGATAGTCTTCGGTCCGCTCGTTGAAGGAGAGGCCGTAGAGCTTGTTGGCCACGTAGAAGATGCCCTGCTGCACCTGGTTGATCTCCAGGTATTCGGAGACGAGGGCGTCGTCGATGTCGAACTTGGCTTTCTTGGCCTTGTCGAGATAGTACATATAGTCCCACGGCTGGGGTTCGCCCTTGACGCGGTCTTTCTTCATCATCGCCTTGATGTCGGCGATTTCTTCGTTGGCCTTTTTCACGGCCGGAGCCCAGATCTGGTCGAGCAGCGCATAGACGTTGGCGGCGTTCTCCGCCATCCGGTCTTTGAGCGACATCGCGGCATAATCGGTATAGCCCATGATGTTGGCGCGTTTCAGGCGCAGTTCGATGATACGGGCCGCCAGGGCCTTGTTGTCATACTCGTCGTTGTGGTTGCAACGGTTGTTGTACATCTCGTACACCTTCTTGCGAAGATCCCGGTTCTTGCAGTACTGCAGCACGGGATTGCAGCTGGGACGCTGCATGTTGAAAGCGTACTTGCCCTTCTGGCCGATGCGCTCCGCGAGGGCTGCGGCGCGGTCGATGTTGTCCTGCGACAGGCCTTCAAGTTCTTTCACCGTGTCGACGATGACATAGGTGTTGTTGGTATCGTGCATCAGGTTCTGGCTGAACTGGAGCTGAAGCTTGGAAAGTTCCATATTGATCTTCGCGATCTCGGCCTGCGCTGCGTCGTCAAGCAGGGCGCCTCCGTTGACGTAGCCGTCGTAGGTTTTCTGCAGCAGACGTTTCTGCTCCTTGTCGAGATTGTACTTGTCCTGATGGTCGTAGACATACTTTACTTTCTCGAAAAGTTTCTTGTTCATCCGCATCTCGTTGCTGTGGGCGGCGGTGAGCGGGTTCATCTCGCGGGCAAAGGCCTGGAGTTCCGGCGTGGAACTGGCGCTGTTGAGCGAGCCCCACACGGAGCTGGTCTTGGACATCAGCTTGCCGCTCTTGTCGAGGGCCACGATGACGTTTTCGAAACTCGGTTCCTCAGGATTGTCCACGATGGCCTGGATTTCCTGCTTGTGGGCCTCCATACCCTTGAGCATGCCTTCGCGGTAGTTGTCGATAGTCAGGATCTCGAACGGGGGAATCTCGTACGGGGTCTTGTATCGTTTCTGTAAAAAGGGATTCTGCGCGGCGGTCTGACTCCAACAGACGGCCACGAACAAGGTGAATAATACGATTTTTTTCATGGTTGCGGAAGGTGAGGGATTCGAACCCCCGGGACGGAGACCGCCCAACAGTTTTCAAGACTGCCGCCATCGACCACTCGGCCAACCTTCCGTTACTGATACAAAAATATAAAAATTACTTCTTGGCAAAAAATTTCCACTGGAAAATCAGCAGATAGATCGCCCCGCAGGTAATGCAGCTGTCGGCAATGTTGAAAATCGGACGGAAAAAGATGATGTGCTGTCCGCCCCAGATGGGGAATGACGCCGGGAGCGTGGTATCGATGAGCGGGAAGTACAGCATATCCACCACCTTGCCGTAAAGGAACGGTGCATAGTCGAAGATAATGCCGTAAAACATCGAGTCGATCATATTGCCGATGGCCCCGCAGAGAATGAGAGCCAGGCCGACCAGCACCCCGTTCGGGGTTTCGGGCCGTTTAAGCAGTTTCCGCAGGTAAATGATAATCAATACGATCAGGACGATGCGGCAGAGACTGAGCGCCAGTTTGCCCCACCCTTCGCCGAACTGCAGGCCGAAGGCCATCCCGTTGTTCTCGATGAAGAGGATCTGGAACCAGTCGCCCAGGACGTGGATGCTCTGCCCGATGGACATATTCGTCTTGACCAGGATCTTGACGACCTGGTCGACAATCAGCAGCAGAACAACGAGGATCGTAATCCTGGCGCCCTTGGAGACTTTCATCGCTTATCGCTTGTTCTTTGCCTCAACGCTGAGCGTCGCATGCGGTACGAGTCTCAGGCGTTCCTTCGGAATCAGTTTGCCCGTTTCCCGGCAGATGCCATAGGTCTTGTTCTCGATGCGGATGAGCGCGGCTTCCAGATTCTGGATGAACTTGTACTGACGCGCCGCCAGCTGGCTCGCCTCTTCCTTCGCCTGGGAAGCGGAGCCTTCCTCGAGCACCTTGAACGACGGGGAAGTATCTTCCGTATCGTTGCTGCTACTATGGTCGATCTGGGCCTGGAGCATGTTGTAATCCCTCTTGGCCTTCTCAAGCTTCTGCAGGATCAGTTCCTTGAACTCCTGCAGCTCCTCGTCACTGTAGCGAACCTTCTCGACGGGTTCTTCTTTCTTCTTTGCCATAGCTATCTCGTTTAAAACTCAAATTTAACTTTTTTATTTCAATCTCGCAACAGCAATTGCAAGCGTTCCGTCTTCCCATTCCACTTCGACCGCGCCTTCGGGCTTGTCTTCGAACCGGATGCTGCGGGCCAGCGTCTGGGCGCAGACATAGGACCCGAAGCGCTCCAGTGCTTCCTGCAGGGCCTTGTCCGGAGCGATGACCACTTCGATGCGGTCGGTCACCGCGAAATCCGAAGCCTTGCGCAGATTCTGGATACGGTTTACCAATTCACGTGCCATACCTTCCTGCCGGAGTTCCGGCGTCAGTTCCACGTCCAGGGCGATGGTCAACGCGCCCTGTGAGGCCACCAGCCAGCCCGGCATATCCTCGGAAGAAATCTGGTAGTCGCCCGGATTGAGGACCACTTCCCCGCCGGGGAGCGAAAGGGTGTAGACTTCGCCGGCCGTCTCAGCACGCTGGATGTCGGAAATGACGGACTGTCCGAGCGTACCCATCGCCGCGGCGATTTCCTTCATCCGCGGGCCGTATACCTTGCCCAACGTCTTGAAATTGGGTTTGATCTTCTTGGTCAGGATTCCCTCGGTGTTCTCCACGAACTCCATCTCCTTGACATTCACTTCACTGAGAATCAAATCCTTCACAGCCTGCATCTGTGCCCGGACCTGCTCGGAAATAACCGGAACCAGCATCTTCTTCAGCGGCTGACGGACCGGGATACCCACTTTCTTGCGAAGTGCGAGCACCATTGAAGTGGCTGTCTGGGAAAGGCTTATGCGCTCTTCCAGGTCAGCGTCGATCAGGGAGACGTCCGCATCGGGCATCTGCACGAAATGGACGGAACATCCTTCCACGGGATGGCAGGGAGCGGTCAGGTCGAGATAGAGCCGGTCGGCGAAGAACGGAGCGATCGGGGCCATCAGCACGGCAACCTTCACCAGGGCCTCGTAAAGCGTCCGGTAGGCAGCCTGCTTGTCGGCCGTCATCGCACCCGCCCAATAGCGCCTGCGGTTCAGGTGCACATACCAGTTGGACAGGTCGTCGCACACGAAACTCTCGATCAGGCGGCCGGCGGTCTTGATATCGTAATCCTCATAGGCTGCACGCACGTCACGGATCAGGGAGTTCAGGCGGGACACGATCCACCGGTCGATTTCAAGGCCTTCGCCATTCCCGGCCGGACCGGACATTGCCGGATCCCAGCCGTCGATATTGGCATAAAGGGCGAAAAACGCGTAGGTGTTGTAGAACGTGCCGAAGAACTTGCGCCGCACCTCTTCAACACCGCTTTCATCGAACTTGAGATTGTCCCAGGGTTCGGCGTTGGTGAGCATATACCAGCGGAGCGCATCGGCACCGTAGGTGTCGAGAGCCTTGAACGGATCCACGGCGTTGCCCAGGCGCTTGCTCATCTTGTTGCCCGCCTTGTCGAGAACCAGGCCGTTGGAAATCACACGCTTGAAGGCCGGTGTGCCGCTGACCATCGTATGGATGGCGTGAAGCGTATAGAACCAGCCGCGGGTCTGGTCGACGCCTTCGGCGATGAAGTCGGCCGTTGCGCCGAACTTTTCGCTGCCCAGGTTCCGGAGCCCCTCCTGGGCATAGGGCATGGCACCGGAATCGAACCAGACGTCGATCAGGTCGGTCTCCCGGATCATCTTGCGGCCCGTGGGCGAAACCAGGAAGATCCGGTCCATATACGGACGGTGCAGGTCGATGCGGCCATAGTTTTCCTGACTCATATCGGCAGGATCGAAGCCTTTCTCCTTCAGCGGATTGCTTTCCATCACGCCGGCTGCGACCGCCTTCTCGATTTCCGCATACAGTTCGGCGACGGTCCCGATGCAGATTTCCTCCTTTCCGTCCTCGGTCCGCCAGATCGGCAGCGGCGTGCCCCAGAAACGGCTGCGGCTCAGGTTCCAGTCCTGGATGTTCTCGAGCCACTGGCCGAAACGGCCCGTTCCGGTGGAGGCCGGCTTCCAGGTGATCTGTTTATTGAGTTCCACCATTTCGTCTTTGACGGCGGAAGCCTTGATGAACCAGGAATCGAGCGGATAGTACAGCACGGGCAGGTCGGTCCGCCAGCTGTGCGGATAGCTGTGCACGTGTTTCTGTACCTTGAAGGCGCGACCGTCGGACTTCAGCATCACGCACAGGTCGATGTCGAGGGTCCCCTCTTCATCCACGTGCTCGAAGTATTGTTTGTAGCCGGCCTTGACATAGCGGCCGGAGAATTCGGCATAAGAGGGATCCACGTGGGTTTTCACATAGAGGGGATCGAGGTCTTCGATCCGGCAGAAGCGGCCCTGACGGTCCACCTGCGCCTGCGGATTCCCGTCCCGGTCGATGACCAGCAGTCCGGTGATGCCCGCGGCGGCGGCGACCCGCTTGTCGTCGGCGCCGAAGGTCGGTGCGATGTGCACGATGCCCGTACCGTCCTCGGTCGTCACATAGTCGCCCGGAATCACCCGGAAGGCGTCGCCGTCGGGCTTGAACCAGGGAATCAGCTGCCTGTAGCGCATACCGACGAGCTCACTGCCTTTGAACACGCCGTCAAGCACGGTGAACGGAATCTTTCCCTTCGGGTTGAACCAGGTGTCGCACAACTCTTTGGCCACGATATAGACGGCCTCGGCTCCCGAATAGGGATTGGTGGAGCGGACGCGCACATAATCGATGTTCGGACCTACGCAGAGGCCCGTGTTGGACGGAAGGGTCCAGGGCGTGGTGGTCCAGGCCAGGATGCATAGCGGAAGTCCGTCTTCGAAGAAACGTTCCGAAGCGGCGTCGCGGATCACGTCGAACTGCGCGGTCACCGTGGTATCGGACACATCCTTGTAGCAGCCGGGCTGGTTGAGCTCGTGTGAACTCAGGCCCGTACCGTCGGTCGGCGAGTACGGCTGGATGGTGAATCCCTTGTACAGCAAGCCTTTGTCGTAAATCTTCCGAAGCAGGTACCAGAGCGTCTCGATGTAGCGGTTGTCATAGGTGATGTACGGATCGTCCATATCCACCCAGTAGCCGATACGCTCTGTCAGGGAGGCCCATTCCTTCGTGTATTTCATCACCTCGGTGCGGCAGGTCGCATTGTAGTCCGCCACCGAGATTTTCGTACCGATGTCCGCCTTGGTGATGCCGAGTTTCTTCTCCACGCCCAGTTCGACAGGAAGGCCGTGCGTATCCCAGCCCGCCTTACGCTCGACGTGGTAGCCCGTCTGTGTCTTGTAGCGGCAGACGGCATCCTTGATGGAACGGGCCATCACGTGGTGGATACCCGGCATTCCGTTGGCGGAAGGCGGCCCTTCGAAGAAAATGAAGTTCGGAGCGCCTTCACTCATTTTCAACACGTTGCGGAACGTGTTCTCCTTCTCCCAACGTTCCCGGATTTCCTGATTGACTTCCACCAGGTCCAGTTTCTTATATTCGGCAAAACTCATATCGTACGGACATTGATTCATTTTGAATTTGCAAAGATACGATAATTCACTAATTTTGGGTATGTAAAGTAAAAATGATCCAGATGGGTGTAATCGATATCATCATCGTCTGCTGCTTCCTTCCGGTCCTGTATTTCGGCATCAAAAACGGACTGGTCAGACAACTGGTCGCCTTCGCCGTCATCTTCTTCGGCATCCGGCTCTCCCTGCGCTTTGCCACGCCGGTCGGAGAATGGGTGACCGAACACGTCAAAATCGGCGATTTCTGGGCGAAAGCCGTTTCTTTCATCCTGATTTTTTTTGCAGTTGCGCTGATTCTCGGCCTATTGGGCCGCATGATCGAGAAAATTATCAAGATTTCGCTGCTGGGCTGGCTCAACAAACTGCTCGGAATCGTGATGACCTTCTGCATCTTCGCCCTGCTGATCTCGGTAGTCGTCTATTTCGTCGATTCCGCCAATAACCTGCTGGATTTCATCCCGAAAGAAAAATTGGAAGAGTCCCGTTTCTACCCCGCCCTGCTGGATCTTTCCAAAGAGGTGTTCCCCCACTTCAAGGAGCTTTTCCATCCCGAACAAATTTAAATTTTCCGCTGCGCTGACCCCGCGCAAGATATTGCCTTTTCGTCGGACGGATTCCGTTTCCGATGTCCATCTTTGCGTTTGGAAACACGACCTGCGCAAATGGAACCTCAGACCCGGATTCAACGCCTGACCGACCTGGAAGAGACAGTACAACATCTTCTGCCTTTTTCCGAAAATTCTTCCGGCTTTCCTTATGCACTTCTGCTTACGGCTACCCTGGTGCTGTCTCTCCTGTCGGTCATTTTTTTCCTATAAAACGCGAGGGAGCGTGAGCGGGATTGTCTTGAAGGGCGAGAAGACACGTGAAGGAGAGCTCCCTCTTTTTTTGAAGACGATGAAAACAGCCATACGACAACACGATCCGTCCGACTGCGCCGCGGCCTGCATAGCCGCCGTAGCCCGGCACTACGGCCAGGCCGTCCCGCTGACCTTCATCCGGGAAAGTTCAGGAACCTCACAGGCCGGCACCAGCATCAAGGGTATCCTCGACGCCTGCCGGGAAATCGGATTCCAGGCAGCCGCCTACAAGTCCGACGAAAAAGACATCGCAGGACTCTACGGCCTTGCCGAACCGGCCATCCTCCACATCGTCACCGAGCGGGGCGACCTGCATTTCATCGTGCTCGAAAAGCTCAGTCCCAAACAGGCACGCATCATGGACCCGGCCCTTGGCCGGAGCGTCCGGATCCCCACCGAAAGACTCCGCAAGCAATGGACCGGCTACCTTGTGACGCTCAAACCCGGCCCCGAAAGCCGGGATGCCGGTCAGGAACGGCCCGAACGGCACTCCCTGCTCCACTGCATGCGCCAGATGTCCCTCAAGGAATACGCCCTGATGCTGGCCGGTTCGGCCGTCTATATCGTAGCCGGCCTTTGCACGGCCCTGTTCCTGCAACATATCATCGACCGGGTGCTGCCGGACCGGGAGACGGCCGGCCTGCTCCGTACCGGAGCGCTCCTGCTCTCCGTCATGCTCTGTACATTGCTGGTCGGCTACGGCCGCATCCTTTACGCATTGCGTCTGAGCCTGACGCTCGACACCCGGCTGATCCTCGATTATCTGAGGCATCTCTTCCGGCTGCCGGCCGGTTTTTTCACCCGGCGCGGAACCGGCGAACTCCACGCCAGGATCGGCGACGCCGCTAAGGTCCGGAGCTTCCTCATCGAAGGCGTCTCCACACTGATTACAGGTGTCCTGATGCTGGCTGTCTCGTTTACCCTGATGTTCACGATGCATTGGCGGCTGGCCCTGCTGATGCTGGCCTTCATTCCTGTCTATCTGATCCTTTACCTGGCCGCCGACCGGGTGAACAGAAGGGTAAACCGGGACATTATCGAACAGTCCGCCGTCTTCGAGGAGCGTACGGTGGAGGGCATCGCCGCCGTCAGGATCATCCGCCACTATGGGAACGGGGAGCGCCTGCTGCGGGAAATCGAAAAGGAATACCTTCAGCTGACACGGAAACTGTTTCAGGGCGGACGCTGGGCAGACGTCTTCGCCTCCGCGGCCGACGGGATTGCCAAGCTCCTGACCGTCACCCTCCTGACGGTCGGATCCCTCTATATCTTTTCCGGAACGCTCACGGTCGGGGCATTGGTCTCCTTCTATTCCCTGACCGCCTGGTTCTCAACCCCGCTCAGCGACCTGGTCCGGCTCAACGACAGCTATACGGAAGCCCGCATCGCATACGAACGGCTGGGCGACATCACGCAGCTCCCGCCCGAAGAGACGGGCATCAGTCATTTCCTCCCGCAACCCGGCGCCGACCTGTGTTTCGACCGCATCACCTTTTCCTATCCGGGCTGCCCGGTGCTGCTGCACGACTTCAGTCTCACGCTCGAAGCCGGCCGGATCACGGCCATCCAGGGCGCAAGCGGCTGCGGCAAGAGTTCCCTCGCAGCATTGCTGATGCGGGATTATACCGTCCAGGGCGGCGCCGTGCGGCTTGGCCCGCACGACATCCGCCTCTTTTCTCTGGAGGCCTGGCGGCGCTTCGTGGCGCTCGTTCCGCAGGACCCGCAGCTGCTCAACGCGTCGATCCTCGACAACATTACCTGCCTTGAACCCGTTCCGGATGTGGAACGGGTGGTCAGGCTGCTGGAGGAACTGGAGCTCGACGGCTTCGTCCGGGAACTTCCGATGGGCCTCTTCACGAAAGTCGGAGAACGCGGAGGGAGGTTGTCGGGCGGACAGCGGCAGCGCATCGCCCTGGCCCGCGCCCTCTATCACCAACCCGGCGTCCTGATCCTCGACGAAGCGACGGCCTCGCTCGACGAGGCATCGCAGCGGAGCCTGCTCCGGCGCGTCTGCCGCTTCCGCGACGAAGGCGGCACCGTGATGATGATCACCCATAACGGCGACAACGCCGCACTGGCCGACAGAATCGTACAACTATGAAATAAGCATCCGTGCGCACGGACAAGGTCAGTTCCAGACACCTGAAAGGATGGAAAAAACGTAAAACTACAACCAATGGAAGAAACAATGATGATTGAAAGGGGTTTGAGAGAACTGCATTCTTCCGAACTCCAGGTGTGGGGCGGCGGCAAAGGCATCTTCGCCACCATTTTCGAGAAAATCCGCAACCTGATCGACACATTCGCGGATTATCTGCCGAATTTCCTGAAAGGACTCAAAGACGGCTTCTTGGGAAAAGATATGTCATAAGGAGGGAATGTCATGCACCAGATCGAATTGCAGGAAGCCGCCCTGGTATGGGGCGGTGTCGACAAGAAGGCCCAGGACGCCCTCTACACGATCGGCTATGTCATCGGGGTGATAGCCCGCTTCCTCGGGGCGCTTTTCCTGATCAAGAAAGAAACTCCCACGGCTTGAAACCGTTCCTTCTGACCGGGTCTCTCTTCGGAGAGACCCCTTTATCCCATAAGATGAGAAAACTTATCCTATCCCTGATCCTCATCGCGCCGGCCCTTCCGCTTCCGGCCCAGGAAACCTGGTCGCTCGACCGCTGCGTCGCCTATGCCCTGGCACACAATCTCGACATCCGGAAACAGGATATCGAAATTGCCGTCAAACAGGCCGAATATACGCGCCGCTGCCTGGACCATCTGCCTTCCCTCAACGCCCGCATCGCGCAGGAATACAACTGGGGAAGGAGCGTGGACATGCAGGAGCTGGTCATCGTCCGCAACAAACTGACACGGGGCACAGGCGCTTCCGTACAGGCTTCCGTCTCCCTGTTCGGCGGCCTGGCCCGGCACGCGCAGCGGAATGCTGCGAAAAAGGCCCTGGAAGCTGCGACACTCGATGCGGACGGCCTGCGCGAAAACCTGGCCGTGGACGTCACCGCCGCCTACTTGCAACTGATGCTGGCCCGACAGATCCACGCTTATACCCGGGAGCGCTTCGAGACCATCGTGCAACAGAAAGAACGGACTGCACAACTTGTGGATGCGGGCAGCCAGCCGAAAAGTGCGCTCAACGAGATGGAAGCGCAGATGGCCTCGGAGAAGGCCGCGATGGTGGAAGCCGGCTGCCGCGTCCGGACTGCCACGCTCGATCTTACCCGGCTGATGAACCTTCCTCCGGATTCGAGTTTCGTGGCAGGCGACAGTTTCGGAAACGACACCATCGCAGCCCGGATTCCGGTCATGACCGACGGGCAGGTGGAAAACTGGCTGGGACACGACCCGCGGATCCGAAGTGCCAGGGCCCGCATCGAGGAAAGCCGCCATCTGCAGACCGGCGCCTGGGGTGCATTTCTTCCCAACCTTTCACTGACGGCCGGCTACGGCACCTACTACAGCAGCGCTTCGGAGGAGCCCTTCCGCACGCAACTCGACGAGAACCGGAACCCCTCCCTCTCATTCCAGCTTGGAATCCCCATTTTCAATGCCGGGGAGGTCCTGTCCCGGGCACGACAGGGACGGCTGGCCCTGGCACAGGCCCGACTGGCTGCTGAGGAAACACGCATACGGATCGCAGAAGAAATCCACAGCGCCACCATCGAAGCCGAGAACTGCTGCCAGAAATACCTTTCGGCCGGGGAGACGCTCCGGGCGATGCAGGGCCTGCTCGAAATCACGGAGGCCAAATACAACCTGGGCGCCGCAACGGCCCTCGACTACATCATAGCCCGCAACAACCATTTCAAGGCTGTGTCCGACTACCTGCAGGCCAAATGGCAATACCTTTTCCAACTCAAACAACTGGAACGTTACCGGCCATGAAGCGGATGAAAATGACAAGAAGGCGACGTACGGTCCTGATTGTCACAGGAGCCGTCTTACTGCCGGCGCTTTTGCTGCGCACTTGCCGGGAGCCCGCACCGGAAGTGAACGTGCAGGCCGTCGGCCGTGAAGACCTGGTAGAGACCGTTCCGGCATCCGGCGTCATACGCCCGGTCGTGGAAGTACGGATCTCGCCGGAGGTCTCAGGCGAGATCGTGGAAATCTTCGTAGGAGAAGGCGATACGGTCCGTGCCGGCGACCTGATCCTCAAGATCCGCCAGGACCAGTACCTTTCCCAAGTCGACCAGGCAGGCGCCTCGCTCGGAAGCCTGAAGGCCCAGTATGCCCGGCAGCGGGCGGAAGTCCGTCAGGCGCGCCTCAACCAGGAGCGCGACAGGAAACTGTACGGACTCAACGCCATCTCGGCCGTGGAATTCCAGCAGTCCAGAACGGAACTGGAAATCGCCGAAAGCAGTCTGAAAGCGGCCGAATTCGCTATCCGGAGCGGAGAGGCCGCACTTAAGGAAGCCCGGGAAAACCTGCAGAAGACCACCCTGTACGCGCCCATAGACGGTATCGTATCGCGCCTCAGCGTGGAGAAGGGCGAACGGGTCGTAGGGACGAGCCAGATGGCCGGTACGGAACTGCTCCGGATCTCAGATTTCAGCCGGATGGAGGTCGGTGTCGAAGTGGGCGAAAACGACATCGTCCGCATCAGGCTCCGCGACAGTGTCCGCGTCGAAATCGACGCCTATCCCCGGCGGGAATTCCGGGGCGTGGTGACACAAATCGCAAATTCCGCGAAAAATATGGATGAGCGCTTCGATCAAGTTACTAACTTTGCGGTCCGGATCGAACTGCTCCCGGACTCGGTGAAGTTCCTGCCCGGTATGTCCGCCGCCGTAAACATTGTCACTGAAAAACGCTCCGGCTGCCTGGCGCTCCCCGTCTCGGGCGTGTTTACCCGCGAAAAGGAAACTTTTGTCTGGGTGGTCGGTCCCGGCCGGACAGTTCAGGCGCGAAAGGTCGTCACCGGCATCCAGGACCACGACCGGATTGAAATCCGGGAAGGGCTGGAAGAAGGCGAACCGGTCGTCACGGGGCCGTCCGAGATGGTGGAAAAGAGACTTACAGCAGGCCGGCGGGTCAGACCGTCGCCATAAAAGCAATAATACGATGCGTGAACGAATCCTGATGATCGAAACCAGTACGGAGTGTTGTTCCGTTGCCCTGTCCGACAGCGGCCGGATCATCGCCGGCCGGGTGGACGAACTCCCCCGGAGGCAGTCCTCGATGCTGGCCCCCTACCTGGCAGAGGTACTGGAGGAAGCAGGCCTGAAGGCGGCCGACCTGGATGCCGTGGCCGTAAGTGAAGGCCCCGGCTCCTACACCGGGCTGCGCGTGGGGGTCTCGACGGCCAAGGGCGTCTGTTTCGGATGCGGGAAACCGCTGATCGGCGTAGATACGCTCCGCATCCTCGCCCTGCAGGCAGAAGGCAGCTACGACCGCATCATCGCAATGATCGATGCACGCCGGATGGAAGTCTACGCCGCTCCGTTCGACGGGCAGGGCAAGCGGCTCGGTGAAACGGAAGCCGTCATCCTTGACGCAGACAGCTATCGGGAAGAGCTCGAAGCGGGAAGCGTCCTTTTCATCGGTACCGGCGTCACCAAATTCCAGGACGTCTGCGCCCACCCCAACGCCACGTTCCGGGAATGCTACCCGCTCGCGTCCGCGATGCTGCAACCGGCGCTGGAATCGCTCAAAAAGAAAGAGTTCGAAGACATTGCGTACTTCGAACCCTTCTATCTCAAGGAGTTTGTCGCCGGCATCAGCCGGAAATCGGTCTTATAGCAGGCTCTGCAGCAGGCGCTCCAGCGCATCCTTTTCGAATACGTCGTTGGCCACCGGATTTCCCGCCCTGTCGATTACGAACATCGACGGAATCTGGCTGATATTATATGCCAGCACGGACGGAGAATCGATGCCCAGACCGTCATTGACGCTGATCCACGGAAGTCCCTGGCTCCTGACCGTCGCAGCCCAGCTGGGCTTGTCGATGTCGAGACTCACCTGATAGACCTCCAGCCCCCGGTCGTGATATTTCCGGTAAAGATCGGCCAGTTCTACGTTGAACATCTTGTGTTCGTCCTGGCTGACACTCCAGAACGAAAGGACGATCACTTTGCCTTCCAATTCCGAAAGGAGACGGGTATTGCCATCTGCATCGGGCAACGACAATTCAGGAAAACTGATGACCGAGGCATCGCCGAAGCGGTTTGACAGCTCAAGATTCTTGGCGCGCATATCCACCTCGTCGCGCAGGGCCGTAAGGAACTCGGAATTCGGATAAACCAGTTCCAGTGAATCCCGGACCGTCTTGAACAGGAGTCCGTCGGTCTCCTGGCCGAAAACCGGGAGATTATCGCTGAACCGCTGGAACAGGACGACGGCCGAGGTGATGGAACGGGGATGGCTGATCACGTGCTTGATGGCCTGCCGCTTATACTCGACATACATCCGCGAGAGCTCCGAATTGACCGCCTTGACCTCTTCATCTGTAGAATCTTCTCCCAGCGATGCCGCAAGAGCGTTCATACGCCCCGTCGTCTCCGCAAAATCCTCGTTGACCTTTTTCAGCAAAGCGGATTCCTCGGAGCCTTCGATACGGAAACTTCCTTCAGCCGACACCGTGATGGCGACCCGGTCGGACGGAAGCAGGACCATCGAAGCCACGGGCTTGTCACCCAGATAGAGATAATAGAAATACGGCTCATTTCCCGTCAGGTCCACCGTGTAGTCGAAATGCCCGGACTTGTCGGTCCGGATGGTATCGACCGGTACCAGGCGGTTGTAGTTGAGTTTCTGCAGCACGACGGAAGAGTCGGGCACACTTTCAAGCGTAGCGGAAATGTGGGCCGTAGGCGTCGTCGAACACGATACCGCCACAACGGCAGCCATAATCCAGGGAATCAGTCGTTTCATAAAGCGCATTGTTTTTGGAACGCCTCGCCGATGCTCGCGGCGATTTCCGCGAAGCGCTGCGGCGAAAGCTGTTTCTTCTCTTTCCTGAAGTCCATGTCGCCTTCCGTCTGGAGCGGTACCAGATGGATGTGGGCGTGCGGCACTTCCATACCCAGCACGGCCACGCCTACCCGTTTGCAGGGGATGACCGACCCGATGGCACGGGCCACACGGGCGGCGAACTGCCAGAGCCCGGCATAGGTCTCTTCGTCGAGATCGAAGATATAATCGACTTCCTGCTTGGGAATCACCAGCGTATGGCCTTCGGCCAGCGGATTGATGTCGAGGAAGGCATAGAAGCGGTCGTCTTCGGCCACTTTCCAGGAAGGGATCTCACCCGCGACGATTCTGCTGAAGATGGAGGCCATGGCTAAATCGAGATTTCCAGGATTTCAAACTTGATGACACCGGAAGGAACGGTCACATCGACCACTTCGCCTTTCCGGTGGCCCATCAGGGCACGTCCGATGGGCGTGGTCATCGCAATCTTCCCCTGCATGATGTTGGCCTCGCTTTCGCCGACCAGCGTGTAGGTGACGGTTGCCCCGTTCCCCAGATTCTTCAGTTTGACTTTCGTCAGCATCTGAACCTGATCCGTATTGATCTTCGATTCGTCAATGACTTTGGCATTGGCGATCAGATCCTGCATCTTGCTGATTTTCAACTCGAGCATGCCCTGCGCTTCACGTGCGGCGTCGTACTCCGCATTTTCGGAGAGGTCCCCCTTGTCGCGGGCCTCCGCAATGGCTCTCGAGATGACAGGACGCTCGGCGATCATTGCGGCGAGTTCTTCGCGCAACTTGTCGAGCCCTTCCTGCGTTACATAATGTGCTTCTCCCATTGTTAAAAATGTTAAAAAGAAAAGAATCCCATCCGTAGCGGGACCCTTTCAACGTTCAATATTTCTGCAAAGATAATACTTTTTATTTATACAACAAGCATCTCCGCCGCCTTTTGCCGGTCCTGCGCGAGTTGTCGCCCGAGTGCCTCCATAGAATCGAAACGCCGTTCGTCACGAAGCCGGGCACAAAACTCTATACGCAGGTCCAGTCCGTAAATATCTTCGTCAAAATCAAGGATATGTGTCTCGATAGTCCGGCCGCCGCCCAAACCCACTGTCGGGCGCGTACCGATATTGCATACACCTTTGTGGCGCCGGCCAAGGACATCGACCCATACGGCATAGACACCGTTCGCGGGAATCTGCTTCAGAGGCTCATACAACTGCATGTTCGCCGTCGGAAAGCCGATCGTCCGGCCGAGCCGGTTGCCGGCCACGACCACGCCGCAAAGGCCGTAACGATAGCCCAGCATCGCCTCGGCGCGGGTCACGTCGCCGGCGGCCAGGGCATCCCGGATCTGCGTAGAACTCACCGCACCCGCACCCACCGCAACGGCCGGGACACGCACCGGCATTACGCCGCAGCGCGCCACGACTTCGGCCATCTGTTCCGGGGTGTCGAAATCGTCGTGGCCGAGCCGGTGGTCATAACCCAGGATCAGAGCCGTTACACCGAAACGGCCGACCAGATAATCGCGGATAAATGTCTCGGCGGAAAGGCGGCTGAATGCCCGGGTGAACGGCAGGACCTCGAAACGGTCCACGCCGCAGGCCAGGCAGCGCTCCTTCTTCTCCAGCAGCGTCGTCAGCAGCCGGAGCCGGTCGGCATCCTGCTGCAGGACACTGCGCGGATGCGGCCAGAAGGTCACGATAAGGCTCTCCTCCCCCCGCGCACGGGCGACGGCGCACAACTGGTCGAGTACCTGCCGGTGCCCCAGATGTACGCCGTCGAAAAAACCGGTCGCCGCTACAGCCATTTCACCAGTTCGAAATCCTGCCGGTGCGGCAGGTCCGGATTCTTGGCGTAGAGCCGGGCGGCCGACTCATACATACCGGCCATCTCGGGCACGATGGAAGCACGGTACGTGGCCACGCCGTCGTGGAATTCGGCCAGCTGGAAATCGTAGATCGCCACGATATGGTGTTCGCCCTTGGCGTTCTGCTCCGTCAGGAGAATTTCTGCACCGATGTCGGCGGGGTCGAGGTCGCCGATCGACACCACCAGCTCCGAAGTATAGTTCTGGCCGATGGTCAGCGAAGAACGGACATTGTCGGGACGGGTGTACGAAAGGATCTCCAGGTGCTCCCACTCGCGGCGGACGCGCTTCTTCCAGAAGGCGATGTCGCGGGCGAGGCTGAAGTCGTCGGCCAGCAGTTTGGCGGAACGCTCTTTCAGAGGCTCGTAGTACTTGTTGCAGTAGTCGGTCATCATCCGGTTGGTGGTGAAGTTGCAGGCCACCTGTGCCACGGTGTTCTTGATGATTTCGATCCACTGCTTGGGCAGGCCTCCGGCGTTGCGGGCATAATAGGTCGGGGCGATCTCCGTCTCGAGGATGTTGTAGATGGTCGACGAGTCGAGGTCGTCCTGGAACGACTGGTTGTCGTAGGTCCGCTCCATCTTCAGGGCCCAGCCGGCACCCGGCTTATAGCCTTCCACCCACCAGCCGTCGAGCACGGAGAAGTGCATGACACCGTTCATCACGGCTTTCTCGCCGCTCGTGCCGGAAGCTTCCTGCGGACGCGTCGGGTTGTTCATCCAGACATCGACGCCCTGGACCAGCAATTTCGCGATCGAAATATCGTAATTGGGCACGAAGACGATTTTGCCGATGAACTGCGGCATCTTGGAGATGTCGATGATGCGCTTGATCAGGTCCTGGCCGGCCCGGTCGGCCGGATGGGCCTTGCCCGCGAACAGGAACTGGACCGGATGGTCGGGATTGTTGACGATGTCGGCCAGACGTTCGAGGTTGCTGAACAGCAGCGAGGCGCGCTTGTAAGTGGCGAAGCGGCGGGCGAAACCGATGGTCAGCACGTCGTCGCGCAGGGTCTTGCGGATCTTGACGATCTCGTGGGGCGAGTAGTGGCTGGTGAGCTGCGTATCCGCCATCACTTCCTTCACCTTGTCGATCAGGCGCTTGCGAAGCAGGTTGCGGGTCTTCCAGATCTTCTCGTCGGGCACCTGGTAAATGCCGTCGAAACAACGCTTGTCATAGCGGTGCGTCTGGAATTCGGGTCCGAAGACCTGGGCGTGGATTTCCTTCCACTCCGGCGCCGTCCACGTGGGATAATGGACGCCGTTGGTCACAGAATCCACGTGCAGTTCCTCGGGCAGATAGCCGGGCCACATCGGTGCGAAGATTTTCTGGCTCACCTTGCCGTGCAGCCAGCTCACGCCGTTGATCTCCTGCGAGAGATTGGCGGCCAGGAAACTCATCGAGAACTTCTCGAGCGGATTCTCCACGTGGATCTTGCCCAGGCTCATGAAGGTCGGCCAGTCGATCTTCATCCTTTCCGGATAGTGCGAGATGTAGATGCGGAGCAGGTCTTCAGGGAATGCGTCGTGACCGGCCGGAACCGGCGTATGGGTGGTGAAGAGCGAAGAGGCGCGCACCACCTCGAGGGCTTCCTGATAGGAAAGGTTGTCGATCTGGATGTATTCGCGCAGGCGCTCGAAACCGCAGAAAGCGGCATGGCCTTCGTTGCAGTGGTACACGTCGGCTTCTACGCCGAGAGCGCGCAGGGCACGGATGCCGCCCACGCCCAGCAGGAGCTCCTGCTTGAGACGGTTCTCCCAGTCGCCGCCGTAGAGCTGGTGGGTCACCTGACGGTCCTCAGGCAGGTTGTCCTCATAGTCGGTATCAAGGAGGAAGAGGTCGGTACGGCCCACCTCCACCTTCCAGATACGGGCGTTGATGTTACGGCCCGGGAATGCGACGCTGACCGTCACCCAGTTGCCATTGTCGTCGCGGACCGGATAGGCCGGGATCTTGGTGAAATCCTGCGGCTCATAGTCGGCGATCTGGTCGCCGAAGGCGGAGAGCCGCTGGGTGAAGTAACCGTGGCGGTAGAGCAGACCGACGGCGGTCATATTGACCTTCATGTCGGAAGCTTCCTTGAGGTAGTCGCCGGCCAGGATGCCCAGACCGCCGGAATAAATCTTCAGCGAGGTATCGATACCGTACTCCATGCAGAAGTAGGCGACGCGGGCTCCGGGACGGTTCGCTTTCTCGGCCATATAGGCCTCAAATTCAGCATACACGGCGTCGAGACGGCCCAGGAACGCGGTGTCACGCTCCAGTTGGCGGTACTGCTTGAGCGGAATCTTGTCGAGAAGCAGGAGCGGGTTGCCGCCCGTGGATTTCCAGAGTTCGGGATCGACGCTTTGGAACAGTTCGATGGCACTCTGGTTCCAGCACCACCACAGGTTCTTGGCCAGCGCTTCGAGATGCTTCAGCCGTTCGGGAAGCTCCCGGCCGATGAACACGCTCGACCAGGCCGGACGGCCCGCAGCGTAGCGGGTAACCGGCTGATGGTGGTCGTCGGGAATTTCCGTGAAATCCTTGCGCGAAGCCTGGACCTTTTCGATGGCGGCGTTATAGGCTTCCTTATAGTAGACGATGTTGTTGCGCCACAGCGCGATCTCAGATACCTTGCCGGCATTTTCCCGGCAGGCCGCGAAAGCATCGGAATCGAATTCGGACACCTCTCTGATGCGGGCGGCGACGTTGTCGACGACGCTATCATAATTGGAGTCGTTGCGTTCGATGACCAGGATGCCCGGATGCGGCTGCTCGCAGTGGTCCTCCACCCACAGGCCGAAGCCGGCCAGCGAAGTGGTGACCGTAGGTACGCGGAACGCCAGCGATTCGAGCGGAGTGTAGCCCCACGGCTCATAGTAGGACGGGAATACCGTCAGGTCCATGCCCACCAGCAGGTCGTAATAGCGCATATTGAAGACGCCGTCGTCACCGTTGAGGTACGTCGGCAGGAAGAAAACGTTCACCCGCGCACCGGTCCTGTTGTTCAGCTGCAGTTCGCGCAACCGGCGCGTCACGATGTCGTAGTCGTCCATCAGGTAATGGCTGGTCTGGGTGGTATAACGGCTGTCGTTGCCGCCCAGCTTGGCCAGCAGTTCCTTGTCCGGACCGTTGTTGCCCGAAGGAACCATGACGAAAGCCAGGATCGGGCGTCCGGAGTAGCCGCCCTTGTCAAGCCGGGCCAGCGAATCCAGGAACACGTCGATTCCCTTGTTTGCGTACTCGTAACGGCCGCTGATGGCCACCAGCACACTGTCGGCAGGGAAAGCCTCGCCGGCCATGGCGGAAGCCACGGAGATCAGTTTCCGGCGGGCGGCTGCCCGGCAGGCGGGATACTGGTCGGCATCGGGCGTGATGCTGTTCTCGAAACCGTTGGGCGTGATCACGTCGCAGGTCCGGCCCAGGAACTGGCGGCACTCGCGGGCCGTGATTTCGCTGACCGTCGTGAACACGTCGGAGGCCACGGCCGCCGCTTTTTCAAGCGAGTGGCGGGCCACCACGCCATAATCGTGTGAGAGCTGGTCGGCATTCAGGCTTTCCAGACTATCGTAGAGCGGGATGTTCTTGCCGGCCACGCAACGGCCGATGACCGTGGCGTGGGTGGTGAAGATGGTTCCGATCGGCAGGTTCGACATCTTCAGGTAGAGCAGGCCGGCACCGGTCATCCACTCGTGGAACTGCGCCACGACCTTCTCGTGGGGTTTGACGTAGTAACGGACGAAGCTGTCGATGACCTTGCCCGCGGCATAGCCGAAGAGGGCGGACTCCACATAATCCCAGCCGCCGCTGATCGAGTCGACGCCGAAGCGCTTCCAGAACTCGGTCAGGATATCGTCTTTGTGGCTGATGAAGGTCGTGAAGTCGACCAGGATCGCCACCGGATTGCCGGGCACGTTCCAATGGCCCACGCGGAGACGGAGACCGTCTTCCGCCGCGGACCGGCGCCAGGAACGGAACAGACCGGGATCTTCGGTGAATTCAGGGTTCTGGTCAATGTCCCGCCAAACGTCGGGACCGATATGGATATGATGATTTTTCTTGAAGGAGGTCCCCAGGTAAAGGGACTTGGTGGCAATGACGGTATGGATGCCTCCTACCTTGTTGCAAACTTCCCAACTTGTCTCGAACAGGTAGTCGGGCATCGTGTATTTGTCTTCCATCGGCGTTTATTTGGTTTTCTTGACTTTCAGTTTTTCACGGACACGGAGTTCGAAGTCCGCCAGGACGTTCATATAGTTGATGAAGGCCTCGTACGGCGTGTCGTAGGGATTGAAATAACTATGGACACTTCCGTCGGAGAAAAACTTGGTGCACATATAGTAGAAATGATCGCTTTCCTGCAACTTGCGGAACGCATTGACAAGATTCTCGTCTTTCGTCTTGTACACGTCGGCTTCCAGGGCGTAGAGCTTGTTGAAAGCCTCTTCCTGCAGTTCGTTTCCGAGCCAGGCGCTGGTATCGCGCTCCTCGTCCGCCCACGAGATCGGGAACGGTACGTGCAGCGGGGCCACCGGCTGATAACGGCGGGCGGCTTCGGAGGGCGTGCAGAAATCGATGCCGCGTGAAAGGACCGCCTCAGGCAGGGCGTTCATGAAATCGAAAATGCCGCTCGCGCTGCGCTGGTGCTCGCCGAAGGTTTCGTAATCCATGAAGAGGTTCAGCACGTCGCCTTTCTCCAGCGTAGAGACCGTCCAGTCCGCGAACTTGTCGGCGGTCAGCGGCCAGCCGTTCCAACCCTTGTCGGAGAAACGGAAAGCGATGTCGTCGCTCAGATTGAAATTGCGGAGCAGGAGTTTCAGGCGCGGATTGATCGCGTTCACATAAACGAAGTCCGGGCTCTTCCAGCCCAGGATGTGCTTGGCACCTTCGGTCAGCATCACATCGTAGCCCATCTCCGCCACGGCGGCTCCGATGGCGTCGGAATACACGAGTTCCGTATTGCGGAACACCGTGGGCTTGACGCCGAACAGGCGTTTGGTCAGGTCGGCGTGCTGCTTGACCTGTTTCTTGAATTCGGTCATCGAAGCGAGCGAAGCCAGGGAGTGGGAATAGGTCTCGGAGAGGAACTCCACGCAGCCCGTGGCGGCAAGCGCCTTGAAACTGTCGATCACCTCGGGGACGTAACGCTCAAACTGCTCGATGGCGGCACCGGAAATGGAGAAAGCCACCTTGAAGGCACCATTGTGGCGCAGGATCAGGTCGTGCAGGAGCCGGTTGGCCGGAAGATAGCAGCGCTCCGCCACGCGGCGGACGATGGTGCGGTTGGAGAAATCGTCCAGGTAGTGGTAGTCGTTGCCGATGTCGAAGAAGCGGAACTGCCGCAGCCGGTCGGGCTGATGGACTTGGAAATAGAAACAGACTGACTTATTCATATTGTACTTTTTTTATTTTCCTTCAATGGCCGATTCATAGACGCGGCGGACCTTGACGGCGGCGCTGTCCCATTTCAGGTTGTCGACTTCCTCACGCCCTTTCTCCGCGGCCAGGGAGGAGAGCGCCGGATAGTTGAGGAGTCCGTACATGGCGTCTGCCAGGGCGTTGACGTCCCAGAAGTCCACCTTGATGGCATATTTGAGCACCTCGGCTACGCCCGACTGCTTCGAGATGATGGTCGGCACGTCGGTCTTCATCGCCTCGAGCGGCGAGATGCCGAACGGCTCGGAGACGGAAGGCATCACATAGACGTCGGAAAGGGCGAACATCTTCTGCACGTCGTCGCCGCGAAGGAAGCCCGTGAAATAGAAACGGTCGGCGATGCCCAGTTTGGCAACGTAACGGATGCATCGGTTCATCATATCGCCGCTGCCCGCCATCACGAAACGGGTGTCCGGGCAGACCTTGAGCACCTTGGCGGCTGCCTCGATAAAGTATTCGGGGCCTTTCTGGAAGGTAATGCGTCCCAGGAAGGTGATGACCTTCTCCTTCACACCGCGCTCCACGGCGATCCGTTCCCGGCCCGAGAAATCGACGGCGTTGTGCACCGTCACGACCTTGGCCGGATCGATGCCGTATTTGTTGATGACGATGTTGCGCGTCAGGTCGCTCACGGTGATGACCTTGTCGGCCTCGAGCATACCGCGGCGCTCGATCTCATACACGCGGGTATCGATGTTGTCGGCGCTGCCGCGGTCGAACGACGTCGCGTGAACGTGGATCACCAGCGGCTTGCCCGACACGCGCTTGGCGGCGATGCCGGCATAATAGGTCAGCCAGTCGTGGGCGTGGATCACGTCGAACTGCTGTTCGGCGGCGATCGCACCGGCCACCATCGCGTAGCGGGAGACCTCCTCCATCAGGTTTTTGCCGTATTTGCCGGAGAATTTGTATTTCTGGCGGAACCAGAACTTGAATTCCTCGCGCTGATTCCGCTGTTCTTCCTCGACCAGTTCCGTGAAGTCGGTCGGGTCGATGTAAGGATGCAGGTTCGAGCCCACGCGAAGGAACTGGACCTTGCTCAGGAACTCGTCGATATTTTGGCAATTGTCATAGACCGCCACGTCGCTCGCATTGATGATGCGCACGGCGCTCTGGTCTTCGTCGCCGCTGGCGGAAGGCATCACGAAGAGCACATCCACGCCGGCGTGGGCCAGACCTTTGGTCATTCCGTAGCAGGCCGTTCCCAGGCCGCCTGCGATATGCGGCGGAAACTCCCAGCCGAACATCAGGACTCTCATCGCGTTTCCTCCTTATCCTTATATTGTTCAATCAAATATTTCACCCGAAGGATTTCCGACACGCTCAGCGCGGAATTGATGGCGCCGTGCGGGAAATACGGCGGATCGCCGTCGTAGATCTCGGCGACCGCTGCGATGCCGTGGACGTTCATGTCCTCCTGGAAGGCATCGACCAGTTCGCGGGCCTTCCGCACGAACGAAGGGCCGAAGAGCTTGAAACTGGCGGACACATACGGGCCGAGCAGCCAGGGACGCGTGCAGCCGTTGTGCGTGGCGGTGTCGCGCTCGATCTGGTTGCCGTCATACCGCGAACGGTAGAGCGGATTCTTCGGCGAAAGGGTGCGGATACCCCGGGTGGTCAGCAATTCACGCGTTACGGCATGCAGGATTTCGGCCTGCACGGATTCCGATACGGGACTGTAGTCCAGCGAGCAGGCGTACAGCTGGTTGGGCCGGGTGAAGACGTTCTGTCCGTTTTCATCCACGTAGTCCGCCAGGTGATGGCGGGCCTCCACCCAGAAGAGGTCGTAGAAGACGTTCTCGACCGAGGCTTTCACTTCGGCGAGACGTTTCGTCAACGGGCTCGGTTTCCCGAAGCGGGACTCCATCGCCAGGGTATGGCACACCGCATTGTACCAGAAGCAGTTGGTCTCCACCTGGTAGCCGCGGCGCTCGGTCACCGGCTTGCCGTCGACATAGGCGTTCATCCAGCTCAGGGCAACGCCCGGCTTGGAAGCCCACAACAGGCCGTTGTCGTGTACCTGAACCTCGGGACGGCCGGCCAGATAACTCTCCAGCACTTTCTTGAGGAACTTGCCGTACTTTTTCCAGACACCGGCCTCGTCGCCCGTGAAGCGGGCAAGCTGCTGCACGGCCTCAAAGAGCCGCAGCGGCGATTCCACCTGGTTGCTGCCTTTGAGGAAGTCGTCTTCATGCTCTGTGATCAGGTCGGAAAGGATTTTCTCGAAAAGTTTCGCGTCACCCTTGTTGCAGAGTGTCAGGCCCGGCAGCGCCAGGCAGGTCTCGCGCATACCGCCCATCTCGTGCCACGAGAATCCGGTGCAGATGCGCGTATATTTGTCCTTGACGGCGAACAATTGTTCGGCTGCCGCCTTGAGGCAATCATCGTAATTGTCGCGGGGCATCCGCCGTTTGGCCTCCCGCGTAAACTGGGCCTTGAGGTTCGCCGGGGCCACCGGTTCGGTGGAAGCCGAAAAGACGACGCTCTCGCCCTTGGCCAGCGGCATCTCGAAGAAGCCGGGGACCAGCAGGTCTTCCATGCAATCGAAACCGCGGCGGTATTCTTCCTTGTACACCGTGTTGCGGTACCAGTCCGGAACGTGGACGTAATCGCAGGGCTTGGACAACTGGAGATTCAGCGTCGGGAAATCGCGGTACAAACGAAATGCTACGCCGCCTTCAACCGGCGTATAATGCGTGTCGGCTTCTCCGTTGGCCACGGTCAGTTCGTGGATGCTGCGGAACGCCAGATACGGCTTCAGGCGCAGGACCGTATGCGAATGGGCGTCGAGCAGGGTGTAACGGATCAGGAGCTGGTCGCTTCCCACCACGAAGAGAATCTCCTTCTTGAAGAGCATTCCGCCCACCCGGTAGGTAATCACCGGGAAAGGATTCATCTCGAAATCGACGATGTATTTGTGCCCGCGGGGCTCATAGATGTCCCCGTAACAGTGGATGCCCAGATTGAACGGCATCCCGTGCTGGAGCAGCGTCTCGTCGAGCGATGAAAGGAGCATATACCGGTGCCCGCCGAAGCGCTCGACCGGCACGGCCATCAGACCGTGGTACTTGCGGGTATTGCAGCACACGATGGTCGTGTTGCAATAACCGCCCGTACGGTTGGTCGCCAGCAGTTCCCTCTTGAGCGAATACTCGAGATTCACAAGCTCAGCCTTGTTGAATTGCAAATAAGACATTTTCCTTGGAAACTTTAATCTTGCAAAGGTATAGAAAAATATAATATAAACACTTTATTTCTTTCGGAGTACCTGCACCGTACGGCTCGGAACGTACAAATACAGGATTTCGGAACCGCCTTCGGTGACAGTCAGATGCGTCACCGCATCGTCGTTCCGGCTGAATCCGCCGAACGGCGACGCGTCACTGTCGAGCATCACCTCGTAACTGCCGCCTTCCAATTCGAAACCATAATGGTCGAACGACTGCTCCGGATTGAAATTGAACACGAAGACCAGCCCGGCGCGCTGCAGGATCAGGATCTTCTTCTCTTCGTCGCAGCGCAGGCACTTCGGAGGAACGGCCAGCAGGCCGGCCTCACGGGCTATGGCGAGCATTCTCTTTTCAAATTCCCACAAGCCGCGGTAGCGCAGGTCGGGATTGTCGACCAGCGACCACTGGCGGCGGGCATAGAAGAACGACCAGTCGTTGCCTTCGCGCGGGAAGTCGATCCACTCGGGATGGCCGAATTCATTGCCCATGAAAGTCAGATAACCGTCGCCCGCCGTCGCGAGCGTCACCAGGCGGATCATCTTGTGCAGGGCGATGCCCCGGTCCACGACCAGGTTCTGGGAAGCACGGTTCATCGAATAGTACATCTCCTTGTCGATCAGGCGGAAAATGATGGTCTTGTCGCCCACCAGCGCCTGATCGTGGCACTCCGCGTAACTGATGGTCCGTTCGTCGGCCCGTTTACCCGAGAGTTCGTACCAGATCTCTCCCATGCTCCAGTGCCAGTCGTCGCGTTCCTTGATCCACTTGATCCAGTGGTCGGCCACGCCCATGCTCATCCGGTAGTCGAAGCCGATGCCGCCGTCGCGCAGCGGCGCGGCGAGGCCGGGCATGCCCGACATATCTTCCGCGATGGTGAAGGCGTTGCGGTTCATCTCGTGGACCAGGATGTTGGCCAGGCCCAGGTAAGTGATGGCATCTTCGTCCTGCCCTCCGTCGAAATAGCAGGGATAGCCGCTGAAGTCGCGTTCCAGGCCGTGGTCGTAGTAGAGCATGCTCGTCACACCGTCGAAGCGGAAGCCGTCGAGACAGTATTCCTCCATCCAGTACTTCAGATTCGAAAGCAGGAAATGCAGCGTCTGCCCCTTTCCGTAATCGAAACAGCGTGAGCCCCATGCGGGATGTTCGCCACGCGGCCCTTCGTGGAAATAGGTCGTATAGGAGCCGTCGAGACGGCTGAGTCCTTCCAATTCGTTCTTCACAGCGTGGCTGTGGACCACGTCCATGATTACTGCGATGCCGGCCTGATGCGCCGCATCGACCAATGCCTTGAATTCTTCGGGCGTACCGAAGCGGCTGCTCAAGGCGAAGAAATTCGACACCTGATAGCCGAAGCTCCCGTAGTAGGGATGCTCCTGCAAAGCCATGATCTGCAGCGTATTGTACCCCGTCTCAATGACCCTCGGAAGCACGTTTTCGCGGAACTCCGTGAACGAGGCGACTTTCTGTTCCTCGCCGCTCATTCCGATATGCACTTCGTAGATCAACGGATTGGCCACCTTCGGACCGCGTTTCTTCCGCCAGCGGTACGGCTTTTCCGGTGCCCAGACCTGGGCGCAGAACACCTTCGTTTCAGGATCCTGCACGCAGCGCGTGGCATACGCAGGAATGCGTTCCCCGCCGCCGCCGGGCCATTCGACATACCATTTGTACAGGTCGCCGTGGGCGATCCGGTCGCCGGGAACGCGCAGTTCCCAGTTCCCGCCGCCAAGCGGTTTGAGCGCCCATTCCTCGCTGCGGCGCCAGCCGTTGAAGTCACCCAGAAGAAACAGCTTCGTAGCATTGGGCGCCCACTCGCGGAACACCCAGTCGCCGTCTTCCCTGTGCAGGCAGTAATACATCGCGCCGTTGACGGCATCCTTCAGCGGCCTGCCGTACCCGGCGATCTCCTGCTTGCGGATAATAATCTGCTGGTTTCTGCGCTCGACCACCTTTCCAAACGGTTCGAGCCACGGGTCTTTCTTCCAAATTTTCATAGGTCAGCCGGGTGCATCAGTTTATCGATTTCTTCCTGGTTGCCGCGGATGTAATCGCGGCACCAGGCAATGAGGTCCATCGCCTTTTTGACGTCCGCTCCGATGGACGAAAGGTCTCGTTCGGGATCTTCGATTTTCTTTACCAACGCCTCGAGCTCAGCAAAGACTTCTTCGTATTTTTTTTGTTCCATTGATTGTCATTCAATTTCGTAAATATACAAAAAATCCCCCATTATTTCAAATCGATACCCGATACTTCAGCCTCGACGGTGCCGTCGCGGAAGAGGAGGGAGAGACGGTCTCCGGGAGCAAAGGCGGCGGCAGAGGCGGTGCGGCGGCCATTCTTGAGGGCGATCAGGAAGCCGCGGTCGAGGGCGCGCTGCGGATTGACGGCATCGAGACGCTGCTGCAACAGGTCGAGGGCGTGGAAGGCTTCGCCATGGCGAAGCTCCACGGCGTGCGCGATCCGGAGCCGTACCGATTCGAGGACCCCGCGCTGTGCTTCCGCCTTGGCACGGACGGCCAGATGCAACCGCTGCTGAAGAAGGTCCACCTGCCAGTCTTCACCCGCGAAGCGCTCGATCAGCCAGTCGGCCAGTGCCGTCGGCGTCTTTACGTGGGTATGCGCCACCATATCCGCCACGTGGTAATCGTGGTCGTGCCCGATGGCCGTCAGGACGGGCAAAGGGAACTGCGCCACATTGACGGCCAGGTCGTAGTCATCGAAACAGACCAGATCCATCGCCCCGCCGCCGCCCCGCAGGATCATCACGGCATCGAAGCTTTCCGCTTCTGCCGCCACGGCGTCGAGCGCCGCGATGATGCTCGCAGGCGCCTCCGTACCCTGCATCAGCGCGGGAAACAGATGCAAACGGAAACGGAACCCATACTCGTTTTCGTCGAGATGCCGGCAGAAATCGCGGTAACCTGCCGCCGTCGCGCTGGAAATCACGGCCAGCCTGCGCGGCAGGGCCGGCAGCGGCAGCAAAGCGTTCATCCCGAACATTCCTTCTTCCTGCAGCCTGGCGATGGTCCGCTGCCGGGCCAGCTCCAGCTCACCCACCGTAAACGAGGGATCGATATCATATATCACCAAAGAAAGGCCATAAAGCGCGGAATAACTCACCTGAACCCGGACCAGCACCGACAGACCCGGTTCCAGCGGCCGTCCGGTCTGCGATTCGAAATATGGCCGGATCATCCGCCAGGACGAAGCCCAAGCGATGGCGGGCGCCTTGGCAAGCAGCGCATTTGACTCCGGGTCTTTTTCCACAAGCGTAATATAGCAGTGCCCGGACGGATTTTGCTTCAGTTCGCTGATCTCGGCCTGCAGCCAGACGGTTTCGAAGAAAGCGCCTTCGAGCGTCTTTTTCACCTGTTCCTGCAAGGCCGCCAGACCGATGGTTTTTCTCTCCTCCATATTCACAATTCCCTGTTGACAAATATACGGAAAATCCTCGAGATTTTTTCGTACTTTTGTCCTATAAATCCTCTGCGACCATGATCATCAAGCAGGCCCTCTTTGCCGGAAGCAGCCAGCGTACGGACCAGAAGCCGAAAAACCGTCATCCGGAATTCGCCTTCATCGGGAGGAGCAACGTCGGCAAATCGTCGCTCATCAACCGTCTCTGCAACCAGAAAGGCCTGGCCCACACCTCCGCAACCCCCGGCAAGACGCAGCTTGTCAACCATTTCCTGATCAACGATTCCTGGTATCTGGTGGATCTGCCCGGATACGGTTACGCACGGATGGGCAAGAAAGGGCGCGAGAAACTCCAGGACATCATCGGCGACTACATCCTCAACAGCGAAGACCTCGTCCTGCTCTTCGTCCTGCTCGACGCCCGCCCCGACCTCCAGGCCATCGACCGCGACTTCATCGACGAACTGGGTGCCGAAGGCATCCCCTTCGCCCAGATCTACACCAAATGCGACAAAATGGGCCCCGTGGCGCTGAAGACACAGGTGGACCGCAACGCCGCC
>JAFRRF010000028.1 GCA_017428245.1 Bacteroidales bacterium
AAAACGAGACTCGAACTCATTTGTGTTTACTGGGGCTCCGCCCCAAACCCCTCCGCTTCGGCCTGCTATCACACATGTTCCCGCAACGGCCTCCGCTAGCGGCTGATGCCGCTGGGTCGCTTCGTTCGAGTCTCTGTCAAAACAAAAACGCCAACCTGAAGGCTGGCGTTTTGCGTTGAGCGGAAAACGAGACTCGAACTCGCGACCCCGACCTTGGCAAGGTCGTGCTCTACCAACTGAGCTATTTCCGCGTTGGGAATGCAAAGGTACGAACTTTTTTTACACTCCCAAATTTTTTTTATGCTTTTCAGCGTTTATCCGCCGAAATGTAGCTGCGAAGGGCTTCGACGTAGGCGGCGAAAGCATTTCGTCCGTGCTCGGTGATGCTGCAGACTGTCTGCGGCACCTTTCCCTTGAACCCCTTGGTCACTTCGATGTAGCCTGCCTGCTGCAACTTGTCGAGCTGGACGCTCAGGTTGCCCGATGTCGCACCTGTCTCCGCCTTCAGGTAGACGAAGTCTGCACTGTCCGTGCCGATGAGGATCGACATCACCGCCAGGCGAAGTTCCGAATGGAGCAGCGGGTCGAGCGGCTTGAAAGATTTTTCATTCTCGGGCATGGCGTTCCTATTTGACTTGTTTCTGCAGAATGACACCGGGAACGATCAGGGCGAAAACACCCAGGATCGCGAAAGTCAGGATACGGACGGGAGATCCGTCGGGCATCACCATCAGGAAGAGGGCGGAAAGGGCGGTCGCCACAACCGACGAGACCGTAATGGGCTTGAATTTGAGCACAGCGCCTGAAAGCGTTCCGCAGAGGCCCATCATCAGCAGGATGACCAGTGTCAGATCGACCCGCAGCGGACCCTCGATGCCGACGGCACAACGGACTCCCCAGGCAGCCCAAACCAGGGCGAAGAAGCCGGTGGAGAAAATGCCGAACCACATCCAGATCTTGCCGAGCGTGCGGCTGATTTCCGTGTCGGGGACTTTTTCACTGTTTCGCATCATACTACGCATGGCGACAGCGCCGACGGCCGACATGGCAAACCAAAGGAAGTTCCAGGCAGGACTGCCGGTAAGAGACCAGAGGATATAGATGATCACAGCGGTGAGAGCCACCAGCGAACCCCAGAGAATAAGCGGTTTGCCGGAATTTTTCGCAATCGTGCGACGACTGCGTTCGATGGTCTCCGCAATCAGGCGGAGGCTGTTTTCTGCCGAAAAGTTGTTTTCCATTTTAGTTTCTTTTTAAAAAGTTGAACAATAAAAAGAATGGCCATTCGGACTCTCCCCCGTCCCGTTGCGCACCGGTTCAGCTTTGAATCACGGTGCAAATATAAAGCAGTTTATTTTATAAACCAAATTATTTTGCAAATTTCTTCGATTTTTTTTCACATAAACAGTAAGAAAGATATCAGCCAGGGAGAATCCGCCCTTTCCACACAGGCAAACCACTGTAGCGCAAACAGCTATTTATCAACGAATTACAAAAAGTGGCCCCCCACCTGAAAACCGGGAGCCACTTTACATAAGTCGCTGACTGTCAGCCGTATCCGCTGCAGCACAAAAAGACATCAGATAGCCGTCTCGAACTGACGGAGGAAGCGGATGTCGTTCTCGAAATAGTTGCGGAGGTCTTTGACCTGCCACTTGAGCATGGCGATACGCTCGATGCCCATACCGAAGGCGAAGCCGCTGTACACATCAGGGTCGATGCCCGACGCACGCAAGACATTCGGATCGACCATGCCGCAGCCCAGGATTTCGAGCCAGCCGGTACCTTTACATATATTACAGCCTTTGCCCTTGCAGATGTTGCAACTCACATCGACCTCGGCGCTGGGCTCCGTAAACGGGAAATAGGACGGACGCATACGGATCTGCGTATCGGCGCCGAACATTTCCTGCGCGAAGAGCAGGATGGCCTGCTTCATATCGGCGAAAGAGACATTCTTGTCGATGTACAGGCCTTCCACTTGATGGAAGATGCAGTGCGCACGCGCGGAGATGGCTTCGTTGCGGAAGACGCGGCCGGGGCAGATGACCCGGATCGGCGGACGCATCCGCTCCATCGTGCGGACCTGGACGGAAGAGGTATGGGTGCGGAGCAGGATCGGGTTATCTCCCTCGGGATGGACGAAGAAAGTGTCCTGCATATCGCGGGCGGGATGCTCCGGCGGGAAGTTGAGCGCGCTGAACACGTGCCAGTCGTCTTCGATTTCGGGACCCTCGGCCACGGAATAACCGAATTTGCTGAAAATCGAGATGATCTCTTCGCGGGTGACGGAAATCGGATGGCGGGCACCCAGTTCGAGACGGTCGCCCGGCTTGGTCAGGTCGAACGAAGCGGCGGAAGGGCCGGCCATCTCGGCAAGCGTGGCGCGCATCTCTTCGATTTTGGCCATAGCCGCATTCTTGAGTGCATTGAGCCGTTGGCCGAATTCTCTCTTCTGATCCTTGTCAACCGTACGGAATTCTTCAAACAACTGCGTGATCTCGCCTTTCTTGCCCAGCCACTTCACGCGCAGTTCTTCGATTTCCTGTTCCTTGGCCGCCTTCAACTCCTGGATGGAAGCCAGCATCTGTTCAATCTTCTCGTTGGTTATCGCCATAACGCATCAAATTTTAGAACGCAAAAGTAATAAATATCCGCTACCATTCGACAGCCCGGCGGGAAAGCGGCATCGTCATGCATCGCGCACCGCCTCCGCCGCGCGGCAATTCGGATCCCTGGATCGTGACACAGCAACGGGAATAATCCGCGAGTTTCTTCTTGCCCGAAATAACGTCGCGGGCAGAAATCACCGCGAAGCCGTGTTTGTCCATCTCGTCGAGCGTAGCCTCGTTGCGGGCATAGCAGAGCACCTTGCCCGGGGCGAAGGCGAACATATTGGAACCGCTGTGCCACTGCTCGCGTTCCTGCACCCAGCTGTCCGCAGTGCCTCCGCAACTGATCGGTTCAAGGTCCATTCCGAGCGCACGGAGCGTCGGGAGGATGCCCGACACTGCACGGATCCGGCTGACCCGGCTGCCGTCGAGCGTGATATGGATTGTCTTGTAAGAGCGGTTGCGCATAATGAGCGGCTCGAAAACCATACACTTGTCGCGGTCGAGCATCGTGAATACCATATCGAGATGGATGAACGATTCGGGCGCAGATGGCAGCTGCTGCACGATGATGTGCCGTTTTCCTGCGGGGGCCTGCTCACAGAAGTGCCGGATCAGGGCATCGATGCCCGAGGCGCTGGTACGCATACCGTTGCCGATGACAAGGATGTCATCGCGTGCAATCTGCACGTCGCCGCCTTCGATAAACAATTTGCCGTCGGCCACGGCCGGATTCTGCAAGTCGATGGTACCGCAATCGAAAGCCCCGCTGCAGCGGTAGATTGCATCCATGATCATCGCCTCGCGGGCGCGGACCTGGTTGGCCATCCGGCAGATCAGCGCATTGTTTCCGATGGTGACGGAAGAATCGCGGGTAAAATAAAAATTATAGAGCGGGAAAAGCGAGTAATAGTCCTCGTTCAGGAAGGCGGTCAGGGTGTCGATCTTGGCCGGAAGACCTTCGATCAATGCCTTGACCAGCTGCGGCGTAGGCATCGCCATCAAGGTGGCGAAGCAATTGCCAGCCTGTTCGGCGATGCAGATACGGGTAACCAGTTCGCGGCGGTGCTCCGGATTGTCGAGCACCCGTGCAAGCAGGTCACGTACCTGATAAACGTGCGCAACACTGGAGAGCACGCCCTCGATCTGCTCGTATTCCTTGCGGGCGATGGCCAGATTCAGGATATCACTGTACAGGGCACGCTGCGCCATCCGGGGTGTCATATTCTCCACTTCGGTACCCGGGGTATGCAGCAGGACGGCGTCCAGTGCACCGATTTCGGACTGGACGGATATTTTCAGACGGTTTTCTTTCATGGGTTGCAAATCTCTACAAGTAACGGTCAACCTTGTCTTTCATCGTAAGGTCGGTCACGATGTCCTTGACGGTCTTGTCGTCGCGACGGCAGACCAGCAGCACGTCGGGCATGTCGATCACCATCAAATCTTCAAAACCGCGCGCCACGACAAGCTTTTCCTTGTCGCCGCACAGGACGACGGAATTTTTCACCTCGTCGACCATCGGGACGGGAACGCTGATCACATTGCCGTCGCTGTCCTTGGAAACGCGCTCATACACCGAATCCCAGGTGCCGAGGTCGCTCCAGCCGAAATTGGAGAGGAAAACCCAGGCTTTCCGGGTTTTCTCCATCACGCCGTAATCGATGGAGATGGCCGGACAGTCCTCATACACGCGCCGGATGAAATCTTTCTCGCCCGGCGTGTAATAGACCGCCTCGCCTCCCCGGAACAGCGTCGTCACTTCGGGGAGGCAGCGCTCCAGTTCCGCCTTGATGGCCTGAAGGTTCCAGATGAACATACCGGAATTCCAGAAGAATTCGCCCGTCTCGAGAAAAACGCGGGCCAGGTCGGCATTGGGTTTTTCAGTGAAAGTCTTGACCTGATAGGATTCGTGGTCTCCGACACGGTTGGCGGCCGCCTTGTTGACCTGGATGTATCCGTAGTTGGTCTCCGGACGCGTGGGGTCGATGCCGATGGTGTAGAGCCGGTCGGTCCCGGAAGCCGTCTCGAGAGCCGCCCGGATCGTGTCGCGGAAGGCATCTTCCCCGATGATCAGATGGTCGGACGGGGCTACGACGACCGTGGCGGCGGGATTCTTTTTAAGAAGTTTATACGTGGCATAGGCCACACAGGGCGCCGTGTTGCGCTTGTAGGGCTCGAGAAGGATGTTGTCGTCGGACACCTGGGGAAGCTGCTCCCTGACCAGGTTGTAGTAGCGCTCGGCCGTGACGATGAGGATATTATCCTCAGGAACGATGGCGGCGTAGCGTTCGAAGGTCATCTGAAGGAAGGTCTTCCCTATCCCGAGGATGTCGATGAACTGTTTCGGACGTGACTGACGGCTGACAGGCCAGAAACGGCTGCCGATGCCGCCCGCCATAATGATACAATAATGATTATGGTTCATATAAAAAGTCGGTTATGATCGTTTCCAGATCGGAAAGAAGGCTTCGGGAATGTATTCCACCTGCGGCTGCCCGTCGCCGAGAATCACCGAAACAACGTCGAACTGCACCTCGCGGGTCACCTGCCGTTGTGCAATGTAGTGGCGGGCCGCCGCAACCAGCCGGCCCTGCTTCGCAGGATCCACTTTCTCGAACGGCTGGATCAGCAGGGGCGGCGTCATCGTCTTTACTTCGACGATATGCACGCGTTCATCACCCTCCATTACCAGGTCCAGTTCCTTATGGCCGCTCCGCCAGTTGCGGTCCAGCAGGCGGAATCCGTGGTCCTGCATCCAGGCCAGCGCCAGATCCTCTCCTCTTCTTCCCGTCTCGCTCTTTTTCAAAACACTCGTTTATTACTTCGTAATTTACAAAGGTAACAAAAAAAACGTGGCCCGCAGCGAATCGATGAAAAATCGCAGGAAACGGTGCAAATAAATGTATGAATCTGCACAACATTGAATAATTATTTATACATTTGCGCCATTATTGAATAAATATTCTAAATATCGCCCATAAAATGAATAACCGCATAAATATTGTACAGGAACTGGTCCGATCGCAGGCCGTCCGGAGCCAGGAGGAACTCCTCGGGCTTCTGGCGGAGCGGGGTATCCGGACCACCCAGGCCACGCTATCGCGCGACCTGCGGAAACTGCACATAACCAAACAGCTCGACGCAGACGGCCAATACCGTTACACCATTCCCGAAATGGCACGTACGCCGCAGGCCATCCTGCTTTCGGAGAGCCGGGCCGGCGAGAGTATCGTAAGCCTATGCTTTTCCGGCCAGATGGGAATCATCAAGACGCTGCCGGGCTGCGCAAATATGGTGGGCGCCCTGGTCGACGAGCACAGTCACCCCGACCTGATGGGGACGATCGCCGGCGAAAACACCCTGCTCCTGGTCTTGCGGGAAGGAGTTTCCCACGGCGGATTCCTGTCGTTTCTTGAAAAATTCATCCCGGGAATCCGGGCACGGTTGATTGAATAAATGAATTAACTTATCTTATGAACGTGAATGTCCTTGTGGCCGACGAGAGCCACCTCCCCTATGCAGAGTCCGTGTGCCACGAACTCTATCTGTCTTCACTGGGCGACAAAATCGGTATCGCCCGGCGTACTCCCGAATATATCCGCGACAAGATCCTGGCCGGAAAAGCCGTCATCGCCCTGACCGATGACGGGGAGTTTGCCGGTTTCTCGTACATCGAATCGTGGGGCGGGAAAAGCTTCGTAGCCAACTCCGGCCTCATCGTACCGGAAAAATTCCGCTCCCTGGGCATCGCCAAGCGCATCAAGGAGCAGACCTTCATCCTCTCGCGGAAGCTTTTCCCGAACGCCAAGATCTTTTCGATGACCACCTCGTCCGCCGTAATGAAAATGAACTACGAGTTCGGCTTCCGGCCGGTGACCTACGACGACCTGACCGACGACCTGGAGTTTTGGAAGGGGTGCGAAGGCTGCCGCAACTTCCCGGTGCTGAAAGAGCAGAACTACCGCGTCTGCATCTGCACCGGCCTGCTGTACGACCCGAAGGAGCATCTGAAAATCCAGCATCCCAAAGAGAAAGAGAAGGTCGTGGTAGCCTACAGCGGAGGGCTCGACACCTCTTACGCCGTGTCCTGGCTTTCCAACGAGACGGACTACGAGGTCCACGCCGTATGCGCCGATACCGGCGGCTTCAGTCCCGAGCAGATGAAGGCCAATGAGGTCAACGCCTACAAACTGGGCGCATCGAAATTCACCGCGATCGACATCACACAGGAATACTATGAAAAGAGCCTGAAGTATATGATCTTTGGCAACGTCCTGCGCAACGGGACCTATCCCATCTCCGTGTCTTCGGAGCGGCTGTTCCAGGCGATGGCCGTCGCACGCTACGCCAAGGAAACCGGAGCTTCGGCCATCGCCCACGGCTCCACCGGGGCCGGCAACGACCAGGTCCGTTTCGACATGGTGTTCCAGGTGATGTGTCCCGGCGTGAAGATCATCACCCTCACCCGCGACGGCAACCTCAGCCGGCAGCAGGAAGTGGATTACCTCAACGCGCACGGATTCCCGGCCGATTTCGCCAAACTGAAATATTCCTACAACGTGGGCCTCTGGGGCACCTCGATCTGCGGCGGCGAAATCCTCGATTCTAAACAGGGCCTGCCGGAATCGGCCTACCTGAAACAGGTGGAGAAAGAGGGATCTGAAATCCTGTCGCTCGACTTCAAGGAAGGCGAACTCGTCGGCGTGAACGGCGTCTCCTACGACGACAAAGTTGCTGCGGTCAAGGCGGTCGAAGCCGTCGGCGCCGCCTGGGGCATCGGCCGCGACATGCATGTGGGCGATACCATCATCGGCATCAAGGGACGCGTGGGCTTCGAGGCCGCCGCCCCGATGCTGATCATCGGTGCGCACAAGTTCCTTGAGAAATTCACGCTGTCGAAGTGGCAGCAGTACTGGAAAGACCAGATGGGCACTTGGTACGGGATGTTCCTTCACGAGAGCCAGTACCTGGAGCCGGTGATGCGAGACATCGAGGCGATGCTCGAGAGCAGCCAGCGCCACGTCAACGGTACGGTGACCCTGGAGTTGCGTCCCCGGGGGTTCTCGACGGTAGGTGTGGACTCGCCCGACGACCTGCTGAAATCGAAACTCGGCGAGTATGGAGAAACCCAGAAAGGCTGGAGCGCCGAAGAAGCCAAGGGCTTCATCAAGCTGCTGTCCAACCCGCTCAGGATGTATTACGGAAACCACCCGGAGGAACTGCCTTATGAAGAATGACAGCGATGTGATCGATCTCCTGCGGCATATGGTACACGCCCCGACGCAATCGTTCAACGAGGAAGCATCAGTCGCGTGGATCAGCTGGTGGCTCGACCGGAACGGTCTGGCCTACAGCACACCGAAAGGGAATATCGTAGCGGCGGCAGCCCCGCCCGACCCTGCAAAGAAAACTCTGGCCCTGATCGCCCATCTCGACACGGTGCCGCCGGCTGCCGGCTACTCCCGGGACCCCTATGATCCGGGAACGGACCCGGATATCGTCTGGGGACTCGGTTCCAACGACGACGGAGGAAGCGTCGTGGCGATGCTGGCGGTACTGCGCCATTATTACGGAAAAAAACTGCCCTTCAACCTGCTGCTGATGCTCGTCCGGGAAGAAGAATGCTCCGGCCCCGACGGAGTCCGGTGGCTTTTCGGACCCGACGGCCCGTTCGCCGGGGAACCTGCCTCACCGGACTGGCTCCCGAAACCCGACTGGGCCGTTGTCGGAGAACCGACGGGCCTTCAGGCAGCCACAAGCGAGCGCGGCCTGCTGGTGATCGACGGCGACGCCTTCGGCCAGAGCGGCCACGCCGCCCGCAACGACGGGGTCAACGCCCTTTATCTCGCAATGGACGACATCGCACGTCTCCGCGGACATCGCTTCACGCGCATCTCGCAGGAAATGGGGGAAGTCCGGCTTAACGTCACGCAGATTCTCTCCGGAACGGCCCACAACGTGATTCCCGACCGCTGCCGTTTCGTGATCGACATCCGTCCCAACGAACTCTATACGCCGAAAGAGATTCTCGATGAATTGCAGGACATCTGCAAGAGCCATCTCCAGGCACGCAACCTGTTGCACCGCGCCTCGGCGACCGCTGCCGATTCTCCCCTGCGGAAAGCGGCGGCCAAACTCGGCATCGACACGTTTTCCTCCCCCACTTCGTCCGACTGGATGCAACTCCCCTGCGACGCCATCAAACTGGGACCGGGCGACTCCGCGCGTTCCCACAAAGCCGACGAATTCATCCGCGTTTCGGAAATCGAAGCGGGCATCGCCCTGTACACCGCACTGATCGAATCATTCAATGAAAACACTCTGGAATAAAGGAACCGCCGCCACGGACATCGTGGAACGGTTCACGGTCGGGCAGGACCGCATCCTCGACCTGCGGCTCGCCGCCTATGACATCGAGGGCTCCCGGGCCCATATCAAGATGCTCGAAACGATCGGGCTGCTCACGCCCGATGAACGGACCCGGCTCGACGAAGGCCTCAAGCGCATCCTCGTCTCGGTCAATGCCGGCAATTTCGAGCTGGAAGACGACGTGGAAGACATCCACTCGGAGGTCGAACTCCTTCTCACCCGCTCGATGGGCGACCTGGGCCGGAAAATCCACGCCGGACGCTCGCGCAACGACCAGGTGATGGTGGACATCAAACTTTTCCTGCGCGACGAACTGCAACAGGTGCGGAAAGAGGTCCTGACTCTGTTCCAGACACTCCAGGAACTGAGCGAACAGTACAAGGAGGTGCCGCTGCCGGGCTATACGCACGGCCAGCTGGCGATGCCTTCGTCGTTCGGCCTCTGGCTGGGCGCCTATGCCGAGGCCCTGGCCGACGACATGCAGCAACTCGGCGCCGCCTACCGCGTAGTCAACCGCAACCCGCTCGGCTCGGCCGCAGGCTATGGCAGTTCCTTCCCGCTCGACCGCACCCTGACCACACAGCTGCTGGACTTCGACACGCCGGTATACAACAGCATCGCCGCCCAGCTCGGGCGCGGCAAATGCGAATTGGCGGTGGCCTCGGCACTGGGAAGCATCGCCCTGACCCTCAACAAACTGGCTGCCGACTGCATCTTCGGAATGAGTCCGGGACAAGGCTTCATCCACTTCCCCGACGAACTGACCACCGGCAGCAGCATCATGCCCCACAAGAAGAATCCTGACGTATGGGAGATCCTGCGCGGCCGCTGCAACCAGATCCTGTCGACCCCCAACGAGATCGCCCTGCTCTCGGGCAACCTCCCCCACGGCTACCATCGCGACTTCCAGCTTCTCAAAGAAATCCTGTTCCCGGCCCTGGACTGGATGCACGACTGCCTGCAGATGGCCGACTATATGCTGCAGCATCTCGAAGTGAACGAACACATTTTCGAGGATCCGAAGTACGAGTATCTTTTTACCGTGGAAGAAGTCAACCGCCGGGTCCTCTCCGGCATCCCGTTCCGGGAGGCCTACCGCCAGGTCGGCGTCGAGGTGAACGAGGGTCGTTTCCACTACGAAGGACCCGCTCCGGCCACGCTCAAGGTTTCCGACCTGGGCCACACCCATATCGGGAGCATCGGCAAGCTGTGTACGGACGAGATAGCGGCCGAAATGGAGGCGGCCGCCGCCTGGTAACGCGATGAAACGGAAAAGAGCCACGCTCCTGCTGGAAGACGGCAGGGAGTTCCCGGGGTGGAGCTTCGGATACGACGGCCCCGCAGAAGGCGAGATCGTCTTCTCCACTGCGATGGTCGGCTATCCGGAAAGCCTGACCGATCCCTCCTACAGCGGACAGATCCTCTGCGTCAGTTTCCCCCTCGTGGGCAATTACGGCATACCGGACGAACAGCCCGATGAACAGGGCCTGTGCACCCGTTTCGAATCGGAGCGCATCCACGTACGGGGTCTGGTCATCGCCGACTACAGTGAGAAATACAGCCACTGGGACGCGGCCAAGAGCCTGGGCCAGTGGCTGCAGGAACAGCATATCCCCGGCATCTGCGGCATCGACACCCGTGTGCTGGTGCAATTGCTCCGCGACGAAGGGGCGAAACTCGGCGCCATCGTGCCGGCGGGAAGCCCGGCGCCCGCGTCGTTCCCCGACCCGAACCTGGAGAATCAGGTGGCGGCGGTCAGCTGCCGCGAGGTCATACGCTACGGCAGCGGGGCGAAACGGGTCGTGCTGGTGGACTGCGGCGTCAAGCACCAGATCATCCGCTGCCTGACGGCCCGGGGCATCGAAGTGGTCCGCGTCCCCTGGGACTACGATTTCAACACGATGGAATGGGACGGGCTGTTCATCTCCAACGGCCCGGGCAACCCGGCGCTGTGCGACGTCACCGTGGAACACCTGCGCAAGGCGCTCGCCGGCGACAAGCCTGTTTTCGGCATCTGTATGGGCAACCAACTGCTCAGCCGGGCGGCCGGCGGCCACACCTACAAACTCAAATATGGACACCGCAGCCACAACCAGCCCGTGCGCCAGTGCGGGACCGACCGCTGTTTCATCACATCGCAGAACCACGGCTTCGCGGTGGATACCGCCACGCTCGGCCCGGACTGGGAGCCCCTGTTCGTCAATATGAACGACGGCACCAACGAGGGAATCCGGCACAAAACCAAGCCGTTCTTCTCCGCCCAGTTCCATCCGGAAGCCTCGAGCGGCCCGGTCGATACGGAATTCCTGTTCGATGAATTCATCTCCAAACTGTAAGAAATGCTTGACAAGACCATACGGAAAGTACTGCTCCTGGGCTCCGGCGCATTGAAAATCGGGGAAGCGGGAGAATTCGACTATAGCGGTTCACAAGCCCTGAAAGCCTTGCGGGAAGAAGGCATCGAAACCGTGCTCGTCAATCCCAACATCGCCACGGTCCAGACATCCGAGGGCATCGCCGACAAGATCTACTTCCTGCCCGTCACCCCGCCCTTTGTCAAAAAGGTCATTGAAAAGGAAAAGCCGCAGGGCATTTTCCTTTCTTTCGGAGGCCAGACCGCCCTCAACTGCGGCGTCGAGCTCTACCGGAGCGGATTCCTGCAGCAGAACGGCGTCCGCGTGCTGGGCACTCCGGTCCAGTCGATCATCGACACCGAAGACCGGGACCTCTTCGTCAAACGCCTCGACGAAATCGGCGTAAAGACCATCCGGTCCCACGCCGCCGCCACCCTGGAAGAAGCCCGCGCGGCGGCCGGAGAGATCGGCTATCCCGTAATCCTGCGGGCAGCCTATGCCCTGGGCGGGCTCGGTTCCGGCTTCTGCGACACACCTGCGGAACTCGAAGCCGCCGCCCGGAAGGCCTTCGCCTTCTCGCCCCAGATCCTGGTCGAAAAATCGCTCAAAGGCTGGAAAGAGATCGAATACGAAGTGGTCCGTGACAGCTACGACAATTGCATCACGGTCTGCAATATGGAGAACTTCGACCCGTTGGGCATCCATACCGGCGAGAGCATCGTGGTCGCCCCGTCACAGACCCTGACCAACGACGAATTCCACTTCCTGCGCAAGAAATCCATCGATATCGTGCGCCATCTGGGCATCGTGGGCGAATGCAATGTACAGTATGCTTTCAGTCCTGACGGAGAAGACTATCGTGTCATCGAAGTCAATGCACGTCTCAGCCGTTCGTCTGCGCTGGCCTCGAAGGCCACGGGCTATCCGCTCGCCTTCGTGGCCGCGAAGCTCGGCCTGGGCTACGGTCTCTTCGAACTGAAGAATTCCGTGACCAAGACGACGCCCGCCTTCTTCGAACCGGCGCTCGACTACGTTGTGTGCAAAATTCCCCGCTGGGACCTGGCCAAATTCAAAGGCGTTTCGCGGGAAATCGGTTCCAGCATGAAAAGCGTCGGCGAAGTGATGGCCATCGGCCGGACATTCGAGGAGGCCGTCCAGAAAGGACTCCGGATGATCGGCCAGGGCGCCAACGGATTCGTCTGCAACAAACCTTACAAGACGGAAGACCTCGACTGGGCGCTCCGGCATCCTACCGACACCCGCATCTTCGCGATCGCGGCCGCTTTCGAGTCGGGCTACAGCGTGGACCGGATCCACGAATTGACACATATCGACAAATGGTTCCTCGACAAGCTCGACAATCTGGAAACCACCTACCGGGAACTCGAAGCCTGTCCCGACCTGGGAAGCGTCGGACGCGAACTCTTCCTCAAGGCCAAGCGGCAGGGCTTCTCCGACATCCAGATCGGGCGCGTGTATCACAGGCCGGAAGAGGAAGTCCGTACCCGCCGGCTCGCCTTGGGCATCCGGCCCTGCATCAAGCAGATCGACACACTGGCAGCGGAGTTCCCGGCTGCGACCAACTACCTGTATCTCACCTATAACGGGACGAAGAACGACATCATTCCGAGCTACGGCTCGCACACGGTCATCGTACTCGGCTCAGGGGCCTACCGCATCGGCAGCAGCGTCGAATTCGACTGGTGCGGCGTCGGCGCCGTGAACACCCTGCGCAAGCGGGGCTGGCAGGCCGTAATGATCAATTATAATCCGGAGACCGTCTCGACCGACTACGACAGCTGCGACCGTCTGTACTTCGACGAACTCAGTTTTGAGACCGTGCTGGAGATCTGCTCCGTAGAACGCCCTTACGGCGTGATCGTGAGCGTCGGCGGACAGATTCCCAACAATCTGGCGCTGCCGCTCGCCCGGAGCGGCGTCCATATCCTCGGCACTTCCGCCGACGATATCGACCGGGCGGAAGACCGCGGAAAGTTCTCCTCGGTCGTCGACCACCTGGGCATCTCGCAGCCGCGCTGGCAGGCGCTCACCACGATGGCCGAGATCGAACACTTCGTGGACGAGGTAGGTTTTCCCGTGCTGGTGCGTCCTTCCTATGTCCTTTCGGGCGCGGCGATGAACGTGTGTTATTCGCTGGCCGACCTGCATACTTTCCTGGAGATGGCCGTCGAGGTATCGGAAGAGCATCCCGTCGTCATCAGCTCATTCATCCAGCGCAGCAAGGAGTTCGAATTCGACGCGGTGGCCGACGGCGGCAGGATCGTGGCGCACGCCATCTCCGAGCACATCGAATATGCCGGCGTACACTCGGGCGATGCCACTATCCAGTTCCCGCCGCAGAAACTCTACTGCGTGACGGCCGCCCAGATCCGGCGCGTAGCCGCCGCCATCGCCGCCGAGCTCCATATCACGGGACCGTTCAACATCCAGTTCCTTGCCCACGAGGGGCGTGTGAAGGTCATCGAGTGCAACCTGCGGGCTTCCCGCAGCTTCCCTTTCGTCTCCAAGATCCTAAAGACGGACTTCATCGACCTGGCCGTGCGCTGCATGCTCGGCGAACATCCCGCCGCCGACACCGTCGATGCCTTCGAACTGCCGTATGTCGGCATCAAAGCATCCCAGTTCTCCTTCTCGCGCCTGAACCAGGCCGACCCGGTCCTGGGTGTCGATATGGCTTCGACCGGCGAGGTGGGCTGCATCGGCGACAATTTCGACGAGGCCCTGCTCGAGGCGATGCTCTCGGTCGGGCATCACATTCCGCAGGGGGCCATCCTCATCTCGTCGGGCAACGCCATCCAGAAAGCCGACCTGCTGCCAGCCTGCCAGCTTCTGGACCAGAAAGGATTCACGCTCTATGCCACGGAAGGAACCAGCCGCTACCTCAACGAGAACGGCATTCCGGCCCGGCTCGTCGAGCACGCCAATGTCGTGGAACTCATCCGGGAGCACCGCGTCGACCTGGTCGTCAACATCCCCAAGAATTTCACCCACGGCGAATTGACCAACGGCTACCGCATCCGCCGCGCCGCCATCGACTTCAACGTGCCGCTAATCACCAACTCGCGCCTGGCCACCGCCTACATCCGGGCTTTCTGCCGCCTGAAACCGGAAGAACTGCCCGTCAAGGCGTGGGATGAGTATAAACCCCTATAAGTCAATGTACCGGCACCAGCCGTGCGTGTCTTCGATCTCGCCGAACTGGACGCCGGTTATCTGTTTGTAGAGTTTTTGGCATACTGCGCCCACACTGCCGTCGGGACCGTAGCGGAACGAACGCGTGATGACGGGTTCTTCCAGGACCGGTTTGACATCGATGTGGGAGATGGGCGTGATGACCACGGCGGTTCCGCAGCCGGCCGCCTCCTCGAACGTAGCCAGTTCTTCGAACGGGATCGGACGCTGCTCGACTTTCATCCCGAGATCGGCCGCCACGGTACGGAGCGTCTTGTTGGTGACGGAAGGCAGCACGCTGTCGGAGAGCGGCGTGATATACGTGTTGTCGCGGATTCCGAAGAAATTGGAGGAGCCGAACTCGTCGACATACTCCCGCGTGGATGAATTCAGGTAGAGCAGTTCCGTGTATCCCTGGTCGTGGGCGCGGCGATAGGGTACGAAAGTCGTGGCGTAGTTGCTGCTGATCTTGTAGGATCCCGATCCCTTGGGTGCCGAACGGTCGTAGTTGCCCGGAATGACGGCGGCGCACGACTTGAGATAATCTCCATAATACGACCCCACCGGGGCGCACATCACCGCGAAGATGGCTTCGGGATAAGGGACGAGCTGCATCTGCGGATGCACCGCGAAAAGGAGCGGCCGGATATACAACGACGCACCATAGCCATAGGGCGGCAGGAACTCCATATTGCCCTTCACGCACATTTCGCTCATCTCCAGGAACAGGTCTTCAGGCGGTGTGGGCATCCCGAGATAATTGGCCGAACGGACCATTCGGGCGGCGTTCTGGTCGGGACGGAACATCGCGATGCGGCCGTCCTTCTGCCGGAACGTCTTGAAGCCCTCGAAGACGGAAATGGCATAGTGGAGACACTGTGCGAACGGATCGAGCGTAAAGGAGAAAGTTTCCGTGGTCGTGGCCGGAGACCACGCTCCGTCCTTGAAGTAAGACACGGCGACTGTCCGTGTCCGGTAGGCGTCAAAGCCTATGGTTTTCCAGTCTATCATAGTTTGAGTTTTATTGTTCATTGATTCTGTCTGCAATCCAGTCGCCGACCTGCGACGTGGTATAAGCTTTCCCGCCGCCGGCCAGGTCGTCCGTCACGATACCCGCCGCCAGCGAATCGGCGACAGCCTGCCGGATAGCTTTGCCTTCGGCCATCAGGCCGAAAGCATATTCGAACATCATCGCCGCCGAGAGGATGGCAGCCACAGGGTTGGCGATGCCTTTGCCTGCGGCCTGCGGCCAGGAACCGTGGATGGGCTCATAGACGCCGGTTTTCTCGCCGACGGAGGCGGAAGCGAGCAGGCCCATCGAGCCGGACACCACGCTGGCCTCGTCGGTGAGGATGTCGCCGAAGGTGTTTTCCGTCACGATGACATCGAAAAACTTCGGTCCCGTGATGAGTTTCATCGCGGCGTTGTCCACGAACATATAGTCTGTCGTCACTTCCGGATAGCCAGGGGCCATTTCCTGAGCGATCTGCCGCCACAGGCGGGATGACTCCAAGACGTTGGCCTTGTCCACGACGGTCAGGTGCCCGCGCCGTTGCTTTGCGTATGAAAAGGCCTGTTTCAGGATCCGTTCGATCTCGTAACGGTGGTAGATGTTCGTATCAAAGGCGGTATCACCGTTGTCGCGCCGGCCTTTCTCGCCGAAATACATACCGCCGGTCAGTTCGCGGATCACGAGGAAATCGGCGCCGTCCACCAGGTTTTCTTTCAACGGGGACTTGTGTACCAGCGGCTTGAAGGTTTCCACAGGACGCAGGTTGGCATAAAGGCCGAGTTTCTTGCGCATGGCCAGCAGGCCCTGCTCCGGACGCACCTTTGCGGTGGGATCGTTGTCATAGCGCGGATCGCCCACGGCGCCGAACAGTACCGCGTCGGCGTCCAGGCAGGTCCGGTAAGTCTCTTCCGGGAAAGCGTCGCCGAAACGGTCGATGGCGCAGGCACCAGCGAAAGCGAAATGCCAGGAAACTTCGTGTCCGAACCTGCGGCACACGGCTTCCACTACTTTGACGGCTTCTTCCACGACTTCCGGGCCGATTCCGTCGCCCGGCAGTTTAGCGATATTCAGTTTCATGTTCCAATGGGATTATCATACGTTCTTCCGTTCATACGCCTCGATCTTCGGCCGCTGCTCCAGCAGGTAGTCGATGTCGTCGAGGGCATTCATCAGACAATATTTCTTGTAGGCGTTCAATTCGAAACATTCACTGCGGCCGGTGGCCAGGCTGGTCACGGTCTGGGCTGGCACGTCGACGCGCACCCGGGTCGACGGATCGGCTTTCACCGTGGAAAAGAGCTCGGCCAGGAAATCGTCCGAAACCACGACCGGCAGCACGAAATTGTTGAGTTCATTGTTCTTGTGGATATCGGCGAAAAAACTGGAAATGACCACCTTGAAGCCATATCCTGCAATCGCCCACGCAGCGTGTTCGCGGCTGGAACCCGAGCCGAAGTTGCGGCCCGCCAGCAGGATTTCACCGCCGTAGCGGGAGTCGTTGAGCACAAAGCCGGGGTCGGGCGTCCCGTCGTCACGGTAGCGCCAGTCACGGAACAGGTTCTCGCCGAAGAAACGTTCGTCGCGGCTGGTGGATTTCAGGAATCGCGCCGGGATGATCTGGTCGGTGTCCACGTTCTCGAGCGGAAGGGGGACACAGGTGCTTTCGATGATATTGAATTTCTGTTTCATATCGTACGGGGATCGGTGATGACGCCGGTAATGGCCGCGGCGGCCACAGTCAGCGGACTGGCAAGCAGGGTACGGGCGCCCGGGCCCTGCCGCCCTTCAAAATTGCGGTTGCTGGTCGAGAGACAGTATTTTCCGGAAGGGACCTTGTCATCGTTCATGCCCAGGCAGGCGGAACAGCCCGGCTGGCGGATTTCGAATCCGGCCTCAGCAAGGGTCGTTTCGATTCCTTCCGACACAATCTGACGGTACACTTCCCAGGATCCCGGCACGAGCCAGGCCGTCACGCCCGGGGCCTTCCGGCGTCCGCGGACCACGGAGGCGAAGGCCCGGAAATCTTCGATGCGCCCGTTGGTGCAGGCACCCAGGAAAACATAATCCACCGGCTTGCCCAGCAGCCGCTCTCCGGCCCGGAATCCCATATAACGCAGCGCCTTGTCCGCAGCATCGGCAGGGATGGTCCCGTCGACGGGCATACCCATTCCGGGATTCGTACCGTAGGTGATCATCGGGGCGATGTCCGCCGCGTCGTACACGACTTCCCGGTCGAAAACGGCGTCATCGCCGCTGCACAGCGTACGCCATCGTGCCACCGCACGGTCCCAGTCCTCGCCCTTGGGCACAAACTCCTTGTCTTTCAGATAAGCGAAGGTGACCTCGTCGGGGGCGACCATCCCGCCGCGGGCACCCATCTCGATCGAGAGATTGCACAGCGTAAGCCGTCCTTCCATCGACAGGCCGCGGACCGCGCTGCCGGCGTATTCCACGAAATGTCCGGTTGCGCCGGCCGTGGTCAGCCGTTGCATGAGATAGAGCGCCATATCCTTGGCCGTGACACCCGGTCCCAGCGTCCCTTCGATGCGGATCCGCATCGAGCGCGGCTTGGGCTGCAGGATGCACTGGGAAGCCATCACCATTTCCACTTCGCTGGTACCGATGCCGAAAGCAACGGCTCCCACCGCCCCGTGCGTGGAGGTGTGGGAATCTCCGCACACAATGGTCATTCCGGGCAGCGAAAGGCCGCGTTCCGGCCCGACCACGTGGATGATGCCGTTGCGGGGGTCCATCATCCCGTAGTGCGTCAGTCCGAACTCAGCCGCGTTGGCAGCCAGCGCCTCGACTTGCCGGCGCGACACCGGGTCCGCGATGGGTTTGTCCTGGTCGTGGGTCGGCGTATTGTGGTCGGGCATACAGACGATCTTTTCCGGACGGAAGCAGCGGATGCCGCGGGCACGCAAGCCTTCGAAAGCCTGCGGGCTCGTCACTTCGTGGCAGTAAAGCCGGTCGACATAGAGTTGGTCGGGCCCGTCTTCCACGTGCTGTACGACGTGTGCATCCCAGATTTTGTCGAAAAGGGTATTCATACCTGCTTGAATTTATTGATACAGTCGATGTAGGCCTCCACCGAGGCGGCCACGATGTCGGTGTTGGCGCTGAAACCGTAGTACAGTTTGCCCTCGTGCTCCACCTGCATATGGACTTTTCCCACGTCGTTCGATCCCTTGGTAATGTTCTGGATGGTGAATTCCTTGAGAACCATCGGGCGCTTGATGATTTCTTTCAGGGCGTTGATGGCAGCGTCCACCGGGCCGTTTCCGACCGCCGCCGCCTCGAATTTCTCGCCGGCGATGTCCAGACCAATGCTGGCCACGGGCCGGACGCCCACGCCGCTGGTCACCTGAAGGAACTCCAGCTTCACGTGATGGTCGTCGCTGCGGTCCATTCCGGAAAGCACCAGCAGATCTTCGTCGCCGATGTCCTTTTTCTTGTCGGCCAGACGGAGGAATTCCTGATAGGTCTTGTCGAGTTTCTCTTCCGACAGTCTGACGCCGAGCGCCTCGAGCCGGGTGCGCAGGGCCGCGCGGCCGCTGCGGGCCGTCAGCACGATGGCATTGCCGTCGAGACCGATGTCTTTCGGATCGATGATCTCATAGGTACTCATATCCTTGATCACGCCGTCCTGGTGGATACCGGAGGAATGGGCGAACGCATTGCGGCCCACGATGGCCTTGTTGGCCTGCACCGGCATATTCATCAGGCTCGACACGGTACGGCTGAGTCCGTAGATCTTCTTGGAATTGATATTGGTCTCCAGGTCGATTTCCTTGTGGCTCTTGAGAATCATCGCAATTTCCTCGAGGGCTGTGTTGCCGGCCCGTTCGCCGACGCCGTTGATGGTAACCTCACACTGGCGGGCGCCATTGAGCAGGGCGGCCATCGTATTGGCCGTCGCCATGCCCAGGTCGTTGTGGCAATGCGTCGAGATGACGGCCTTGTGGATGCCGTCCACGTGCTCCACCAGGTAGCGGATTTTGGCACCGTACTCTTCCGGCAGGCAGTAGCCCGTCGTGTCCGGGATGTTGACCACCGTGGCGCCCGCCTTGACCACGGCCTCGATGACCCGGGCGAGGTATTCGTTCTCCGTGCGGCCGGCGTCTTCGGCGTAGAATTCGACGTCTTCCACATACTTCTTGGCGTATTTGACAGCCCGCACGGCCCGTTCGATAATCTCCTCGCGGTTGGAGTTGAACTTGTAGCGGATGTGGCTGTCGGACGTGCCGATTCCGGTATGGATACGCTTGTGGCGGGCATATTTCAGCGCCTCGACGGCGACATCGATGTCTTTTTCGACCGCGCGGGTCAGGCCGCAGATGACCGGCCAGGTCACGGCCTTGGAGATTTCTACCACGGAATTGAAATCACCGGGGCTGGAGATGGGAAAACCGGCCTCGATGACATCGACGCCAAGTTCTTCCAGCGCCTTGGCGATCTGAATCTTCTCCACGGTGTTGAGTTGGCAGCCGGGTACCTGTTCCCCGTCGCGAAGGGTGGTATCGAAAATAAAAACACGCTTACTCATCTCGTTGGATTTCGGAAATTACATTTTACAACTTATTCGCATAAAAAACCCCTTTCCTGTGCGAACGGGAAAGGGGTCGGTTTCAATTTATAACTAAACAGCTTCCTGTCCGCATCAGACGACGTGGAGCAAAAGGGACAGGGCCAGCAGGATATACATCAGATTCATGGGATTATGCTTGTCTCCACCACAAAGTAACGAATTAAAACTTATAAAAGCAAGAAAAACTTTTCTTTTAGCTGATGAACAAAAGCTCCCGGTACTTGGGCAAAGGCCAGAGCTGGTTGTCGACAAATTCTTCCAGTTTGTCGATCGGACGGCGGAGGGCCTCGATATCCTGGGCGATGGCGTAGTAAGCCATTGCCCGGGCGCATTCGTCTTCGATGGCGTTGGCCCGCTTGCGGGCCTGGCGCATCGACTCGGCGCGGTCGCTGATCTCTTCGATGTAGCCGCCGATGCGGCGGACCAGTTCGACCTCGGTCTGGCAGCCGTCGAAACCACCCATCACCTGCTGATGCAGCGACACTTCCTTCAGCAGCCGGGTTTTGTATTCCAGCGCGGCGGGGATGATGTGATTGATCGCCATCCGGACCATCACACGGCTTTCAATCTGGACTTTCTTGACATAGATGTCCCACTTCACCTCGTTGCGGGCCGCCAGTTCCTTCTCAGTATAGACGCCCGTCCGGGTGAACATCGACACGGAGCCCGGCGTCGTAAACGCCTTGAACATCTCGGGAACGCGCGTTTCGACGTCGAGACCGCGGCGGACGGCCTCTTTCTGCCACTCTTCGGAATAGCCGTTCCCGTCGAAGCAGATCACATCGATGATCTGCGCGATGATGGGTTTCAGCGTATCCATCACGGCTACCTGCAGGGGCTTCCCTTTCTCCAATTCCGCATCGAGCGCTTTCTTGAAATCGAGCAATTGCTCGGCGACGGCCGCGTTGAGCGTCGTGAGGGCGCCGGCGCAGTTGGCGCTGGAGCCCACGGCGCGAAACTCGAAGCGGTTGCCGGTGAAAGCGAACGGCGAGGTGCGGTTGCGGTCGGTATTGTCGACGAAAATCTCCGGAATCTCGATCAGGCCCACACTCCGGCCTTTCTTGCCGGCAATCTGGATAGGCGTGTCGGACGGCACTTCGAGGATCTTGCGCAGCACGGCCGACATGGTGCGGCCCAGGAAGGCCGAGATAATGGCCGGCGGCGCCTCGTGGCCGCCGAGGCGATGCGCGTTGGTCGCGCTGGCGATGCTGGCCTTCAGCACACCGTTGCGCCGCTGCACAGCCATCAGTACGTTGACGAAAAACACCAGGAACTGCAGATTCTCGGTCGCGTCGCGTCCCGGCGCCATCAACGGCCGGCCCGTGTCGGTACCCAGCGACCAGTTGCAGTGCTTGCCCGAACCGTTGATTCCGGCAAAGGGTTTTTCGTGCAGCAGTACGACGAAACCATGCTTGCGGGCCAGGTTGTTCATCAGGTTCATCACCAGTTGATTCTGGTCGTTCGACAGATTGGCGTCGCCATAGATCGGCGCCATTTCGAACTGGTTCGGCGCCACCTCGTTGTGCCGGGTCTTGAGCGGAATGCCGAGACGCAGGGCCTCTACTTCCAGTTCGCGCATAAAGGCGGCTACGCGCCCGGGAATCGCCCCGAAATAATGATCTCCGAGCTGCTGATTCTTCGAGGACATATGGCCCATCAGCGTCCGGCCGGTAATCATCAGGTCGGGCCGGGCCGCGTAAAGGTCTTCATCGACCAGGAAATATTCCTGTTCCCAGCCCAGATAGCAGCGCACTTTGTTCACACGCGGATCGAAGAGGCGGCAGATCGGAACGGCTGCGTCGGAAACGGCCTTGATCGAACGCTTGAGCGGCGTCTTGTAATCGAGCGCCTCACCGGTATAGGCGATGAACACCGTAGGGATACAAAGCGTATCCTCCTGAATAAAAACAGGCGAGGTCGGATCCCAGGCCGTATAGCCACGGGCCTCGAAGGTGGCGCGGATGCCACCGTTGGGGAACGACGAAGCATCCGGCTCCTGCTGGACAAGCGAACTGCCGTCGAAAGTCTCGATGACGCCGCCTTTCCCGTCGAGGTCGATCAACGAGTCGTGTTTCTCAGCCGTCCCTTCGGTCAGCGGCTGGAACCAGTGGGTAATGTGGGTTACGTGATTTTCAAGCGCCCATTCTTTCATACCACGGGCTACACCGTCGGCGGTGGCCCGGTCAAGCGGATGCCCCTTGTCGATGCATTCCAGCAGGGCTTCCAGCGTTTCAGGATCGAGATACTTGCGCATCTTGGCGCGGTCGAAAACGCACGCGCCGAAATATTCGGACGATTTTTGGGACGGAGCGTCCACGGCCTGGGCTTTCTTCCCGAAAGATGCCCGGACCAGTTCAAAACGGTCGATACTCATAAGGCTTTGCGATTAAGTCGCAAATATACTTTTTTTTCGCTGCAACGAACACGAAAAACACACCCGATATTCCTGCCAAATAGCCGCAAACCAACCGGTCTTGCAGGTACCTGAAAGGCTAGTCGTCTTGCACCAAGGGCCGAAATCGGGGCTTGGCGCAAAACAATCGGCCCCACAAAGTGTTGTGAGGCCGATAAGTTTGCGCCTGTTTGGCAAGAAGCAGGAAGGCAGACGCGCAGGCCGACAGGCAAAGGCGGGGGCCTAGCAGTTTTCCAGCACGGCGATGTGGCGGCTGACCTGGCCGATGGCTTCGCGGACGAAGTAGCGGCAGGATTTCAGATAGCGGGCGTCGCGGAGGCTGTCAAGCAGCAGGAGGTAACCCATCACGATGCTGGCCAGCACTTCCGTCAGGGCGCGGGTTGCGTGTTCGAAACGCGGGCTCGTGGTGCCGTCGGAAGTGGCCATGCCGTAGAAACGGCGGTATCCCTCGCTTGCCTTGCGCAGCACGTCGAGGCAGGCCTGGACATCGGCGTTGGGCGTGGCTGCCAGAGCCTCGGCCACACGGGCTTCGTAGCTTTCGATTTGCTTGAGATAGGCGCCGTTAGCGATACCTTTCACGGCAGCCACGACCTGCAGCTGGCTCGTTCCTTCGTAGATGGAAAGGATTCGGGCGTCGCGGTAAAGCCGCTCGCAGGCATATTCCTTCATAAAGCCGCTGCCGCCGTGGACCTGGATGCAGTCGTAGGCGCAACGGTTGGCGAACTCGCTGGCGCTGAGTTTGAGCAGCGGGGTCAGGATGTCGGCCACGCGGGACGCGGCGCGCGACGAGGCCGAAAGGTCAACGTAGCGAGCCGTCTCGTAGAGCAGCGTGCGGGCGCCGTCGGTGCGGGCGCGCATCCGGTCGAGGATGTCCTGCACAGCCACGAAGTCTTTGATGGGATGGCCGAACTGCTCACGCGAGGCGGCATAGGCTTCGGCTTCGCGGCAAGCCGCTTCGCAAAGACCGATGGACTGGGCGCCGACGCCCAGGCGGGCGCCGTTCATCAGCGACATCACATATTTGATCAGACCGAGGCGGCGTTCGCCTACGATCTGGCAAGGGGCGTTGGTGAATTGGAGTTCGCAGGTCGGCGAGCCCTTGATGCCCATCTTGTTCTCGATGCGGCGCACGGTCATGCCGCCGTCGGCCTTGTCGAACACGAAATACGACAGGCCGCGGCCGTCGGTACTCCCCTCTTCGCTGCGGGCCAGTACCAGGTGCAGGTCGGCGTCACCGTTGGTGATGAAGCGCTTCACGCCGTTCAGGCGCCAGCAGCCAGCCGCCTCGTCGTAGGTAGCCTTCAGGCGCACCGACTGCAGGTCGCTGCCCGCGTCGGGCTCGGTGAGGTCCATCGAGCAGGTGGCACCCTGGCAGATGCGGGGCAGATACTTGTCTTTCAAGGCATCGGAGCCGAATTCCTGGATGGTGTCGGCGCAGTCGGTCAGACCCCAGATGGTGGCAAAGCCCACGTCGGCGCGGGCGATCATCTCGGCCATCATCACGACCACGGCACGCGGCAGGTTGAGACCGTCGTACTTGCGTTCCAGCGAAACGCCGTAGAGACCCGACTGGATGAGGACGTCAAGGTTGCGACGGGTGCCGGGCGCGTACTGGACGCGGCCACCGGCGAGCGTCGGACCCACGTGATCGACTTCTTCCGCATTGGGAGCGATCACGTCGCCGGCGATTTCACCCAGCAGGGTCAGGACCCGGTCGTACTGGTCGACCGCCTGTTCGGCGGAAGCCGGCGCTTCGGGATGTACGCCTGCCTCGGCAAAATCTTTTTCTTTGACTGCGACCACCTGTCCCATCTCCGGATGGCGGAGATGGAATGCGAGACTCTCGTTATCGGTATAGAAATTCATATTATTTCAGATTATTCTTGTAACAGGCCATGAACTGGGGAATGACGGTCATCACGTCGCCGACGATGGTGTAGTCGGCGATGGCGTTGATGGGAGCGTCGGGATCGGTGTTGATGCTGATGATCTTGGCGCTCTGTTCCATGCCGGCGCGGTGCTGGACGGCACCGCTGATGCCGCAGGCGATGTAGAGTTTCGGACGGACGGTGACGCCCGTCTGGCCGATCTGGCGTTCACCTTCGCAGAAGCCGGCGTCGACGGCGGCGCGGGTGGCGCCGACGCTCGCGCCGATCAGGCGGGCGAACTTGTGGAGCAGCTGGAAGTTCTCACGGCTTCCCATACCGTAGCCGCCGGCCACGATGATCTGGGCGCCTTTGATGTTGATCTTCTGCTCTTCAATCTCACGGCTGAGGATTTCGACGGCCTTGTCGGCCTCCGCGAGCGAAGCCTCGACGGCCACGGGAACGATCGTGCCCTTGTGGGCCGGATCGAAGATCTCTTTTTTCATCACGCCCTCGCGGACCGTGGCCATTTGCGGCCGGGTCTCCGGGCAGACGATGGTGGCGATGATGTTGCCGCCGAAAGCCGGACGGATCTGATAGAGGACGTTGTCATAGGTCTTGCCCGTCTTGACGTCTTCGTGGGCGCCGATCTCCAGCTGGGTGCAGTCGGCGGTCAGGCCGCAGCGCAGGAACGAAGCGATGCGCGGGGCCAGGTCGCGGCCCACGCTCGAGGCACCGAAGAGCACGATATCGGGCTGCTGTGCCTTGATCAGTTTGGAAAGGACGTCGAAATGCGGCAGGGTCCGGTAGGGCGAAAGCCGCTTGTCGTCGGCCAGGAACACCTCATCCACACCATAGGGATAGAGCGACTCGGCGGCGGCGCGCACATCGCTGCCCAGGACGGCGGCCTGCAGGCGGCCACCCAGCCGGGTTGCGAGCTGACGACCCTTGGTGCAGAGCTCGAGACTGATGTCGGCAATCGTGTTCTTTTCCGACAGTTCGCAATATACTAATACGTTGTTCATCGATTCTCGGTTTTTCGGATCCTACAAAATATGCTCCTTGATCAGCGAAGCGGTCAGTTCGTCAAGCGCTGCCTCGGTCGGCTCGAGGACGACCGATTCCTTGTGGGCGAGCACGACACTCTCGATCTTCTTGACTTTGGTCGGCGAGCCTTTCAGGCCGAGCCGGTCCATATCGGCGCCGATACCGTCGGCATTGATCATCCGGACTTCTTCGCCGGCGAGGCGGAGCATCCGGTGGACGTTGGGATAGCGGCAGTCCTGCGCGGCGGAAGTGACGGTCACCAGCACGGGCAGCTGGGCCTTGACACACTCGGTGCCGCGTTCCAGCCGGCGGCGGAGGGTGATCGAACGAGGTTCGACGGCAATCAGCTCTTCGGCATAGGTGATCTGCGGAATCTCCAGCTTCTCGGCAACTTGCGGACCCACCTGGGCGGTATCGCCATCGATGGCCTGGCGACCACCCAGGATGAGGTCCACCGTGCCCAATTGTTTGATCGCCTGGGCAAGGGCATATGAGGTAGCCAGCGTATCGGCACCGGCGAAACGGGCGTCGCTCAGCACGAAGCCGTCGTCGGCTCCGCGGTCGCGGGCGTCCTTGATGATTTCAGCGGCGCGGGGCGGGCCCATTGTCACCACGGTGACCGTGGCGCCGGGTACCAGGTCTTTCACCTGAAGCGCCATTTCCAGGGCCTTGAGGTCTTCCGGATTGAAAACGGTAGGCAGGGCGGCCCGGTTCACGGTGCCGTCCGCATTCATGGCGTCGGCCCCGACGTTGTGCGTGTCGGGAACCTGTTTGGCCAAAACAACAATCTTGAATGACATATCGTTGGTTTCTTTTCTCGTTAATTGATGGCAAGGCCGCCGTCGCAGCTGATGACCTGTCCCGTCACGTAACCGGCCAGGTCGCTGGCCAGGAACAGGGAGACGTGCGCCACGTCGGTGTCGAGGCCGCCGCGATGCAGCGGAATCTGCTTCATCCATTCCTTGCGTACCTCTTCGGAGAGCTGCTGCGTCATCGGGGTCTCGATGAAACCGGGGGCCACGGCGTTGCAGCGGATGCCGCGCGAGCCAAGCTCCTTGGCGATGGAACGCGTGAAGCCGATGATGCCGGCTTTCGAGGCGGCATAGTTGCACTGGCCCGCGTTGCCGTTGAGACCCACGATCGAGCTGATGTTGACGATCGAGCCGGAGCGCTGCCGCATCATCATCGGCGCGAAGGCCTTCGTATAATTGAACACCGAGCGGAGGTTGACCTCGAGCACCAGATTCCAGTCTTCCACGCTCATCCGGAGAATGAGCTGGTCGCGGGTGATGCCGGCGTTGTTGACCAGGACGTCGAGGCGGCCGTAATGCTCGGCCACCCACGCGGCCACTTCCTGCGCCTGTGCGAAATCCGAGGCATTCGAGGCGACGAAATCCGCCCTGACGCCCTTTGCGCGCAGTTCTTCAAGCAGGGAGTCGCTTTGTTCGTTGGCCTTGAGGTCAGTGAAAATAATATTGGCACCCTCCTCGGCGAAGAGCAGGGCGTGACGACGCCCGATCCCGCGCGAAGCGCCGGTGATCAGGGCTGTTTTATCTTGAAGGAGTTTCATAGTATTATTCAGGCTTGTCGACCAACATGAAAATCAGGGTACCTTTCGCGCAAAGCTTGCCGTCTACGCGGGCCTCTGCATCGATGAAGAAAGTCAGGCCGCGGTGGTTGGCGATATGGGCCGTCACCGTGAGCAGGTCGCCGGGACGGACCTGGTTCTTGAAACGCACATTGTCCAGGCCGGCATAGAAAGTCAGGCGTCCGGGGAGTTCTTCGAGCACCAGGGCGCAACTGCACTGTCCCATGATCTCACAGAGGATGACGCCCGGAACGACAGGGTAGCCGGGGAAGTGGCCCTGAAGAAAAAATTCATCACCGCGCACCTGATAGTGACCCGTGGAAATCCCGTCATCGACAACCACATCGTCAACGAGCAACATCGGTTCCCGATGCGGCAAGTAGTTCTTGAGTTCTTCTCTTACCATAATATTGATCTTTGTTTATATTCTTCTCAGGGCCACGCAGGCGTTCTGCCCGCCGAAGCCGAAGGAATTGCTGATGGTCATATCGGCCGCGTAATCGCGGGCGGTATGGGGCGTATAGTCGAGATCGCATTCGGGATCCGGCTGGTCGAGATGGATGGTCGGCGCAACCTTGCCCGTCTGCAGGGTTTTGGCGCAGATCGCCAGCTCGATGGCACCCGTGGCGCCGAGCATATGGCCCATCATCGACTTGGTGCTGCTGATGACTGCCTCGCGGGCCGCCGTCTCACCGAGCGCCAGCTTGACAGCCAGGGTTTCGGACTTGTCGTTGAGCGGCGTACCGGTGCCGTGGGCGTTGACATAGAGTTTCTCGCCTTCGCGATAACCGGCCTCCTCGAGTGCGCCCCGGATGCAGGCCGCAGCGCATTTTCCGTCGGCGCGGGGAGCCGTATAATGGAACGCGTCGCAAGTGTTGCCATAACCGCTGACTTCCGCATAGATATGCGCGCCGCGCTTGCGGGCGATCTCATAATCTTCCAGAACCATAATGGCCGCGCCTTCGCCCAGGACGAAACCTTTGCGGCGGGCGTCAAACGGCAGGGAGGCCGCCATCGGGTCTTCCACCGGCGAAAGGGCCTTGCTGTTGAAGAAGCCGCCGATGGCGATCGGGCAGATAGCCGCTTCGGCGCCGCCGGTGATCATAGCGTCGGCCCGGCCTTCCCGGATCATGCGGTAGGCTTCGCCGATGGAATGCGTGCCGGTGGCACAGGCCGTGACCACGGGAAGGTTGGGACCTTCGGCGTGGAAGAGGATGGCCGTATTGCCCGAGGCGATGTTGGCGATCATCTCGGGGATGAAGAGCGGGGAGACGCCACGCGTGCCGTTGGCCATCAGCGAAGCGTGTTCCCGGCAGAAAGTCTGGATGCCGCCGATGCCCGAGCCGATGGCGCAGCCGAAGCGCGAGGACGCCACGTCCCTGTCCACTTCCAGGCCGCTGTCGGCCATGGCCTGCGAGGCCGCCGAGAGGGCGTAGAGGGCATAACGGTCGTTGTGCCGGATCATGGCGCGGTCGAGGCCGAAATCTTCGGGACGGAAATCCTTCACTTCCGCCGCGACCTTGACCGGCATGTCCGTCGTATCGATGGATTTGATATAATCGATGGCGCAAGTGCCCTTGAGCAGCTCCGACCACATCGTGTCGACATTGTTGCCCAGCGGGGAAATGCAGCCCAGTCCGGTAATGACTACTCTTTTCATACGTTTATGCTTCTTTTCCATACAGGATTTCCGACCACTTGAGGAGGGCGGCCGCCGTCACGAACCCGCCGCCGAAGGTGCTGATCAGGATCGTAGCGCCTTCCTTCAGGACACCGGCCCGCGAGAGTTCATCGATCAGGATGCCGACGCTCGCCGACGAGGTGTTGCCATATTTCTGGATGTTGGTCGGGAATTTCTCTTTCGGCTGCTCCAAGTGCTGACGGATGCACTCGATGATGCGCATATTCGCCTGATGGAGCAGGAAAAGGTCGATGTCCTCGCCCTTGAGGCCGTTGCGCTCGAGCAGGACGTCGACGTCCTGGATGCAGGATTCCACGGCCAGGCGGAAGACTTCGCGGCCTTCCATCACCAGCGGCTGCGTGCGTTCCTCCACGCGGTCGTAAGGCGTCGGTTCCAGCGAACGCTTGTAATACATCACATCAGTATGGGTATTGCCGGTCAGGCGGAAGTCGAAGAATCCTTCGCCGCCGGTAACCACAAGCGCGGAAGCGCCGTCGCCGAATAGCACCGAGGTGGCGCGGTCGTGCCAGTCGCAGAAACGGGAAGGCTGTTCGGCCGCGACGACCAGGATGTTCCGGGCGCGTCCCGACTTGAGGAATGCGTCGGCCACATCGAGGGAATAGACCAGTCCGGCACAGGCTCCGTTCATATCGAAGGTCGGGCAGCAACAGCCCAGCTGGCCGAGAATAATGCTGCCCAGCGACGGGGAAACATAGCTGTTGGCCACATTCGAGCAAATCAGATAATCGATGTCAACCGGTGTAAGCCCGGACGATTCAATCGCTTTTTTCGCGGCTTCCAGCGCCAGTTCCCGCAGGGTCTCCGTGCTCAAAAGCCGGCGCGTGCGGATTCCGGTACGGGTGGTGATCCAGTTGTCGCTGGTGTCCAGAAATCCGGCCAGCATATCGTTGGTAACCACCTTCTCGGGAAGCGCACTGCCTGTTCCTATAATTCTCATATGGTATTATTCAGTTTTATTTTCGTACATTTGGCGCCTAAAACCGACTGTATTGGAAGCGCCTAAATATTTACTTCATCGAACCTTTCTGCTGGAATCCGTCGCATTCGTGGTGGCGTTTTCCTTCCTTTTCCTGATCACCTACCACCCGTTTTCCTCAACCACCTGGCTGGGACTCAAGCCCGATGTACTGGTTCCTACAATCCTTTTCTACCTTTCATCGGTCGGCATCCTGCTGATCAGCAAGGCCTGCCTCATGCTCTACCAGGTCCGCCACACCGTCTCGGTGCGCAAGTATCTGTTCTGGTTTCTCGGCGAATTCGTGGTAATCGCAGTGGTCTATCTGCTTTACACGCAGCACTGGTTCGAATCCGATATTCCGTTCACTTTCCGGCTTGTGGCCCGCGCTTCGCTCTGCGTGGGCATGATCCTGTCGATTCCCTATCTCATTTTTGCGCTGCTGGCTTCCAACCGGGCCAAATCCGAAGAAATCGACGCGCTGAAACTCAGCTTGAAGGACCAGGCCGCCGCACAGGGCACAAACATCGTCCACTTCTACGACTTTAACGGAGTGCTTCGCATTTCCATCGCAGTCGAAAAGATCTATTACATTGCCTCACAGGACAACTATGTGGAGATCCGGTATGAAATGGGCGGAAAACTGCTCAACTACCTGTTGCGCTGCCGGACCACGCGGCTCGAGAAGCAGTTGGAATCCACGTCCCTGGTCCGGTGTCACCGCTCGTATATCGTCAATGTCGACAATGTGACGCAGTTCAAGCGGGAGAAAGCCAACGCCTTTCTGGTGCTTTCCCACCCGGAGGCCAAGCGGATTCCCGTCTCCAAGAGTTACTACAAGACAATCGCGGAAAGGCTGGACCGGACAGGAACCTAAGGGATTTACTGAACGCGCGCGGCGATATATTCGATGGCGTCGCCGACGGTCTTGATGTTCATCGCATCCTCGTCGGAGATCTTGAGGTTGAAATCTTTCTCGAAGTCCATGATCAGTTCGACCGTGTCGAGCGAATCGGCGCCCAGGTCCATCGTGAAGCTGGCATCGGGGGTGACTTCTTCTTTCGGAAGACCAAGTTTGTTGGAGATGATTTCGATGACTTTGGTTTCAATCGTAGCTTTTTCCATTTTTTTCAGATTTTAATATTTATCGCCGGCAAAGGTAACCACGAAAACCGGCCCTGATACCCCCGACACGGCCGGAAGTGGCGAAATCACCCTTTTCTGGGGCGAATGACGGCCTTTTGTGGCGAATGTCGACCGATTTTTTATTATATTTGTTGGTTGTAACCCCGAAAAAAACACCTATGAAACGTCTCCTGATCTATCTGTTTTGCGCTTTATTTGCGCTCAGTTGTTCGAAACCGGCCCAGCCTGCACCCGAGCCGCAGCAACCCGAACGGGAAGACGAAAACGGGCTGGCTTTCGCAGCCCTTTCCGTGATCAATATGCGCGAGGAACCCTCGTATCCGGCCGAACTCGGCACCCAGGCCCTGATGGGTACGCCCGTCAAGGTGCACTATCACGACAACGACTACTGGGTGAACATCGAAACGCCGGACGGATACAAGGCGTGGGTCAATGATATGGCCATCGTGCCCATCGACCAGGCCCGGCTCGATGCCTGGAAGGCGTCGAAGCGTGTGATCGTCACCAATTACTATTCGTTCTTCGTCGACGCGCCCAGGCCCGATGCCCAGCACGTGAGCGATGCCGTGTGGGGTAACATTGTCGAATATGTCGCGCCCGCGGGCAAATATATAAAGGTGAAACTTCCTGACGGCAGGGAGGCATTCATTCCCGCCTCCGACGTAATGGATCTCAAACAATGGGTTGCCAGCCGCAAGGCCGTGATTCCAGCCAATGCGCCGCAGGCCGATGTAGAAAAGGCGCGCAAGCTGATCATCGAAACGGCCAAAACCTTCCTCGGCGTGCCGTACCTCTGGGCCGGAACCTCGATCAAGGGTGTGGACTGCAGCGGCTTCTCGAAGAGCGTGTATTTCCTCAACGGCTATATGCTGCTCCGCAACGCGTCGCAGCAATACAAGACCGGCGAACCTGTCGATGTCTCGCAGGGACTCGACAATCTCCAGCCGGCCGACCTGGTCTTCTTCGGCCGCGAAGCCACGGCCGACAAGCCGGAGCGCATCTCCCACGTGGCCATCTATCTGGGTGACGGCAAGATCATCCACTCCTCCATGCTGGTGCGCATCAACAGCCTGGTCGAAGGCCAGCCCGACTACTACAGCCGCAAACCCATCCGGGCCTGCCGCATCATCGGCAACCAGGATTGCGGAAAGGGCGTGGTATCGATAGCAAAAAGCGGTGTATATTTTAATGAATAAATAATATGAGCGATCGCAGAACATTCCTCAAGACGGCGGGCCTGCTGACGGCAGGCGCCGCACTCTGGCATCCTTCCCAGCTTTTTGCAAAAAGCGCCGCCAAGAAGAAATCGGGCAGCAAGAAACTGGAACTGGCCTGGGAAGATTTCCAGGGCATCATGAAGTTCACCTTCACCATTTCCGGCTCCTCGCGCACCACGACGCCCATCGTCATCACGCGCCTGACCTGGGACGGCTACGAAGGCTACGGCGAAGCCGCCATGCCGCCGTACCTGGGCGAGACGCAGGCTTCCTGCCACGAGTTCTACAAGAAAGTCGTGGACAACATCCTGCCGAAATTCGACAATCCGTTCCAGATTGAAGACATCATGGCGGCCGTCGACAAGATCACGACCAACAACACCGCCGCCAAGGCTTCGATTGACATCGCCCTGCACGACCTGGTGGGCAACATCTTCGGCCAGCCGTGGTGGAAGATCTGGGGCTTCAACCCGAAAGACGCGCCCTACACCTGCTACACCATCGGCTACGACGCGAGCGACGACATGGTCAACACGAAGATCACCGAGGCCTCGTGGAACAAGATCATCAAGGTCAAGCTCGGCATGACCGAGGCCGAGGACAAACGCATGATCAACCTGATCCGCGCCCGCGACCAGCGCCCCATCGTGATCGACGCCAACCAGGGCTGGAAAGACAAGTACTACGCCCTCGACATGATCCACTGGCTCGCCGAGCGCGGCGTGGAGATGATCGAGCAGCCGATGAGCAAGCTGATGCTCGACGAGACCGCCTGGATCACCGAGCGCAGCCCGCTCCCCGTGATGGCCGACGAAAGCTGCCAGCGCATCTGGGACATTCCCAAACTCAAGGGCGCCTTCCACGGCATCAACATCAAGCTGATGAAGTGCACCGGCCTCTGGGAAGCCCGCCAGATGATCACCATGGCCGAACAGAACCATATGAAACTGATGGTCGGCTGTATGACCGAGACCTCCGTGGCCATCTCTGCCGCGGCGCAGATCTCCCCGAAAGTCATCTGGGCCGACCTCGACGGCAACTATCTCCTGGGCAACGACTGCTTCGACGGGATGAAACTCGTCGACGGCCGCATCACCCTCGAAGACAAACCCGGCCTCGGCCTGACCAAGAAACCCGGCATCATATCCATTTAATGAAAAGATATCTGTTTTCCCTGCTGGCCCTGGCTTTCCTGCCGGCCCTGTTGTTTGCCAACGGCGATCCTGTGATCAGTTATTCCGCCTTGATCCGTTCCTGCAACCCGATTCCGCGCAAGGTGACGGAAGTCCAAGTGGTCCGCGAGGATCTAGATATCAACGTCAGCATGCCCTTTACCGCCGTCAAGGTGGCGTACCGGCTGAAGAATAATTCCAACAAGCCCATCCACGTGGACTACGGCTTCCCGGTGGACTTCGGCGGCACGGCGAAAGGCGACTACGGCTTTGAGGGCGACGATATGACCGAGGACCTCCACGAAGTGGGCGTGGCCGAGCGCGCCATCCGCAGCATCCGGTTCCAGCTCGACGGGGCGGAGCTTCCCTGGCTGGCCGCCGACGAACTGTACAAGACCGGCGAGGTCTATGAAGACGAAGACACCGGCGAGCAAGTGGAACTCTCCCGCTACCGCCTCTGGACCTACACGGTCCTCGACATCCCCGCCGGTGAGACCGTGGTGCTGCAGGTCGAATACGAAGTGCTCTGCAACTGGATGACCCCGCTCGGCGCGCTGCACCAGTCGCCGCTGTCGCGCCACTACCCGAGCTCCGGCGATTTCACCTACGATTTCTCACCGGCACAGCACTGGGGCAACGGCAAGGCCGACACTTTCAGCTGCACCCTCCGCTGCGACGGGCTGCCCAAGGGTTTTTACCATAAAAACGACGATTCAGAGTCTCCGATGCTCAACACCGAGGCTCCTTTTGTCCGTTTCGACAAGACGACCTGGACTTGCAATGCCGCGAATTTCGATTTCCAGAAGGCCGATGAGATGAGCCTCCTATTCTGGACCGAAACCTGGAAGGATCCGAAGGCGCTCTATACGCCGTGGGGCAATCCCCTCGCCGACCGCGCCGTTCCGGCCGCCGCCTATACCGTGAAGGTCTCCGGCGCCCAGGCCAACTATCCCGCCGCCAATATGACCGACGGCGACCTGACGACTGCCTGGGTCGCGCAGGGCAACGGCGTCGGCGCCACCATCGACATCGACTTCCCGAAGCCGCGCCGCGTCTCCGACATCGGCTTCTACAACGGCTACCACAAGTCCGCCGCCCTCTGGGCCGCCAACAGCCGCGTCAAGCGCCTCCGTCTCGAGATCACCCGCGCCGACGGTTATCGCGACGAACCTGTCGAAGTCGATGTCTCCGACTGGGATCCGGTCTTCTATGTGCTGAAAGATGAACCCATCGCCCGCTTCGGCGACATCTCCCTGCTCGCGGTCACCAACCTGTCGCGCCAGCTCTACGGCCGTGAAACCGGAGTGGATCCTGACGGAATCATCCTCTACGACAAAGTCCCCTTCCCCTCCGAGAACGTTTCGCACATCAAGATCACCGTCCTTGCCACCACACCCGGCAGCAAGTATCAGGATCTGTGCATTTCGGACATCGTAGTGCTCGACGGGTTTGACGACTGACAGGCGGCGGGCGCCGCTACTTCTTGCGGTAATAGACGCCGTCAAAGGCACGTATGTTTCGCGTCGCGGGATCGTAGACGTAGATGAAGCGCGTTTGCGCGTCGACTTCTTCAATACTATCATAGATGCGGTTGCCGCGGATGACGAAGGAAGTCTCCCAATCGCCGTTTTCATAGATCCGGCGCATGCGGCCGTCTTCCGTCAGGGCAAAACTGGACTCGACGGTGCCGTCTTCATTGTATTTTTCGTAGGTGCCGGCCACTTCGGCGTAGGTCAGGGCCGGGGCGGGCGCGGAGCTCAGGTGGAAGAGTTCCACCCAGCCGACTACGTCGGGCTTCCCGACCGGGGAGACCTTCACGAGCTGCGGCTCATCGCCCCAGATGTGCCGGTCCTGCGTCACATCGAGCGGATGCACTTCCGTCCCGACTTTCAGGCGGGTCACAACCTTGGATTTTTCATTCGCCTCGCTATACAGCGCCACGGTGGCCTCATCGCCGATGAGGCGCATGCAGATGCCCGTACCCGGGACCAGGGAATAATCGTCGAGATAGATATCTTTGTCGCCGCACTGCACGTATTCGCCCAGCACCTCCCAGTATCCGTCGCGAGGATTGGCGATCCAGAGCGAATAGTCCTTCCCCTTTTCCATCACGAAAGTCTGCTTCCGCATACCCGGGTCGGCAAGCAGGGCGACATCCTTGTCGCGTGAGGAATACGCATACATCCAGGGGAAATCGTAGCCGTCGCCCGATTCGATATCCTCATCGCGCGTGAAGCGGGTCTGGATCCAGCCGGTCATTTTTTCTTTCCTGGAATAGTTATATTCAGTCGGCTCATAGGTGACCTTCACCCACTCCCCGTCGGCCGTCATCTCCAGCGGCCGGAGCAGCGCGTTGAACTGTCCGATGAAGCCCAGCCGGGGCGCATCGGCCCGCGGCTCCATCAGCAGCATCCGGTCGTGGCCGTCGAAATTGTCCGTGCACACCGCCAGCACCGAACGGTGAATCCACACGCCGCCGGCCGGAATCTTGTACTGATCGCCGAACGCCTCTTCCGGATCCACGATCCGCCACCAGCTGCCCGGCTGCACAGCAACCGTCAACGGCAGGTAACCTTCGCCCCGCACCTGGAACAGCACCTTCCCGCCCGGCTTGTCCCGAATGTTGGTCAGCCCCTTCACGTCGGGATCGCTGATATAACAATTGAGCAACGGCTGCGCACTGAGCGAAACCACGCCCGCCACCAGCAGCCCGGCCACCGTCGCGGCCATCAAAAGAATTCTTCTTGCCATAGGATTCAGAGATTTGTCGAATAAAGTTACAAAAAAATAGCCGATTAAACTCCGCAGTAGGAAGGATTGAGCGATAGTGTATCCAGGAACCGGACGAAGTCCGTTGTCACGCAAAGATAATCATTTCAGAAGGAAAAACCCAGATTGACATAAACGCCGAAGGTGGCAAACCGGAATCCGCCGCCAACACCTGGAATAAGAATTTGAATTTTGGAACATTCTGCTTAAATTCGCTTTTATGAAAAGGACCATCATCTTACTGCTCGCATTCTTGCTGAGCCCATTTACCCTCACCTACGCGCAGGGCATTCGGGTTGGAGACCGATTCTATGACGGTTCCGTCGTCTATACCGTCCGGGAAATCCGGATGGGTACGGTCGTCTATATGACGGATGTCCTCGGGGATGAAGAACTGACCCTGGAACAATGGGGTGCGACACCGGATGTGTTCAGGCTGCAGCCCAGCCGCAACGCCGACGACCCCAAGTACGGCGCTGATTTCGGCTGCCGTGTCAACTATGTCAGCCATCCGGACAACCAGTATCTGGAAGTCGTCGGCGACAACGACATCGTCCTCAAGGTTCTGCCGCTTCTCAAACCGATGGAAGACATCGCGGAAGGCAGTCTCTGGTATGGCGGCGCACTCGTCTACGATGCCCATCCGGAGGAAGACGGTTCCGTCTGTATGAATGCTATGGCAGAAGGGGAAGAACACGGATTTGTCCTGACGCCTGTTACGGGCGGGGTGGATCTGTTTGAAGTCTCCGACAGCCCGTCCGGAGCGATGAATGTGTTTGAAAATGCCGCCTACGCCCGCCGGATCCGGCAGGAAGGCCTGGACGTAATCTGCTTCTACGACAGGAAGAACCGGCTTATGAACGCCTTGCAGGCCACGCAACTCTGGGACTCCCAGGCCCTCAACGTGGGGCAGTGGATGGCGATGATTGCCGGGGATTACGTGACCGAAGGCGGCAAGCAGATACAGATCCGGCCCGACCGGGCAACGTATGGCGGGAAAGCGCTTTCCCTGCAGCCGGTCACCTTCAACGGTATGGTCACCGGCGTCTTCGATTTCGGTGAATCGGGCCCCTATCTGGTCGGAAAGGTAGAGGCAGTGCCGACCCCGGAAGGCCTTCAGCTCACCGAGGTCAAGATGGAGGACGGGGAGCCCTGGTTCGAACGGACCGTGTCGTATTTCAATCTGAAATGGGCCGGCGAGCGGAGTCGCTTCGATTTCGCGAGCCACACCCTGCTGTGCGGCGGTCTACAACGCTATGACAAGCAGTTCCTGCGCGTGATGCGCAACGCCATTCTGGCCTCCCACGGCTATGTATTCAAATCCAAGGACCTGAAGACCTATTTCGAGGCGCAGCCGTGGTACACCCCGGCGACGAGCAACGCCTCCGTTACGCTGTCCCTGCTGGAGCAGCTCAACATCGCCCTGATCCAGGCCGCCGAGCGGTCGGAATAAACTTGAGGATAGGGTTGCCGCGGATGACGAAGGAAATCTCCCAATCAACGATTCTCAGGTAACGGACCGCTCAGGAATGAAGGCCATGAGTGGCACTTATCATTCTGATAATCAATTTATTCCAAATAATCGGTTGCGTAAAAATACGCAACCGATTATTAACAAATGGCTGTTATACAGCAATATAGACGCCACAGCCAGACTGACTGATCGAGGAATTCTGAAAACGAGCCGATAGCCCCTCTCTGTTTACGCACCATCCTCACCTAGCCCCACCAGTGAGGACGGCAACGTGATTATCGGCCTCCCATCCTCATATAGACTGCTGTATGAGGATAGGTTAATCTAATAGACTCCGACTTTACCGTCCGTTCGACAGAAAGGCCGCCTGGACGGGCGCGATGCGGCGATAACCCTCCTCATTCATATGAAGGAGATCGTCCTTGTAGTAGTTTTCCACATTGAATTCATTGATTCCCTGCAGATTAAATTGGTCGAGAACAGGGATGCCGTAATAGGCGCAACAGGCTTTCTGGGCCTCGACATATTCAGCGAAAGTCTTCCCTGTATTGTTCGGAACCACGGAGTAGGGATTGTGGCCTGAATCCGTGCCGAAGAAACGCAGCGATGTGAAGAAATAGATTTCGGCCCTAGGATTCTTCTCGAGAAGGCGGCGGATGCAATAATTGATGCCGCCGCACTGGGTATGCCGCTTGGACTCATCGTAACCATCTGCTGCGGTATAGTCCGCCCAGGAACCGCACGGACGGTCGTTGGTGAAGTCGTTGGTCGAGGCCCAGAGCACATAGACATCATAGACACCGGCCGTATCAACCTGCTTCTGGAGAGAATAACCCTGGTCGATGGAAAAGCCGGCGCCTCCGACACCGTAAGTCACCACCTCTGCGCCAAGCATATCCGCCCACAACTGCTTTGCAACGTCCGACTCCGGATTCACCGAAAGCGATCCGCCGAATACCGCGATGCGCTTTCCGTAGTTTTTACTTCCGAGGTACGGGCTGTTCTTCGCTTTTTTGACATCGGGACGGAGCGTGTGCGCCGAAGGGTCAGACCTAAGTGAAGACAGATAGGCCTGAATTCTCCTGGGGCGCATCTGCCTGGTGAGGAAATCAATGACATAGGTGTGATAGGCTTCCCTGTGCTCCGGCTTCCTGAAACCGTGCCCGGCGCCGAAGATCAGGTGGAACTCGCTGTGCTCATATACATTGGAGGCCTTGGCCGAGTATTCCGGCTTGACGAGACCGTCTTCCGTACCGTGAACGATCAGCACATCGCCCTGATAACCGGCAATCTCCTTGTAGATATCAAAGCCGCCGTAAAACCGTTCATAATACGCCCGGCCTATCCGCATCCCCATAAAAGTGACCGTATCCGGAACATTCCCGAGCTCCGGGTATAATGCAAATCCATCGTCCGGAATGCACAGGGCGGGATATACGAGCACGATGGCTTTGATCTTGTCTGCAACATACGGGGCCGCGATGGCCGAGACGCAGCCGCCCTGGCTCTCTCCCAGCAGGAAAAGGCTCTCGTCATCCACGCAATCCCAACTACGAACCATCTCGATGACGTCCAACAGGTTCTGCCGCTCCGTGAATATCGACATATCCTCGGTACGTCCTTCGCTGCGGCCAGAACGGGACCCGCCGGCAAAATCGTAACAGTAACATACATAACCCAACTTGGCCAGCGTATCGACCATAGCGTAAAAGCCCGCGTGCGTGGCGCCGTAGCCATGCGACATAATCACGGCAGGATGCTTCCCGGGCGAACGCGGGATGAATGCCTCGCCGTACAAGCGGTTGCCGTCGCTGACGCAAGAGATTTCACGCATTTCATAGGAAGGGTCTGTCGGAGCCTGCCACGGCCTGCCGGGTACCTGCGCAGAAGCGGCCAGCAACCAGAACGCTGCAGCTGCAGCCAGAAAAATCAGCCGATAAAAACAAATAAAACGCATAGGACTATTCCTTTACCGTAAATTTCGCTTATTTTTGACAGATATGCAAAAATACTGTCAGTCTCACGGGCCATCCAAGCTTTGAAGGGCTCGGCATTCTTTGCTGATTCTCTTCATCCCACGCTGCCCGGACTTTCCTGTTCTCGGACAACTGAATGTTTACAAAGCATTGGGAGTTTCCCCATCGGGCCGGGAATCGCCAAACAGGCGCAAGGAAAGGACCCGTAAGTCACTGATAATCAGTAAACCTTTGGGCGGCTGATGACGCCAAGGCCCGAAATCGGGCTTCGGCGCAGGAGCATAGCCCCTGCAGGCATCTCCCGGGCGGATCGCCTTGCGCCTGTTTGGCGAAATTGCAATGTAGGAACTCTTTCCGTATCTTTGCACGAAAAACCACAAGCAATGAAATTACACCTTTTTGCCATAATTGCCCTTTGCGGACTGTTGACGATGTCCTGCGTTGAGATTTACGACTGTTCCGATCCCAAGCCCGTCAAGCTGAACTGCAAGAAACCGGACTATCTGAAACGGGGCGACAAGGTCGCGCTCATTTCCCCGTCCTTTTTCACGCCGATGGAGAATGTGGAGAAGACGGCCGCCCTGCTGCGGACGTGGGGCCTGGAACCCGTCATCGGGCCGAACGTGGGCAAGACGTATGACGGCAAATATGCCGGAACCGTCGCGGAGCGGCTAAGCGACATCCGCTGGGCCCTTGACGATCCTTCCATTAAGGCCATCATCTGCAATCGCGGCGGATACGGTACCATCCAGCTC
>JAFRRF010000029.1 GCA_017428245.1 Bacteroidales bacterium
GGAAACTCCGTCTATAAGTCATCCGTTATCGGTCGCGAATTGACGCCGTCCCGGATCCAGGAGACTTGGGAGAAGATGCGTCCGGAGAATAGATACGGACAGATGACTCCATCGGAGCGCGTCGCATTTGCGCTATCCGATGAAGGGAAGAATTACCTTTTCCCCTGGGGTTTCACTGTGGATGGGAAACGCTATGAGAAGATGGTACCCGGAAGAGTTGCACGGGTCTTCGATGCCGCCACCTCCTTCGCGCAAAACTGCGGAGGCGGAGGATCCTCCCCCGATCAAAACTGGGGTCGTGACAAGAACGAGGATGACATTCTCTGGGCCCGCCGTTGCTTCCGCAAGGCGCGGGAGATGGTCACTACGCCTGTGATAAGGCGGGGGATGAGGAGATGATGCTTACGCCCTTGTGTTGTTTTGCAACATCCCGTATTAGAATGCAGGTTGGATTTTTTGAGTTCAACCTGTATTCCATTTTGGAAATAGAGAAAAGGGGAAATCAATAAGGAGGAGTTTTCCATAGTATTTGTTATCTTTGATTACTATTACAATTGATTAAATGGTCGGATTTCATCAACGACGTAAACCACCAGATAGAACGTGTTGAGAAGATCAGAGATAGAGCTGACGAGTACGATCTCCATATTGATGTTGACCAGTAGGGCTAAAGTTCTAAGTCGCCAAAAACGCCCATAAATCGGCAAAAAGTCGCCAAAAATTGAGACGCAAAAGAGCTAACCGCTGAATATCAAGCAGTTAGCTCTTTCTAGGGTGCCCCGGGCGGGAATCGAACCCGCACGGACCTTGCGGTCCAAGGGATTTTAAGTCCCTCGTGTCTACCATTCCACCACCAGGGCGTGGGGCCGGAGGACGGCCCCGGAGAGTTGTGGGGCTGCGAGGCCCCTTTTGAAAAAAGGGAGGGCCGGATGACCCTCCCTTTCAGTCTGACAGGACTTCAGCGATTATTTGTTGCCGAAGTACTTGTTGTTGAGAACGACCTTGCGGAGCTCGTTGGCGTTGGTCTCGGCAACCTTGAGGTTCTCGGCCTTCTCGAGGCAGGCACGGGCGTTGACGGCGTCACCCTTGAGGAGGTAGCAGCAAGCGAGGTTGTTGTACACTTCCTCGGTGTTGCCGGCCTTCTTGTAGAGGGCGATGGCATCGTCGATCTTGCCGTCCTTGTAAGCCTTGGCGGCAGCGACGGAAGCGACGCGGGTGTCGTTCGGGTAGAGACGGACAGCGGTGTCAACCACATCCTTCGGAGCGCCGTCCTCGATCAGGAGGATGTACTCGTCGGCGGAGAGGTTGTTCGGATCCTGCTTGTAGAGAGCCATGAAGGCATCCTTGTCATAACCCTTGTTCTTGAAGGTCACGATAGCCTCGGCGAAACGGCTGCGCGGATACACGGCGTCGAAGATGGCCTTGTACGGCTTGCCGCCGGCAATCTTGCGGATAGCGGCCTCACGCTTGTCGAGGTCACCGTTGGCGTTGATGGCATCGAGGATGGCGGCGCGGTTCTCAGCCACGATCGGCTCGTCGGTGTTGTCGACGTAGTCGATGACGGAATCCCAGTACTCGCCGTTACCCTGGACGGTATAGACATCCTGCGGGAAGTTGTACTGCTCGGCGATGATGTTCCGGACCGTCTTCGCACGGTTGTTGGAGAGGTTCTGGTTGTAAGGAACCGTAGCTTCCGGAGAAGCCCAGCCTTCGATGGCGACGGAGGTCACTTCGAAGTTGCCCTTGTCGAGCGTGCTCAGGAGTGCGAGAGCCTCTTCGTTCTCGAGGTAGTTGTCAACCTTCTTGGTCACGTTGACCGGATAGTAGAGTTTGGTGCGGAGGATACGGCTGCCTTCGAGCTGAGCCTCAACCGGTACCGGAACCAGCACGGGATCGATCACGAGCGGCTCGGAGAGGTACGGGATGTCGCAGATGTACTCTTCACCCGGGTAGTTGACGATACAGTTGGGTTTGTAGGTCGCCTTCTGCGTGGTCACATAGAAAGCTGCGTCTTCGTCCATCCAGTCCTCATAGCGGATCGAGGTGCAGGTCTTGGCGTGGAGGGCTTCGCCTTCCTTAAGGGTGTAGAAACGGACATTGTTGGGATCGCAGACACTGTAGCATACGCGCTGCAGCCACTCGGTGTTGACCTGGTGCGTAGGGCCGTTGACCACGATCATTTCAATAAGTTTCTTGTTGTGCTTGTCGTCGCGGACGACCGGCGTAATGACGAGCGTGGCGCATTCGTCGAAAGCATCGGGAGCTACATCGATGTTGTAGCAAACGATGAGCGCGGTACCGTCGGCGTTGGGGGCGAGATCGGAAACCGTGACCGTAACCTTGTCGTTGGCGATCTTGTAGGCAGTTTCCACCGCGGAAGCAGAGAATGTTGCAGCGAGCATCAGGGCCACAACTGCGAACATAGTACTCAATTTTTTCATGTTTTTTGTTTATTTAGTTAATTATTAATTATTTACGTTAAAGGTGCCTTTACACTATTGTCCTAACATAATTAGCAACCCCAAAGTTAGAAATCTTTTTTCGGAAATCAAATTTTGATTGTGAACTTTTTGTTGATATTTCGAACTTTCCGCTAACTTTGTAGAAAATACAATCGAAATGCTACGAAAAATCCGAATTGTCACAGCCGGGGTGTTTTTTGTCCTGATTACCCTGCTTTTCCTCGATTTTACGGGCGCCCTGCACCTTTGGTTCGGCTGGATGGCCAAGATTCAGCTGTTGCCGGCAGTCCTGGCCCTCAACGTCGCCGTCATTGTCGGGCTCGCCCTGCTGACCCTGCTTTTCGGCCGGGTGTACTGCTCGGTCATCTGTCCGCTGGGCGTTTTCCAGGATATCGTCTCGTGGCTCAGCGGCCGCCGCAAAGGCAAGAAGAACCGCTTCGGCTACAAGAAAGAGATGAAGTGGCTCCGCTACGGCGTGCTGTTGCTATTCATCGTACTGATGCTGGTCGGACTCAATTCCATCGCTCTGCTCATCGCACCGTACAGCGCCTGGGGCCGCATCGCCACCAGTATGCTCGCACCCGTCTATGGATGGTGCAACAATCTGCTGGCCGCCATCTCGGCCCATTTCGGCAGCTACGCTTTCTATCCCACGGAGGTCTATCTGAAGAGCCTGCCCGTGCTGATCGTAGCCCTGGTCACCTTTATTATTATCGTAATCCTGGCCTGGCGCGGCGGACGCACCTGGTGCAACTCGATCTGCCCGGTCGGTACTACGCTCGGCTTGCTTTCGCGTTTCTCGCTCTTCCGCCCCGTGATCGATACCGACAAATGCACGGGCTGCACGCTCTGCGGAAAACGCTGTAAGGCTTCGTGCATCGACACGAAAAACCACAAGATCGACTACAGCCGCTGCGTGGCCTGCTTCGACTGCATTGAAAACTGCAACAGCGGAGCGATCCGGTATAAGGCCGTGTGGGGGAAGAAGACGCCCGTTCAAGCCGGGCAGAATGCCGCGGCCGGAACGGACAAGGGACGCCGGGCGTTCCTGGCTGGAGCCGCCCTGGTGGCCGGCGCCGCGACTGTTGAAGCGAAGAAGAAGCAACTGGCTGAAGGCGTAGCCGCACTGGAAGACAAAAAGGTCCCGGAACGGGATGTCACGCCCGTGCCGGCCGGCGCCGTGAGCGTCAAGCATTTCTATTCCCACTGCACCGCGTGCCAGCTCTGCGTGAGCGAGTGTCCGAACGGCGTACTGCGTCCGTCGGCCCGCCTGGCCACGCTGATGCAGCCCGAAATGAACTTCAACGAGGGATTCTGCCGCGTCGACTGCAACCGTTGTTCGCAGGTCTGCCCCACCGGCGCCATCCGCCCCGTGGACAGCGCCGCCGACAAGAGTGCCATCCAGATCGGACACGCAGTGGTGATTCCGGAGAACTGCGTGGTCAACCGCGATGGCGTAAGTTGCGGAAACTGCGCCCGCCATTGCCCCACCGGCGCCATCACGATGGTTCCTGCGGAAAACATTCCGAACCGCAAGGTTCCCGCCGTCAATCCCGAACAGTGCATCGGTTGCGGCTCCTGCGAATATCACTGCCCGGCCCGTCCGGTCAGCGCCATTTATGTCGAAGGACACGAAGTCCACAAGGAGAGATAATTATGGAAAGACGCGATTTTCTCAAGATATTCGGCACCGGTGCCGCCGCCACGGCGGTCGCCGCCTGCACGGGCAAGGGCCCGCAAGCCAATAATGCCGCCAAAAAAGAACCCGGCGAAATGACGTACCGAACCAGCAGCCTCGGAGACAAAGTATCGCTGCTGGGATATGGCTGCATGCGCTGGCCGACCACGACCGACGCGGAAGGCAAGACCGTCATCGACCAGGAACAGGTCAATGCCCTGGTGGACTATGCCATCGAACATGGTATCACCTATTTCGATACGGCTCCGGTCTACGGACAGGGTCAGTCGGAGCGTGTAACCGGCATTGCGCTCAACCGTCATCCGCGCGAAAAGTTCCTGATCGCCACCAAACTCTCGAATACCCGGGACTACTCCCGCGAAGCCGCGCTTACGATGTACAGGCATTCCTTCGAAGCGATGCAGGTCGACCATATCGACTATTACCTGCTGCACTCGGTCGGCGGTTCGACCAACACCCTTACCAGCATGGAACTGCTTCAGAAGCGCTTCTTTGAGAACGGCATCCTTGATTTCCTGCTGAAAGAACGCGAAGAAGGCCACATCCGGCATCTTGGTTTCTCGTTCCACGGCGACCAGCAGGTCTTCGACCACCTGCTGAAGCTCCACGACGAGAACGCCGAAAAGGGCGGACGGCCGCTCTGGGATTTCGTCCAGATCCAGATGAACTATGTGGACTGGAACCACGCCCAGCTGATTTCACGGCGCAACGTCAACGCCAGCTATCTCTACAATGAACTCGAACGCCGGGGAATCCGGGTCGTCATCATGGAGCCGCTGCTGGGCGGCCGCCTGGTCAATCTGCCGCAGCATGCGGCCGAAAAGCTGCTTACGCACGATCCGAACGCCTCGCTCGCCTCGTGGGCTTTCCGCTTCTGCGGAACCTATCCCGGCGTGATGAGCGCGCTCAGCGGCATGACCTACAAGGAACACCTGGTCGACAATCTTGCGACCTTCAGCCCGCTGGAGCCCCTTTCGGACGATGACCTGAAAATGCTGGAAGAGATTGCGTACGACTACGCCAACCACCCCATCATCCCCTGCAACGACTGCAAGTACTGCATGCCCTGCCCGTACGGGGTTGACATTCCGGGCGTTTTCGTCCACTACAACAAATGCGTGAACGAAGCGATGATCAAGGAAGAGCGGCAGGATCCCGGCTACCGTAAAGCACGGCGTGCCTATCTGGTCAGTCTCGACCGCAGCCTCGACAAATTCCGGCAGGCCGACCATTGCATCGGCTGCGCCCAATGCGTGGATACCTGCCCGCAGCGTATCGCGATTCCCGCGCAGATGCGCCGCATCGAAGAATTCACCGAAAAGCTCAAGCGCGATACGTCGCCGCTGTAATGGCCGCCATCATTTTCGATTTCGACGGTACGCTCGCCGACACCCGGCGCGGCATCCTGGACACCGCCCAGGAGGTGCTGCGCCGGATGGGCCGCGAGCCGGCCGACGAACAAGCCCTGGCCGCCACCATCGGACTTCCGCTGCGGGAGAATTTCACGCGCGGAGCCGGTTTTTCCGAGACGGAGGCCGACGAAGCGGTCGCAATCTACCGTTCAATCTTCGACGAGGTGGCCGTTCCTTCGATTACGGCCTTCCCGGGCGTGGAGGAAGTCCTTTCCACCCTGGATGCCCGCGGCATCCCGATGGCCGTCGCCACGTCGCGCGGCCAGCGTTCTCTGGAACTGCTGATGCATCATCTCGGGCTTGACCGCTACATTCCGCCGGAGCGCTGTTTCGGCGTGGAAACGGTTGCCCGGCCCAAACCGGCGCCCGATATCATCTACGTGATCCTCGGCAAACTGGGCGTAAAACCCGAAGAGACGCTAGTGGTGGGCGACACGACCTTCGACATCGAAATGGGAAAGGCCGCCGGCTGCTTTACCTGCGGCGTGTCGTATGGAAACCAAAGCGCCGGCCAGCTGGCCGGCGCATCTCCCGATTATCTGTTGGACGATTTGCGGAAACTGCTCTAGGCCTGCAGCACTGCGTCAGCGAGTTCCTCAAGCTTCGGAAGGTCTTCGGCATGCATCCGGCTGCGGATGGTCACCAGCGGGCCGACGACCGAAACCTCTTTCATCGCACCGAGCATTTCCTTCATCACGCGCCCTGCGCTGGGTGCCCAGCTGCCGTTTTCAATGAGGCCGACGGTCCGTTTTTGATAGCCTTTGGCCTGCAGGCGGTAGAGGAAATCGTGCATCGGCGTGAACACGCCGGCATCGTAGGACGAGGCGGCCAGGACCATCTTGCCATAGCGGAAGGCGTCTTCCACGCACTCGGCAAGGTCGTCGCGGGTGATATCTGCCACGGCGACTTTCGGGCAGCCTTTCTCGCGCAGGATTTCGGCGAAACGTTCCGCGGCGGCAGCCGTGCCGCCGTGGATGGAGGCATAGGCCACGAAGATACCCGGCGTTTCCACGCCGTAGCTGCTCCAGGTCTGGTAGAGACCGAGATAGTAGCCCAGGTTCTCATTGAGGATGGGGCCGTGGAGCGGGCAGATCATCTCGATGTCGACGCCGGCCAGCTTCTTGAGCAGGTTCTGCACCTGTACGCCGTATTTGCCGCAGATGTTGAAATAGTAGCGGCGGGCTTCGCAGGCCCAGTCGTCATCGTCGGAAGCCCAGAAAGCGATTTTTTCCATCGCACCGAAACGGCCGAAGGCGTCGGCGGAGAAAAGGATCTTTTCGGAGGTTTCATACGAGACCATCACTTCCGGCCAGTGGACCATCGGAGCCATGAAGAATTGCAGGGTGTGGTTGCCCAGGCAGAGCGTGTCGCCTTCCTTGACGGCCAGCGTCCGGCCTTCGAGCGCGATGCCCTCGAAGAACTGGGGGAGCATCTTGAGCGCCGCGGCGGTGGCTACCAGCTTGACGGAAGGATAGCGCTCGAGCATCCAGGCGATGAGCGCGGAGTGGTCGGGCTCCATGTGGTGGACGATCAGATAGTCGGGCTGGCTGTCGCCGAGCGCCTTGGCCAGGTTGGCCTTCCAGGCTTCGCCCTTGCGGCCGTCGGCCGTGTCGAGGACGGCGATCTTCTCGTCGCGGATGACATAGGAATTATAGGACATCCCTTCCGGGACCACATATTGGCTTTCGAACAAATCGAGGTCGAGGTCATCGACACCGATGAACAGGATGGACGGGATAATATCGGAATTCATGGTGGTGTTTTTTAATTTTGAATAACAAAAATACGTAATTTTGTAGAATGTTAGCATTTGAACCTTTTTTATTACCAATAACCTATGAAACGCATTCTTGCATTTGCAATCGCCATTTTGGCCATGACAGCCTGTAACCAACGCACCAACCCGTTCCTTGAAGATTGGAACACGCCGTACGGCATCCCGCCGTTCGATCAGATCCAGATCACCGATTACCTGCCCGCCCTGCAGGAAGGGATCAAAGCGCACGATGCTGAGGTCCAGGCCATCATCGACAACCCCGAGGCGCCGACCTTCGACAATGTGATCGCCGCCTATGACGCCTCCGGCGACCTGCTCGCCAAAGTGAGCGGCGTCCTGTTCAACCTCGCCGAAACCGACAATTCCGACGCCCTCGAGAAAGTGGTCGAGGAAGCTACGACCCTGGTGGCGCAACACGACAACGACCTGACCTTCAACAAGGCCCTCTTCGCCAAGGTCGAAGCCGTCAACAAACAGAAAGACGCCCTCGGCCTGACCCGCGAACAGGAGATGGTCCTCGACAAGATCTACCGTTCCTTTGCCGACAACGGCATCGCCCTCGATCAGGCCGGACAAGACCGGATGAAAGAAATCAATACCGAACTCTCCACCCTGTCCAACCGCTTCGGCAACTATCTCCTCAAGGAGAACAACGCCTTCAAGGCCAAATTCGGCATCTCCATCTCGGAATACACCGATGCGATGACCACCGAGGAAGACCGCGCCAAACGTGAGGAGATGTTCCGCGCCTACTCGAACCGCGGCAACAACGGCGGTGAGACCGACACCAAGGAGATTATCCTCAACATCCTGAAACTCAAACAGGAAAAGGCCAAGCTGCTGGGCTACCCCAACCCCGCCGCCCACATCCTGAGCGACAAGATGGCCAAGACGCCCGAAGCCGTCGACGCTTTCCTGGCCAACATCTTCAAGTATGCCGTGAACCAGGCAAAGGCGGAAGTCAAGGAGATGCAGAAGGAAATGAACCTCGATATCGAGGCCGGCAAGGTCGAGAAAGGCGCCACGATCCAGCCTTGGGACTGGTTCTATTACGCCGAGAAGGTCCGCAAGGCCAAATATGCCCTCGACGAGGAGACCACCAAGCCGTATTTCCAGATGGAGAACGTGCGCCAGGGCGTGTTCAACAACGCTTCGAAGCTCTACGGCCTGCAGTTCGAGAAGATCGAAGATGCGCCGCTCTACAATCCCGACGTGGAAGTGTTCAAGGTGAGCGATGCCGACGGCTCGCTGATCGGCGTGCTGACCACCGACTACTTCCCGCGTGAAAGCAAGCGCGGCGGTGCCTGGATGAACAACATCCGCGACCAGTACGTGACCCTCGACGGCAAGATGGTCCGCCCGATCATCGTCAACGTGGGCAACTTCAACAAACCGACGGCCGATACGCCTTCGTTGCTGAGCCTCGACAACGTGGAAACGATGTTCCACGAGTTCGGCCACGCGCTGCACGGCCTGCTCAGCCAGTGCCGGTACCGCACGGTCAGCGGCACCGCCGTCGCCCGCGACTTCGTGGAACTGCCTTCGCAGATCAACGAGAACTGGGCTTTCCAGAAAGAAGTCCTCGCCGGCTACGCCAAGCATTACCAGACGGGTGAGGTGATTCCCGAAGAACTGGTCGACAAAATCATCGCCGCCGGCAACTTCAACCAGGGCTTTATGACAACCGAGCTCTGCGCCGCTTCCATCCTCGATATGAAGTGGCACGAACTTGACTCGGTGGAAGGCATCGACATCGAAGTTTTCGAGAAGCAGGTCTGCCAGGAAATGGGCCTGATCGACGAGATCATCCCGCGCTACCGCACCACATACTTCAACCATATCTTCAACAGCGGCTACAGCGCCGGCTATTACAGCTACCTGTGGGCCGAGGTGCTCGACAAAGACGCTTTCGAACTCTTTATGGAGAAAGGCATCTACGATCCCGCCACGGCGAAGAGCTTCCGTCAGAACATCCTCGAGAAGGGCGGCAGCGATGAGCCGATGACACTCTACAAGAACTTCCGCGGCGCCGAACCCGATCCCGACGCCCTGCTCCGTGCCCGCGGTCTGAAATAATGTTGACGATACGATAAAGAAGGTCCGGAAAAAAATCCGGACCTTTTTTATTGCAGGATCCTGTCGACCGCCGTCAGGATCGGCTCGACACTGACGGGGGCGCCGACCGCATCCTGCATCCAGGCCTGCGGGGTCAGGCGTCCCTGCCGGTAGATGCGCTGCAGTTCCGTGGCGAACGCCGCATCGCCGCCGCACTTGGCCAGATGTTCTTCCAGCTGATAGTGGATGATATGGCCGATCGGATAGTTGGGCAGGTACATCGGATAGTCGAGCATATGCGAATAGATGGCCAGCAGCGGCGAGTCGGCCGTACCCAGCACGGGTTCATAGTAACGGTTCCAGACCTCGCGCGCCGTGGCCAGCACGGCATCGCGCAGTTCTGCGGCCGTTGCCTTCGGATGTGCGTACAGCCAGCGCCAGGTGTACATATCCACCAGACTCACGCCCATGATCTCATACATATTCCAGAAGATGTCGAGCGTGGCGTCGTCGTCGATTTCCTGCTTCCCGCGACCGAGCAGCTGGAGGTCGCGCACCTGGAAAAGGAAGGCCATCGCCTCGGTCGTGGCCGTATTGGGCACGCCGGCCAGCGGGTAATAGTCGATATGATAGAGGTCGGTGACCTGTTCCACGTTGTGTCCGAACTCGTGGACAGCAATATTATAGCCCTTGTAGTCCATGCCTTCCGTACCGATCCGGGTGCGGAGACGGGCCGGTTCGGTGCGCCCGACACATTCCCAGGCATGGCCTGAGCCACGTGCCCCTTCGACCACGATGCGGTCGGCCAGGAACTGCGCCTCGGCGGCATCGAAGCCCAGGTTGCGGAGCATACGCGGCATATCGCGATGGAAGGCCTCGGCGTCGGGATAGCGGCGGCGCGTTTCGGCGGTAAGTTCGTCTTCCGGAATCACGGAACGGCTCTTGAATCCGTCGTACCAGATGTCATACGGCCGAAGGTCGCGCCCCAGCCGTTCACGGATGAGTGCCCCCACACGGGCGACCTGCGGTGCGGTCAGGAAACGGATGAAGAGATTCTCCACTTCCTCATCCGACATTTCGATGCTTCCTTCGAAATTCCGGGCAATGGCCGTCGGAAGGGACGGACACCAGCGGTCGAGTTCCTGATAGGTGTGGAACTGATTGAGAATATGGCCATATCGGACTTCCCCTTCGGCCGGGAGCGAGACCTCCTTACCGTCTTTCCAGACCCGGTTGGAGAACGGGGCCCAGTCGTATTCCGGGTTGTTCACCACGGCGGCGGGAATCTCCTGGGTGACGATGCGCTCCATCACCTTGTAGATCATCTCCTGCTTCTCGCGGGCGTGAGGCACGTCGGCATAATCCGACTTGAGTTCGTCGCGAAGGTTCCAGTGGGAGAGCAGCGACATGTCCTCCGGGAAGATCTTTTCCCCATCCTCAGTGAGGAGATGGCCCATCTTGATATTGTACGTATCGACATACGCCTCCGCCGCGCTGCGCGCCGCCGTGACGGTCTGGCTCACCGAAGCGGGCACACGCTCCGTGAACGTGTCACCCAGGCGGGCGTAAGCCCACTGCAGCCGGTCCCAGTCTTTTCCCAAAGCGTTTTTCTCGGCCAGGGTATAATGCGGGAAATTCAGGATCGTGATGAAGGCCAGTTTGCTCTTGAACATATCGTCGGAGAAATGGGCCCCCGCATCATAACCGGACAGGAGATAGTCGATCTCGCCCGGTTCCCCTTCCGCCAGGACTGTCGGACGTCCGAGCTCGATGGTAAGCTGGTTTTGTTGGGTATAAAAGACTTCCAGCGCGCGGGAGATTTTGTCGAAAAGGGTGCGGCGCGCCTCGGGTGTAGGAGCGAGCCATTGCCGGACGAAAGCTTCGAAGTCGGCCTGGGATCCGTCTTCCGCACGCCAGAGCGACGCGCACTGGTCGATGCCACGCTGGAGATCCCCGGTCGGGCCGGGGATGACGTCGGCCACCGGAATGGGAACGATACCGGCGGATGGAGCGGATTTATTGCAACTTGTCATCAGGAGAAAAATCGATAAAAGGAGGAGAAAACGTTTCATATAGGAAAATTGCTTATCTTTACAAAGATATGAAAAATAAGGAAACGCTATACCGGGAGCTGCTGACGGAGGTCGGAGGCCTCGTCGACGGCGAAAGCGACGAAATCGCCAACATGGCCAACATCGCCGCCGCCATTTATGCCAAATTCGGATTTCATTGGGTGGGATTCTACCGCGTCGTCGGGGAAGAACTGGTGCTCGGGCCCTTCCAGGGACCCGTGGCCTGCACCCGCATCGCTTTCGGCCGCGGCGTCTGCGGCACGGCCTGGAAGGAGGGGCGCACCCTGATCGTCCCCGACGTGGACAAGTTCCCGGGGCATATCGCGTGCAGCGCCCTCTCACGGAGCGAGATCGTGATCCCGATCGCACGAGAGGGCGCCGTCGTAGCGGAACTGGACATCGACAGTGCCGAACTTGACACTTTTGATGCCGTGGATGAACGCTATCTGACCGATTTGGTCACATCTTTGGGTTCAGCCGGAAAATCCTGATCCTTCAGGTACAGGTTGTCGTATTTCCCGACCGGAAGGTCTTCGAAAATGTAATAATTCGCCTTGCGGGCCGCCTCGATCTGGTCGGTCAGCGCCGTATTCAGCGCCCCGGCAGCCAGGTCGATCAGAACGCCGAGGAAAGAGGTATTTCCATCCTTGTCACGCGAGGACGAATGCACCGACAGGTCAAGATACAGGTCGCAGGTCCGGTCGAAGAGAACCTCGTCGGTCAGGGTCGATTTGATGAGATAGCGGATCTTGGTGTTGATGCCGATACCCTGCTTGGCCCAGGAATCGATGATGGAAAACACCACCGCGTCCGCCCCGAAAAAGTCGTGGAACTGCCGCAGCGGCCTGTCGATGAAAAGCTCTGCGTCGTAAGCACTCTCCTGCCGGAGCACGTCCATCGCCAGGGATGGCGAAATCACGTAATAGCCGGCCTCGGCAAGCGGGCGGCTGATGGAAGTATAGAGCAGTTCCTTCGCCTCCACGTTGGCCGTGTTGTTGATGGGAGGCATCACCAGCAGCGTCACCGGTTTTTCCTCATACATCTTGGGATACAGGCTGCTCCGGGTCAAGTTCGATACGCCGCAGGACGAAAGGGCCAGCGTCGTCAGAATGATGCAGACAAACTTTCTCATATCACTTGAACAATCTGGCCGCCAGCGGCTTGATGAAGGTTATGGATTCCGGATAATAGCGCATCTCCATCTCGAAGAGCTCCCGGCTGCGCTCCAGGAAGGCAGCCGTCGCAAAGCCCAGCGCCGCTTTCTGGCGCGAAGTGGCGTGCTCCGCAAATACCGCCGCCGTTTCGGGCTGGGCCAGCAGCCAGGCATACTCGGCGCAGATGCCCGGAGGCGGCACCTGGCGCAGGCCACCGGGATGGGTCACCAGGTTCTCGTACATCACCAGCATCGCGCACATGCTCTCGGGGCTCTGTTTGGCGGACGAACGGTAAGCCAGACGCTCATATTGCGTCACGCCGTCGCTCTCGCCGCCCCAGTCATACAAAATCTGAGCGGTCGGACCGCAGGCTGAAAGCAGCAGTCCGACCGCAAGCAGAATCACGGAACGTCTCATAGATTGATGACTTTTGTGTCGCCCGCCGAGACGAAAATCTTCTGGGTAAGGACGGTCCGGCCCTTGATGCGGACAGTCACGTCGTGCGATCCGGGCTTGACAGTGATGATGTTCTCGGCCGTCTTCTTGATGTTGCGTTTCTTCTTGAATTCGCTGTCCCGTACCGTGCTGACGCGATAGTTTTCCTTGTCGATGGTCACGTCGATCGTCTGCGTCCGGTCGGCGAAGAAGATGACGCCCGCCTCATCGGCCTTGCCGGATACCACCGAGTGGGAACCGACGCCGCAACCCGCCAGCAGCAGGGCCGCGCTCAGAAAAAGAATCAGTTTCTTCATGGCTTACTCGTCCAAAATGTAATACTCTTCCAGATGGTTTTCATCGATGTCCTGCCCGCTATAGGAGCAGAAGGAAATCTCCGTTTCGGGCGTATCGCCGAAACTGCTCTGCACCGTCACAACGCCGATGAGCGTGCCGGGCAGCTCGATTTCCATACCGGTCTGCGGGTTCTTCACCTTGCGGCCCTTCTTGTAGACATTGAATTTGTCGCCCACCGAGAGACCCTGCGAGAAACCGCCCGCAATGATGTAGGAACCACCGTCCTCGGCCAGCAGATAGGAGCGCCAGGGCTTGTCCATACATTTGTTGATGATATTCTCCACCAACTGAGAAAGCGCCGCGGAAATGGCCTTGTCGCTGAGGGTTGCGTCAAAACCGGCCGTTCCGCCGATGCCCAGGGTCTGCTTCGAAGTCGTCTCGGCATAGCCTTTTGCCTCGTCGGAGTAGATGATCAGGCCGGTGGCCGCCTCGACCAGACGTACGCTCACGCCTGCCTCAACGGTCTGGGTCTTGGTCGAAGAGAACACTTGCTCGTGTCCTTCGTTCTTGCGGCCGAACTCCGTGATGGAGCCCAGAATGATGTAGTCGGCGCCGATCTTGTTCATATTCGCGCCGGTCTCGGCCACAAGAACGTCCAGGTCTTCCCGCTCCAGCAGGATGAACTTGCCGCTCTGGGCCAGTTTGGCGGAAAGGATGTCGAGCGCCTGCTTGCGCATCGGGTCATTTTCCTTGTCGTAGAAAATACCCTTTCCATATTGGGTTTCGTTGGTGAAGCGGCCGATGGCCACTTTCCGTTTGATGGTCTTTTCCTGTGCGGAGACAGGCGAAACGGTCAGGAAAACCAGGACCGCGACCAGAAACATGCTGAAAACTCTCTTCATCGTAGTATCGAATTGGCTTATTTGTCGGATTCGTTACGCAAATATAGCGCCATTTCGGGGACTTTGGACCTGGCGTCGAGGAAAAGTTTCCACTGGGCGCGGGTACGGACGAGGTTGTGCTCCGGATATTTGATCTTGTAATACGTGTCGCCGTTGATATAGTCCGCGAAGAAACGGACGGTCTGCATATACGGGAAGAGCGTTGCCGCGAAGGGCAGGTTCTCCCGCTCGACCGGCGTGAGGAACGCACTGGCCGTGGAGAGATATCCCTTGGCGAAAGCCTTGAAAATCTCCATATTGAACGACACGTTCTCCAGGTTCGGATCGTCCTCGGCGCCCGTGTTGGCCGCCGTGCGGAGGAAATCGCCGAAATCGGAGAAGACGAACGAAGGCATCACCGTATCGAGGTCGATGACGCAGAGGATGTTGCCGTCGCTGTCGAAGAGCATGTTGTTGACCTTCGTGTCGCAGTGGCAGATGCGTTTGGGCAGGATGCCTTCGCGATACATCCGCTCGGCCTTGCACATCTCTTCCTCATACGACTGGATCTCCGCCACGAGACCGCGGACCTCGGGGTCTGCCATGCGGCCGGCCGCGTCGGCTGCGACCGCTTCGCGCAGCTGACGCGCGCGCAGTTCCATGTTGTGGAAATCGGGGATGGGCTCGCCCAGTTTGTCGGGCAGGTCGGCCAGCATCGCCTCGAACTGTCCGAACGCGACGCCGGCGTAACCGGCATACTCGGGCGTGACAGCCTCGAAAGTCAGTGCGTCACGGATGAACACCGACACGCGCCACCACTCCTTGCCGTCGGTCCAGTAACTCTTGCCCGTGGTGCGCTCCGGAAGGAAGTGCAGCACCTTGCGGTCGATGTCGGTTTCTCCGGCCGCCACGAGCTTTTCGCGGATGTGCCGCGTCACGCAGTCGATGTTGTGCTGCAGCAGATCCACATCCTGGAAGATGGACTGGTTGACGCGCTGCAGGACATAATCGTCCGGACCGTCGGTGACGACCCGGAAGGTATCGTTGATCAGTCCGTTCCCTAACGGACGGATGTCGGTCACATTACCGTCCAAGGCAAAGTGACCGACAATCTGTTTCAGTCTTTCGTCCATTCTGTTCTATTGTTCTTCTTTAGCCAATGCATAGTGGAAACCGTCCACGCGATTCCAGGCACCGCGGGTGAAGTCGGGTATTTCGACCGGCATCGAACCGTGCTCCAGGGAAATGCAGGAGAGCGGCGCCACGCAGCACCATTCGGCCAGGTCGTACACATCCATGTCGAGCGGCAGGCCGTGGTGCAGGCAGTACACCAGACGGTAGTCCATGATGAAGTCCATGCCGCCGTGGCCGCCCACCGATTTGGCCAGCGCCTCGAACTCGGGCGTCAGGATGACATTGCGGTAGTCGGCCTGCAGGGCCTCCATCTCCGCGCCTTCAAAGGTCTTTTCGTCGCTGATGTGGCGGGCGTCCACCTTGTCGGCGGGTTTCTCCACACGCAGGCAGTACTGGCCGATCGGATACTTGGCGGCATAGCCGTCGGTGCCGACCACCTGGTACATACGGCTGTAGGGACGCGGGGTCATCACATCGTGCTCGATGAGCATGGTCTTGCCTTTTTCGGTACGGATGAGGGTGGAAGTCTGGTCGCCGTTGGCGAATTCGCGCACCTCCATTCCGGTATGGTTCGCCGCGATCTTGGCACCGTTGAACGACTTGGTGTCCATCGACACGAGGGTCGTCATCCGGTCGCCGCGGTGGATGTTGAGCACCTGGCAGACGGGACCGATGCCGTGGGTCGGATAGACGTCGCCGCGATGCTTCTGGTTATAGTCGAGCCGCCAGTTGTTCCAGTATTCGTCCCAGTAGGGATCGAGGTTGTGGCAGTAGGAGCCCTCCACGTGGATCACTTCGCCGAAGAGACCGCGCTGCGCCATTTCGAGCGTCGTCATCTCGAAGAAGTCGTAGATGCAGTTTTCGAGCATCATGCAGTGCTTGCGGGTCTTTTCCGACTGGTTGATCAGTCCCCAGATCTGGTCCATGTCGAGGGCGGCGGGGACTTCGATCGCCACGTGTTTGCCGCATTCCATGGCGTACATCGCAATCGGATAGTGGTTGAGCCAGTCGGTGCAGATGTACACCAGGTCGACGTCGGCCTGTTCGCAGAGGCCGCGCCAGGATTCCTGCGTACCGCTGTACTTGCCCGCGACTTCTCCCTTACCCAATTCCTTCATCTGGGCCTGATTGGCTTCGACGCGGTCGGGCAGCAGGTCGCAAAGGGCCGTAATCTCGGCACCGGGAATATGGACAAGACGACGTACGGCCTCGCTTCCGCGCATGCCGAGGCCGACCACGCCGATGTGCACGGTCTCGATGGGCTCGGCCGTCAGGCCCAGCACATCCGTCTGACCGGCCGGACGGGCCGGGACGGGCGTCTTGATGATGTTTTCCGCTGATTGTTGTTTGCAGCAGCCGACGGCCAGCAGGGCCAGGGCGGCGCAGATGAGTACGAATCTATGTTTCATATAGGAGAGGGGTTTATCTCAACAAAGATAATGATTTTTAACGGACACACGACATGATGCGTGCGCCGAGTTCCGCATTTTCGAGGATGCCGCCGAAGCTGTCGCGGCCCGGGCCCCAGACATAGTACGGGACAGCGATGCCGTTGTGGGAATCGTTGCCGAATGCCACGCCGATGCGGCCTTCCTGAAGATCACCGTCCTGCAGGGTCAGGGCGCCGGTCGCGTGGTCGGCCGTCACGACGACCAGGGTATGGCCGTCGGCCGCCGCCCACTGGAGGACGTCGCCCAGGACGCGGTCGAAGTCGAGGAGTTCCTCCATTGCCAGGTCGATCCGGTTTTCGTGCAGCCAGTCGTCGATGCTGGAGCCTTCGATCATCAGGACGAACCCGTTGTCCCCGTTGTTGGAAAGCTCCGCCAGGGCCTTGGCTGCCATATGCCGGAACAGGTCGCCGCGCTCGAACGCCACCGGCAGGTTGTCGTCGGCCAGCAGGGCCAGGATCGGCAGGTGGGCCTCCATCATTTCCGTCTCGGTCTGAGCAAAGGCATACCCCGCCCGGGCCATCTCTTCGGCGACGTTGCGCGAATCTTTCCGTTTCTTGCCGAAATAGTCCAGGCCGCCGCCGGCGATGAAGTCGACGCCGCTCTTGGCGTAGCCGTCGACGACCTCGTCGTATTTGTAGCGGTTGTCGCTATGGCTGCAGAACACCGACGGCGTGGCGTCGGGCATCAGGCAGGTGACCACGACACCCGTCTTCTTTCCCAGTTCCTTGGCCTTGACAAACATCGAGGGAATGGGATTCCCTTCCGGATCGGTGGCGATATGGCTGTTGGCGGTTTTCTGTCCCACGGCCAGGGCCGTTCCGCCTGCGGCGGAGTCGGTAATCAGGTCGCTGAGGCTGTACGTCCGCGACAGGCCCACGACCGACATATTGTCGAGGTTCAGTTTACCGTGGTTCAGCACCCACGCGCAGCTCACCTGCTCGAGGCCCATGCCGTCGCCGATCAGGAAAATGACGTTGCGGATCCCGTTCGTTGCGGGCGGTTCTTCGACACGCACGATGTCATAAGGATACGGGGTTACGTAATAACTGAGCGGATTCTCTTCCCGGTCCTTCTTGCAGGAGCAAATAAGGGAAGCGACCGCCAGGGTAAGCAGCAAAAATCGGGTGTATTTCATGATGTCGGTTACATATAGGCTCCCCGGATGGTCAGGGAACCGTCGGGATTGAGTTTCTGCGCGACCGCGAAGGGAACGGGATAACGGACACCCTTGACTTCGAGTTCGGCTTTCAGTTTCAGCGCACCGCTGTTCCAGTCGACACCGGCGGGCAGCGTCATCATCGCCTGACGGACGCCCCGCGTCTTGGGATAGCCCGCATCGAGGCAGCCGCTGATGTTGACCTTGCCGTCGTCGGTAAACAGGGTCAGCCGCAGCACGCCGGGCACACAGGCGATGCCGTCGTTGACCATGCCGAAGATCAGATTCGTCCGGTCGCCGTTTTCGGACACCCAGATCCACGAGGGACGGACGCGGAAACCGAGACAGGAACTCAGGTCGTCGAGCCCTTCGGGATGCTTGCGGTAATAGCGATAGAGGTTGTCGGCATCGATATGATGCCAGTTCCACAGTGAGAAGTAGTTGGCCCCCACGTCCTTTACGTGGGAGATAATGGCCTCGTTGCGGGGAATCCCCGCTTCGTCGCAGCGCATCGACTCTTCACGGCCGTCCGAGAGACCGCATTCGACCGCCGCCGCCGTCCAGGCGGGACGGTTGCTCAGCGCCTCGATCTGTTCGTTCTCGATGAAAATGGTGTCGGTCCGGAGCCAGTTGCCGTCGCGGACGGTCCGGTCGAGCACCGAAGAATTGCCCACCCGGCTGAAGTCGGGCTGGGTATTGGTCACCAGCGGCACTTTGTCCCAGCACCGGTTCTGGATGTCGTACATCTTGAGGAAGGTCTCCTCGCCGCCGAAATCCACGCCGAAAGGATGGTCTTCATACGGCCAGGTATGCCCCTCCCCCCAGAAACCGTACAGGGAGGTGTCCATATACTCCACAAGCGGACTGCCGTTGAGTTCCTGCGCCAGCAGCGACATCATCTCCTCGTAGCAGGCAAGGAAATACGGGTCGTCGTACTGGGGCACGGTCTGCACCTTCTGATACCGCACCTCGTCAGGATTTCCCTTCCAGGTTCCCTTCAGCCGGTACATCGGCACCTTCTTGAGCATGAACTCCGGAAGGGCGTCCTCCAGGATGTCCGGATTGTTGAGCATGATGCGGAAGCCCACCCGCTTGCCGTACTGTGCGGCCTTCTCGAAGGTGATCTTCCAGTAATCGTCGAACTCGAGGCGGCCCGCCCGCTTCTGGATATGCCGCCAGTTGGGGCGGATATAGATCTTGGTGGCCAGCGGGAACGCCACGAGTTCGTCGATCACCTGTTCCAGCGTCTTGCCGGGTACGTTCGGGGCACCGAGATCCCCCGAAATGTACACGGTCAGGCCCATGCCGAAACAGTTGAGCATCTGTTTGCCCGGCGTGGTATACTGGACGACCGAGCCGCCGTAGAAAGCCTCCGGCTCATACTGGGGGAACGGTCCCTGGTAGAGCCGGTCCTTCACTTGCGGCCCGCCGCCGAAATCGTACTTCTCCCAATTGTGGGAGGGTACCCACGCCTGCAGGGCAGGCGCCACGCCGGCGGCGGCCGCAGCGAAGAGACTCGTTCTTATGAAGTCACGCCGTTTCACGCGTCAGTCCTTGTCGAGTCCAAGGTGGATCGAGGTGTTGCCGTCCTTGTCGGAGAAGGCCACGGCATCATCCCAATCGCTGTTGTAGAACTTGGTGAAGAAGGCCACGGCGGCCGTCTTGATGCCGAACGTCTTGCGGCTGATGCCGAGTTCGAAGAAGAACTTGCCGTCATCGGTCACACCGCGCGTACCCATCACTTCCTTCACCGCGTCGGTCCATTCCAGGTCGTCGCCGCCGATGTACCAGTCGTCCCAAGGTTCATCGCCGCAGCAGTTGCCTTCGTAGTACCATTCGCAGCCGAGGCTCTTGGTGGAATAACCGGTCTGGCTGTTGTCGTCGGCGTCGAGACGGAGGTTCCAGATGGCCTGGTTGATGTCGAACATATCCTGCTCGGTGAGGACGAACATGAAATAGATATAGTTCGCATCGTAGTCGAACTTGCCGTAGCTCTCGCCGTCATTGCCGTAGAGCATGAAGTCGGGATAGGTCACGGCATCCCAGTCGGCGATGGTTCCGTCGTCGAGTTTGACAACCGAAGCCTTGGCCACCAGGATCTTGGTGGAGACCGTCTGCTGCTCGCCATTGTAGGTACCGCTCATCGACACCCAGTAGCTGCCGGGTTTCTTGAAGGTATAGGTAAACGTATCGCCGCTGCCTTCCGTTTCGCCGACGATGTTCCACTTGACATCCTGGGCGTCGGCGGAAGTGAAGGTATAGGTCAGGCCCGAGCATTCGTAAGTGAACGAGATGTCCGGAATCGGTTCCAGGTCAAGGTCTCCGAGGTGGACGCAAGCCGTCTGGGAGCAGACCATCAGAACAAGGGCCGTTAAGAATATGCTGATCTTTTTCATGACAGTGTCTTATTTATAAGCTTCATTCTGGGTACATGCAGGGTTGTTGAGGATTTCCTGCTGGGGAATCGGACATACGAGACGGCCGTAGCTGTACGGGGTGTTCACGCCGGGGGCGCTCATGCCCGGGACAAGGCCCGTGCTCTGACCGTTGACATAATTGGTGTGGAAGCCCCAGTAGTTGCGGATGACGTCTTTCTTGTTGCGGAGCAGGTCGTAGATGCGGAAGCCCTCGAAAGCGAGTTCGATACGCTTCTGGGTCAGGACCAGGTCGACCAGGTTCGTCTTGATGCTGGCGCTGGTCAGATGATAGTCGGCCGGCGAGAAGCCCTTGGAGGCCGCCACATCATAATCCATACGGCTGTCGATGATCGTATTCAGGTCGGCCAGCGCACCCGACTCGTTGTTCAGGTGGGCATAAGCCTCGGCCCGGTTGAGATACACTTCGGCCAGACGCAGCAGCGGATGCGAGCAGAGCGTCGCGATGCCGTCCTGCCACGTGTGCTTGGAGCAAGGATAGAGGATCAGACCGTTCTTCAGATAAGGAGCGCAGACGAAGCTGAAACGGCAGTCCACGTCGATGTACTGGTCTTTCTCGAAGTTCATTTCATCGAGCAGGGGTTTGCTGTAGCCTTCCTCACCCCAGCAGCCGGAAGCACCGTTGTAGATCATCGAGGCGACGGCGGCACTGCCCTGGTCGTCGGTAGCGATCATGCGCATGCACCAGATAGTTTCGTCGCGGTTGTAGGTCTCGGTGAAATAGCTCGGGAATTTCTTCGCGGACTCAAGCGCATAGTCACCGCTGTTGATGACCTTGGTCGCATACTCGGCGGCCTTCTGCCAATCCTGCGTAAAGATGTACACGCGGGACAGCATGGCCTGGGCGGCGCCCAGCGAGGCGAAACCCTTGTTCGCTTCCCGATCGGGGAAAGAACCGGCCGAGAAGTCCTGCTCGGCTTTGAGGAGCAGGTCGATGATGGCGTCGTAGCTCTCGGCGACCGTCGCTCGGTCTTTGAGTTCCGAGTCGGAGCTGTCTTCGCGGAGGATGATGCCCAGGTCGCTGGAAGCGCTGGCCGGATCATATTGCTTGGCGTAGTTCTTCAGCAGGGCATGCATGCAGAAGGCTTTGAAGAATTCGGCCTCACCGCGCAGATAGATGTCCTGTTCCGTCAGTTCTTCCTTCTGCGCGATGGTTGCGAGGGCCACGTTGCAGGAGTAGATGAGCTTATAGTTCAGCGCCCAGAAGCTGCGGAAGTTACCGAGCACCGGAGAACGTTCGTCATAACGGAAGATCATGTTGAGGTCGTCGGAGGTTTCGTGTCCGTAGACCACGTCGTCGGAGGCGAAGTCGGCCAGCTGGTAATACTGGCGGCCCCACCAATAGTTGCTTTCGTCGGTATCGTCCTTCATCGTGGCGTAGCAGCCGTTGAGGATGTCTTCCAGGCCCGAAGGAGATGCGGTCATCTGCTCACCGGTCAGGGAGTCGGCGGGAGCGATGTCGAGGTTGCAGGCCGTAAACAGGCAGCTTGACACTGCCAGGGCGAGCAGGATGGAAAATATCTTTTTCATGGAATTCCGGA
>JAFRRF010000030.1 GCA_017428245.1 Bacteroidales bacterium
CGCTGCCATTATGAACAAGAGAATCCGCCTCTTCGAGGAAATCATAACTGCTGTCTTGCTGCTGGTGACACTTTTCCCGCTAGTACACTATGGCGAACTGGCAGGGATACCCGTTCCCAGGCATTTCTTCCATGGAGAAATTGACGCCTGGGGAGACCGGACGGTTTTCTTATATCTGGCACTCATCGCTGCGGCCTTGTATGGACTGCTATTCTTTGTCCAAAAACACCCTCGGCTGATCAATCTGCCCCGGCAAGCGGGAGAAGACAATCCCGCTTTAGCAACAGCGATCGGCCGCGCCATAAAAATGTGGGGGATTGCCGTCTTTGCCTGGCTGTCACTGAGTCTCTACCTGATGGCGGTCGGGAAACTTGCGCAGCCGCTCTCTGGCGTTACCTGGACACTGCTTGCTGCAATGGCGATTCATCTGCTTTATCTCATTTTCCGGCAAAGAAAGGTATAGTTCATCTATCTCATCCCTTTCGTTGCCACTTTTCGGCCGAAATCGTCGGTATTTGGCAGCGAAAGGCATCAAGCGGCGCCGACATCCCTTTCGCTGCCAGACCGACTGCGCAGAATCTGTCAGCGTTGCTACGCATACGGTTATGATCGATGAACATGCCGTTCCGCGAGGAAAATTGCCATAAATTGCGTACTTTCGCCGTATGAAACGTTCACTGTATCTCTCTATTTTCGTACTGGCCACTCTGGCCTGCCTGACCCTGGCCGGTTGCCAGAGTCCGGAACAAGAATATGTCAAGAAAGCCGTCAAGCTGATGGACAAGCACGGGCTGTTCGCCGAGGGTCCGGCGTGGGAACAGACGCGGGCGGCGGCGTTGGAGGCCAAGCCCGGGTCGAAGGAAGAGGCTTACGAGATTACCCGGACGGCGCTCAAGGTAGCCGGGGGCAAGCATTCTTTCATCTCGACGGTGGAAAGCCAGCAGGAGTCGGCGACCGAAGACAAGGAAACCGAGCCTTCGGTGACGAGGCTCGACGACGGCATCCTGCTCATCGTACTGCCGCATTTCAGCGGCCAGTCGGCCGATGAGAACCAGCGCTATGCCAAGGTCGTGCTCGACGCGCTGCCGGAAGCCGATGCTCCGGAAGCCGACGCCCCGAAAGGCGTCGTCATCGATCTGCGCGGCAATACCGGCGGCAATATGTATCCGATGATCGCCGCCATCCATCGCTTCTTGCCGGACGACAATATCCTGCGGTTCAAAACCCGAAAGTTCACGATGCCCGTGACGAAAGATATGGTCCTTCGGAATGTGGGGTTCTCGGCCCGGCCGGCCCTCGACTGCCCCGTCGCCCTGCTGACTGACGAGTGGACCGCCAGTTCCGGCGAAGCCGTCCTGCTCTGTTTCCGGGGACTGGAAAAAGCCCGCACCTTCGGCGCTCCGACAGCCGGCTACGCCTCGGCAAACGCGCCATACCCTATGCCCGACGGCTCGCAGCTCGTGCTGACGACCGGCTGCGACATGGCCCGCACCGGCGAAATCTTCTGCGACGATCCCATCGCCCCGGACGTGACGACGGACAATCCCCTCGAAGACGCCCTCCGCTGGCTCCGCAACCGATAGCCTTGACGCCCTTCCTGCCTGTGGCGGACAATATCCTGATATTCAGCTTTATCCTAAAAATCGCTTGCTTCAAAAAACGCAAGCGATTTTTAAGAAGTCGCTCATACTCAACCAGTTCGGTGCCACAGCCCTAGAACATCATCTGCATCGCGGCCCGGCTGGCCTTGTTGCTTTGGGCGGCGTTGAGTTTGCCGAAGTTCCATTTCAGGGTGATGAAGAAATGGCGGCCGAGCTGGTTGTACATCGCGTCTTCCACGTAGTTTTCGGTCGTGATGTGGCGCGTGGTGCGCGTGCTGTTCAGGATGTCGCTGGCGTGGATGCCGATGGAGAACTGTTTGATGTTCTTGACGATGCCGGCATCCCACATCAGATACGGCTGGTTGTAGCCTTCCGGGAAGCCGTGGTAAAAATTGTAGGATGCGTTCGTCTCCAATTCCCATCCGTGTTTCGTCTCCCATTCCAGGCCCAGGAAGACGTTGCTGGACCAGGTCTTCGTATCCGCGGCGCTGTCGAGGGAATAATGGGATGACTGGTAGGAAGTCGCACCGCTCAGATAGACAGAGATCGTCTCACCCCGGTAATCCAGGCTGAGACTCGGCCGGAACGCCAGGCTGTTGGTCACGCTTTCGCTGAACCCGCTCTTTCCGGAATAGAAGAGGTTCCCGGCGGCATCGCCCCAGAACCCTTCCATAAACTTCGCATAATCGAACGCATCGACATTGAGACCCGCCAGCCGCCGGGTGTTCTGATAGCTGATCGCCCGGCTGTCTGTCAAAGAAATACCGGGCTCCAATTTCAACTTCTTGTCGCTGGTCAGCGGAATCGAAGCGCCGGAATACACCGATGCCGAGAACGCCGGCTTGGCGGAGTTCACCGGGATACTGTACTGGATGCCGTCGGCGTCGAACCAGCTGGCCGTCACCATCTGCCGCATGTTCATGGCGGTATTCATAAAGAAATTGAAACTCAACTGCTTCTGCGGATTATTGAGATAAAGGCTTCCGTTCAGCAGATGACCATACGCGGGTTTCAGGTAGATGTTTCCCATCCGCAGCCGCGTAGGCACCGAGATGTCCAGTACGGGCAGCTGATTGGCCGCGGAAGGACGGGTGGACCGGCCATTGTAGAAAAGATTGACGGTTTTCTGATTCTTCATCCAGCGGTAGTTAAGATACGGGTTCCAGTCGAAAAGCCACTCGCCCAGGCCGGTTTCGGTTTCCCGGCCGAGGGACTTGGCTCGTGTCTCATTGAGCGTCTCCTGCATCTGGGCGCCAAACTGCAGGGAATACGCGTCTTTCTTGTACTGGAACTGGACGCTTTCGTTGAAATAGATGTAGCGGTTCTTCGTGAACGAAGAATAATAGTCGTTGTGTTTCGTGTAGTTGTTCCGGTCGACGACCGATGGATTGAACCCCGCCGCCCCCGACGTGCGGTCGAAGGCATCCTTTCCGTTGTTCCGCCACGAAGCGTGACCGTTGGCATTGACCGTGAACATCCAACGCTCCGAAAGGGGCTCGTTGTAGGCCAGCCGGATATTTCCGGAATAATTGCGGTTATCGGTCTTGTAGAAAAGATCGCGGGTCACGGGATCCTGTACGGCCTGCCGGAACGTCTGCGAGAATTCGCGGCTGTCCGCGTCGTAATCGGACAGGGAATAGTTTCCGGAAAGCGTCAGGCTGCGAAGATTGTTGCCGCCCAGCGATTTGACGCCCAGGCTGAAGGCGGCATTGTGGGAGAACTGCCCGGACTGCGCGTAGTTGCTGGACGAAGAACTGTTGAGCCGTTGGCCACCGTCCAGCTGCTTCGAAGCGTTGTCGTTGTATTGTTCGGTCTTCCCGCCGGCATAGCGGAAGGTCGGTTCGAAGGAAAAGAGGATCTTTTTCCGGTCGGTATTCTTGAGTTCGAAATTGATCTTTACGTTGTCGGCCGCCGAGAAGGCCTTGTTTTCGGTCCCGGTAAAAATATCGCTGCCGGTGGCGTCGAAGGTTGTCCGCTCCGACCGGCTGCGTGAATCGCTGAAAGAGTGGTTGTAGCTGGCGGCCCCGGTTGTTTCGACGCCTTTGATGCGCGTCGTATTGTAGTTGGCCCCCAGCTGCCGGTACGTCTGGATGCCGCCGCCACCGCCGCCGAAGACCACGCGGGATTGCTCGTCCCCATCAACCATAACGGCGACAAACACGCCGTCATCGCCCGAAATCGGCGCGTTGTAGGCCCCGCCCACCAGCGTGAGCTGGTCTTTATCGTTGTAGCCCGAAACCATCACGTTGCCCGTATAGAGGAAGCCGCGGTTGTCGACCATCTCGTCCTTGCGGTCGCCGGCCACCGTCGTACCGGCCCCGACCGTGGCGTTGCCGAACCAGCCTTTCTTGAATTCCTGCTTGAATTCCAGGTCCATCACCTTCTCGCGGTCGGTCGAAACGCCCGTGAACTGCTCGGAATCGCTCACCTTGTCGATGACCTTCACCTTGTCCACCACCTTGGCCGGCAGGTTCTTGAGGGCCATCTTCGGATCGTCGAAGAAGAAGGTCTTGCCGCCCACCGTGATCTTCTGGATGGTTTCGCCGTTGTACTTCACCGTGCCGTCTTTGGAAACCTCCATACCCGGCATCCGCTTGAGCAGATCCTCGAGCATCTGGTTCTGCCCCACCTGGAACGAAGCGGCGTTGAAGATGATGGTATCCTGCTTGATCTCGATCGGGTTGCCGATGGCCGACACGTGCGCCGCGTCCAGCAGCTGGGCATCCTCCGCGAGCTGCACGATGCCCAGGTTCACGGAATCCCGGTCCCAATCGAACGAGAAATAATGCTCCTTGTTGTAGGTCTTGTAGCCCAGCATCTCGATGGTCAGCACGTAATTGCCCCGCGTCACCTTCGTAATGCGGGCCAGGCCGGTCGTGTCGGTCAGCGCAAAGTTGGTGATCAGCGTATCATTCTTGGCGGTCAGATAAGCCGAAGCAAAGGGCACCGGCTTCTCGGAACCCTGCTCCAGCACCTTCACGACGACGGTGCCCTGGTTCCTTTCGAACAATCCTCCCGGAACAAACTGGGCCCCCGCCGGCATCAGCCAGCCCAGGACACAGCCAAGTGTCAAAAGCAATTTATTTCTCATACAAGGGTCTTTTCAATAAGGACGGGAAATGCCCGGGAAAGTAACAAAGATTATTCCATCGTCCTTATCGCCACCCCGCTAGTTCCCTCCTTTCCGCGGGATGCGGAAGCTGTCCACGACCTGGCGGTTCTGGTCGTAGACCGTCACTTGCAGGCAGGTATCGTCGACTTCGACGTGGCAGGCGCAGCTGATTTCTTCGTCGATCAGGTCGATGACTTTGGCGTAGCGCGCCGTGTTTTCCAGCATTGTGCTGTCTGGCCGGCGCTTCTTGTCGCCGCTGGAGCCCATGTCGAGGTAGAAGGTGCCGCCTTCCATCGCGTTGGTCCGGGAGAAGATGTGGTCGTGGCCGCTCAAGACCAGATCGACCTGGTATTCCTGGAAAAGCGGGGCCCACTGCGGCCGCAGTTCCCGGGCGACGGCCGGATCGACGAGATCGGAGCCGTAGACCGACTTGTGCATAAATACGACCAGATACTGGTAGGTGCCCTGCAGGCGTTCCATCGTTTCCCGGAACCAGACGGCCTCTTCGTCGAAGCGTGAACCGGACGCGATGTCGGAGTTGTTCATGTCGAGCGCGACGAACAGCACGTTGTTGTAGTAGAAATAGTAGGAACTGCCCGGGCTGGTCGGCGATCCGTTGTCGGGAAATTTGAAAAGATTGACGAAAGTATAGGGTTTGTCGTACTGTGGATAGCCGCCATTGACCCGGTCGCAGGCCCAGTAGGCGTGGTCGCCGGGCGAAGCGGCGTAGACGAAGTCGCGGAAGGTGTCGTTGTCGAGGATGAACGACCATTCATACTCGTTGCCGGCCACGTCGATATGGTCGCCGCTACACAGCACCAGGTCGGGCGAGAACATCTCTTTCATCATCTGGACCAGCGGCAGCGTCACGGGATTCTCGCGATGCTGGAAATCCGTGAAGGCGACAAAACTCCAGGGGCCTTTCTGCCCCGCCGTCTTGAACTGCCGGGCGTCGGTCTCGGTTTTGCCGGCGACGATCTTATAAAAATAGCGCGTGTCGGCCTCCAGCCCGGTGAGCGTGGCGTTGCAGACATACCGCTCTTTCGTGTAGAAGGTCGATTCCGTGGCGGTGTTCTCAATGCCGACGGTGCTCCAGGTCCGGCAAACCGGTTTGACTTTTTTCGCCTTCCGGAACGCCACGTCGTCGGCCTTCGCCACCAGCACATAGCTGCGGCTGCCGCTGCAGTGATAATTGACCGTGACGGCGGACGAAGCGTCCTCGCAGACCGTCGTGACGATGTGGTAGATCTCTTCGGGTTCCGCCGGCTTGCAGGCGGTCAGGGCCGTCAAGGCCACGGACAGGCAGAGCAGGGCTGCGTAGAACGTTCCCGGCTTCATGGCTTATTTCTTTTTGGCCCAGGTGTTGGCCAGGACGAGGGTGACGATGATGACGACGAGGATGAGGGTGGACCAGATGAAATAAACGACCGGTTTCACGTGGTCGGTCAGGGCCCGGATCAGGTTGGGAAGCCACATTAGGGCGGCGACGAGGATCAGGCACCAGCTGATGACGCGCCGGAGACGGGTAACGTCATATTTGGCGCGCTCCTTTTCGCTGGCCGTATTGTAGCCGGCAATCAGTTTGTCGCCTTTGCCCACGCGGATGAGCAGGGCCAGCAGCAGGAGAACGACGGTGACGATCGAATTGACGGTCACGCTGAGGATGGTAGGGATAGAAGCCATAGCGGGAGGAATTACCACTTGTTATAGTGAATGTTTTCGGTTTTCCATTTATTCTTGGGAGCAGGATTCTCGGCGGGATAGCCCACCGGGACGATGGCCAGCGGAGTCACGGACTCGGGGATGTCAAGATACGCCCGGATGCGGTTCACGGAGCGCTCGATCGGATAGCAGGAGAGCCAGACGGCGCCCAGGTCCATCGCCGTGGCGGCCAGCAGCAGATTCTCCGCGGCGGCGGAGCAGTCTTCATACCAGTACGGATTTGGCTCCGGGACAGGCTCGGCGTCCGGATTGGCGCCGTGCGCCCGGCGCAGCCGGGTGGTTTCGCCGCAGACGATGATCACGGCGCCTGCATTGGAGACGATCTTCTTGTGGACTTCCCCGCTGTAGAGGCCGGCTTTCACCTCATCATCTGTGATGACGATGAAACGCCAGGGCTGCTCATTGGCCGCGGTCGGCGCCGCCATCGCGGCATCGAGCAGCGTATTGATCTGCTCCTCGGAGAGCTTTTCTCCGGTAAAGCTGCGTATACTGGTCCTGGCCTTGATCACTTCCAGCGCACTTTTCTGGGCGGGCTGCGCCTCTTTCCCGCACGCGGCGGCCACCACCATCGCGGCCACCAGCGCCCCCACGAGCATCGTCTTTTTCATAGTACAAAGATAAAGAATTATACTCCCTTTTGATGATTCTTTGTTGTTACACTGTAAATACTTGATAATAAGTAACTTGGAAACTTACTAAGAAATAGGGGTCTAAGTTGTTTTGTATTACGCTGTTTTTCAGTAACTTATGTTTTTTGGCATTAAGTTTTTTTATTGCCCGAAATTTGCGAAATTTGTCATTGCGGACGAATTTTGTCGTCGAAACCGAAAATACACTGTAATATGTTTCCTCGTTGCCACCTTCTGCTCCTGCTTGCTGTTTTTCTGTCCCTGCCTTGTGTCACGGGCGCCCAGTCTCGGACCGGTGAGCGTTTCGATCGTTTCGTCCGTCTTCTTTCTCCTGAAAAGGTATTCCTCCATACAGACCGGGAGGTGTATAATATCGGTGATACCATCTGGTTTCGCGGGTACCTGGAGAACGTCGCCCCGCAAGCCGAATATGCGCCCTGCAATTATCTCTATGTGGAACTCTTCTCCGCGCAGTGGGAACGGACTTTCCAGCTTTCCCGCCAGGAGAAGACCCGGCTGCGTCAGCGGGTCAAGATCAAACGCGGAAGTGACGGGGCTTTCACG
>JAFRRF010000031.1 GCA_017428245.1 Bacteroidales bacterium
GTAGGCGCGGTTCACGCCGTTGCTCTGGGGCTCGGAAGCCAGGATCACGAGCTTGAGGTTCGTCACCGAGTCAGGAATGCTGTCCAGGGTGAAGGTCATCGCACTGGCGCTGAGGGCGACGGTGGCAGCTGCCGGAGCAGCGACGCCGGTGAGGGCCGGAGGCGTGGTCATGATGCTGCCGCCAGCGGTCACGACCCAGAAGTTCAGGCGGCTAAAGAGGTTGGAGCCGGAGATCTTGGACTTGGTGCCAAGGACCGAGCGGCCCTGTGCGGAGTTCGCAGCTGCATGCCAGGCAAGCATCTGCTCGTTGGTGAGGTTCTGCCAGGCCTGACTGAGTTGCTTGAACACAGACTTCACCGAGGCCTGATAGCTCGTGCGGGCAGCGCCGCCGTAGCCACGATTGCGGATGTACTTGCGACCGCGCGTCTTGGCAGCGGTGACACCCTTTGCGGATCCCGACATTTCGTCAAAGGCGATGGAGGGAACGTACTTCATGGTTGTTTGAGTTTAAGTTGGTGAATAATAGTTGTTTGTTGGTTCTATTTCTTTTTCAGGTAGAGTTTCAGGAGCAGGTAGAGCCCGTACAAGGCCGTCAGGATCATGGCGGCCACGCCCGCCTTCATCTTGAACTGCTGCCAGAACGTAAGCTGCCGCTCCACTTCCTTGATCTCCGTGACCACGCGGTCCCGGTAGACGATGCTGTCACGATAGACAATCTCTTTCTCCACGGGCACCGGCAACTGGGCGGGCTTGGTCTCCAGCGAGTGGGAGAGGATGCCGGCTGTCACGGTCGCTTGGCTCCTGGCGTAATCGTTCTCGAGCGTCGAGGTGGTGTCCAGCGTCTGGATCTTCTCGACGATTACCGGCAGCTCCACGTAGGCCGTGTCATGGACCGTCACGGTCTCGTATCGGACTTCTACCCGGGTGCTGTCGACCGTATTGGCGAGAGGTCGAGCAGCACCACAAGCGGAAGCTGCTGCGAGGAGCAGAAGGAGAGAAAAGAGATGGAAGAAGTATTTCATAGTTTGATTATCCGTTTTACACGTTTTTAAACGTTTATATCCGTTTCTACACGGCTATGGTCAGCTGGTATGTCGGCCTTGTGCCTGAGCTCCGCTTCAAATTTGTTGAACTTGACATCAAAGCTTGTCTTCACCCCGAGAATCGCCCCGGCAAGTACGAGCAGTTCAGAGACGATACTGATAGCCGAGTTGGAGATCTCGCCGTGCGGGTGGATCAAGAACAAACACACGCAGGCGATGGCTACGCCGGCCGAGAAGCTGGCAATCGCAAGAGCGCCCTGGAGCCGGGTGAGTTCGTTTGCTGCCATTGTCGTGTCCTCCTTCATTTATCGCACAATAAACAATCGAGTCATCGCTTCTGATGTTTCAGTCTGCGCCTTGCCATATCTTCCCAGGCATTTCAGCTCAGACCCATTGATCGAGAACCGCAGGTCGTAACTGCCGTAACTCGCTGCCCAGTAGGCGTTGCAGAACATCGGGATATCCCTGATCGGCCAAGACGGCATCCCGCCCAGGTTGATCGTAAACTGCTCTCCCTCCGTTGCCGTCCGACAGTTGCCCAATTTGAGTGCGAGAAAGATCCAGCTGTCCGTCACAACACACTGGCTCAGGTAGATGTATATATCCGGAATATCCTCGCTGGTGATGGTGAGCGGCGTCTTGGCCATCAACTGAGGCTCAAACCTCACCCCCTTGGGTACATAGGCTGAGAAAAAGTCAAAGGAGTTGTAGTATTCGCCCGAGTTGAAGAGCGGCGGCTTCTCCAGCGCAATCGTGTTCTTGTTCTTGATCCAACTCTTGACAGCCGTGATGTACTTTTCTCCGTTCTTCTCCCCGTGTACATAGACGGCCGTCGGAGCGCTTTTCTCAATCGAAAGGTCCGGCACATATATCTCCAGTTGCTCAGCCGCCAAGTAACGCGAATTCAGTTGATCGTACGAAAACTTTCCGTTTAGGATCACCATGTCCTCACTCTGGTAGTCACGGAACTGAATGTTTCCTTGACCGAAATTGAAGCCAGTTGCATTAATCATCGCTGTGTCCTCCTTTAATTAGGGGTCGGAACGACCGTGTCAAACATCAAAATTTCAGTAAGCGGGCTTGCCTCATGCGCACTCACGCCGAGTCGGAACTCGGGATGCTCAGCCGACAGGCTGTAATACGTATCCACATCCATCAGTCCTATCCTGTAGAAGGGGTTTGGCCCCATTTCCCGTCCCAGCGGGTAGCACTGCAGGATCGGCATCCTGTCTTTCGTCGAAATGTCCATATGGACATATAGGTTCGACCGCGTGTTCTTCCACTTCATGATGCCCGCGACAGTCGCTACCGTCGACCCGGGCGAAAGCTCGATATCAAACTCGGGCAGGTAGGTTCGGTCATATTCGTCAGCATACGAAGTCTTGATCCTGTGTCGCGTCGACTGCTCCCCGGTACCAGCGATAGGCAGCACGCCAGCCGGACCGCTGAATCGAGAAATAGGTCCCGTAAAGCCCGTCTCGGCATCCAGCCAGTACATTTCAACGAAGTACTTCATCCCATTCTCCGGGTTCGTCCCCTTCACGTCTGCGAAAGCCGCCGTCAAGTCCAGGTCACCCCAGTCGGCATCCTCCGCAGAACTGATGACTACGGTCTTGCTCCAACCGTTGCTCACGCCGTTGCTCATTGCTCCCGTCATCTTGACCACCAGCTTGTAGTTGTCATCAGGCTGCGAGACAGATTCCACGAGCGTCTCCACATTGCTGACATACAGCGCAGCAAACCCGACGCTCGGAATACTCTTCAGGGCCGGGGCTTCCCAAAGAATGTCCTGGCCCGCAAGAGCGCGGTTGCAGTTGAGTTTTACGAAGGCGTTGTGCGCGGTCAGCTTGATAGAATAGCCAAGAACCGTCTTCGAACGAAGATGATCTGCCAAAGTCTCCCAGGCACGTTGTTGGGAATCGGAGAGCTGCTTGTAAGCCCGGGAGATCTTTGACAGGGTATTTTTCGAGAGATTCTGTGCAGCGCTGGCCGTGCCCGTCGGCCACGCCCGTACAGAGAGCACCGTGCGGCCCTTGCTATGACGCGCCGTCACATCGTTGGCGCTGCCAGAAAAGTCATTGAAGGCAATGGAAGGAGAGGCAATCATCGTATGCTACTTTACTTGTTGTCAAAGTTGGTAGCAGCACTCAGATTCCTGAAACAAATATAGCAAATTAAATCATTGATACAAAATTATTTACGCAGAAAAATGACGCAAATAATCCGGCATACACTCCCTTATACACTATGCCATCCCAGCATCTTTATCCCATTCTCCTGCCACGAAATGATTCTTTCATCCTTGCAATCCATTTCGTGTCCAGCCTACAAGCCTCAACTCGGAACAAGCGACCACGAAATGCCCCAGACAGCGCAAAACCTCATCTTGTGTCCCGACACGCAGCGCATCTGTCCCAAGCTACCCCGCAGAGGCGCATAGCGTATAGTAGAATAAAAAAGTTCACAAACTCGCATCTTGTGAACGAATTTGTGAACGATTTCTGTAACTGCTTGATTTTCAAGCGAAACGGCGGTGAGTGAGGGATTCGAACCCCCGGTACGGTCACCCGCACACCTGTTTTCGAGGCAGGCTCCTTCAACCACTCGGACAACTCACCAGTTAAATTCAAAAAAGCATGTCGGCGAAAGGGGCCGCCATGCTTGCTTGGTCTGGATGACTGGACTTGAACCAGCGACCTCCTGGTCCCTAACCAGGTGCGCTACCAACTGCGCCACATCCAGAAGTGGACCGCAAATGTAGAAATTTTTCCGTATGCGACCAAAAAAATATCACAGGTTTATTTTTTAAACGGCGGAGGCTTTGCCGATGTAGCGGAAAAAGATCCCCGGGAACCACTTGTAGAGGAAGCAGGCAATCATCTCTTTTCCTCCCACGAGGACCTGGCGTTTGCCGCGGAGGATGCCGCGGACGCATTTGCGGGCGCAGGCATCGGCGTCCATTCCGCCGGCCTGGCCGGGATCCATCTTACCGTGGGCCTGGCCGTTGCCTTCCAGGGCGCTCAGGCTGATGGGCGTGTTGATGCGGCCCGGATAGATCAGCGTCACGGGCATGCCCATCTCGAGCCGGAGGGCTTCATAGAAGCCTTTGATGGCGTGCTTGGCGGCGCAGTAGGCCGAGCGTTGCGGGAAGCCGAACAGGCCGGAGATGGATGAGGTGGCGGCGATGTGGGTGGTTTTGTCCCATTTGCCGGCGGCATACAGCGCCTTGGTCAGATGGACGGGAGCGAAAAAGTCGACTTCCATGACCTTGCGGTCGACGTCTTCTGCCGTCTCGACGGCGAGGGAACGCTGGGAGATGCCGGCGTTGAGGACCAGATAGTCGATATGTCTTTCCAGGGCGGCTGCGAAGGAATCGATGGCGGCATAGTCGGTGGTGTCGGCCTCGACGAGGCGGACCTCCCCGGCACCGAGCGTGCGGCACTCCGACGCCACGGCTTCCAGCCGCTCCCGGTTCCGGGCCAGCAGCACGAGGTTGGCGCCCATCCGGGCGAATTCCCGGGCGATGGCGGCTCCGATGCCGGAGCTGGCCCCGGTGATCAGTACTTGTTTATCCTTGAGATTTTCCATAATTCGTGTTTATTGTTTGCCGGCGGTATCGCATCGGATGAGCAGCAGGGCGTCGGCGAGTTCCCCTTTCGCCGCTTTCCGGGTATAGCGGAAGCGGCCGTCGTGTTCCTGGACGACGGTTCCCTCATAGACCCAGCCGTGGACGCCCGGATCGATCCATTCGCCCGTCTCGCGGTCGCGCAGATCATATCCTTCCGGTTCGATGCAGTCGCCGGCGACGAAGCGGTAAAGCGCATACCGGCCGGCGGGCAGATTGTCATATTGATAGGTGACCCGGGCTCCGTCGCGGGTGGCGGTCCAGGCTTCCGTTCCGAGGAAGGAGCGGTCGTCTCCCCGGTACGGTTCCCATCCGGCCTTCATCCGGGCCGGGGTTTCAACCAGGTAGCGGCCGGGGACGGACCGTCCGAGATACTCGGCTATGGCCTGGAGGGTCCGCTCGCCGAATGCCCGGATATTGTCGTTGTCGGCCCAGAGGCCGTCGCGGTCAAAGGAGTAGCAGTTATAGGTGGTTTCGATGGTCAGGGCGATGGTATTCTCGCCGAAGCGGTCCCAGATCCAGCCTTCGACATAGCGGGGCGCCATATCCGAAAAGTTCATGTCAAGCGGTCGCAGGCAGGGGTTGAGGCTGCTTACCAGTCCGGTGTAGGCCCATAGCTTGCGGAAGAACGACGGAATGGTGGTACTGCCCTTGTGCATCCAGAACGTGGCGGATTCGGACAGCTGGGAATGGCTGTTGATCACGAAATCGAACGGCCGTTCGCGGGTCAGTTCCTCGAGTTTGCGCTTGATGGCGCGCACTTCTACGACGGTGCTGTCGTCACAGTGTCCGAAATTGATTTCCTGGTTCACACCGATGGCGTTGCAGCGGGAGAGGCCGTTCGCCACACCGTCGGGGTTGGCGAAGGGGAGCACATAGGTGTCGAATTGCCGGCGGAGCGAGCGGGCTTCGGGTGTATCGGCGGTCAGATAATCCACCAGGCCGTCCACCAGATAGGAAGAGGGTGATTCCGACGGATGCTGCCGTGCGTGGATCCACAGGCGGGCTTTTTCTCCGGCGGAAACCGACGGGTCGGTGATGTGCATCAGCTGCAGCGGACGGCCTTCGTGGCTGAAGCCGATGGTGTCGAGCGTCACGTCGGGCCGCGCGGTCCAGGTCTTGATGCGTTCCTGCAGATAGCTGTAGGTGTAAGGGATATACAGGGCGATGTAAACCGTATCGTGCGTGAAACGCTTGTCGAGCCGGCGCCGCTGCGATTCGGCCAGCGGAAGATGGCCCCAGACTTTTCCGTCATAGGAATAGGAAGTCCGGGCCACGCCGTTGTCTTTCTGGGTGAGATAGATTTGTTTGCCCTTGACGCCCGTCATCCGGAAATAGTACCAGTTCGCACTGGGTTCCAGCGTCGTGTCGATGGGGTTTTCGGGGTCATACTTCCCTTCGATCAGGAAAGAGAGATGCGGAACCGTATCGCCCGGCGCCACGACGACGCTGACGGAGTCCAGCAGACAGGCGCTTCCGAAAGCACCGCTTTCGAAACCGGCATCGAAACGGACCTGTGCCGGGCAGACGGACGTTAGGAAAAGACCGGACAGGAGCAGGAGGGTTTGACAGAATCGTTTCATCGTTCAGAAAGGAAAATCGCTGCGTTTTTTGAAAGAATCGGGGAGAGGCATTTCATAAATGCTGCTGCGCAGCAGGACGCCGAGTTCTTCGACACTCCCGCAGGCAGCCTGCCGCTCGGGAGAGATGGTCTCGCCAATGCCGAGGCGGACGGTCGAACCGCGTTTGTTGAACACTTCGCTCAACAGCTTCAGCAGCCGGACCTTCCAGTGGATCAGGCCGAGCCGGTAGTAGGTTTTCGAATTGCCGTCGAAGAAACGGATGGGGACCACGGGCACGTTCGCTTTCTGGATTACCCGAAGCAGCGGCGTCTGCCATTCCCGGTCGCGGATGCAGTGGTCCTTCAGGCTCAGGTCGGAAACGGCGCCGGACGGGAAGAATCCGACCGGGTGACCTTCGCGCAGCTGGGCGAGCGTTTCGCGGATGCCGGCCAGGCTGGCGGCCTGGGGCCCCGTCTCCGCATCGCCTTTGGGCACGACGTTGATGAAATTGGGCGAAAGGGTCCGGATCCGGGCCAGGAATTCATTGACCATCAGCTTGTAGTCCGGCCGTATGTGCCCCATCAGGTCGATGAGCATCATGCCGTCGATATGGCCGTAAGGATGATTGCTGACCGTGATGAAGGCGCCCTCCGGCAGGGATTCGAGCCGTTCCGCATAGCCGACCCGGTAATCGACGCCGATATCGCGCATCATCGCGCCGGCGCAGTCGGCGCCGAGCAGGTGGCAGGTCCGGTCGTATAGGTCGTTAACCTTGTCGGCCGAGAACCAGTGCATCATTCGGGCGATGAGGCGTTCACCCCATTTTCCCCGAAGTTTCGGAATCAGTTGCTGCAGTTCCCTGGCTGTTATGACGGGCATCTTTCCCTTTTTTACGTTTGAAGATCACGGTTTCATTCAGGGCAAAGTTAATCAATCCCGAGAAACAAAGTGCTATCAGGTTGCAGATAACTACGTCGAGGGGGAGCAGAAGCACGACAATCTGGAGCAAACCCAGTTTGAACAAGAAGGTTCCCGTGCAGGAAAGATTGTAGGCACCGTAATGCCGGAAGAAGGATTGTGCGTTGTAGCGGGTGATGCGCTCCCGCCAGATCAGGAAATACGAAGTGCAGAAATTCACCAGCACGGCGCATTCGAAGGAAATGACGGGGGAAAGCACATTCCGGCCGAAATAACTGCCGCTGAACAGATAATGCGAACAAAGCCAGAGAACCAGCGTGTCCACGCCGGTTCCCAGCAGGCTTGCGAAAAAGTATTCCGCAAATCGTTTCAGAAGCGAAGCTGTCTTGTCAGTCATCGCTTCGTTCGGGCATCGGGTCGATCCGGGCGTAGTAGCGGGCGTCTTTCCAGATGGTCACCACATAGACCAGGCACAGGACGGCCAGGATGACGAATCCGGGATAGTCCAGCGCGTGGAGGAAGAGCGTCTTTCCGAAAACGTTCCAGACCTGTTCAAACTGCTGCCAGGGTTTGATGAATATGAGCAGGGTGTTGAGGAGGATGGCTACCAGACGGAATTCCGTGGGACCGAGGCCAGCGTAGGTAAGCTTGAACTCCGCCTTCAGGTGGGCGTTCATACTGACATTGAGTGTCAGTTGCAGGTAAACGACCAGCATCGCCAGGGCCGTGTAGAGATTCAGGAACGGGGACAAGCCGATGCCGACGAACATCAGGGTCTCATTGATGCCGTCGACCGTATGGTCGAGATAATAGCCGTAGATGGGGCGCTGGGTGTTCCGTACGCGGGCCAGGGTGCCGTCGAGCGAGTCGCCGTACCAGTTTACGATCAGTCCGAATGTGCTGAGCCATAGCCAGTTGACGTTGAGGTTCGAGAGAATGTATCCCAACGCGATCAGCACGGAACCAAAGGTTCCCGTCCAGGTGAGCAGGTCGGAGGTGACCCATCGGGGCTGCCGGGCGGCAAGCCAGACAAGGGCCTTTTTTTCAAGGCCGTTGAGAAACGAAGTCTGTATTCTTTCTGCTTTTTTGTCCATAGCAAGTAAAAGTTTAAAACATTATTTGCTGCAAAAAACGGGTCAAACTGCCCCTTTGCGGCAAATATTTTTGAAAAATAATCAGTATATTTACGGAATGAAAAAGATTACACTGATTCTGCTGGCACTGGCATTTGCCGGGCCGTTCGCCTTCGCGCAGGAAGCGCGCAGGACGATGACGATGGAGGAGGCCGTGCTGGGGCGCGGCCTGACGATACAGGCTCCCACCTGGCACTGGACCGGTGACAAAACGGTCGTCGCACTCGACGAACCCTCCGCCCGCCCGATGCGCGGCGTCCGGCCCGAGCCCTTGGCCTATACCCGTGACAACAATCTGTATTACAGGGACGCCGCCGGTACCGAGCACGCCATCACGGCTTATCAGAATCCCGGTATCGTCTGCGGAACGAGCGTGAGCCGCAATGAATTCGGCATCAATGGCGGCATTTTCGTCTCACCCGACAGCAGCAAGATCGCGTTCTACCGCAAGGATGAGCGCGCCGTGACGCTGTTCCCGCTGCTCGACATCACGACCCGCACGGGCACCCTGCGCGAAATCCGTTACCCGATGAACGGAATGGCCTCCGAGCACATCGCTCTGGGCGTGTATGACATCGCCAAGGGCACGACGGTATGGATGGACGTCACCGATTTCGACGATGAACGCTATCTGACCAATATCACCTGGGGCCCGGGCAGCGACCGGATCTACATCCAGGTCCTCGACCGTCCCCAGAAGCACGTCCACCTGAACGTCTATGACGCCGCGGACGGCAAGTGCCTGGGCACGCTGCTTACCGAAGAGAACGACCGCTGGGTGGAACCCCAGGAGCCGCTGGTCTTCCTGGAGAGCGATCCCGACCAGTTCCTGTATTTCACCGACAACCGCGACGGCTACAAGAATTACTACCTCTGTTCGGCCAGCGGGAAGTTTGCCCCCAAGCGCCTGACCGACGTGGATGCCGACTGTTCGTATGTGACCCAGCGCGGCCGCTACGTCTACTATTATTCGGCCGAGGTCTCGCCCGTGGAGAACCATCTGTTCCGGGTGGACCTCAAGACGGGAAAGAAACAGCAGCTTACCCGCGAGGAAGGCTGGCATATGTGCCAGGTCTCGCCCGACGGAAAGTATTTCATGGACACCTGGACCTCGCTCGACGAGCCCCGCGTGATGGGCTGGGGAACTACCGACGGGAAGAAGTTCACGGAACTCTGGCGGGCTCCGGAACCGAGCCCCCTGCTGACAAGCTGCAAGATCGAGATGGGCACTGTCAAGAGCGCCGACGGCAAGTATGACAACCATTACGGCCTGGTGTATCCGCTGGATTTCGATCCTTCGAAAAAGTATCCCGTGATCCTCTACGTCTATGGCGGGCCGCACACGCAGCTCATCCGTGACGTCTATCAGGGCGGCATGTCGCGCTGGGACATCTATATGGCCCAGCACGGCTACATCGTCTTCACGATGGACAACCGCGGTACGCCGAACCACGGCGCCGAATACGAGAAGGCCATTCACGGCCAGTGCGGCCAGGCCGAAATGGCCGACCAGATGGAAGGTATGAAATGGCTGATGTCGCACCCCTGGGTGGACCGCGACCGCATCGGCGTGCACGGCTGGAGTTACGGCGGATTCATGACCATCTCGCTGGCGGTCAACTACCCCGACGTGTTCAAGGTGGCGGTGGCCGGCGGGCCGGTGATCGACTGGAAGTGGTATGAGGTAATGTACGGCGAGCGCTATATGGACACCGAAGCCACGAATCCGGAAGGCTTCGCGAAAACCTCGCTGATCCCCCGCGCAAAGGACCTGAAGGCGAAACTGCTCATCTGCCAGGGCGCCATCGACGACACCGTGGTGTGGGAGCATAGCCTGAGCTTTGTGGAGAGTTGCATCAAGAACAATGTTCAGGTGGACTACTTCCCGTATCCGACGCATCCTCACAACGTCCGCGGTGTGGACCGCGTCCATCTGATGGACAAGGTCACGATGTATTTCGAAGACTATCTGTAATTGATTGTGGCACTTAGCTTGCTCATAGTCAGCGACTTAATGAAAATCGTGTGCGCATTATTACGCACACGATTTTTTGGATATAGCTGATAGTTAGTAGTTTAGGCGCCACGCTAGAACAGGCCGAAGAGCCTGGCGTCTATCTTGTCGGTGATGGATGCGAAGTCTTCGGGGTTGTTCTCGAAATCGAGATTGTCGGCGTCGATGGTCAGGATTTCTCCTTTGTATTCCTGATAGATGAACTGCTCGTAGCGGTTGTTCAGGCCGCTCAGATACTCCAGACTCATCGTCTGCTCGTAGTCGCGGCCGCGTTTCTGGATCTGGGCGACCAGATGCGGAATGGAGCAGCGGAGGTAGATCAGCAGGTCGGGCAGTTTGACCATCTGCATCATCACCTGGAACAGGTCCATATATGCGTCGTAATCGCGTTGCGAAAGGTTGCCCATCGCCACGTTGTTGGCCACGAACACATAGACGCCTTCAAAGATGGTGCGGTCCTGGATGATGGTCTCGGAACTGCGGGAGATCTCCATGATGTCCTTGAAGCGCTGGGTGAGGAAATACACCTCGAGGTTGAACGACCAGCGCTGGATGTCCTTGTAATAGTCTTCGAGGAAGGGATTGTGGGTCACGGCCTCGTATTTCGGGGTCCATCCGTAGTGCTGCGAGAGCATCCGTGTAAGCGTGGTCTTGCCGCTGCCGATGTTGCCGGCGATTCCGATATGCATCTGGGTAAGGATTTATCAGGTTGATTTGCGAAGTTACATAATTTTTTTCGTAAATTTGAAGATTCTGAAACAATCTAACAAAACATAGCTGCAATGAGAGACGCCATCTATGCATTCCCCGATCCGGCCAACGAGCCGGTCAAAACCTATCTGAAAGGCTCACCCGAAAGAGAAGCTCTCGAGAAAGAGCTTAAACGACAGAGTTCCATTGAGATTGAGATCCCGCTGATCATCGGCGGCAAGGAAGTCCGCACCGGCAATACCGGTAAAGTGGTGATGCCGCACGACCACCATCACGTGCTGGCCACCTACCACAAGGCAGGTCCCGCCGAGGTCCGTATGGCCATCGACGCTGCAATGGCCGCCCACAAGCAGTGGTCTGAAACCGACTGGACGGTGCGCGCATCCATCCTGCTGAAGGCCGCAGAACTCATCTCCACGAAATACCGCGCCCTGATGAACGCCGCCACGATGCTCGGCCAGAGCAAGAACTTCTACCAGGCCGAGATCGACTCCACCTGCGAGCTCATCGACTTCCTGCGCTACAACGCCCACTTCGCCTCGGAAATCTACGGCTTCCAGCCCAAGAGTGCCAAGGGCCAGATCAACACCGTGGAATACCGCGCCCTCGAAGGCTTCGTCTTCGCACTGACGCCGTTCAACTTCACTTCCATTGCCTCGAACCTGAACATGTCGCCCGTGCTGATGGGCAACGTCACCGTGTGGAAACCTTCCACCACGGCCATCCTGTCGAACTACTACCTGATGCAGATCTACAAGGAAGCCGGTCTGCCCGACGGCGTGGTGAACTTTATCCCGGGCCAGGGTTCGGTGATCGGCAAGGAGATTTTCGCCTCGAAATATCTGGCCGGCGTTCACTTCACCGGTTCGTCCGCCACGTTCAACACCCTCTGGAAACAGGTGGGCGAAAACCTCGAGAACTATATCAGTTTCCCGCGCCTGGTGGGCGAGACGGGCGGCAAGGACTTCATCTTTGTCACGCCGACCGCCGTGGCGGAAGACGTCTCTACGGCCGCTTTCTGCGGCGCCTTCGAATTCCAGGGACAGAAATGCTCGGCCGCATCGCGTATGTACATTCCCAAATCGCTCTGGCCGAAGGTCCTTTCCGAAATGAAAGACTTCGCCGCCGAGGCGAAGATGGGCGACGTCTGCGATCCCGACAATTTCATCAACGCCGTGATCGACGAGGCATCGTTCGACAACATCGCCGCCAACATCGAATACGCGAAGAATTCGCCGGAAGCCGAGGTCGTGCTGGGCGGCGGCTATGACAAGAAGAAAGGTTACTTTGTCGAGCCGACGGTCATCGTGACCACCAACCCGCACTTCAAGACCATGGAAGAAGAGATCTTCGGTCCCGTACTGACCGTCTACGTGTATGAAGACGCCGACATGGACGCCGCCGTGGAACTCTGCGACACCACTTCGCCGTACGGCCTGACCGGCGCCGTGTTCGGACAGGACCGTATGATGGTCCAGAAAGTCGCCGACCGGCTCCGCTACGCCGCCGGCAACTTCTACATCAACGACAAGCCCACGGGCGCCGTGGTCGGCATGCAACCGTTCGGCGGTTCCCGCGCTTCGGGTACCAACGACAAGGCCGGCGGCGAGTTCAACCTCATCCGCTGGGTCATCCCGCGCGCCATCAAGGAGACGCTCGTCCCCGCCCGCGGCTTCAAGTATCCGTATATGAAATAAAAGATGCCCGGCCGGGCCGGGCATGACGGAAAGAAGGAGGGTGACTAAAAAATGGTCACCCTCTTCTTTTTATTTGAACGCCTGCTCCGACAGGCCGGGGCCGCCGAGAGCCAGGTCCTTGAAGTAGTCGGGGACGGGACGGCCGAGCAGGGCGTCGACATACATCTTGGCGATGTACTGCGACAGCATGAAGCCGTGGCCGCGCATTCCCACGAAGAGTCCGAGCGCCGGGTCGATGATGTAGCGCGGTTCCGTGTAATAACCGCACCAGGTCGCCTGGAAGCTCATTCCCTTGAGCTGAGGGATCCACTCCGTGAATACCTCCGAACAGATTTCAAGGAATTCCTGTGTGTTGACCTTCAGGTTCTTGCCGGCATCGGTCGCATCCTGTGCAGGGGACGCGCAGCCGATGATCTGGCCGGTCTCTGCCAGCTGCTGGCCGTATACGGCCGAGAAGCCCTTGTAATGGCGGCGGTCGATGAGCATATCGAGCGAATCGCCGTCCTTGCCGATGAGCGGCAGGCGCTTGGTGATGAAGGCCTGGTGACGGACCGGATAGAGGCCTGTCTCGATGCCGAGCTGGCGGGCGAATTTTTCGGCGCCGGCTCCCATCGCATTGACGAAGATTTCCGTCTCATAGCGGACGTAACGTCCGTTCCGGTCGCGTACGGTAATGCGGTACAGGCCGCCGTTCTTCTCGACGTGGATGACTTCGGTGTCTTCGAATACCTGTCCGCCGGCCCTGATGCCGATCTGGCGTACGGTATCGACCGTCTTGCCCGGGGTGGCCTGCCAGCAGTCGAGCGAAATGAGCGCGTGGCTGTAGAGGTCGAGATCCGGATTCATATAAGGCGAGATTTCCTTGGCAAAGTCCTTCTTGTCCACCATATAGGCGTTCGACCAGGCGCGGGATGCGTCGAGCGAACGGTAGGTCTCTTCGTCGTGGACGAAGTTCACATAGCGCGTCATCTTCAGGTCGATGTTGCGCAGGGCCTGCACTTCCCGGAAGATTTCCAGGTTGTGTGTGGCGATGTCGGCCAGGGCCGGCAGGGAGAAAGCGGGGCGTCCGCCGGCGATGCAGCGCCAGGAACTGCCGTGCTCGTTGTTGGCCAGGACAGGCTTGAATCCGGCCTCGGCCAGATAGCGGAACAGGGCCGTTCCGGCCATGCCGCCGCCGGCGACGAAGGCGCCGACCCGGCGGATTTCGACGTCGGTGCACTTGGGATTGGTGATCAGTTCGATCTTCCGTTCCGGATTGATGACGTTGCCGATTTCCACGAGGTTGGCCATCGGCCCGCGGGGCGTGAAATCGCCCGTGATCTCGATCCCATAGGCGCGCAGCGCCTGCTTGGCGCGCGGGAGACAGCGGGTGCCGCGGCACGGTCCCATGCCGAGGCGGGAGATGTGCTTGAGCTCCTGGGCGGTGATGCTCGTGCGGCCCTTTAGCAGGGCGAGCAGGTCGCGCAGGCGCACGTCTTCGCAGTGGCAGATATAAGTGAAGTCGTCGTTGAGTTCGGTAGGCGTGAGTTCGAGCGGCTCGGGATACCGGTCCTTGACGATGAAGCCGCGGGCCTGAAGGAGCGCTTCGTCACCGGAGTCATCGTACAGTTTTTCTGCCTTCACGACGGCGATGTTGGTCTTGTTGGGCTTGACGAGGATGCGCTCGACGGTGCCTTCGCCCACCTTTTTGCCGTCGTCGTCGACCAGGAACACTTCCGCACCTTTGTCCACGTTGAACTCGATGGGCAGGAAGAGCTCGCGCTTGTCGGGGCGATAGCCGAAAATGGCCAGACCCGGACAGTGGGCCACGCATTCCATACAGCCGATGCACTTGTCGTAATCGATGGTCGGCGTGACGGACGTGGAACTCTTGGTGATGGCGCCCTGCTTGCAGGCAAAGGAGCAGGGGTTGCAGGCGAAACCGTAGAGACAGTCGGCAATTACGAAACCGCCTTTGCGCTGCCGCTCCGGCGAGGGCTTGCGCGGCTCGTCGAGCACCCGGTGGGGCCGCTGCTGCGAGTCGATATATTCTTTGGAAAGGGTGAGATAGGCGTTGTAATCGATGCGCCGTCCGAGCTCCTGCTGGATTTCGTAGGCGCACTGGCGGCCGCGCAATACGGCGGAGGTGCCTTCACCGATCCGTACGGCGTCGCCTACGCCGTGGCAGGCCCGTCCGAATACTTCGGCGCCCTTGCGCAACAGCTGGCTGTCGGGCAGCAGTCCCGTGCAGATATTGATGCAGTCGATGCCGTCGATGCGGACCTCCGTGCCCGGAATCGGCTTGAAGTTCTCGCACTTGGCGATGATGGCGCCGACCACGCCGCTCCAGTCTTCATTGGGGATGGCCTCCACCAGGGTGTAGCCCGTCATGATGGGCACACCGAGCCGGCGGAGACGATTGGCCTGTACAGGGAATCCGCCTTCGACGGGCATCGCCTCGATGATGGCCTTGACGCTTGCACCCGCCTGCATCGCCTGATAGGAGGTCAGATAGCCGATGTTGCCGGCGCCTACGGTGAGGATGTTCCTGCCGAGCAGGGTGAACTCCTTGTTCATCATCCGCTGCACGACGGCGGCCGTGAAGACGCCCGGCAGGTCGTCGTTCTTGAAGGCAGGCATGAAGGGCAGGGCGCCCGCTGCCACGACGAGCTGTTCGGCATCCACATAGAAGATCTCCTGAGAGACGATATTCTTGACCGCCAGCCGTTTCCCTTCCAGGATGTCCCAGACCACACAGTTGAGCATAATGCCTTCGAGCGAATCGCCGGCGAGGGTCTTGGCGATGTCGAAGCCGCGCATGCCGCCGAACTTCTGCTCTTTCTCGAAGAAGAAGAACTGGTGGGTCTGCATCTGGAACTGTCCGCCGATGGAGTCGTTGTTGTCGAGCACCAGGCAGTCGATGCCAGCCTTGTTCAACTCTTCGCGCACGGCCAGGCCGGCCGGACCCGCGCCGATGATGGCCACGGCGGTGCGATAGACCTTCTTGCTTTCGGACTGGCGGGTGGTGGCGCTGTCAACGGCCGTGAAGCTCTCCTTGCCGACGCGTCTCACCTCTCGTACACCGTCCACTTTCGTGATGCAGATGCGGCGGATGTGCCCGTCCACGAGCATTTCGCAGGCGCCGCACTTGCCGATGCCGCACTCCATGGTGCGTTTGCGGTCTTTGAGACTGTGGTGATGGACCGGGAAGCCGGCCTGGTGCAGGGCGGCGGCGATGGTCTGGCCCTTCTGGCCGCGGACCGTCTGTCCTTCAAATTGAAATTCGTGCAGGTCTTCCTGCGGGATATCCAGAATCGGATGGGATGTTATCTTGTGCATGGCGTTTTATTGTCAAACTCAACAAAGTTATGAAAATAACCGTATCTTTGTACAGTTGTAAAGCAAAAACCGATGAATTACATTAAAACTGACATCGAAGGGGCCGTCATTATCGAACCCCGGGTTTTCGGCGACCATCGCGGCTATTTCTTCGAATCGTTTTCGCTCCGCGATTTCGTGGCAAACGTGGGTCCGGTCGATTTCGTGCAGGACAATGAATCGTTTTCGGCACGTCGCGGCGTATTGCGGGGCCTGCATTTCCAGAAGGGCGAAGCGGCCCAGGCCAAACTCCTGCGCGTCGTGCGCGGAAGCGTCCTGGACGTGGCGGTAGACATCCGTCCCGGTTCGCCGACCCGCGGTCAGTATGTGTCGGTGGTGCTCAGCGGCGAGAACAAGCGTCAGTTTTTCATTCCGCGCGGTTTTGCGCACGGCTTCCTGGTGCTGGAAGACGATACGTTGTTCCAGTACAAATGCGACAACTATTATGCGCCCGAAGCGGAAGGGTCATACCGGTGGAACGATCCCGCCCTGGCCATCGACTGGGGCATCGCGCCGGAAGACGTCATCCTTTCCGAGAAAGATGCGCGGGCGCCTTTTTTCAAAGACGCTTCAGACAATCTTTGAGTGAGACTTCCCACGGGGGCGTCGCGACGCCGAAGTCGCGGCGGATTTTTTCCTTGGAGAGGACCGACCACGCAGGACGCGAGGCCGGGGTGGGGTATTGCGCGGTCGTGAGCGGATTGATGCGGCAGTTCAGCCCGCCTTCCTGCATGATGCGGGCGGCGAACTCTGCCCAGGAGCAGCGTCCTTCATCGGTATAGTGGTATATCTCACCACGCTGCGCATCGATTTTGGGAAGTACGTCCAGGATGGCCTGAGCCAGGTCGCGGGCGTATGTGGGGCTTCCGAACTGGTCGGCCACCACGCCGATTTCGGACTTTTCCGCGCCGAGCCGGAGCATCGTCTTCACGAAGTTCTTGCCGAATGGGGAGTAGAGCCAGGCCGTGCGGATGATCACGCCGCGGCAGCCGATGCGCCGGATGGCGTCTTCGCAGCGCCGTTTGCTCTCGCCGTACACGGACAGCGGATGGCGCCGCGACGCCTCGGTGTAGCTGACGCCGCTTTTGCGCCGTCCGTCGAACACGTAGTCGGTGGAAATCTGGACCAGCACGGCATCGTGGCGGCGGGCGCTGCGGGCCAGGTTGGCCGGTCCGTCCACATTGACGGCCATGCACAGGGCGACATCGCTCTCGGCGCGGTCCACGGCGGTGTAGGCGGCGCAGTTGATGATTGTGCCGATCCCGTTGTCCGTGACAAAGCTTTCCACGGCTGCGGCGTCACAGATGTCGAGCCGCCGCACGGAGCCCTCGTCCCGGATGTCGGAAAAAACGAATTCCGGCCGGCCGGCCGTGAGCAGCTGCAGTTCCGTGCCGAGTTGACCGAAGGCACCAGTGACCAGGACTTTTTTCATCGGGTAAAATTTTATACAAAGATAAGAATTATTGGAGTATATTTGTAAGTTAAATTGAGTAAAACCGCGAACATGGATTACAATACGCAGAGAGAGAAACTTGTGCTGCCCGAATACGGCAGGCACGTGCAGAAAATGATCGAACAGGTGAAGGCCATCGAGGACAAGGAGAAACGCAGCGAACAGATGCGTGCCGTGGTGCAGGTGATGGGAATCCTGAACCCGCAGATCCGCGAATTCAACGACTACAAGCATAAACTCTGGGACCACGCCCAGGTAATCGGCGGTTTCGACCTCGACATCGACGCCCCGTATCCGGCACCCACGCCGCAGCAGTTCGAGGAAAAGCCCGATGTGATCGCCCTGCCCGGAACGCCGATCAAGGCCGCCTGTTACGGCCGTAACATCGAGAATATGATTGCCCTGATCGCCGACCGCGAAGACGACGATACCAAGAAAGAGATGATCCGCGTGCTGGCCCTGTATATGCGCCAGCAATACCTTATCTGGAACAAGGACAACGTGGCCGAGGAGACGATTTTCGCCGACATCGAGCGTCTCTCCGACGGAAAATTGAAAGTGCCGGAAGACGTCCACCTGGGAGCGATCTCGCAGAACGCCAATTTCGCCCGCCCGGGCATCGGCGCCGGACAGAACGGCGGCTACGGGAATAAGAAAAACCGCAACTGGAAACGGAAAAAATAACGGATGGCAGCCAAGAAAAGCAACGAGAAGGGGAAAGGGAAGCCCCAGTCGCAGGCCCGGTCGAAGAAGAAACCGGCGCCGGCGCCCAAACGGCGGCGCACGGAGCGCCAGCCGCTCCTGACGGAAGAAACGCGCCGGATCGTCCGGATCGTGCTGGGCGTGCTGTGCGGCATTCTGACGCTTTACACGCTCGTGGCCCTGATATCGTATGTCTTTACCTGGACTTCCGACCAGAGCCTCTCTTACGATCCGCAGATGTTCTCCCTCGACGCAGCGGCGGAGAACGCCGGCGGGAAACTCGGCTATTTATGGGCGAACCTGCTCATTTCGAAGTGGTTCGGTTTTGGCGCATTTGCCATTCCCGTGTTTCTCGGTTTCCTGACGGTCTATTGTTTCCATATCCGGAAAGTCAACCTGCTCCGGGTGTTCCTTCTGTGCGCGTTCGGCGCCATTATCTTCTCGGTGCTGCTGGCCTATATCTTCAGCTTTACGTCCCTTGATTCCCTGCTCGGCAGCGGGGCGGGCGGTTCCTACGGCCATTACGCCAACCAATGGATGTGTGACAAGCTGGGCAAGGCCGGAATGGGCGGCGTGCTGTTGCTGGTCCTCTTCCTTTTTGCCAGCCTGCTTACGCCGAAAGTGGCCTTCTGGTTCGACGACCTGCTCTACGGCATTTCACACCGGGGCGGCGAAGAGGGTGGATCCGATGGGGAGGATGATCTGGAAGATCTGGAAGATGAGAATCCGGATCCGGGCCTGATTGTCGAGGGAGCGGAGGAAATCGATACCGATCCGACCGACGACTGGCTCGATTACACCGATTCGGAAACCACCGGACAGACCGTCTCCGGCGTGGAGACGCTCTCGCAGACGGTGGAAGAGACCCAGCCCGAGGTCCGGCAGCAGGAAGTGACCCTGACCATCGAAAAGAGTGAAAACGAGATCATCGACGGTCTTTCCGATGAAGAATGGCGCGAACGCTACGACCCGCGCCTCGACCTGCCCAAGTACAAGCTCCCGCCCATGTCGCTCCTCAACGATTACCGCGACATGTGGTACGAGGTCTCACGGCAGGAACTGGAGAACAACAAGCAGCGCATCGTCAATGCCCTGAACAGTTACCGCATCCAGGTCAAGGGCATTACGGCCAAGATGGGCCCGACGGTCACCCTCTACAAGATCCAGCTTGCCGACGGCATCAAGGTCTCCCAGGTCCGCAACCTGGAGGAAGATATCGCCATCTCGCTGGGCGCCAAGGGTGTCCGCGTCGTGACGCTGCTCGATTCCGTGGGCATCGAGGTCGCCAACGTCAAGCCGAGCGTCGTGGCCCTCAAATCGGTGCTGGGCTGCCAACAGTTCCAGGAAGCCGCCAAGAAGATGGAACTTCCGATGGCCATCGGTATTACCGTGACCAACGAACCGTTCTTCCTCGACCTGGCCAAGATGCCGCACCTGCTGGTCGCCGGTGCGACGGGCCAGGGCAAATCCGTGGGCCTGAACGTGATGATCACCTCGCTCCTGTATTCGAAGCATCCGGCCGAGATGAAACTCGTGCTGGTCGACCCCAAGAAGGTGGAGTTCTCGCTGTACGAACGGCTGGAGAAGCACTATCTGGCGATGCTGCCCGACGGCGACGAGGCCATCATCACCGACACCAAGAAGGTGGTCTACACCCTCAATTCGCTCTGCATCGAGATGGACGCCCGCTACGACCTGCTCAAGAAGGCCGACGTGCGCCAGATCAAGGAATACAACGAGAAGTTCCTCAACCGGAAACTCAATCCGAACAACGGCCACAAGTTCCTGCCTTATATCGTAGTGATCATCGACGAATTCGGTGACCTGCTGATGACGGCTGGCCGTGAAATCGAGAACCCGATCGCCCGCCTGGCCCAGAAGGCCCGTGCCGTGGGTATCCACCTGATCATCGCGACCCAGCGTCCGACGGTCAATATCATCACCGGCTCCATCAAGGCCAACTTCAACTCCCGCGTGGCCTTCAAGGTCAATACCGGCACCGACTCCAAGGTCATCATCGACGCCCCGGGCGCCAACCGCCTGATCGGCCGCGGCGATATGCTGGTGGTCTATCCGGGACACGACCTGACCCGCGTGCAGTGCGCCCTGGTCGATACGCCCGAGATTATCTCCCTGGTGAAGTTCATCAGCGACCAGCGCGGTTATTCCGGCCCGTTCGAACTGCCCGAATATGTGGACCCGAACGAGGAAGAATCCGGCGTGGGTGACGTGGACCTCCACAAACGCGACCAGCTCTTCGAAGAATGTGCGAAGATGGTGGTGCAGTACCAGCAGGGTTCCACATCGATGCTGCAGCGCAAGCTCAATGTGGGCTATGCCCGCGCAGGCCGTATCATGGACCAGCTGGAGGCTGCCGGCATCGTCGGCCCGCAGGAAGGGAGCAAGGCCCGCAGCGTTTTGGTGACCGATCTCGACACTTTGGACCGAATTTTGGAATCACTCAATCATATCTAAAAAAATACGTGTCATGAAACGGGTGATTCTTCTGCTTACGATCCTGCTCTGCACCGCAGCCGGTGCACAGCAGCGTTTCTCCTGCAGTTTTAAAATGGTGGACAATACCTCCGGCAAGACCGTGGCCGAAGGGAAGGGCTATGTTCAGGATGATTGCTACCGTCTGGAAACCGACTGGATGCAGGTCTATTGCAACGGCAAGGACCGGTGGATCTATTCGCCCGGCAGCGACGAGCTGGTGGTCGAGAATAACGACGTGTCTTTCCTGCAGGAAATCAAGGTGAGCAGGGCTGCCGACGGGACGGCCGTGGTGGCTTACGATACCTACACGATTACCCTGACCGGCATCAAGGAGGTGGCCGAACCCTGGTCGGCCACATTCTTCATCATCGATCCCGAAAGTTTCGGGGACGACACGATCATAACAGACCTGCGTTGACGAATACCTCGACGATCGAGGGATAAGTGCCTTCCAGATACTCCGGGAGGCGCTTTTTTTCTACCCATTCGGCCCGCGTGATGTCTTCTTCCGTCTGGGGAAGGAGCGGTTCTTCCCGCTCGTCCGTCATCTCGTACCAGTACGTATGCTTGAGGACCTTTACGCCGAATACTTTATAAGTGTGATGGGTGATGCAGATCAGTTTGCCGAGCGTAAGGTCGTGCAGGCCGGTCTCTTCGCAGACTTCGCGCAGGGCGCAGGACGCGATGTCCTCGTCCGGTTCCTGTTTGCCCTTGGGAAGGTCCCACAGATTGTGCCGGTAAATGAGCAGGTATTTTCCCTCCCGGTTGCGGACAAGGCCGCCGCCGGCGGGAACTTCCGTGAAGTGGGAACAGAATTCGGAGAAATCGGCGTCGTCCACGACGATGCGCTCCCGTTCGAAGTAAACGTTCTGCATTTTTTGCTATCTTTGTTCTTCAGCGGCTGCAAAAGTAATGTTTCCTGCGGAATTTATCAACGGTTTGCGCGAAAGTCTGGGGCCCCTTCGGGCGGAACGGATCCTGTCGGCGCTGTCTCAGGAGCCGGAAGTTTCGGTACGCGTCAACCCGTTCAAGTTCACGCTCGGGGACTTGCGGGCGCATTTCGGCGCCCTGGCCGGCGAGGCGGTTCCCTGGGCGCCGGAAGAGGGATTCTACCTGAATGGCAGGCCGTCGTTCACGCTCGATCCGTTGTTCCATTGCGGCGCCTACTATGTGCAGGAAGCTTCTTCGATGTATGCGGGGAGCCTTTTCGAGCAGGCTTTGCAGCACATCGGCCGGCGGACGGGCCTGCGGGTGCTCGACCTGTGCGCCGCCCCCGGCGGAAAGACCACGCAGCTGCTTTCGCATCTGGATGAGACATCGCTGCTGGTGGCCAACGAGGTGGTGCCCGCCCGCGCCACGGTCCTTGCGGAGAATGTCGCGCGCTGGGGCTGCTCCAACGTGGCCGTGACCCAGTCCGACCCTTCGGCCTTCCCGGCGATGCGCGCATATTTCGATGTCGTCGTGGCCGACGCTCCCTGCTCCGGCGAGGGTATGTTCCGCAAAGACGAACGGGCCGTGGCGGAGTGGTCGCCCGACACCGTGCGGCTTTGTGCGGCACGGCAGCGCCGCATCCTGGGCGATGTATGGCCTGCGCTGATGCCCGGCGGATTCCTGATCTATTCGACTTGTACGTTCAACCGTTCGGAAGACGAAGACAATGTGGACTGGATCTGTTCGGAGCTGAAAGGATCGTGCCTTGAAATGCGGCATTTTTACCCCGGGGAAGACCGGGGAGAAGGTTTTTTTGCAGCTTTGATCCGAAAGGAGGGCCGGCGATGAAGACACTGGTGAGAAAAGATCTGGTCAAGCAGGTGTCCGACTCTCTTGCAGCGGAACTTCCCCGGTTGGAGAAGCATCTGAAGGTCATCGTTTCAGGTACGGCCGCGGCCGTGCGGAAAGGACGGGACCTGGTGCCGGAGGCGGATTTCGCGCTGGCGGTCCGCCGGGAGGGCGTCGATGGCCTCCTTTACGAGCCGGTCGAAGTGTCGCGCGAAGATGCCCTGCGTTTCCTCTCCAAGGAGCCGATTGCGCTCCCCGATGCCCCCCTCGGTTATTTGCTGCTGACATATAAGGGATTGGGGCTGGGCTTCGTCAAGAACCTTGGCGGCCGTACCAACAGCCTGCTGCCCAATGCCCGCCGTATCCGAAAAAATATTGCCCTATGATATCGTTCCGTCATCTTGTCAGACTGGCAGCCGGATTGCTGCCGCTGCTCCTTGCGGCGCCGCAGGCGTCCGCCCAGCCGGGAAAACTCCCGGCCCAGCCTTCACCCGCCTCTTCCGTGGAGTATTACCTGCCCGTTTCGGGCGCACGTTACAATACCGGCATTCTGCCGCCCCAGGCTTTCCTGGGCTTCGAGCTCGACGAGCGTCTGGCCGACTGGGGCGACATCACGCGTTATGTGGATTATCTGGCCGGCGTGTCCGACCGGGTTTCCGTGGAACGCTTCGGTTATACTTTCGAGCGCCGGCAGTTCCTCCAGGTCTGCATCACGTCGCCCGCCAACCAGCGCCGGCTCGAGGATATACGCCTGGAGCATCTGAAGGTGACCGATGCTTCCGTGTCGGAGACGCTCGATCTGGAGCGGATGCCGCTGGTGGTGGACCTTCGGGCCACGATCCACGGCAACGAGATTTCCGGCGCCCAGGCGTTGCTTGCCGTGATGTTCTTCTATGCCGCGGCGGAGGATGCCGCCGTGGAGGAAATGCTGGAACATACGGTGCTGCTCGTCGTCCCGGCGCAGAATCCCGACGGGATGAGCCGGTTCGCGACCTGGGTGAACGCCAATTCGAGCGTACACCATTTCCTCGACAACCAGGCCCGCGAGTATCACGAGGCGTCGCCTTCCTCCCGGGCCAACCATTACTGGATGGATACCAACCGCGACTGGCTTACGGCACAGTATCCGGAAGGACGCAATCTGGTGACGATGTATGAACGCTGGATGCCGAACGTCCTGCTCGACCTGCACGAGATGGGCAGCGCACGCAGTGGTCTCTATTATTTCAGTCCGGGCGATCCCAACCGTACTTACAAGTATATTCCGCAGGAGAACCAGGATCTGACGCGCACGATCAGCGAGACGACCCGCCACTATCTGGATTCGATCGCCGTTCCGTATTTCACCGGACGCGGCTATGACGATTATTTTATCGGCAAGGGTGCCTGTTACGGCGACATCCAGGGCTCCGTGTGCATCCTGCACGAGCTTTCCTCGCCGCGCGGACATCTGCGCGATTTCGGCGAGCACGGGATCCATACCTTCGGCGAGACGGTCCGCTGGCACGGCCTGGCGGCGGCGGGCGTTCTCAATGCCTCCGTGGCCAACGCCCGGCATCTCAAGGATTACCAGCGCCGCTTCTATCAGGAGGCGGCCCGAACGGCAGCGAAGGACCCTGCGGCGGGTTACGTATTCGACGCCCGCGGAAACCGGGGCATCGCCTTCAATTTCCTGGAAAACCTGCTGCTGCACGAGATCGAGGTCTTTCCGGTGCAGGGCGTGGAAGGACAGTATTTCGTACCCTTCCGCCAGAAGCACTATTACAAGGTAAAAGGGGTTTTCGAGGATATTACGGAGTTTATGGACGACAAGTTCTATGACATTTCCACCTGGTCGCCCGCCCGTGCGTACAATCTGCAGTATGAAACGACGGCCCGGACGCCTGCGGTCGGCGCCCCGCTCACGGAGGCCGTCCTGCCCGCCGGCCGTGTGACCGGCGGGGAGAGCCCGCTGGGGTACACGTTCGATCCCGCGGAGTTTTATGCGCCGTTTATGATCGCCGCACTCCAGCGTCAGGGTATCCGGGTGGAGGTTACGCCCGAAGGCGTGCTGGTCGTCCCGGCAGCGGACCAGCCTTACGATGCGCCGGCACTTTATGACGCCGTATCTGAGCTGGCGGCCGAATGTGCCGTGGACGTGACCGCGCTGGCAGCCGGCCGTCGGAAGACCCTCGACTCCTATGTAAAGGAACGCTCGGCGGTCCGTCAGCCGCGTACCGCAATCATTACCGATACGGGCGCTTCCAGCCAGCAGGGATCGCTCTGGCATATGCTGGACTTCCACTTTGCGATGAACCATTCGCTCGTGGATTTCGATACCTTCGCAGGCGGACGTTTCGAAATCGACCGTTACGACGTGATGGTTTTCTCGGGCGGCGTGCCGGTGGAGAAAGCGGATGCGAAAGCCTGGAAGAGGCTCTCCGACTGGGTGGAAGGCGGCGGTACGCTGATCCTGCTGGGCCAGGCCCACGAGGTTTCCGGCGTCATCGGCGGCGACAGTGTGACGGCGGAGACCGGCGGCGGCATCAGCGGTCTGGTGCTCAATGCGGAAATGACGCATCCCGACAGTCCGCTCTTCTGGGGTTACCGGCAGCAGGATATCGATGTCTTCAAGGGATCGGCGACGGTCTGGACCGTAGCGCCGGACGCCGAAGTGCTGCTGCGCTATGGCGCGGAACCCTATCGTTCCGGCTATGTGACGCCGGAGAATCTGGCCCGCTTCGCCGGCGCTCCCATCGTCGCCGTCAAACGCGCCGGGGAAGGACGCATCCTTTACATCCAGGAAGACTTCGCCTACCGTGCCTACTGGCTCGGTACGAATCACATCCTGACCAACGCTGTTTTCTTCGGAGACCGGCTTTAATTCACAAGGGTTGGTTCCTGCCGGAAACCAACCCTTGCTACTAACCTAAACTTAAACTTAAACTATGAAAAACTTCAAGGCGTAATATTGCAAAACCTGTGCCATCGTTTTTGCGTGTCATCGCCTAAACGATGCGAAGTTTAGCAAATTTTAGCAGAAGTGTTTTCTGGCCACCGTTTTCGAAATCGACGACTGCTTTGCGGTTAGGGCCGTCGCCTTCCATCGACAGGATAATTCCGAAGCCGAAACGGTCGTGTTCCACCCGCTGTCCGACCTGAAGTGCGGCGACGGGCGAAGGGGCGAATCCCGGGCTGGGCGTATGCGTGGAAGCGACGGGCGCCGGACGGACCGGCCGCTGCAGAGGGCGTTGCTCCTGCGGCTGCCGGTAGGTCTGGAAATCGGACTGGCGGAACCTGGTCTGCGGGAACGGGTCGTAGCGGTTGTTGTCGGTGTCGGGCTCCACGGCATAGTATTTCCGGTCGATTTCCCGGAGGAAGCGGGAAGGCCGGTTCGATTCTTCGCTGCCCCATTTGCGCCGGTTCTGGGCATAGGAGACCGTCACGGCCTTCTGCGCCCGGGTCAGAGCGACGTAGAAGAGGCGGCGCTCCTCTTCGATCTTGTCGGCCGTATCGTTCATGCTTTCCGAAGGGAAAAGATTCTCTTCCATTCCCGCCACATACACGTAGGGGAACTCCAGGCCTTTTGCGGCGTGGACCGTCATCAGCACGATCTTGTTGGTCTGGTCGCGGTCCGGGTCCTGGGTGTCGTCTTTCTCGGCTTCGCTCAGCAGATAGATATTCTCCAGATAGTCGCCCAGCGTGACGGTCGTATCGACCGGCGCTTCGCCGTCATCGGAGAGGATCTGGCGCATTTCCGCTTCTTCTTCGCTGTACTCCTTGATGCTGTTGAAGAGTTCCTCTACGTTCTCGAAGCGGGCGATTCCTTCGGGCGACGTGTCGTTCCTGAGCGCGAGCAGATAACCTGACGCGTTGCCGATGGCTACGGCAAGGTCGTAGCAGTCGGCCTTTTCCGTCTGTTCGGCGAGTGGCTCCATCATTGCCACGAACTCGCGAAGTTTCCGGATGGCGGCATCTTTCAGCCCGGCGGCGTAAAGCTTTTCGTTCTCGAGCAGCGGTGCGTTGTAAAGCGGGCGGCCGGCCGCGGCCGCGGCGGCCGCGAGACGCTCCATCGTCGTGTCTCCGATGCCGCGGGCGGGTGCGTTGATCACCCGGCGGAAGGACTCGTTGTCCTGCGGATTTACGGCGAGTTTGAAATAAGCCAGCATATCCTTGATTTCGGCCCGTTCATAGAACGAATGCCCGCCGTAGATGCGGTAGGGAAGGTTCCGTTTGCGGAGGGCCTCCTCGAAGGCCCGCGACTGGGCATTGGTCCGGTAGAGGATTGCGAAGGAATCGTACGATGCCTTCGTGGCGTAGATGCGTTCGATGATCGACGAGGCCACCAGATGGGCCTCTTCACTGTCGGTATAGGCCTTGATGACGCCGATTTTCTCGCCGACGCCGGCCCTGGAGAAGCATTCCTTCCGGAGCCGCCGCTCGTTGTGCGCGATCAGGCTGTTGGCCGCTTCCACGATGGTCTGTGTGGAACGGTAGTTCTGCTCCAGCCGGAATTCTTTCGCCTCCGGATAGTCTTTCTTGAAGCGGAGGATGTTCTCGATGCGGGCGCCCCGGAATCCGTAGATGCTCTGGGAATCGTCGCCCACTACGCAGAGGTTGTGGTGAGGCTCGGCCAGCCGGCGCAGGATGATATACTGGGCGTGGTTCGTATCCTGGTACTCGTCCACGAGGATGTAGCGGAAGCGCCCTGCGATGGAGGCGCAGGCCTCCGGAAAGCGCTTGAGCAGGATGTTCATCTGCAGCAGGATGTCATCGAAATCCATCGCCCCGGCCGCCAGGCATTTCTTCTGGTACAGTTCGTAGACGTCGGCCAGGCGCGGTCGGCGTGCCGCCCGGTCCCTTTCGGCCGTTTCGACGTCGTTCCGATAGGCGCCGACCGTCACCAGGCTGTTCTTGGCCATCGAAATGATGCCCTGGACCACGGCCGGCTTGTAGTACTTGTCGTCCAGTTCCAGTTCCTTGACGCATTGTTTGATCAGGCTGCGGGAATCGGTCTGGTCGTAGATCGTGAAGTGTGCGGGGTAACCGAGCAGGTCGGCGTATTCCCGCAGGAAACGGATGAAAATCGAGTGGAACGTGCCCATCTGGATCCAGCGGGCTTTCCGCTCTCCTACCAGCTGCGCTACGCGCTCCTTCATCTCTCCGGCCGCTTTCTTGGTGAATGTCAGGGCCATAACCTCACCAGGCCTGCAATCTCCCTCCAGAATGTGTGCGACCCGGCAGGTCAGCACCCTCGTCTTTCCGGAACCGGCCCCCGCGATGATCAGCGAAGGCCCTTCCGTGCACAGTACAGCGGCTTTCTGCGCGCTGTTCAACCCTTCGAACAGGTCTGTTTTCGTATTATTCATAACACTACAAAGATAGTCAGTGAAAAGCGAACATTTCACTTTTTTTAGTGATAATTTATGAGTAACTTTGCCGGACTATAGCAACATATTAATTATTAACCAAATATCTAATGTCAGATCAAATCAGATTGAAGAAGGGCCTCGACCTTCCCATTGCGGGGGCGGCCCTTTGCGAGGTGACCAGGCGTGTCGCTCCGGGTCTGGTGGCTGTCAAACCGACTGATTTCCGTGGAATGGTTCCCCGCCTCCTGGTGAAGGAAGGCGATCCCGTGAAGGCCGGAACGCCGCTGTTTGCCGACAAGAAGAATACCGCGATGGTATTCTGCTCGCCGGTCAGCGGAACGGTCGAGGCGGTCGTGCGCGGTGACAAGCGCAAGCTGCTTGCCGTCACGGTGAAAGCCGACGGAAAGAACGAATCGGTCCGGTTCGACGTGCCCAAGATTTCCTCGCTCGACAAGAAGGGGATGACCGACCTCCTCCTCCAGTGCGGCCTGTGGCCCTGCCTCAAGCAGCGCCCGTACGGCACGGTGGCGGATCCCGAGGCGGAACCCAAAGCCATTTTCATTTCGGGAATGAACACGGCTCCGCTCGGCGCGGACCGCGACTTCACGCTCAAGGACGAGATGGCGGCCGTGCAGGCCGGCATCGATGCGCTGGGCCGGCTGACCAAGGGAGGCGTCCATTTCTCCCTTTCCGCGAAGAATTATGCCGGCAGTGAGTTCCACAAACTCACCGGCGTCATCTTCCACCAGTTTGAAGGCCCGCATCCGGCCGGCAACGTAGGCGTCCAGATCAACCACATCAGCCCGATCAACAAGGGTGAAGTGGTCTGGACCGTCGACCTGCCGCTGGTGGCCGTCATCGGACGTCTCTTCCTCAAGGGCATCTACGACGACCGTCGTATCATCGCCGTGGCCGGTCCCGCCGCCGTGAACCCTTCGTATGCCGAGGTTCCCGCAGGCGTGTGCATGAAAGACCTCTCCGCATTCTTCGGCGAAGGTGACGTCCGCGTCGTCAGCGGCGACGTCCTTTCCGGCGAGGCGGTCGGTGCCGACGGCTTCCTGGGCTTCTACGACGACCAGGTGAGCCTGCTCAAGGAAGGCAATTACTACGAGATGTTCGGATGGATCAATCCTTTCCGCAGCAAGAAATTCTCGGTGTCACGTGCTTATCCGGCCTTCCTGCGCCACAAGAAATACGATATGGACACCAACGAGAACGGCGGTGAGCGTCCGTTCCTGATGAACGATGTCTATGGCAAGGTGCTTCCGATGGATATCTATCCGCTCTACCTGTTCAAGGCCTGCCTGGCCGGCGACCTCGACAAGATGGAACAGCTGGGTATCTATGAGGTGATCGAGGAGGATGTCGCGCTCTGCGAGTATGTCTGTCCTTCGAAGATCGCCATCCAGGACATCGTGCGCAAGGGCATCGAACTGATGATGAAAGAAATGTAAGGAGGAAACGCGTATGGCAAAGAATTTTTTCGATAAAGTGCGTCCGACCTTTTCCGAAGGCGGAAAGCTGAGTTGGCTCCATTCCGCGTTCGACGCATTCGAGACCTTCTTCTTCGTGCCGAACCGCACTACGGGCAAAGGCGGCACGCACGTGAAGGACTGCGTCGACCTGAAACGCCTCCTGATCATCGTCGTGCTGGCGCTGGTTCCGGCCCTGCTCTTCGGCATCTGGAACCTGGGCTTCCAGCACAGCAAGGTGTTCGGCCTCGGCTGGGGATTCTGGCAGATGGTGTGGTACGGTTTCGTGAAAATCATCCCGCTCTATCTGGTATCCTATATCGTGGGCCTGGGCATCGAGTTCGCTTCCGCCCAGATGAAGGGCCACGAGGTAAGCGAGGGTTACCTGGTGAGCGGTTTCATCATTCCGCTCATCGTTCCGGTCGACGTGCCGTGGTGGATGCTGGCCATCGCCGTGGCCTTCGCCGTGATCATCGGCAAGGAAGTCTTCGGCGGTACCGGTATGAACATCTGGAATCCCGCGCTGCTGGCGCGTGCCTTCCTGTTCTTCTCCTATCCGAGCAAGATGTCCGGCGACTCGGTCTGGGTCGGCGGTCTGAGCAAGGCCCTCGAGGGCGGCACGCCCTGGAAGGGCGGGGAAGTGGTCGATGCGCTCTCGGGCGCCACGCCGCTGTCCCACGCTTCGCTCGACGGCCTGTCCGCTGCCGGCACCAGTGCCTGGAACCTGTTCCTGGGCGACATCCCGGGTGCCGTGGGTGAGACGAGCGTCATCGCCATCCTGATCGGTGCGCTGATCCTGCTCTGCACGGGCGTGGCCAGCTGGAAGATCATGTGTTCTTCCGTGCTCGGCGCCCTGCTCGTGGGCTGGCTCGGCCAGATCGGCGGCGTGACCGACATCCCCTGCTGGGAGCAGCTGCTCCTCGGCGGCTTCGCCTTCGGTACCGTGTTCATGGCCACCGATCCGGTCACTTCGGCGCAGACCGAGACCGGCAAGTGGATCTACGGTTTCCTGATCGGTGCGCTCTGCATCACGGTGCGTCTGTTCAACCCGGGTTATCCCGAGGGCATGATGCTCGCCATCCTGCTGATGAACACCTTCGCTCCGCTGATCGACCACTATGTGGTCAACGCCAATGTCAAACGCCGCCTGGGGCGGGCTAAAACCGTCTAGCGATGAATACAAACAATAACGTATATACCATTGTCTACACGACGATCGTCGTCGTGATAGCGGCTGCCATCCTGGCCCTTGCCGCGATGGCGCTCAAGCCCAGGCAGCAGGCGAACATCAAGGCGGAAACCATCAGCCAGATGCTGACGGCCGCCGGTTTCGCCAGCAAGGAAGACCTGGCCAAGAACAGCAACGACCAGATCCTTTCGATGTACAGCGACAATATCAAGACCGCTTTCCTGATCGACGCCGCCGGCAACAAGACCGACGAACTCGAGACGGAGGTCAGCTCCATCGAGCTGCAGGACAACCTGAAGGCCGAAAATAAGAACATCGCTTCCGGCAATCCTGCGCTTCCGGTCTATGTCTTCGAGAAAGACGGAGCCGAAATCAACGTGATCCCTTGCTACGGCGCCGGCTTGTGGGGCCCGATCTGGGGCTACATCGCCTTCAATGCCGACTGCACCGAAATCGTGGGCGCTTATTTCGACCACGAGAGCGAGACGCCCGGTCTGGGTGCCAAGATCAAGGACGAAATCTGGTTCCGTGAACAGTTCAAAGGCAAGAAGGTCGATTTCGAGCATGCCGACAACCCGTTCGACATCGTCAAGGGCGGCGCTCCCGCCGGCGACGCTTCCAAGATCGACGCGATCACCGGTGCCACGATGACCTGCAACGGCCTGGACGCCGCGCTGGACACCTGGCTGGGTGCCTACATTCCGTTCCTGCAGAAGAAAGCGGGCGCCGCCGTGGAAGAGGATTGCTGCTGCTGCGACGGCGATGAATGCGCCGACTGCGACCACGACCACGACCACGATCACAACCATGATCACGGTCACGACCACAATCACCAACACAATCATCAGGAGGGTTAAGCCATGAACGAAGAACTCAAGAAAACCTTGTTGAACCCCATTTTCAAGGGGAACCCGATCACGGTACTCGTGCTCGGTATCTGCTCTTCGCTGGCTGTCACGGTCCAGCTCAAGGGCGCCTGTGTGATGGCCCTCTCGGTGATCATCGTATGCGGCCTCTCGAGCCTGATCGTCTCGCTGCTCCGCAATTCGATCCCGAACCGCGTGCGCATCATCGTGCAGCTGGTCGTGGTCGCCCTGATGGTGATCCTCGTCGACCAGGTGCTCAAGGCGTATGCCTACGCCGTCGACAAGCAGCTGTCGGTCTACATTGGCCTGATCATCACCAACTGTATCGTGATGGGCCGCATCGAGGCCTTCGCGCTGGGCAACAAGCCGATCCCCTCGATGCTCGACGGCCTGGCCAACGGTGCCGGCTACGGCATGATCCTGATCATCGTGGCCTTCTTCCGCGAACTGCTCGGCAGCGGTACCCTGTTCGGTTTCCGCGTCCTGCCTGCAAGTTATGTTCCCAACAACCTCGTGATCCTTCCGCCGATGGCGCTGATCATCCTGGGCTGCATCGTCTGGGTCCAGCGCTCCATCCAGAAAGATCTGCAGGAGAAATAACACCTAACTCAAATCGATTATGGAATACATCAGCTTGTTCGTAAAGTCAATTTTCGTTGACAATATGATTTTTGCATACTTCCTGGGTATGTGCTCATACCTGGCGGTATCCAAAAATGTCAAGACAGCA
>JAFRRF010000032.1 GCA_017428245.1 Bacteroidales bacterium
CACGAAGGAGGCAGGCGAAATCGCCGGCCTGAATGTCAAGCGTATCATCAACGAGCCGACGGCCGCCGCACTGGCCTACGGCCTCGACAAGAAGAATAAGGATATGAAAGTGGCCGTCTTCGACCTTGGTGGCGGTACCTTCGATATCTCGATCCTGGAACTCGGCGACGGTGTCTTCGAGGTGAAATCCACCAACGGCGACACGCACCTGGGCGGCGACGACTTCGACCACAAGATCATCGACTGGCTGGCCGATGAGTTCCGCACCGAGAACGGCATCGACCTCCGTCAGGACCCGATGGCCCTCCAGCGCCTGAAGGAAGCCGCCGAAAAGGCGAAGATTGAACTGTCGAGCCAGACTACGAGCGAAATCAACCTGCCGTACATCACGGCGGTCGGCGGTGTGCCGAGGCACCTGGTGAAGACCCTCACCCGTGCGAAGTTCGAACAGCTGTGCGACGATCTGATCCAGGCGACTGTCGAGCCGTGCCGCAAGGCCCTGCGCGACGCCGGTCTCCAGACCTCCGATATCGACGAAGTCCTGCTCGTCGGCGGTTCGACCCGTATCCCCGCTGTCCAGCAGATCGTGGAGAAGTTCTTTGGCAAGGCCCCGAGCAAGGGCGTCAACCCCGACGAGGTCGTGGCTGTGGGTGCCTGCATCCAGGGCGGCGTGCTGGCCGGTGACGTGAAAGACGTGCTGCTGCTCGATGTTACTCCGCTTTCGCTGGGTATCGAGACCCTGGGCGGCGTGATGACCAAACTGATCGACGCCAATACTACGATCCCTACGCGCAAGAGCGAGGTCTTCTCGACCGCTTCCGACAACCAGCCTTCCGTGGAAATCCACGTGCTTCAGGGCGAACGTTCGATGGCCCGCGACAACAAGACCATCGGCCGCTTCAACCTCGACGGCATCACCCCGGCCCCGCGTGGCGTGCCGCAGATCGAAGTCTCCTTCGATATCGACGCCAACGGTATCCTGAACGTGTCGGCCCGCGACAAGGCCACCGGCAAGGAACAGAAGATCCGTATCGAGGCCTCCTCGGGCCTGTCCGACGCCGAAATCAAGCGGATGCGCGACGAAGCGAAGGCCAACGAGGCCGCCGACAAGGCCGAGAAGGAACGCATCGACAAGATCAATGCAGCCGATGCCCTGATCTTCCAGAGCGAGAAGAATCTCAAGGAATACGGCGACAAGATCCCGACCGACAAGAAGGGCGCCATCGAGAATGCCCTCGGTATGCTGAAGGAAGCCCACAAGAACCAGAATCTGGCCGATATCGAGCGGGCGACCGAAGCACTGAACAACGCCTGGCACGCCGCCAGCGAAGACATGGCCCGCGCCGCGCAGCAGGGCCCGCAGGGCGGTTCCGGATTTGACCCGAATGCCGGCTACGGCGGATCGGGTGCGGGTTACGGCGGAACCGGTGCCGGCTACGGTGGCCAGCAGGGTCCGCAGGACGGCGGTTCTTCCGACAACAACGGCCCCGAAGACGTCGACTATGAAGAAGTCAAATAAAGTGTTACCTTTGCGGTATGGTGTACCGCGAATTGAATGAAGAAGAATCCGGCGACCTGGCTCGCCGGATTCTTTTTGAAGACAACCACCTGCTGATTCTCAACAAGCGGGTGGGAGAGATCGTGCAGGGCGACAAGACAGGCGACGAGCCCTTGTGCGAGACGCTGAAAACGTTCATCGCGCAGCGCGACAGCAAGCCGGGCCACGTGTTTATGGGTGTGCCTCACCGTTTGGACCGGCCGGTGAGCGGCATCGCGGTCTTTGCCAAGACCTCGAAGTGCCTGGAAAGGCTCAACGCGATGTTCCGCGAGGGCGATGTGCACAAGACCTACTGGGCGCTGACCTGCGCGCGCCCCGAGCCGGCAGAAGGCGAACTGCGGCATTGGCTGACCCGCAACGAAAAGCAGAACAAATCGTACGCGGTGCCCGACGACGGCCGCCGGCATCCCGCCGACGCCAAACTCGCGCGGCTCCGCTACCACGTGCTGCGCGACACCGACCGATACCATCTCGTCGAAGTCGAACTCCTGACCGGCCGGCATCACCAGATCCGTTGCCAGCTCTCCGCCATCGGCTGTCCCATCAAGGGCGACCTCAAATATGGCGCGCCCCGCTCCAATCCCGACGGCGGGATCTCGCTCCACGCCCGCAGCATCACCTTCGACCATCCCGTCCGCCACGAGCCTCTCACCATCGAAGCCTCCGTCGACTGGCCGCAGCTCCGCTGATTCGGCTACGTAGTCACGGCGGCTGGGGTTTTTCCGGGTTTTTTCTTATCTTTGTAGATTATGGCAGCAGTTGATAATATTTTTGCGGCGCGTATCGCGCAGATCCGCGAACTCGGCTACGATGCCGTGATCATCGCCGGCACCGATCCCCATAGCAGTGAATACCCCGCTCCGCGCTGGAAACAGGTCGAATGGGCGAGCGGCTTTACCGGCGAGGCCGGCGACATCGTCGTGACACAGGACCACGCCGGCCTGTGGACCGATACCCGCTATTTCATCCAGGCAAACAAACAACTCGCCGGCACCGGAATCGAACTCCATAAGACGCGCGTGCCCGACGAAGTGCTGATTCCGCAGTGGCTGGCCGGACATTTCCAGTCGAAACCCGTCCACGTGGCCTTTGACGGCCTGTGCCAGAGTGTCGGTGCCGTACAGGAACTGGATAAGGTCCTGCGCGATGCCTACGGACTGGGCGGCTACGAACTGATCGACAAACCCGATATGCTGAGCAATCTGTGGACCGACCGTCCCGCCATCCCGCATACCCCCGTGACCTTGCTCGATGAGAAGATGATGGGCGAGACGCGCAAGGATAAGCTTACGTGGCTGCGTGGCGAGATGGCCAAGGTGGGCTGCGGGTCGATGTTCCTCACTTCGCTCGACGAGATCGCCTGGCTGCTGAACGTCCGTGCCTCGGACATCGACTACAACCCGTACGTGATTTCCTTCCTCCTCGTGACGCCCCAGAATGCCGTGTGGTTCGTGCGCAACGTGTCGGAAGTGCCCGACGTGCCGGGCGTGATCACGTCCGACTATTCCGTGCTGGAAGATGCCTTCGAAGACCGGCGTGAAGAATGCGGCCGCCTCTTCATAGACCCTTCCACCTTGAACTTCCATACCTTCAAAGTCATACGTAAGTACTTCGCCGAGAGCGAAATCCGATTCGGAACCTCACCGGTGATCCTGCGAAAGGCTATCAAGAATAAGAAGGAAATCGAAGGCTTCCGCCGCGCCTTCATCGAGGACGGCGTGGCCTTGGAAAACTTCCTTTACTGGCTCGAAACCTCGGTCCAGGGCGGCGCCCGCATCACGGAGTGGGAGGCTTCGGAGAAACTCACTTCGCTCCGCGCGCAGATTGAAGGCTATTGCGGCAACAGCTTCGAGAATATCTCGGCCTACGGTCCCAACGCCGCACTGCCGCACTACAGTACGCCGCGCACGGGCTCCGCTGAGATCAAGCCGCGCGGGCTCTATCTTGTGGATTCGGGCGGACAGTATCTGTTCGGAACGACCGACACCACGCGTACCGTGCCGATGGGTCGCTGCACGCGGCAGGAAAGGGAAGACTATACGCTGGTGCTCAAGGGGATGATCGACCTTACGCTGGCCGTGTTCCCGGAAGGGACGGCAGGCTGCCAGATCGATGCGCTGGCGCGCCGTCCGCTCTGGGCCACGCGCCGCAGTTTCGGCCACGGCACCGGCCACGGCATCGGGTTCTATCTCGGTGTGCACGAGGGCCCGCAGAGCATCCGCCAGAATTTCAATCCGCAGCCGATGCTGCCCGGAATGGTCACCAGCAACGAGCCGGGGCTATACCGCGAAGGTAAGCACGGCGTGCGTCACGAGAACGTGGTCCTCTGCCGTGAGGAGGGCAGGAGCGAGTTCGGCACCTTCCTGAGTTTTGAGACGCTTACCTGCTGCCACATCGACACGTCGATCGTGGTCAAGAAGCTGCTCAACGAGAGCGAATGGGACTGGCTCAAGGCCTACAACCGCGTCGTGTACCGCATCCTCAAACCTCATCTGGCGCCCGAAGTGGCGAAGTGGCTGAAGCGCAAATGCAGATAAACCTTTACTTTAGATAACTATATGAAAAAACTGACATTGATTCTCTTGATGCTCGTGGTCGCTGCGCCTTTTACCTTCCGGTCGCAGGCCCAGGAGAGACCCTGGATGAAGTACATCACTCCGTCGGGGTATTATCAGGCCGGCTACAGCATCGACGATGCCCTGAACAATACTTTCTATATCAAACGCGCCCGTATCGCCCTGGCCGGTGAGCTGATCAGCAGCGAACGCTTCGGCAAGTTCGAATACAAGGTGCAGGCGGAGCTTGCCGGTTCGCCGAAGCTGATGGATTATTTCGTTCGGTGGACGGTCCGTCCCGAGTTCGGCATCATTTTCGGCCAGACGAAGACGCCGCTGACGGTGGAGAATTCCGAATATGCGCCGCTCAAGCTCGAGATGATCGACTATTCTCTTGTAGTCCAGCGCTTTGCTCGTATGAGTGCCAACGACCTCTACCTGAAAGCAAGTTCCGGCGGCCGTGAGATGGGCGTCCAGTTCTTCGGCGGCTTGTTCAAGATGGACGACGGCCACGCGCTGGTGCGCTATCAGATGGGCCTGTTCAACGGCAACGGAATCAACAAGAACGACGACGACCGCTTGAAGAACTTTATGGCGCGCGTGATGATCTTCCCGATCAAGGATCTCAGCATTTCGGGATGCTATGAGCGTCGGCTTGGCCATATGGACGAGGTCGAAATCTACAACGACTACGACTACCGTCTGCTGGACCGCTACGGCGCTGCCATCGCTTATGACAGCAAGTTCGCCTGGTTCCGCACGGAATACATGGCCGGCCACACTTTCGGATGGCGTGCGGAAGGTGCCTATGTGACAGCGGGTTACAAGATCACTCCGACTTGGAACATCGGCGCCCGGTACGATTACTTCACGACGAACTCCCGCACTGCCGGCCACGACCAGCAATACGTCACCGTCGGTACCAGCTGGCATCCTTTCCCGCGTCTGCGTTTGCAGCTCAATTACATGCGCAAGCAGGAGCCCGACCATTCGGTCACCCATCTGGTCAACGTGATGTCGTCGATTATCCTTTAGGAATCTCTTCTGCGAGATATCCTGCCGGCGGCCTTCGGTGAGCAAATACCCGCTATTTGCTCACCGAAGGCCTTTTTCTGCGGGGTTGGTGAGCAGGAAGCCCCGAATTGCTCACGGAATACGGAAAAAGGGAGGTACGGTGAGCAGAGATGGCCGATTTGCGCACCGAAGGTCTCGAAAGAAGGGGTTGGTGAGCAGAGAGAGCCGATTTGCTCACCCTGGCGGTAGCGATGATAAAAAAAGCCGGGGAGACCCGGCTTTTTTGTGTGTCTGATGCGCCCCTGGCAGTTAGCGGGCAGCGATGCACTCGATTTCGACGAGGGCGTTTTTGGGAAGGGTCTTGACGGCTACGGCGCTGCGGGCCGGGAAGGGCTCGGAGAAGTATTGGGCGTAGACTTCGTTCATCGCGGCGAAGTCGCCCATGTCGGCGAGGAAGACGGTGGTTTTCACCACGTTGGCGAGGCTCAGGCCGGCGGCTTCGAGGATAGCCGCAGCATTTTCGATAGACTGTTTCGTCTGCTCCTTGACGCCGCCTTCGGGGAAGGCGCCGGTGGCGGGATCGATGGGGAGTTGTCCCGAGACAAAGATGAGGCCGTGGCCGCTGTCGATGGCCTGGCTATACGGGCCGATGGCGGCCGGAGCATTGGAAGTATTGATGCGCTGTTTCATTGTATTATTTTGGATTTGAGTATTGGACGAACAGGAAAACGTCAGCGCCAGCAGGCTGAGGGCAAGAAAGAGGTTGCAGAATAGCTTCATAAACTATCGATTTTAATCGTATATTTGTTATCGCATTGAACAAAGATACGCATAAAAACGTTTATAAGCGTTTTTAACCGTTTAAATACGCCTGTAGGTTTATGAAAAAGTTTGTTTTGGCCTTGTTGCTGCTGGCCTTCCTGGCTGGCGATCTGCTTGCTCGGGACATCGATTCGATCATCAGAACGATGACTCCCCGCGAGAAAATCGCGCAGCTCATCTATGTGGCTGTCGATTCACAGGAGTCGCCGGAGCTGAAGGCACAGCAGGAACGCCTTATCCGGGAAGGACTCGGTGGAATCATTGTGATGGATGACAAGCTGGTCGACAATATGCGGCTGGTCAATGAACTGCAGCGTGGAGCCAAGATTCCGTTGATGGTCTCGATCGACGGGGAATGGGGTGCTGCGATGCGCTACTATGAATATGCGGCTTTTCCGCGCGCGATGCAGCTGGGCGCACTCAACGACGAGGCGCTCGCCGAGGCGGCTGGCCGGGCCATCGGTGAGGAACTCAGCGAGATCAAGGTCTTTATGAATTTCGCGCCGGTGGTCGACGTCAACAACAATCCCGAGAATTCCGTGATCAAGACCCGCTCGATGGGCCAGACCCGCGAGAAAGTGGCCAATCTGGGTGTTGCTTTTATGCGGGGCATGCAGAGCGCGAACGTATGGGGCTCGGCCAAGCATTTTCCGGGTCATGGCGATACGAATGTGGATTCCCATAAGGCCCTGCCGGTACTGACTTTCGACCGGGCGCGGCTGGACTCGCTGGAACTCTATCCGTTCCGGGCAATGATCGATGCGGGCGTGGCGATGGTGATGGTCGGCCACTTGAGCGTGCCGGCCCTCGATCCAACCGGTACTCCGGCGTCCATTTCCTATCCGATCGTTACCGGGCTGCTTCGGAATGAGCTGGGCTTCGACGGCGTGATTATCACCGACGCGCTTGAGATGAAAGGCGTGGCCGAGGGCAACGCCAATGCGGCGATCGAGGCCTACAAGGCCGGTGTCGACATTATGCTGATGCCGGAAGATGCACAGAAGACGCTCGACGATCTTTGCGCCGCCCTGAAACGCGGCGAGATCGATGAGGCCGACCTGGATGCCCGCGTGCGCCGCGTGCTTCTGCTGAAGCAGCGCTCCGGTATGCTGGCTGACGACTATACGCCGCTTGTCGATGCGACCGGTCCTGACGGTGCGCTTGATACGGCCAGACTGATGGCACGGACGCGGCGACCGGAGACGGAGGCGCTGATCCAGGAAATCTGCGACCGCTCGATGACGGTAGTCCGCGGCAAACTGCGCCGGCCGTTGAATCTCCGCCGGCGGATGGCCTTCACCACGCGGCCGAAGGTAGCCTATGTGGCTTTCAATGCGGTAACGCCCGAGAGCGCCTGTTTTGGCCAGGAGCTTTCCAAAAGCGGCCGCTTCGACCGTTTTGACCTGCCGTCCAACGCCACGGACGCCCAGATCGACAGTGTCGGGGCCTTGCTTCGCGGTTATCGCAATGTCGTGGTCGTCTTCCATTCCGGCCGGCCCGTTCCCCGGACCGGCGGCCCGCAGCGATTTGCGGCCATCTCTCCCGAGCAGTTTGCCCGGGTGGCCGCCTGGAGCGGCAAACACCGGCTGCACGGCGTGTATCTCGGCGTGCCTTACGACCTGAACAAATTACCCGAGTATAACCGTTTCAAAACGTTTATCCTCGGCTATTCCGATACGAAATACAACAACATCGCCGCCGCCCGCGCCCTGACCGTGCGAGGCAGCGCCCGCGGCTCCCTGCCGGTCGATGCCGGCGGCCTGCCTGCCGGCTACCACAGCAACCTGATCCGCTAAAGGCTTCAACCCATCTGTCCCAATCCATCTATGAAACGAGTCGCCTCTATCGATATCATTCGGGCGTTGACGATGCTGACCATGCTGTTCGTCAACGACTTTGCGGGCATGTCCGGCCTGCCGCACTGGCTGCACCATGCAGCGATGGACGAAGATATGCTCGGTTTTTCCGACCTGGTTTTTCCCGCCTTCCTTTTCTGCGTCGGTCTCTCGATCCCGTTTGCCGTCGGAGCACGTTACCGCAAGGGCGACCAGCCGCTCCAGGTAATCGGCCACATCCTGGGCCGCACGCTGGCGCTGGTAGTGATGGGTGTTTTCGCGATGAATATGCGCGGCGTGGAGGGCGGCCTGTCGCACTCCGTGTTCACGCTGCTGGCTGTGGCGGGCTTTTTCCTGGTGTGGAATGTCTATCCGAAGCGGAGCGACGGCCGTCTTCCCTGGTGGGCGACAGCCCTGCGGCTGGCCGGCGTGCTGCTGCTTGCCTGGCTGGTGCTTTACAAAGATCTGCACGGGATGCCTTTCCGCACCGGCTGGTGGGGGATTCTGGGGCTTATCGGCTGGGCTTATCTGCCGTGCGCCCTGGCGTTCGTTTTCCTGAAGGGCGATTTCAGGAAGATGACGGGATTCTGGATTCTGACCCTTTTGCTTTGCATACTCAACGCGGTTCCGTCGATCCCGCGGGAGTGGTCGATCCGCTGGATCTTCCTCAGTTTCTGGCCCGGCGGCTGGACGCATCCTGCCATCTGCGCTTCGGGCCTGTTTACGTCGATGCTGCTGATCCGTTTGGGCGAAAAGCCCCGCAAACTGGCCATCACGTATGGAGCTCTTGCGCTGGCCCTGTTTGTGCTGGGTCTATTGAGCCACCGGGTGTGGATTATCTCGAAGATTCAGGCCACGCCGACCTGGCTGTTCTATTGCGTGGCCATTTCCGTGGCCTGCTTCGCCGTGATCTGGTGGATCGCCGACTTCTGCGGTAAAACCCGCTGGGCCCGTCCCATCTCGCCCGCCGGCACCGCTACGCTGACCTGCTACACGATTCCGTCCATCTGGTACGCTGTCCAGCAGCTCCTCGGCGTCCAGTGGCCTCCGGCCCTGACCGCCGGCGTCCCCGGCCTCATCAAGGCCTTCGTATTCTCCCTGATCATCATCGGCCTGACCTGGTGCTTCACAAAGATCCACGTGAAGCTGAAGGTCTGACCGTTTTGACGGCAGAAATCATTTTTCAGAATCCCTGGCGGGCAATAATAGCTGTAGGATAAGTCTTTGATTGATAGTGGTATATGGAAAAACGCCCATCCCTTTTCGGGGGAGGGCGATTTTCTATAATAGGTTATAATTCAGTGTGTTATCCTCCAGGGGTGGAGGAGCGGCAGGACCTTTTATTTCGCGTGTCCGTCGGAGCCGAGGACGTTGATGATCTTGTGCTTGTAGAGCTTGACCATTTCGTCGCGGGCGGGGCCCAGGTATTTGCGCGGGTCGAATTCGCCGGGTTTCTCGAAGAAGACCTTGCGGACGGCGGCGGTCATGGCCAGACGGGAGTCGCTGTCGATGTTGATCTTGCAGACGGCGCTCTTGGAGGCCTTGCGGAGCTGCTCTTCGGGGATGCCGACGGCATCGGGGAGTTTGCCGCCGTGGGCGTTGATGTAGTCGACATACTCCTGCGGAACGCTGGAGGAGCCGTGGAGAACGATGGGGAAGCCGGGGAGCTTCTTTTCGATCTGCTTCAGCACGTCGAAGGCGAGCGGCGGCGGAACGAGCTTGCCCGTCTTGGGATCGCGGGTGCACTGCTCGGGTTTGAACTTGTAGGCGCCGTGGGAGGTACCGATGGAGATGGCGAGGGAGTCGCAGCCGGTCTTGGTCACGAAGTCGATGACCTCTTCCGGTTTGGTGTAGTGCGATTCTTCCGCGGAGACTTCGTCTTCCACGCCGGCAAGGACGCCGAGTTCGGCTTCGACGGTCACGTCGTAGCGGTGAGCGTAGCGGACGACTTTCTTGGTGAGGGCGACGTTCTCGTCGTAGGGCAGGGAACTGCCATCGATCATCACCGAAGAGAAGCCCATCTGGATGCAGCTCTTGCAGAGTTCGTAGCTGTCGCCGTGGTCGAGGTGCAGGACGATCTGGGGACGACGCCAGCCCAGTTCCTTGGCATATTGTACGGCGCCTTCCGCCATATAGCGGAGGAGCGTCTGGTTGGCATAGTTGCGGGCGCCCTTCGAGATCTGGAGGATCACGGGGGACTTGGTCTCGGCCGCGGCCTGGACGATGGCCTGCAGCTGTTCCATATTGTTGAAGTTGAAAGCCGGGATGGCGTAGCCGCCCTTCACGGCCTTGGCGAACATCGCGCGGGTGTTGACAAGGCCCAATTCTTTGTAAGAAACCATAGTAGTATTGATGTTAGAATAATTCAACGTAGGGAATGCCGGTACATTCGGACGCAAATATAGTGGAAATTCGCCAAGATTTGTTAAATTTGTAATCTTCAAATACAAAAAATACGATGGGAAAAGTTGTCATCATATCGGCCCCGTCCGGCTCCGGCAAGACGACTGTGGTCAACCACCTGCTTGAATCGTTCGATTGCTTCGCCTTCTCGGTCTCGGCGACTACCCGTGCTCCGCGCGGCACCGAGAAAGACGGGGAAGCCTATTACTTCATCTCGGAAGAAGAATTCCGCCGCCGCATCGCCGCCGATGCCTTCATCGAACACGAGGAAGTGTACAATGGCGTTTTCTACGGCACCCTCAAATCGGAGGTCGACCGCCTCTGGGCGAAGGACAAGGTGATCCTCTTCGACGTCGATGTGAAAGGCGGCGTGAACCTCAAGAAATATTTCGGCGACAGCGCCCTCTCGATCTTTGTGAAAGCGCCCTCCATCAAGGAGATTCGCCGCCGCCTCGAGAAGCGTGGCACCGACTCGCCCGAGTTCATCGACGAGCGTGTGAAAAAAGCCCGTATCGAGATGATGTACCAGCCCAAGTTCGATTACATCCTGCTCAACGACGACCTGGCCACCTGCCTGGCCGAGGCCGACAAGGTAGTGGGCGGTTTTGTCGGGAAATAATTATGTGTTTCTTCCGCAGACGGAAAAAACCGCAGGTGGCACTCCTGTTCGGGTCGTTCAACCCGATCCACGAGGGTCATTTGGCTATTCTGAGTTATTTGCTGGAGCACACGGATGCCTCCGAAGTACGCCTGATCGTCTCGCCACAGAGCCCGTTCAAGACAGGGCAGGGGTTGGTGGACAATGCGGAGAAGCGCCTGTCGGATGCGCGCGAAGCCGTGTCGGCCGCCGGCCTGACCGTGACGGTATCCGACGTGGAATTCCATCTTCCTGAACCCTGGTACACCATCAATACGCTTCACTTCCTGCAGCATCAGGAGCCCGATAAAGAATTCGTGCTGGTGATGGGCGGCGATAACATCGTATCTCTGAGGCAATGGTATAAAGCCGATGAAATCCTTCACGGCTTCCGCATCTGGGTTTATCCCCGTCCCGGCACGGACGCCGCGCCCATCGTCGACCGCTTGAACACCAACCCTGCCGTCAGGGGCGTAACCCTCTTCGCCGACGCACCCCAGAACCCGATCTCATCGACGGAGATCAGAAGCAGGCAGCAATAAAAAAAATCCCTGATAATCATCTGATTGTCAGGGATTTTTCGTAGCGCTACCGGGAACAAAACCCGGTGTTTGAAAGTGTACGAAAAGAATTAAAAAGCACTAAATCAGCCGTATAGCAATTTGGGTGTTTCGCGTAAAAACACTTTTATACACCTTAAAAACACTTTTTTTACACCTTTTTTACACCCCGCTTTGTCGTTTGTAAATTATTGTGTATCTTTGTAGTGCTTAAATACAAAGATACGCAAAATGGCGAAAAACTCTGTTTCCGGGGTAAAAGAGAACCCGAAATTATGCCAAAAGGCCTTATCAGATGGCCGAATTTCTCTTTTTCTAGATTGCTATAAGGGCTACAACACGGCCCCGAAACTTGACAAGGCCGGGAATCAAATGTATTACCCGGAAGGAACTGAAAAGGCCGGACAGCCTGTTTTTACAATCCACCATATTCGGGAAAAGCGTTTCTTAAAGTTGTATCTCATAGCGAAGCCCAAAACGCCCGAAGAACGGGAGCGCAACAAAGAAACCTTACTGTTGGCCCAAAAGATCAGATTTGAAGAAAGTCAAAGGCTTCTTGAAGATGCCGAAGGCTACCGACTGAAAGCCGCCAAGAACACCGATTTTATCGCGTTTGCCGAAAGGTTTGTTGAGGGATACCAAAACGCCGACAAGAGGGTTACGAAGTCGGCTTTATTGCAATTCAAATCGTATCTGAGGGATTATTATCCCAGCTCGGCGCAAAGGCGCACAGAGGCTGAAATCGTCACGATAAAGGAGCGATGGGCCAAGAATCACGAAGGTATAAACGGAAGGCACGAACTAAACGAAAATGCCTTTTACAAATTCTCGTTGAGGGCTAACAGCCTAACGCCTGAAATGGTCGCGGGTTATGTAAACTATCTTTTGGAAAGGTTATCCGGCGAAAGTCCGAATAACTATTATAACAAGTTCAAGAAGATTGTTTCAGAGGCAACGAAAGAGGGCCTATTGAAAACGAACCCTTGCAAGGGTATCAAGTGTAATTGGGACGATGACGGAACAATCAAAAAGGATTTTTTGACAGGCGAAGAAGTCAAGCGGCTATTATCCCACCATTACGAAGGAGAAAACCCCGAAATCCGGCGGGCTTTCGCCCTTACACTTATGACGGGCTTGCGCTGGTGCGATGTCAGGCGGCTTACTTTCAACAATGTCGATTACACAAAACAAGAGTTGTCGGTCAAGCAAGCCAAAACAGGCGTTACAGTCAACGTACCTTTGCGGGATGATGTGATAAAACAACTTATCGGGACACCCGAAGAAGCCGGGAAGAAACCGGGCGATACTGTATTTAATCTCCCATCCTCAACGATGGCTAACAAGGCGTTGCTACATTGGGGGAAACGCGCCGGGATTGAAAAGCATATCACTTGGCACGTTGGCCGACACAGTTTTGCAACGCTGGTTATAGATGGCGGGGCGAACCTTCAAACCACGCGGGAACTGTTGGGCCATAGTAGCTTTGCGTATCTGAAACGATATGTCCACGCCATTGATGAATCGAAGAAAGCGGCGGTTAATAGTTTACCTTCATTAAGTCTTTAGATAATTATACGAAAGATGTCAAAGGCGGGAACGAACAGCGAAAACGATAAGCCGGTGCTTAAAGCAGATTTTATTGATAGAGTGAAGAACGGCGAAGTCGGAGAAGAAACCCAAAAGCAGTTTATCCTAGACGAAGAAAGGGCCGGGCGTATTCTAGCTTTAGCCGAGGATGTTGAAGCGAGAATGGCAGAATATATTGGGGATCGATTGATGGTTGAATCATATAACATTGTTGAGGCCAGCCGATTTAACGACTTTTACGATCTGATGTTGCGAACCTCAAAAACGTTGAGGAAACGAGAAAACAAGACGCAAGAAGAAACGGCCCGGCGGCTTGAATCTATTGGGATAGAATGGGATGCAAAAATAAAATTGCCTATGCCGAAGTTTAGGCCAGATTACCTAACTGATAGGATGTATTGGATACTGAAACAGATAGAATTATATGACTATCCCGAAACAACAAAAGAGCCGATTTTAGAACAAGTAAACGGCTATCAGTTCTATTGGAATCGCTCCGCTTCGCTATATGGGGCCTTTTGTAAGTCGGTAACCCGGTGTTTGAAGTATTATAAGAGCGATAAAGGAGATATTGATTTTAAGAGTTTTTCGGAGATTTTCGTTAATGGCGCTGAGTTAAGTAATACGGCTATTACGGAAGCAAGCCGGAACCGCGTTTTTAATGAAACATACATTATCCAAGATGTGCTTGACGCATACGCAAAAGCAAATCGAGAGGGGCGAATCCCTCATTATGATATGTAGCCTACATCAAATTACAATGCCTATACAATGCCCGCCGGGCATTGTTTTTTTTGTGCCATACCTTCGCGTATGTAAACGCAAAAGGTTATGAATGCACAACAATCAACCGGCGAAATCGCACTAAAGCAAGTGTTATCACTTGACGAAGTAGTTAGCTATACAGGTTTCAGCCGCCGTTACTTGCTGAAACTTGTCGGATTGCGGAAGCTTCCGGCCTATAAGCCCGGCGGGAAAGCTTTGTTCTTCAATCGCCTTGAACTAGAATCTTGGCTACAATCCAATCGAATTGCCACAAGCACGGAACTTGAAGCGGAAGCGCAAGCGTTTTGCGATAAAAACAAGGGGGGGCGCAAGTGATGAACACTTACACCCCACCCGCAAAAACCGGACAGCACAAAGATACGGAATTTGTCTGTTATTCCACGCAAAAAGCGGCGATTCTCGCACACCTCCGCGCCGGGAAAAGCATCACCCAACTTCAAGCCTTGCACCTGTACGGCTGCTTCCGGCTGTCGGCGGTCATTTTTCGCTTGCGTGAAGCTGGCTTCATTATCAGAACTGAACGAATGAAGATTCGCAAAGGAACTTTTGTGGGATGCTACACGCTAATTCGGGAGCCTGAACTATGAGCAAAATCTATCTGAACTTTCCTATATCTATGATTCCGCCGATATATGTTAGCATCTATGACGGCTTCAATGATATTATAGATTATGGAATCTACAAATATACCAAGCGGCGCGGCTTGACACTTGAAGAAGCGGCGGAAGAAATGGGAATAATCTTAAGGCAGAAAGATATAAAGCACTATGAGGATATTTTTTCACGCGAGGCTGATTGCAATGTTTTCACGGCGATAGGTAAAGTCCCCGCCTTCAAATATAGAGATAGCGGGAAAAATATGGAACAAGACCGGGATGAAATCTTAGCTGTTGCTTGTGCCCTTGCCGTGCGAAGCATCATCGGAGTTAAGGAATATGCCCTTTGTCATAAGAGGCTGGTTCTGTCGCGGATGTCAGGAATAGCTAAGGCCGTTGACGCTGAGTTATACAATGACGCAATAAAGCCGCTTGTCGGAGAAGGGCAGCGGCGGCAATGGCGGAAGGCAATACAGTCACTTTCACACTATGGGTGTAGCGTCTATGTCCCGCAAGGCTGTCACGGCTTCTATGCTTCATACAGGCTTAAGCCGATACAGTTAGCGACAAAGGTGGAAGGGATGCTTGCGCGGAATCGGGGAGTCGTTAACGAATATCATCTGAGCAATGAACAGTTGAGGAAAATAGCTTTGAAGAAAATCGCGTCCCCCTTAAAAGACAAGTGTCCCCCTTAATTAAGAGCGTCCCCCTTAAACTAGTGTGTCCGATAGGCGAACAGAGGGTGCACGATAGGCGTCCCCCTTAAGTAATTATTTATAAAGTAAGTATTATTAAACTATCAGTTAATAAAGTAATAACTCCTCTGATTTTTCTTGCGAAAAATCGCGGCGTGGCCGGATGAAAAAGATAGTAGAAATATACAAAAGCTACAATCCTATGAAGAAACCTTCTCTTAAGAAATTCAAAGATGTTGTTGAGGCTTGCGGCGGCAATATAACGGCCATTGCAAAGGCTTTCGGATGCTACCGAGCAACCATATACCACTGGGCGGAAAATCCCGAATTTCGGGCCATAATTGATGAATACCGAGGGCGGTTGTTTGATGAGGCACTAGAAGCGGCGCGACAGCTTGCAATCGGTGTCCCGAAAAGGGACGATGAAGGCAACTTGCTTGGGTGGATTGAGAGGCCCGAACCTCAAACAGTGCGGTATCTCCTAGGTGTACTAGGAAGGCGAGAAGGCTTTGGCGAAGAAACGACAGTCAAGGCAAACGTTTCCTTTGAAAGCCTGACAGATGCACAGCTTGACGAAATGGCCCGGCGGCTTGCCCGCGAAATCAAGACCGAAGAAGAAGGCGGAGAACCGGAAGAAACAGCCCGATACGGGCGAGATATAACGAATACACCTTTAGAACTTGATGAGATATGAAAGAACGACAAGAAGAACCCAAACCCCTGACGCGGCCCGTAAAATTGGCGATGATTCGCGCACTTGCGGCGGGCACGCTTGACGAAGAAGGCCGGGGCGCAATCCTCGATTTTCTCGACCACAAGTTAGAAATTAGGCTAATCGATTCCCGGCTGCTGGTTCCTGGAATCAGCCAACAAGAATTTGAAACGGCCGTGATGCAAATCCGGCGGGAACAATTCGGTAAAGCAAGGGGGTAAGTATGGACGCGATAAAGCTGAACAGGGACGCAAAGATAACGCTCCTTCGCTGGCTTGAACAGGGCTTCGCCCCGGCTGATGAAATGAGCGCACTATATAAGGCAGCGCAACGCTCCTTGCGAAGTGCGTCAGACTACGATATTGTTGGCGAAATGATGCGAATCGACAAACAGATGGACGGCGAGATAATCGGCGGATATCGCCTTCATTTCTGCCCGGAACGCTATGAAAAAATACTAACAAATTAACTATGGGAAGAACAAAACAAACAATCGAGAAGGAGCCGGAACCGATGGAAAAACGGCCCTGTTGGAAGGACGAAAACAGGATAGCGGCGGCAATACGGCTGGCCGACAAGAACACCGCTTATCTGAATAGCGTAATTGTTCCGCTTTGCGAACAATGTGGCCTAGCCATTACGCAAGAAACGCGGGATTATCTCAACAACGCCGCTGTGATTGAAGAAGCCTATATTTGCAAAGTCTTGGAAGATGCAAAAGGGCTGGCCGATTTCTTGGCGGATTCCATCGAGCAAGAAGCACGGCGAAAGTACGCGGCAATTCGCGAAAGCCTTTCCGGGGCAATGCAACGCAACAAAAGGAAGGAGCGGGAAGGCTATTACCGTCTTGGCGGCTTTAATGAAGTGTATTTAGACGAAGTTATCCCGTTCATCCAGCTACAAGGGGGGTATTTCCGGGTAGATACTAAGGGGATTGAGCAGAGATATACGCACATTCTTTCTGACGCTGATATGGCTAAATATGAGCGTCAGAAGGCGGCGGCGAAGGCCCTTAACGATTTTTTTCGGGGTGGGGCCGATACAGTAATGTTTCAAGCTGCCTTCAACATATCCGGCGGCGAAGTAATTCCGAACACAACACTTAACTACAAACTAATCCGATAAACTATGAACAAGACGCTTAAAGCCTATCGGCTTATTGCCGAATTGCAAAACCTAATCGAAGGGGACGAAGAACTGAAAGGTATCGTAAGAAAAGAAATGTTTGAACAAGAAGAACCCGAACCCAGCGGGCCGGAGAACACGGCCCACGAACGCCGGGAACTCACAAAGGAAGAACAGGAAGCTATCATTTCGATTTGCGATTCTTGGGGCGATTGATTATATTTGTGTGTCCGCCAAAGTGGTGGGCCCGGTGAAAGCCGGTGTATTAATAAAGTGGTTAATCGATGTGTCAGCGAAAGCGGTCGGCTTCGTTATGACTGTTCAAGGGGGCTGTCGGTGGGCCCCCTTTTTAAAACGCTATGGAAGCAAGGGGGTTTGTGCTTAGCTATTATAACGGGGAAGAGAAAAACCCGTTTATCGGTATTGATGAGAACTCCCGGCTTTGGTGGGACGGGGAAAAAGTGTTCTACGATCTAGCCGTGAGAGATGGCGGCGGCGAGCAATTTATAAATAACCTTGAAGAATGGTTCGATAAGTCTTTGAAGGAAGGAGATTTAACCGGGCGGTTGGTTGATACGAAAATCCCCCAAAAGACACGGCTCCTGATTTTCTTTCTTGACTTGTGGCACGGCAAATGGTTCCCTTACGACAGCTTCGATGTTATCGACTGTTATGAGCCTGCCGCCTCTGCTATGTAGGTAGGGGCGGTTGGTCTATAAATTACCTATTATCAGCGACTTGCGAACCGCAAAAACCGCAAGCCGCTATTTTTTTGCGGTTTTCCGAAAAGGTTAAAAATCATTTAATATCAATAATTTGCGAAAGTGGTTTTTTCGACATACTTTTGTAATGCTAAAACACAAAGCGGTCATACTATTGGCCGAACAAATAGAAGATTGTCCCTTGAATATGGGGCCGGAAGTGGAAACACCCGGAAGGCACTTTGTGGCCTTAGCACCCCTACGTTTGAGGGACTTTGCTAAAACACAAAACAATGAACGAAAAAGTAAAAGAAGGAATCGCAAACGGCATGATTGACAAAGCCGAGATTCAACACGAATGGATCGAGTTACAGGCGGACGCGTACAAACTGTATGAAGGAATACAAGCCACTTGTAACGCGTTCTATGAGGATTCCGAAAAGCATTTCCAGCCCTTCAAAGAAAGGTTGCGCCCGGTTATCGAACTAATGGGCATTTATGTCTTTGACGAGGCTGATAAGTAGTTCCACCAACGTACACCGGGAACCCGCCAGCGATGGCGGGTTTATTGTATTCGGGTATAATGAACCTTGCGCGAGTGTTTTCTGTTTCGTGGATTATTATTATTTTTGCCTTCGAAAAATAACGTGGTAACCCACTTTACGGGGGCTACGCTCGGGCCAAAAGCCCAATTTTTCCGAAGCGGACAAGTAAAGTTTGTGCCGCTTTTTTATTTTCTGCACCACCAAAGTATTAAGAAAATTCCTATATTTGTAGCAACAGAAAACTTCGCCGGTTTTTGAAGTGGTTTAGAATTAGTCAATTCGGCCACTTTTTTTGTTTTTTACACCTTTTTTACACCCCGGTAAAAAGAAAGCCCCTGAAAATCAGTCGATTATCAGGGGCTGTTCGTAGCGCTACCGGGATTCGAACCCGGATTTCAGCCTTGAGAGGGCCGCGAACTAAACCCTTATTCGATAGCGCCATAGGGTTTGGGACTGCAAATGTAATCGAAACATTTTAATTTACAAAATCTTTTTTCATCGCCGTTTTTCCTGTGCTTCAGGTGCGGGTGGGATATTGCTTTGAGGACCCTAACCACCCGCGGTTGATAGCGGGAGGGGCCCGCCGCGAAGCGGTGGGAGGGAGACGAGCGAAGCGAGTCGGTCCGAGAAGCAATTCCCAGAGCGCCTGATGCACAGGCAGAGGACTTTCTGCCATTTTGTCCTTCTTTTCGGGATGGCAGACATTTTGATTATCTTTGTGACCGTAAATAAAAGCCAATCATATGAAAAAAGATAAGAAAGTGAAACAGGACGAAACGGCGGAAATGGCCGGCAAATCCGAAGAAATCGTCGAAGAAAAGGTGGAAGAGACGCCGGAAGAGAATCCGGAACTGGCAGAGGCCGAATCGCAGATCGAAAAGCTGAAAGGAGAGGTTGCGGATATGCGTGACCAGTACCTGCGCTTGCAGGCCGAGTGGGACAACTACCGCCGCCGCACCGCGAAAGAACGGCTCGAACTGATCGACAGTGCCGCCAAAGACGTACTTTCAGGTTTCCTGCCCATCCTGGACGACTGCCAGCGTGCCCTCAAGGTGCTGCACGACTCGGATGCTTCGGAAGCGGCCGTCGAAGGAACCGAACTGATCTACAATAAACTGACGGGCTATCTCAAGCAGCGCGGCGTCGAACGCATCGAAGCGGTCGGCGCACCGTTCGACACCGATTTCCACGAAGCGGTGGCCCAGTTCCCCGTGGACGACCCCGAGAAGAAGAATACCGTGATCGACGTCACGCAGGAAGGCTATACCCTGAACGGCAACGTCATCCGTTACGCAAAAGTGGTCGTCGGAATTTAAGGAGAGACTACGATGGCTGAAAAAAGAGATTATTACGAGGTCCTCGGCGTCGATAAGGGCGCTTCGGCCGAGGATATCAAGAAAGCGTACCGCAAGAAGGCCATCCAGTATCATCCGGACAAAAATCCGGGTGACAAGGAAGCCGAGGAGAAGTTCAAGGAAGCAGCCGAAGCCTATGATGTCCTGAGCGACCCGCAGAAACGGGCGCGCTACGACCAGTTCGGCCACGCCGGAATGAGCGGCCAGGGCGGCTTCAGCAGCGGCGGCTTCTCGATGGAGGATATCTTCTCGCAGTTCGGCGACATCTTCGGCGGTGCATTCGGCGGGGCGTTCGGCGGCGGCTTCGGCAGTGCGTTCGGCGGATCGCGGAGCGGCGCACGGCGTGTGGCCCGCGGCAGCGACATCCGCATCAAAGTGAAACTGAGCCTGGCCGACGTGGTCAAGGGTGTCGAAAAGACGGTCAAGATCAACAAGATGGTGACCTGCCCGGACTGCAAGGGCAAAGGCGCCGTGAGCGAAGCCGACATCAAGACCTGCGACCACTGCCACGGCACAGGCGTGGTGACCAAGGTGGCCAACACCTTCCTCGGCCAGATGCAGACCTCTTCGCCCTGCCCGTATTGCGGCGGCGAAGGCAAGAAGATTACCAATCCCTGCCGCAAGTGCAGCGGTACGGGCTTGGTAAAGAACGCCGAGGAAATTACTTTCAAGATCCCGGCAGGCGTGCAGGAAGGAATGCAGCTTACCATCCAGGGCAAGGGCAATGCGGCCCGCGACGGCGGCGTTCCCGGCAACCTGCTTGTGGTCATCGAGGAAGAATCTCCCAAGGAAGGTGGTCTGCAGCGCGACGGGAACGACCTGGTCTATACCCTGAACCTTTCCATCCCCGACGCCATCCTCGGCTGCTCGGTGGAGATTCCCTATATCGACAGCAAGCTCAAGATCAAGGTGGATCCCGGCACGCAGCCCGGCAAGATCCTCAAATTGCGGGGCAAGGGCATCCCGGAAGTCAACGGCTACGGGACGGGCGACTACCTGATTTATGTGCAGGTATATGTGCCCAAGCGGCTCGACCGCAAGGAGAAGGAGATTGTGGAAGGCTGGCGGAATTCATCGTCATTCACTCCGAAACAATGAAGAGGCTGGCGGTTCTGGTGTGCGCACTGATGGTAAGTGCGGGTGCATTGGCACAGGAGCAGGCGATCCGGCCGCTCGATGTGCCGATGTCGTTTTCCGGCACCTATGGCGAGTTGCGGCACGACCATTTCCACAGCGGAGTGGACTGGCGGGTCGGCGGAAAGGTCGGCGACCCGATCCACGCCATCAAGAGCGGCTACATCGCCCGGGTGAGCGTTTCTCCCTGGGGCTATGGAAACGGTCTGTACATCAAGCATCCCGACGGCACGACTTCGGTCTACGGGCATCTGCTCCGCTTCACCGACGCGATCGACCGCCGTGTGGAGGAAGAACAGTACGCACGTGAGAGCTTCAGCGTCAACCTGCTTTTCGAACCGGATGAGTTCCCGGTCCGGCAGGGCGATATCGTGGGCAGGGTGGGGAATACCGGATCTTCGGCTGGCCCGCACCTGCATATGGAAATCCGTGATACGGAAAGCGACCTGTCGCTCAATTATATTTCACGGGGCGTGTACAAGCCGGCCGACAAGACTTCCCCGCAATTCCACCGCGTGTGCTTCTACGGCCTGGAAGACGGTGTCGTGGAGCGCAGCTGGCGGGTACACAATCTGAAGAGCCCCGCTTCGGTGCGCGATACCCTGCGGCTGCCTGCGCGCAGCTACGTGGCCATCGACGCGACCGACCGCCAGGAGGGCACTTCCTCGAAACTGGCGGTGGAAGAGTACCGCGTGTGGCTCGATACCACGCAGATTTTCTCCTTCAAAGTGGGTGATATGCCCTCGTCGGAAGGGCGCTATATCAAATCGCTGATCGAATACCGCGAGAGCTACGACGGTGGCCGTGACCTGGTCAAAAGCCGCGTCGATCCGGGCAACCTGCTGGCCAATGAGCGGATCCGCTGCGTCAGCAACGGTGTGATCGAACTGCGCGACAACGCAGTCCATACGGTGCGTCTCGAGGCGATCGACGAACACGGGAACCGGGCCGTGACGCGCTTCCGCATCCGTCGCGACACTTCGCTGCATGCGCCGGATCCCGACCCTACCTACAAGCGGGAGCCCTGGGTCTGGTACCGCCAGAACCAGGTGAACGACGGTTCGATGTCGTATTACCTGCCTGCCGGCGCATTGTACGACAACATAGAATTCTCCTGGCGGAGAATTGCCGGTCCCGATCCCGGGCGCGGCATCATCTCGGACGTGTGGGAGGTCGGTTCGCCCACCATCCCGCTGCAGCTGGCCGGTGAACTGGAGATTTCGGCCGATGTGCCGGAGGGGCTCGAGGAGAAGGCCTATATGGCCAATTATGGCGAGAAACTCACTCACGCCGGGGTACACGTGCGCTTCGGCACTTATTGCGTCGCCATCGATACGGTGGCGCCTACGCTCCAGTTCCTGGGCAACAAGGGAAACATCGTCGTGGACGACGGTATCCGCATCCGGGTGCGCGACGACGCCTCCGGCGTGGCCGATGCCCGCGTGGAGATCGACGGCCGCTGGTACGTGTCGCTGCTCAAGCGCGACATTGTCTCGCTTGAACTCAAGCGGGAGCGTGTGCGGCGCGGCGAACACACGATAAAGGTTTCCGTCACCGACGTGTGTGGCAACGAGGCGACGGAGACACGGACTTTCACTGTACAATAGTAATAGTAATAAAACGATAACGTCATGAAAAAAATCCTTCTGTTTGCCGGCCTCTTTCTTCTGGCTGCTGCCTGTACTCCGAAACAGCCCGATCCGGTGGCCGAAGCCATCGTCGAGGCGATGACCCGGGACATCGACCAGCCCTGCAAGATTACCGTGAGCAATCTCGAGAAACTCGACTCGACCTCGTTCGCCGTGGAATTCCAGCGCCGCATCAGCATCTACGACATCCGGATCGACCAGAATACGGCCCGGCTGGAGAAATACATCCGTGAGGGTAAGAAGAACAACGCTACCAAGATGTTCAACGACCTTCAGCGGGACACGAAGATTTTCAACGAGCTCAACGGAATGAAGGAAATGATGGCCGACGATACGCTCAAGACAGCGTATTACGACTATTCTTTCACTTATGGCGGCAAGGTGGGCGACCAGAAGATTCCTTCAAAGAAGGCATTCGCCACCGTTACGCCCGACGGACGGGTGATTACCTATGGTGCCGACCTGAAGGATATCCACAAGGCTTCCGGCCTGGCCATCCCCGGTTATAAGGAATTGCTTGAGAGTTTTAAGGAAACTGAAGAAGAGTAGCTTCTTTTTTCTTGAAATTTTGGTTTATTTGGTGTAAATTCGCATAATTTAAAGCTAAAATAAACCAAAAATGAAAAAACTCTTGATTTGCACCCTGCTCCTTGCCGGAGCATTTTCGGCTTATGCCCAGGGCGAGAAGGAAGTCAAGACCGGCTGGAGTTTCGGTCTGCTTCCGACCGCCACTTTCTCGGTCGATAATGGTTTCCAGGCCGGTGCCTTCGGGGATATTTACAATTACGGCGACGGGACAACCTATCCCGATCCCCTTCACAAGATCAGCTGGGAGGCTTCTTACTTCACGAAGAGCCACCGTATGCGTCTGTACCTGGCCTATGACTCCAAGTATCTGATTCCGGGTATGCGTATCAATGCGTCGGTCACCTACGTGAACGACCCGCTTTACAGTTTCTGGGGCTACAACGGACCCGCTTCCATCCAGGATTACGATATCTGGTATAACAGGGAGACCTCTCCCAACATCAACTACTACGGCATGAGCCGCAAGATGCTGCGCGGCCTGGCCAACGTTCAGGGACGTGTGACCGACAATCTCAACTGGGCGGCCGGCGTCAATTTCTGGAAGTGGACCCTGGGTGACATGGGCGGTGCCAACACGCCTTACGACAAGAATCTCACCCTCTACCGGAGATACCAGAAACTCGGCGCGATCACCGAAGCCGAAGCGAAGGGCGGCATCGCACTGGAACTGAATGCCGGTCTGGTGTTCGATACCCGCGATATGGAAGCTGCGCCTAACCGCGGCGTTTGGGCGGAAGCCTATCTCAACGGCAATGTGCTCAACTCGCCTTACATCAAGGCCTGCCTGTATTTCCGTCACTACATCGACATTCCCATCCATATTCCCGCCGGTGACCCTGTGTTCGCCTATCGTCTTGCCTGGCAACAGACCATCGTCGGTGAGACGCCGTTCTATATGATCCAGAACGTGCCGCTCCTGGTTCAGCGCAACATGATTTCCGAGGGCTTCGGCAGCTCCAACACCATTCGCGGTCTGCGCGAGAACCGTGTGCTGGCCGAGGGCCTTGCCTGGGCGAATACGGAACTGCGCGTCAAACTCGTGAAATTCAAGCTCTTCAATCAGTATTTCTACATTGCCGTCAATCCGTTCTTCGATGCCGGCGTCATCACGAAGCCCTACCGTGCCGACGTCCTTGGCCATACGGCGATCGATCCCGAACTGGTGTTCTTCAAAGGCAAGAACGATCCTCTGTCGATTGCCGGATACCGCGGCACGATCTACGATGACAGCAGCATCAAGAATCTGATCTACAGCGCCGGTGCAGGCATCAAGATCGCCATGAACCAGAACTTCATCGTGTCGGCCGAATATGCCCGCTGCTTCACGGACGGACTCAATGCGGATCCCTGGATCGGCATCGGTATCAACTATCAGTTCTAACCGCTTATGAAAAGAACGATTTTGGGAATTCTGGCCCTCGTGGCCATGACGCTCTGCCTTAATGGTTGTCTTGCCGGCAAGTATATGTCGAATTACGCCCTGAAACCCACGCCCCACGGCGTGGACGACATCGAGCGTACCCGCCATAAGGCGGACTCCCTGATGCCCGGCAGCACCGCCTGGTACGACGGCCTCAAGGCGCAGGGCATCCTGAAGGATACGACGATCCTCGGTTACAACAACTATAAGGTACACGCCTGCTACGTGCCCGCCCGGGATCCCCTCACGTCACAGGGTACCGCCATCGTGGTTCACGGCTATACCGACAACCACTTTGTATTCCTTTACCTGGTGCGGATGTACCGCGACGATTTCAATTACAATGTTCTCTTCCCGGACCTGCAGTACCACGGCTACTCGGAAGGAAACGCCGCCCAGATGGGCTGGTTCGACCGTTTCGACGTGGCCAGATGGGCAGAGGTGGCACACGACATCTTCCTGGACGACTTTATGGTGATCCACGGTGTTTCGATGGGCGCCGCCACTGTGATGATGATGAGCGGTGATCCGCAGCCCGATTACATCCGGGCTTACGTGGAGGATTGCGGATACTCGTCTGCCTGGGACCAGTTCGCCTTCAACCTGAAAGACAGTTTCCATCTGCCGCCGTTCCCGATCCTGAACAGCGCCAACATCGTGAGCAAAAAGCGCTACGGCTGGTCGTTCAAGGAGGCTTCGTCGGTGAATCAGCTGGCCAACTGCGACCGCCCGATGTTCTTTATCCACGGCGATGCCGACGACTTTGTGCCGTTCGATCACCTGTGGAAGAACTACGAAGCGAAGGTCCAGGGATACAAGGATTACTACGTCTGCCCGGGTGCCGTCCACGCCAATTCCTATGCCAAGGATCCGGCTACGTATAAGGCCAAGGTGGCGGAATTCCTCGCCAACGTGAAACGCTTTATCGCCAACGGAACCTATCCCAACGGGGACCTCCCGATCAAACCCTCCGCAAAATAATTTCTATGGACAAGTACATTCTGGCGATCGATCAGGGAACCAGTTCTTCCCGCGCCATCGTCTTCGACCACGAAGGCAGTATCCGCGCTACCGCGCAACAGGAGTTTACCCAGTATTTTCCCCAACCCGGCTGGGTGGAGCATGACCCGATGGAAATCTGGTCGTCAGAGGCGGGCGTCATTGCCGAAGCCATCGCCAAGATCGGTATCAACGGCAAGGATATCGCCGCCATCGGTATCACCAACCAGCGGGAGACCACCATTGTGTGGGACGCCGAGACAGGCCAGCCCGTGTACAACGCCATCGTATGGCAGGACCGCCGCACCTCCGCTTTCTGCGATTCGCTGAAGGCGCAGGGACTGGTCGACAAGATCCGTCAGAAGACCGGCCTGATCATCGACGCCTATTTCTCGGGGACCAAGATCAAATGGATCCTCGACAATGTGCCGGGTGCGCGCGAAAAGGCCGAAGCCGGCAAGCTCCGTTTCGGCACCGTGGACTGCTGGCTCGTGTGGCAGCTCACCCGCGGCACGGTCCACGTGACCGACGTGTCGAACGCTTCGCGGACGATGTTGTTCAATATCAATACGCTGGAATGGGATAAGGAATTGCTCGACCTGTTCGGCATTCCGGTATCGATGATGCCGTCGGTGCGTTCCTCGTCGGAAGTGTACGGGAATACCAAGACCACGATCTTCGCCCACGAGGTACCGATTGCCGGCATCGCCGGCGACCAGCAGGCCGCACTGTTCGGCCAGATGTGCACGGTGCCCGGTTCGGTGAAGAACACCTACGGCACCGGCTGTTTCCTGCTGATGAATACGGGAGAGAAGCCGATTCTTTCGCGCAACAATCTGCTGACTACCGTGGCCTGGAAGATCGGCGATACGGTAAATTACGCTCTTGAAGGGTCCATCTTCGTGGGCGGAAGCGTGGTGCAGTGGCTGCGCGACGGACTGGGCATCATCCGTTCTTCGTCGGAGATCGAGGCGCTGGCCTCTTCCGTCCCTGACAACGGCGGCGTGTATTTCGTGCCCGCCCTCACGGGTATGGGCGCGCCGTACTGGGACCAATATGCGCACGGTGTGATCTGCGGCATTACCCGCGGCACCACGGCCGCCCATATCGCCCGGGCCGCCCTGGAAGGCATCGCTTTCCAGACAATGGACATCGTGGGTGCGATGGAGCGTGATGCGGGCGTAAAGCTGGCCGAACTTAAAGTCGACGGCGGCGCCTCGCGCAACAACCTGATGATGCAGTTCCAGGCCGATATCGTGGGAGCTTCCGTCATACGTCCCGAAGTGACCGAGACCACGGCGATGGGCGCCTGCTATCTGGCAGGCCTGGCTGTCGGCTACTGGGAATCCCTCGACGAGATCCGGAAGCAGTGGAAGGCCGAGCGTGTCTTCTCACCTTCCGGCGCCGATGTGACGGCCTGCAAGGAAGGCTGGAAGGATGCCATTTCCAGAACGATTAACCATTGATCTTATGAATCCGTATATTGCTGAATTCATCGGCACGTTGGTACTCGTGCTGCTGGGCGACGGAGTGTGCGCCGCCTGTTCTCTGAATCATTCCAAAGCGAAGGGCGCCGGCTGGGTCGTCATCGCGCTGGGGTGGGGTCTTGCCGTGATGATGGGTGTGCTGATCGCAGGCCCGTCGTCGGGCGCGCATCTCAACCCTGCCGTGACGCTGGGTCTGGCCGTCGCCGGCAAGTTCGCCTGGAAGCTGGTACTCGGCTACATCGTGGCCCAGATGCTCGGCGGCTTCTTCGGCGCCGCGCTGGTCTGGATTTTCTACAAAGACCACTACAAGGCCACGAGCGACCAGCCCGACACGATGCTCGGCACGTTCTGCACGATGCCGGCCATCAAGAACCTCGGCCGCAACTTCCTCTGCGAGGTGATTGCCACCTGTCTGCTGGTGTTCGTGATCCTCGCCCTCGCTACGGAAGGCAACGCCTTCTCGTTGGGCGGAACCGCCCTGGCTACCGGCTCCCTGGGCTCCTGGCCCGTGACCTGCCTGATCATGTCGATCGGTATGTCGCTCGGCGGTACGACGGGCTACGCGCTCAATCCTGCGCGTGACCTCAGTCCCCGCTGCGCCCACGCCGTGCTGCCCATCCAGGGCAAACGCGACAGCGGCTGGTGGTACAGCTGGGTCCCCGTCGCCGGCCCGATGATCGGCGCGTGCTTGGCCGCCGGTCTCTTCCTGCTGGTATTCTGATTCTGCCTTGTGGCAGCAAAGCCGCTGAATATTAGCGTTTTACAGAAAATCGCTTGCGTGTTTTGACGCAAGCGATTTTTTATAAAAAGCAGTAGGTCAGTGACTTATCTGCCACCACTCTTTTCTTCTTTATACGTCAATCCCATAAAGAATATCGCCAGCAGGCAGGCGGCGATCAGCAGGACGAAGGTCCAGCTCCATCCGGCACGCTGGGCCACGAGGCCGATGACGGTGTTGGCCAGGATGAAGGTGCCGAAGAAGTAGCCGAAAAAGCCGGTGAGGCCGGCGGCGGTGCCGGAGGCATTCTTCGGGGCCAGGTCGAGGGCCTGGACGCCGATGAGCATCACGGGGCCGTAGATGAAAAAGCCGATGCCGATCAGGCAGATGATGACCACTGTGAGGTTGTCGATATAAGCCCAGTACAGGACGACGAATACCAGCACCAGCGCCATGAAGATCATGGTGGGCAGGGCGCGTTTGCCGTGGAAAAGCTTGTCGGAGAGCCAGCCGCAGAGGAGCGTGCCAGGGATGGCGGCGAATTCATAGGCGAAATAAGCCCATCCGGCGCTCTTCAGGTCGATGCCTTTCTCCGTGAGGATGGTCGGGGCCCAGTCGAGGCAGCCGTAGCGCACCATATAGACGAAGGCGTTGGCCAGGGCGATGAACCACAGGAACTTGTTGTTGAGCACGTGCTGGAAGAAGATCTCCTTGGTGGAGAGGGTCGTCTCGTGTTTCTCGGAGTAGTTCTTCGGATAGTCGTTGCGCCAGACCTCGATGGACGGCAGGCCGCAGGACTGCGGCGTGTCGCGCAGCAGGATCCAGGCCAGCAGGGCGATGAACAGCGCCACGGCGGCGGGGAAGGCGAAGGTGCCGATCAGGAAGTAGAGTTCTTCGTGGGTACCGTAGAACCAGCTGCCGAACCAGGCGGCGCCGTAGGTGGCCATCGGCCCGACGAGCGCGCCGCCGACATTGTGCGCGCAGTTCCAGATGCTCATCATCGTGCCGCGCTCCGTGACCGAGAACCAGTGCGTCATCACGCGTCCGCACGGGGGCCAGCCCATGCCGTTGAACCATCCCACGAGGAAGTTCAGGACGCCCATCACCAGGATGGCCAGGGCCTTGCGCTCGGCGCCGATGGCCTGGATGGGGACGATCATAAAGCACATCGAAATGGCGGTCAGCACCAGGCCCAGCGGCAGGAACGCCCGGGCATTGGAGCGGTCGGAGACGCTGCCCATCAGGAACTTGGAGAGGGCGTAGGCTGCGGCGTTCAAGCCGAGGACGAAGCCCAACTCCGTCTTCTCGAAACCGAGCGGCGCCATGGCCGGGATGGCCATCGAAAGGTTTTTCCGCACCAGATAGAATCCGGCATAACCGATGAAAGCACCCAGGAACACCTGCAGGCGCAGGCGTTTGTAGCGGGCATCGGCCTCAGGTCCGGTTTCGGCGGGTTTATAAGCGGGTTGCTTTAGGAATTTGAGCATTATCGTACGGTTTCAATGAGGATGTCGGGATAATTGGAGATGATGGCTTCCACGCCGCAGTCTACGAGCCGCCGCATCTCTTCCGGGTCGTCGACGGTCCAGGGTACGACGCCGATGCCGTGCTTGTGGCACCAGGCCACGTTTTCGGGCGTGACGACGCTCGATTCGGGACTCCACCACTCGGGGACGAAGGTCAGGTTCTTGAGCAGCTGCTCGATGTCGCCGCCGCCGTAGGCTTCGGTGAGGTAGGAGAGCGTGAGTTCGGGCCACTTCTCGTGCATATAGTTCAGGGCGCGGGTGTCGAAGCACTGCACGATGAGACGGTCGCCCAGGTTCTTGGAGAGCAGCAGCGGGACGCAGGCGTTGCAGAAGGTCTTGTAGTCGGGCCACAGGGTTCCTTCTCCTTCGCCGGGCCACGACTTGATTTCGATGTTGTAGTTCACGGGTTTCTTGGCGTAGCTTTCCGTGAAGTCGATCAGCTCGCCGGCGAGCGGCTTGACCTCGGCGACCTTCTGCTGGCCCGGCCAGCGGTCCACCGGCCTCAGGCCCACATCGTACTTGACGATGCTGTCGTACGGCATCAGATAGAGGTACTCCTTGGGGTCCTCCTCCTGGATGAGCGTTCCGTCGGGACGCGTGGCATAGCGCGGGTGGAAATAATTGTCGTGCGACACGACGACCTGCCCGTCCTGCGAAAGCTGCAGGTCGAATTCGAGCGTATTCACGTCCAGGTCCAGCGCATGCTGCATCGCCGACTTCGTATTCTCCGGATACAGTCCCGCACCGCCCCGGTGCGCCTGCACATCAATCTCCGGTTTCTTGTCGCAGGCTGCGACAACGGTCAATAATAAAAGTAGATAGAAGAAGTTTTTCATAAATCATTCAAGAGCTTCAGCTAGGATAGAGATCGGGTTTGCGACAGTGTAGCCGGTCGACATTTCGATCTGCCATTTGCAGGTTTCGCAGTCGCAGGCCACGACGTCGGGGTTGATGCTGCGGATCTGCTCGAAGAGCGGGGCGCCGATGGCCTGGGAGGCAGCATAATTCTCCTTCTTGAAACCGTAGGTTCCGGCGATGCCGCAGCAGGCGGAGTCGAGCAGGGTGAATTCCACGCCGGGAATCATCTTCAGGAGTTTCTCGGAGAAGATGCCCCAGCCGAGCCGTTCCATGTGGCAGGGCGTGTGATAAGCCACCTTCTTGTGGAAGCCGGGCTTGAAACGGAGCGTAGCCCCCCGTTCCAGCCGCTCGAAAACGTATCGGGTGGCCATAAGCAGAGAGTCGCGCACGACCGCATTTTCCACGCCCAGCAGGTTGGGATACTCGTCGCGCAGGGTAAGCGTGCAAGTCGAGGACGTGGTAACGACCTTGCGGCCTTCGGCCGCCGCTTTGCCGATGACGGCGACATTGTGCCGGGCGTGCTTGGCGGCCTGCTCCGACATTCCGTTGGTAATCATCGCGATGCCGCAGCATTTCTCCTTGTCGAGCAGGCGGACGCCGACAGCCAGGGCATTGAGTACCTTCACCAGATCCTTGCCCAGTTGCGGATAGTTGTAGTTGACATAGCACCCGTGGAAATAGGATACCTGCTCGGGGAAGGCTGCCTGCTCTTCTTCGTGGCGGCGCAGCCAGGCTTCGAAACTGCGTCCGCTGTATTTCGGGAAACTGCGCTTCCGGTCGATCTTCATCGTAGCGTCGAGCACGGCTTTGGTCACGCCCAGGCCGGTGACGCCGTTGACCACCGGTGCGAAAGGCCGCGCCAGCGTCCCCATGAAGTCGGTGGAGGCCAGGATACGGTCGCGAAGCTTGGGCTTCGACCGGTCGTAGCGGATACGTGCCGACTGGATGAGGTCGGCGACCTTGACGCCGGAGGGGCAGGACACTTCGCAGCGCTTGCAGTTCATGCAATATTTAAGGGCATAGTTGAAGAAGTACGGGTCTTTGAGACGCAGTCGCTCTCCGTCGGGACCTGCCTGCTTGGGGCCGGGGTACAGGGGATTGACCTGCAGCACGGGACAATAGGCCGTGCAGACGGTACACTTCATGCACTCTTCGAAGTTGTATTTGCTTTCGGTGTATTCCTGCAGTTTCATTCCGCTTCGGTTTTTAAGATCTGATCGACGGCGGCCAGGGCGCTTCGGATGGCGAGCCCCGCACCGGAACCCATTTCCGGACGGGTGCCGCCCAGGATCGAGCCGGCCGCATAGAGATTCTTCATCGGTTTTCCTTCGCACAACGTGTGAAGGGTGTCGTCCGTCTTCACGCCGTAGGCAAGGTAGGGCTGGTCGTGCATAAACTCGGGATGATACCATCCGCTGCGGTCGGAGGCCTGCTCCACGTCCAGTCCGAAAATCGGCTCATAAATGCGGAACGGATTGCTCTTCAGGCCTTTGGAGAAAAATCCGCCGGAAGCAAGGATGAAGTGTTCCGCTTCGATGAAATGGTTGTCGAGATTCTTGGTGACGATGCTGTGGACCGTCCCTTCGTGAACGTGGGCTTCCGTCACCTCGTCGCCCATCAGATAGGTGCCGCCCAGCAGTTCATAGCGTCGTTTGAGGAGCATCTGCGTGCGGATGCCGGGGACGGATGGAGGCAGGGTTCCCACGAAAACGACATTGGCGGGCACGGCCTGCCGGATGCGGTCGGGAACCGTGTTGTAGCGCAGTCCGAAGACCTGCGGAAGGATGACGGTATCCTCGTCCTGAAGCCAGTTGCGTATCTCCTGCACGACCTTCTCCCAGATGCGGTCCATCGTGCGGGCGATCTGGACCGAACGCATCTCGCTGGGACTTTGCCCCAGCAGTTCCAGCTCGGGCAGGTCGAGCCATTCGATCCGGCAGGCCATCCCTTGTTTTTCCAGCCCTTCGGCCAGGAATGAGGCGAAGAAATCGTGATAGCCCCTGAAGCTTACGATCAATGCTTTTTTGCCGATTTTCGGCGTGGGAAAGAGGCTCACGTCGTCGAGGGAAAGCGCTGCCTCGCGGAATGTTCCCAGCGGCATCAGGCGGACGCCGGGTGAATAGTGCAGGCGGACGCCGGCTTCTTCGAAGAGGGCGGCTATCCGTTGCGGCGCCTCTTCCACGGATTCGAAACTGCCCGAAAAGAAATGCAGGGCGTTCTGACCGGTACTGATGATGGCGGTGCTCCGTCCGGCTTTCTGGAGGGCGATGCCGCCTGCCAGGCCGGCCAGGCCGCCGCCGATGATTACGGTATTGAATTTCATAGGCCCAGGACGTGTTTATAGACCCATTGTGTGTATTCAGCTTCGCGGAGCGTGTCGCCCCATCCGATGGGGAAGTTGCCTTTCCAGCGCTCCTGAAGGAAATCGGCGAGGCCTTCCCGTTCGCGTTCGACGCAGCCGTGCGCCTTGGCCAGCAGACCGGCGGCCCGGCAGGCGCAGAATTCGCCCTGGCAGGTGCCCATTCCGATGCGTGTGCGGCGGCGAAGGTCGGTCAGCGTACTGGCATCGAGCCGTTCGATGGCATTGTTGACTTCGCCGACGGAGACCTCCTCGCATTCGCAGATGAGGGCCTCGTCCAGACGGTCGTCCGTCCGGATGCTGGAAGCGCGGGTTCCCATCCGCGCCGCGGCGGCTTTCTGGGCCATCGAAGGCTTTTCCCAGATGCGTTGGGCGACGGCTTCGTAGGAGCGTTCCTCGGAGCCGGGCAGGGGAGTCGTGGCTGTTTCGCAGGCTTTGTCGATATGGAGTTTCCGGCACACGGTGTCGGTGGCGATTTCGGCCATCAGCCGGTAGGTCATCAGTTTGCCGCCGGTGATGGTCACCAGGCCGCGGAGACCGTCGCGCGTTTCGTGGTCGAGACAGACGATGCCACGGGAGATGTTGCGGCCCGTGGGATCGTTGTCGGCGCTGACGAGCGGCCGTACGCCGGCATATGCCCGAAGGATGCGGGTGGACGAGAGGATGGGCGCCATCTTGGCTCCTTCAGTAATCAACAATGTCACTTCCTCGGGCGTCACGGCGACGTTGTCGCATTCTTCGAAGGGAATGCGGGTGGAGGTCGTACCGATGATGCAGACCGTGTCGCCGGGGACAAGGATGTCGGCATTGGACGGCTTACGACAGCGGTTGATGACGTGGTTGTTTACCCGGTGCGCGAAGACCAGCAGGGCTCCCTTGGACGGATACATCCCCACGTTTACGCCCGCCAACTCCGCTATATGATGACCCCAGATTCCGCAGGCGTTGACGATGACCGGGGCGTGGAAATCTTCCGTCACGCCTGTGGTCAGGTTGCGGGTATGGACGCCCGTGACGGCATCGCCTTCCCGGATGAATCCCGTGACTTCGGTATGGAGCCGGACCTGGCCGCCGTGGAGTTTGGCATCCAGCATATTGGCTGCGCACAGACGGAAGGGGTCTACGCTGCTGTCAGGCACGCGGACGGCCCCGATCAGGTCGGGATTCACGGCCGGTTCGATCCGGCGGGCCATATCGGGATCGATGATTTCGGCACTGATGCCGGCTCTCTGGCAGGCTTCCACGAAAGTCTTCTGGTAGGCCAGGTCATCTTCCGGCAGGGTGATGAAAAGGCCGTCCGTCTCGTCGATGCAGTGGGCGGCTATCCGCCGCAGGATCTGGTTTTCCTTGATGCATTCTTCCGCGGATTCGGGATCGTTTACGGCGTAGCGGGCGCCCGAGTGCAGCAGGCCGTGGTTGCGGCCGGTGGCGCCGGTGGCGATGTCGGACCTTTCGATGAGCAGGGTTCTTAGGCCGCGCATTGCGCAGTCACGCTGCGTTCCCGCGCCCGTGATGCCCCCGCCGATGATAATGACATCGAATTCGTTTGTATTCATAGAATACAAATTTACAAAAATATCTGCATTATTGCTATCGCGTCTGACGGCCTTTGTAGAGGCAGCCGCCGATATTGTCGCGGCTGGCACCGGTGACGGAGGCGAGGCAATTGGGGAGACCGGCAACGTAGAGCGCTCCGAGCAGGGCGAAGATCAGCGCCTCTTTGAAGTCGATGGTCAGCGCATCCGGCACCGTGTAACGGACCTGTGGTGCGCAGGCCTGCATCCGCTCCAGCAGGAAGACGTTGCGGGCGCCGCCGCCCGTGGTCAACACCCGGCCGCTGCGCACGTGCCTGGCAATCTGCATTGCCACGTGTTCCACGAAGGTCGCGAGAACGTCTTCCACCGGCAGGGCGAACGATTCGATCAGCGGATAGACCTCCGTCTCCACCCATTCGCGGCCGAGCGACTTGGGCCCTTTCCGTGTGTAGAAGGGCAGGGCGTTGAGCCTTTGAAGGAGTACGGAATCGATTCGCCCGCCGCGTGCCAGGGTGCCGTCGCGGTCGAAGGCCAGGCCGCGCTTGCCGGCATAGTGGTTCAGCACATAGTTCACCGGCGAAATGTCGTAGGCCAGCCTTTTGTCTCCTTCCGCATACGAAATGTTCGAGAAACCGCCGAGGTTCAGGCAGGCATCGTAATCGCCGAACAGGATGGCGTCGCCGATCGGCACCAGCGGCGCGCCCTGGCCGCCCAGAGCCACGTCGGTCGTACGGAAATCACAGACTGTGTCGATTCCCGTCACCGCCGCTATGCCTGCACCCGAGCCGATCTGCCCCGTAAACCGTACGGAGGGCTGGTGGAAGATGGTCTGGCCGTGGGAAGCCACCAGGTCGGCTTTCAGACGGTTCCGCTCCAGAAAGTCGCGTACCTGCTCCCCAAGATACAGACCGTAATCCGAGTGCAGCCGGGCATACTCCAGCGCAGTCATCGTCTGTGCGGAAGAGAGTTTCGCACGCAGTTCCGCGGGATAATCCACGCTTTCGGCCTTCACGATCCGGTAGCGCCAGTTTCCTCCGGGCCGGTCCCCGTCGTAATCGAACGATACAAAGCAAATGTCCAGCCCGTCGAGCGAAGTGCCCGACATAAGCCCGACCACATTGAGATGAAAGGATTCCGGGTTCATTGTTCCGTTGACATTGACGGTATAAAGTTACGCTATTTTTTGCGCAGCATCAACTCCCGTTCAATATCTTCCACGGTGCAGTCCAGGGCTTCAAAAAAAGAAGACCGGCCAAACAGGGCCGGTCTTCCATAATTTTATATCTATCTATTTAATGTATTTACAAAAGAGGATACCGCCCTATCTGGAAGATATGGTGGTGATGATGCTTGTTGATGTTGATCCTCTGAATCATACTGGTACAAAAATAACTATTTTTTCACTCAGTTCTTTCTAAAGCCCGTTTTTTTCAAAAGATGGAACGATTTGTACGGAACGGACAAGCATCAATTTCCGTCGAGCAGGATGAAGGCGGCCCAGTAGTAGGGCGACGAGAAGTCGCGGCCCTTGTTGGCGCGAACCGCGTCCTGTGCCTTTTTGAGCGCGTCCGTCTTCGACAGCCCTTCCGTCAACCCCTTGTAAAAACGGGTCATCAGCAACTGCGTCGCTTCGTCGTCCACTTCCCAGAGGCTCATCAGGATCGTGTTTACACCGGCTTTCTTGAAGCCGCGCTGCAGGCCGAAGACACCTTCGCCGCTCACCTCTCCCAGACCCGTCTGACAGGCCGAGAGTACAAGCAGGTCTGTCCCGCGAAGGTCCATCTGGGCGATTTCCTTCGCCGTCAGGATACCGTCTTCCACACCTTCCTTCTTCGCAAAACCATCGTGCAGGGCATTGTTGGCACCGGAGAACAACAGTCCCGAACGCGTCATCGAAACATCTTCCTGCAAACGGTCGGAACCATTGGCCAGATTTCGGGCCTGGCCGTCAGCGATACCCCGCGCCTGCTTTCCGTTCCAATAGAAGCCGTGTGTGGCAATGTGGATGATGTTCTCCCGCCGTCCCGAAAGGTCTTTGAAAGCGGCCTCGGTTCCTTCCTCGCCCATACGGAGCGTGTTGTCGAGTCCTTCCTTCCGGAGCAGGGCGTCGATTTCCAGCGCCTCGGCTTCCGTTCCCGGCAGGTCTGCGACCATCAAGCCGCCGCCTGCACCGCGGATGTCAAGGGAATCTACGTTGAAGGACGCTCCGTATTTCAGACCCCCGAACACGGCGGAGCGTTGGTGCTCCGTTTCGCCGCGGGCCACTGCCAACTGCCGCGTCGAGGACAGGCGGAAGATGTTCTTGCGTGTGGCGAGAGGACCTTTTCCATTGTCGGCGTATTCGATGGCGGTCTGATACAGTTCGCCTGAAGGACCGAAGTAGATGTTGTTCACACCTTTCAGTTCTTTTTCAAGCGGTTTCCAGACCAGGTCGTACAGCGCGGCATCCCCGTAGATCAGGCCATCGGTTTTCTGACGGCCCGCGTACTTCGCTTGCAGGGCCTCCAGATCCTTCATGTCGAACAGTTCGACGTAATGGGGCGCATCGTAGCCTTTTTTTAACGTCAGAGCGCAATACAGCGTCGTGTCTTCAGACACGGGAACTTTCAGGAACTCGATGGCGATGTCCCGTTTCCCCAGGGCCGACTGTACGTCCTGCCAGGAGATGGACAGATTATTCGTAAAGTCTCCGAAAGCCCGGCTCTTCTGTTGGAGTTCCCGTTCCAGTGACTCATATAGATTCTCCAGTGAATCGGTAGGCATCGTACGCTCCGAGACAGGCTGCGCGTACAACTGGTCCAGAAGCGAGCGCTCATCCTGGAGCCGGTTATACAGCAAAAGCGCGTCTTCATCCCCGCTTTCGAGGATCAGCCTGCGCAACTCTGTCTCGGCATTCAGAAGAAGTCCCTTTGAAAACAGTGCGCCGTCATAGGCGGTGCAAAGGAACTCTTTGTCGTTTGAGAGGAAGCGTGTATATTGAGGAAGCCTTTCCATAAAGAAGCCGTTGAACGTGTTCCAGTGGGCGCTCCGCTGGTTCTGCGGAAGATAGGTGAAGGCATCCAGCACAAGATCGGAGACCAGTGAGAAGTAGGACCGGATATATGCGGAAGTTGAGTCTCTCTCTCCCATAGCCGAATAGGCTTCCCCCACGAAGTTGATGCTGGCCGCCACATCCCGGTTCCGTTGTCCGAAGATGCTGCGATAGATGTCCAGGGATTCTGAAAAGTACTTGACAGCTTCGCCAGGCTTTCCCACATTATTGTAATAGGTCCCGAGCAACTTGAGGGTATGCGCATAATCCGGGTGCCGTTCCCCCTCGGTCTCGCGATAAATATCCAGCGCTTCCCGATAATTCGAATATGCTTTTTCGTAGTCGCCGAGACCTGTAAGACAGTTTCCGAGATTGTTGAGCGTATTCGCATAATGCGGATGCCGCTCTCCCATTGACTCACGATAGATGTCCAAAGCCTCCGTCATGTACGCAATCGACTTTTCATAGTCACCTAAATCAAAGTGGCAGTTTCCGATTTCCTCGAGATTGATCGCGATTGCCGGCTGACGGTCGCCATAAATCGCCCGATTCAGTGCCAGGGACTTTTCGAAGAACTCAAGAGCCTTGTTGACGTCGCCAAGAAAGTAGTAGCAGTTTCCCAGGTTGGTGTAACAGGCCACAAAATCCGGATGGCGCTCGTCTACCAATTCGTGGCGGATCTCCATTGCGCGGGTAAGATACTCGATCGCCTTGCCGTATTCACTCATTTCCTGGTAACAATTGCCGATGTTGTTGATGCAACCGGCATAATTCAAATTATTCTCACCGAGGATCTCGCGATGAATGGCAGCGGCATCCGTATAATACGCGATCGCTTTTTCGAAATCGGCCATTTCCTGGTAGCAATTCCCAAGGTTGTTGAGACATAATGCATAGCTCGGATGCTTTGTGCCGAATGTGTCGGCAATAATATCCCGGGCTTGTGAAATATAGTCGATGGCTTTGGGATAGTCGGACAGGACCATGTGGCACAAGCCGATGTTGTTGATACAGTTGGCATAGAACTGATGCTGCTTGCCGAGAACTTCTTCGGCAATGCCGGCGGCCTTTGTGAAAACCTCGATGGCTTTGCCGTAATTGCCGAGATACAACTGGCTGGCTCCATAGCTGTTCAGGCAGCTGGCACATGCTACGGTTCTGTCTCTCAGGACAGTGTCCTGGATTCGGACGGCTTCCTGGAAGTCTTTCTCGGCTAATGCCAGTTCGCCGATCTGAAGGTATGCGGCTCCGGCCTGATTCAGGGAATCCGCCCTTGCACGAAGCGCTAAGGTATCGAGGGGTTGGGCATTTCCAGGCAGTCCCAGAAACAGGAAAAGCCCGATGAGACAGGTGTAGTAGAAACGGGAAATAGCCATAATGACAGTTTTTTATGATTCGGTGATGCCTTTGCTCCTGAGGTATTCCTCGCATAGTGTGCGTGTGCCGTCCCAGTCGTCGATTTTCCAGAAACCGTCCTGAAGCACCAGTTTCAGGATGCCGGTACGGCTTTCGCCGATGCCGCCGCCATATTCGCTGAAATCCTCTGCCACGCTGATCCTGGCCTCGGCATTTTCATTGTCGATGAAGGTAATGTCTTCCATAGCGAAGACGGGCGTTCCGCCGCCGTTGCCAGACACGAAGTAGTAAAGGAATTCTCCGTCACCAAGATCGTCGGGATCTTTCGGCAGATCGAAGCAACGCTTGTACAGATCGTAATAGGAGGGTGTCAGATAATACTCCGCCCTGTCGCTGAGTCCGTGGTCGGGAATGAACCGGCAGAGATTCTCGATCTGTCCTTTCACGGCTTCAGCATCGAACAGGGACGGGTCGTCGTTGTAGGTCTTGTCGATATACAGGACGCCGTCGAGATGGTCGATTTCGTGCTGGAAAATCACGGCCGTAAATCCTTCGACGTGCTCGGTGGTATCTTTTCCGCTTGCCGGATTCGTGTAGGTGATGTCGATGTCGCGGTCGCGGAGTACCCGTCCGCGCCGTGCCGGCACCGAAAGGCAGCCTTCCTGGCCAGCCTCCATCTTGCCGCCAAACCGGGTGATCCGGATGTTCGGATACACTTCGCAAGGTTCACCCGCCTTGTCGAGACGCTGCACGACGATCACGCGCCGCAGCAGCCCGACCTGGGGCCCGGCGATGCCCACGCCGTCATTCTCCGGTGCCAGCATCGTCTTCGTCATCTTCTCGGAAAGCACCGGAAAAATCGGATCCATCACCGCCTCCACCGGCAGCTCCCGCGAAATGCTTCGCAGAATCGCCAGATCGGCCTCATTGTCGGTCTTTGTCACGTGCATCACGTCGCCCTGACTGCCGATCAATTCCCGCTCCGCGTCGGTCCAATTGTCCTTGCCATTGCAACTGAGGGTCATCATAAACAAAACCAGTAAAGTACAAAGAACGGAAGGTCTCATAATTCAACTCATATTTCTACAAAAATAGCGAAAAATCAGTTGAATTAAAAAAAACGGCATCAGCCGCTAGCGGAAACCAGTCGCATCGCAAAAGTACTAAGGCCGGGAGGTGGCTTATAACCGAATGTCGTGCTCTTGTTTATTGAGAGGTTTTATTTACACAAGATTTCTTCCGATTATTCAGAAAAAAGGCCTGTGATTCAAAACATTTTATATCTTTGTAAGGTCCTTCGGGACAAGACATAGATGAAAGTGTTTTTGCTTTTATCCTTGCTCTGAAATCTGGACAATTTCTCTGCATCAAGGATAAGCACGCGATCATCACTTGTATGGCTCTCTATGCCTCTCTGGCATAATCCATACGAGTGTGGGGTGTTGTTTATTTGATGCAGGGCAGTCCAGAGCCTCAGAGCAGATAAACAAAATGCTCCACACTTTTTTCATTTTATACTGCGACCGGAGCATCGCGCCAATAATTCATACTATGAACGCAGCGCAAAAGAAGACTAGGTATCAGTTACCTCAAATGGAAATCGTTGAGATTGAACTCAACAATATGATCTGTGAGTCCAATACCGAACCGATTGATCCGGGAACGGGCCACGAGTGGTAAACCAACGCATTAATGATCGTTATTATGAGAAACGTTTTTCTTCTTGTATCGTTTTTCCTGTTTATTTCCTGCACCTCCGATCTTGACCAGATGATAAATGGCTCGCTTCCTGTTGCTTCTGATACGAAGGCAGTTTTTTATGCGACCACTGAAGGCGGAGTAACCTCATTGTCTGGGACGAAAACCTATGCTGACTCTCAGATGCGTGTTCTTTGGAACGAGGGCGATCAGATTTCGATTTTCAATAAGATCACCTACAATCAGGGATTCGAGTTTGACGGCGAAGACGGAGACACTGCCGGCGGCTTTTATCCGTTCACACAACTACCTTCCTTTGGTTCTTGGGGAGACCTGGCCTATGTTTATGCCGTGTATCCGTATAGCACGAAGAATAAAAGTGACTATGATGGGAACCTGACAGTTATCCTTCCTTCGGAGCAGTCATACAAGGAGAACTCGTTCGGCATCGGAGCAAACACGATGGTCGCGGTGACTGAAACCTCTCGTATTCAGTTCAAGAATGTCGGCGGATACTTATCTCTGCGCTTGTATGGTGATAACGTGAAGGTAAGCCGGGTGACGATCAAAGGAAATAATAATGAGAAGATAGCTGGCAAAGCGAAGGTGACGATTCCGCTAGGTGGAACACCCACGACAGTGATGGACAACACTGCGACTGATGAAATCTCCATCGTGTGCGACCCTCCGGTGCAACTCGGTGCAGATGCTGAACACTATACGGACTTCTGGTTTGTGATTCCTCCTGTGACATTTAGTGGCGGTTTCACTATTACAGTGACGGATGAGATGGGTGGAACTTTCGTGAAATCCACTTCCAGATCCTTTACTGTCTATCGCAACCAACTTGACTGGATGAATCCGTTGGATGTGGTGCCAAGTTATTACGTTGTTTTCGATGACGCTGTTTTTGAGGCATACTGCATCGGAGAATTTGATGATAACAGGGATGGCAAAATATCTCTCGAAGAAGCCTCTGAAGTAGAGCAGGTAGACGTCTATTGTCGAAACGTTGAGTCTTTGAAGGGAATCGAGTGTTTTTCAAATCTCAAGAAATTGAGATGTGGTTGGAATCAACTTACAAGCCTTGATGTGAGCCATAATACTGCGTTGACGGAGTTAACATGCGATAATAATCAATTGAAAAGCCTTGATGTAAGTAATAATACGGCACTGCAAGTATTTGCATGCTTTTCCAACCAATTGAAAAGCCTTGATGTAACACATAATACAGCGCTGACTTACTTTACCTGCGGTTGGAATCAGTTGACGAATATAGATGTGAGTAACAATACGTTGCTGACCACATTTGGATGCGATATGAACCCTTTGGGTAGCCTTGATGTGAGCCACAATACTGCTTTAACATTCCTTGGGTGCTATGGCAACGGATTGAATGGCCTTGACGTGAGTCACAATACGGCATTACAGGAACTTGTCTGCTTCTCCAATCAATTGACGAATCTAGATGTAAGCAGTAATACGGAGTTGACAAGATTGGAGTGCAATGACAATCTTTTGACAAGTTTGGATGTCAGTAATAATGCCAAGTTGGCGACACTATGGTGTATGAATAATCCAATGCTAACAGAAATTTGGATATTATCGGGACAGAGTTTTACAGACTTCCAATATGATACTGATGTGGCCACAGTTCTGTACAAGAACACGGCTCCTGGTGGTATTGAAGGATATACAAATCAAGATTATTATGTCTGGTAAACAATTCAAATCCAAAAAGTTCGCACCGCGGATTTGCGGCTTACTGCTTTTGGCTATACTGCTCGCTATCCCGTTCAGTTGTTCGGAGATTATGCAGCGTACCATTGTTCGAACGTACGAGGCCAGACTTGCCTTAAATACAAAAACAGCTCTCTCTTCCGAAGGAAATGTTTCTTGGATAGCGGGAGACCAAATTACTTACTATAGTCAGGATGACGGTCCACTGCGCGCCTATACCGTGGGAGAGGATGCGGTGTCTGCCACGATGCCGCTGATACTCGCAGCAGATGATACTTACCTTACGGCCGTTTACGGCACTTCATCCATCACGAACTATACGAGAGATGCCTTGACTTTAGAGAATGCTATTAAAGCTGTTCAGCCCGGAACTTTCGTTGATGGACACGTAGCCGTGGCGCGGACGACTCAAGTTGAAGAACCGTCGCTGTTGTTCTATAATATCGTGAGTTTTATCACATTTTCCACAAGTCTGACAGATGTGGACCATGTGGTTTTTGCCTCCAACGATGAAACCGCTCTTCACGCTAATGGAACAGTGACCATTCAGTATGTGGACGGTGTCCCTACAGCAAACTTGGGTACAAATCGCGGGAATAGCATTAGAGTTGATCTCAACGGCGCCGGTTTGTATTATATCGCCACTCTTCCTGGCATGCTTCAAAATGGCTTCACGCTTTCATGCTATGATGCGGACGATAAACTCATAGGAACGGCTACCGGCAGCAATGCTCTCTCCATCCAGCGAGCTTCGATTGCCAGACTGGGATTGATAGACGATCACCTTGTCGATATAAACGGCATTAAACTCATCGGCTATGGCCCCGACAGCAACTGGGATGGAACCTTGACTTCCGGAGCCGGTTTTATCAACAGCACCTATGGAAATGATTACAATTGGGATACGAACATGAATTCCGGTGCCAATATCAATAAGGGCGGCTATAACGGAGACTCCAACTGGGATTCCAATGGCAATGGGAATGGAAATGTGGGGAAGGACGGCTACGGAGGCGACTCCAATTGGGATACAAACAACAATTCAGGCGGTAACCTGGGTATCAATGGTTACGGCAACGACCTCAACTGGAATTAATCAAACAGACACATCACTATTTCGACAAATAAAACATTAAATATTATGAAATCTATTTTCAAACTCTTTTTGGCAGTAGCCGTTTTAGCTTTTTCCGCCGTAGCCTGCGGCACTTTGGAAAACAATGCTGAACCCGAGGTCTTGAAAGACGGGAAGCATATCAGCAAAATGGTCTTCCGTGGATCTGTCGCCGGATATGAAGGTGCAACGGTCCGGGACGACAGTACGAAAAGTGAGTCTTCATGGACGGACGGAGATGTCGTTTATATTGCATTCCACAACGGGACAGATATCGTCCCGGGTACGGCCGTGTATTCTGAATCAGATGGGTGGTCTGTTTCTTATGATGGAGATTTGGCCGAAGGCTCTTCTCAAACTTGTGAAGTGCGTTTCTTTGTCAACACGACTTTTTCCAACGAAGTATTGGTAACATTGAATCCTCATACTGAGATTTATGAGGATTCAGCCGGTGTATTTGATTTTAATGGCAATACGATTAGTGTAACAGCTTCTTTGACACCTAAGACTGGACGTATCCGCTTCACGGGCAATGCCGCAGACGTGATATATGTGACTGGCATTACTACATATACAACTTTTTCACCTGCCGGAAACCAGTTCTCGACAACAAATGCAGCGCTCTCACTTATCGTTGATGAATTGGGGAGTACTCCATACGTCTATGGGTATTTTACCTATAATGACCGTAAACTTGGAATTGTAGGAAGCGACTTTGCGTATACGCGTACTTGCAACGAATCTGTTTTCCAAGCGGGCGATTCAGGATATATGAAGATACCATCAACATCTTCTCATAATAACTGGAAAACTGGATTATTGCTTACGGTAAATGGTGTAGATTTCAAGATGTTGTCATTAGTAGGGTATTCAACGGGATATTCTTTGCTTGCTGAAACTGAAACAACAACAGCGCTTTATAATGCAGTTATAGGGACTTCTAGTAGCGGTGATTATAGACCGCGTTCTGATAATTACCCACAGTGGCAGACGTTCATAACATCGCTTAATAATACGACAGGGCTCTCATTTTTTATTCCTTCTAAGGATCTATGGCAATTCGCTGCTACTGGCGGATTATCAAGCCAGGGGTATATGTATTCTGGAAGCAACACGCCTGGTGATGTCGCGTGGTATAGTGGAAACTCGGGGTCTAGCACACATCTGGTAAAACAACTAGCTCCGAATGAACTCGGTTTTTATGATATGAGTGGAAATGAAGCAGAATGGACATCATCAACCCCTACTACTAATTCGGGTGATCGTTATTACTCTGGCACATCTTCTAGCACTTATCTTAATAGACATTACGTTATGGGCGGGAAATACAATGATAATGAAGACTATTTGCGCCCTTCTAATACCACTGTATCAGAGTACTATTCTCATACCTCGATCGAGCATAAATATGGACTTCGTCTCGCGTTAAGGTTTGACTAAAAGACGATGGATTTGTATTTTGTCTTCTTACGATTATTGATAATTATCATCTTCTGCTCGGTACACCACCATTCCATGCAAGGTTGTTAAGGTAATTATCGTTATAATGATGGATTGGGCTCCCCGATGTGGGACTATCTATAGAACAAGGTATGCGAGTCTAACTATTTTTGATAAATAGTTGTTTTATTATACATATGATGGCTAAATACAATATTTCTTCTGAATGCAATGGAGAAATCTGCTACACTAATGGTCAATCTTCATTCCCTACCATGGAGGCGTATTCTTCTGGCAATTATTCCTCAAAAATGGCCGATGATATGGCGTTGGCCTTTGTTGAGGGTTATTTGGATGTTAAAGGCCTTTTAGGAAAGGTGAAACCATAGGAAATAAATTATACGATTGTTTTTACTGAATGAATAAGAATATGTATATTTATTGTATTATAAAGTCGCACTGTGATTTATAGAATTATGAAAAGGATCATTACTGCCGTACTATTATTCTCGCTTTTTTTCTTTTATTCGTGCAATAATATAGAAGAGGCAGATACCGTTGATGTCGCCATTCAACTGCGTGGTCTGGATTTGACGCAGACCTTGGAACCTATGACTCGGGCAGATGGAAATACAACCGTATACTTCTTTTCTGTTCATCAGGACGGAAAACCCTATGCTTGGTACTGTATGAATACATTCGATAATGTATCAGTCAGCCTTTTCAAAGACCACACATATGAGATTGTCGGATATGTGGCTTATGATATTGCGGGTGATTATTATTGGAGCAATAATGTTGGAAACGGGATATCCTTTTTGGGAAGATCCACTACAAATGGCTTTGAGTATACCGATGCAATGGAGTATGGTTTAAGGTATCCCTTAAGGAATTACGAATATAAAATGCTGGTCTGTTCTGAAACATTTGATTCGGTGCCGGAAACCATAGTTTTAGATATGTATAATGCCTTTTGGGGATTGAAAGCTAATGCTGCAAACCTTGAGGGAACACTGGAGATTTCGCTCGGGAATGAATCTGGAAGTTCTTTTGCATATGATTTATCCGTTTTACTTACAAAAGACCAGCCCTCTGTTACGAAGTACATCCATTTTTTGCATCCTTTAACTGTGGTTAGCGCCGCCTCTAACGGTGAGGAATACATAAAGAGTGTTGACATCACTATCAAGCACATAGATGCGGATAACAATACATCCATTCTTCATAGTGGGCAGATTACTGTTTCCCGAATGAAGTATACCGTCTTGAATATTACTTTGAATGGAAACACCAACAATCCATCTTCATGCGCTCTTAATTTGGAAGAGGAAAACTTAACAGATGGAGTAGCGGTTACTCTTGAGTATTAGACAAAGTCAGTTTATTATTGACAGTTGGTGGCGTTATTTGTGGCCGTATGGTGATGATGTAGGCTAGGGGATAATCCAAGGTTCCGTATTCAGATGGGTTTTTTGAGGAGAGAACTATGTATAAAACCGTTTTATATCCCCTGATCTTTCCCGCTGATTATCGTTTATGCCGGTAAATATCGGTTTTATAACACGCTGAAATTGCGTTTTTTTGCGACTTCTGATAAAAGTGGACCAAGCGGCATCAGTCGCCAGGGGAAACCAGTCGCCATCAGGCGACCGCCGGAGGCCGGTACTTTTGCGCCAATGCAGAAGAACGTAGTAAGCTCGCATCGCAAAAGTACTAAGGCCGGGAGGCGCGGGGCTTGGGGCAGCGCCCCAGTAAAAAGAAAGGCGCCCTGCGGGCGCCTGTGGAAACAACTGGATTCGAACCAGTGACCCCCTGCTTGTAAGGCAGGTGCTCTAAACCAGCTGAGCTATGCTTCCTTGAAGGGATTGCAAAGGTAGGAACTTTTTGAGAAACCGCAAAATTTTGATAAATTTGGGGAAGAATGCCGATTTGTCGAATTATGAGGACTTCTCTCCATCTTTTTGCCGCGCTTGCCGTGGCCATTTGCCTGTCGCTGGCAGGTTGTCATCCAGAAAACCAGAAAGCATCCATCAATCCTGCCGTAGAGTCTGCGCTTGACACGCTGCAGACGCTTGTCGAGGAATGCGGGATTCCTGTATTCCAGTATGCTTATTTTTCGCCGCAGGGCGGGCTGCACGGGCTTGTCTGCGCGCAGGATACAGTGTTCGACCTGCCGATGCCCATTGGGGAAGGCAGTATTTTCCAGGCCGCGTCGCTGAGCAAGCCGCTATTCGCTTACATTGTAATGAAGATGGTGGACCGGGGAGAGATCGATCTCGATACGCCGATTGCCGAATACACGGATATCGACCGTTTCGACGATAAGGAGATGGCCCGCCGGCTGACGCCCCGGATTGTGCTGTCGCACCAGACCGGCCTTCCGAACTGGGCGGCAGGCCCGTCGTCGGACGAATGGCCGACGAGCCGTATCACGTTCAAGTATCCCGCAGATTCGTGTTTCGCTTATTCGGGCGAGGGCTATGCTTTCCTGCAGCGTGCCGTAGAGGCCATCCAGGGTGAGCCGCTCGACGCGATCGCCCGCCGCGAGGTGTTCGAACCGTTCGATATGCCCACGACATCCTACGCCTGGCTGCCGGCTTACGATTCGCTGGCGCTGCCCGGCTACAATCGCGATGGTGAGAACCGGGGACAGGGACGCCATCCGCGTGCCAACTGTGCCTACACGCTGCGCACGAATGCCTTGGAATACGCCAACTTCGTGAAGCGCGGATTGCTGGAAGGGGAGGGCCTTTCAGAGGCTGCGCACAAGGAGATGTTTACGCATCAGGTCCACGCGCAGCGCTATGCCGACGAGCCTCGCGCCTGCGACTCTTCCGTGTTCTGGTGTCTGGGCTTCGGCGCCGTGGACGAGGACTATTACTGGCACTGGGGTGACAACGGCAACTTCAAGGCTCTGTGGCTGTTGCATCCTTCGACGAAAGAAGGGTTCGTGTATTTCTCCAACCGGGCCACGGGTCACGACCTCCTCAATCCTTTCCTGAAGAAACTCACGGGAGAGGACCTTCCGCTCGGCGACTGGATTCAGAATTAGTCTGTCTGAAGTCTATTCCGGGTTTCCGAAATTGCGGGTAGCGAAAGGCAGTGCCATGCGCAGGGCCTGGTGCCAGTATTCCCAGAAGTGCCCGCCGTCACGGACGCGGAGTTCCGCGCGGACGTTGTGTTTGCGCATCTCCTGGTAGAATTTCAGGGACAGGTCGAGCAGATAATCGTCGTCGCCGCAGTCGATGAACCACTTGACGGTGCGCAGCTTGGCAAGCGTAGCATCGTCGGCGTTCGCTACGAAGTCGATGGCCGAGTGCTCGTGTACCGACTTGGCGACAATGATGTATTTATCTTCGGGATTGGCATCCGCCGGATAGGTGCTGTCGAGCCAGGCGCTCATGGCGTAGCAGCTCGAGAACATATCGGGATGGCGCTGGCTATAGACCGTGCATCCGCCGCCGCCCATCGACAGGCCCATAATTGCACGGTGCTGTTTGTCGCCCTGGATCTTGAATCTCGATTCCATGGCGGGAATCAGTTCGCCGAAGAAGAAGTCTTCGTAGCGGCGTCCAGGCATATTGAAGTAGCCGTTCCATTTGTTGTGGAAGTCAGGATCGCCGGCGTTGGGCATGATGATGATCATACGCGCGGCTTCTTCGGCCGCGATGAGCTGGTCGGCCACGTTCTTCATCTGTCCTCTTTCCTGCCAGGCGGTATAGGTGTCCGTCAGGCCGTGCAGCAGATACACGGAAGGATATAACCGGCTGGCGCTCTGGTCGTAACCGGCCGGCAGATAGACATTGACCAGGACATCCTCTCCGAGGATTTCGCTGTGAACGGTTTCGGTGCGGATCTCGCTGCTGCGCAGCGGCTGCGCCCAGGCGAACGTCGCTGCCGCGAGGAGCAGGACAAGGATAGAGAGACTCTTTTTCATGGCTTGTGACTTTTCTACAAAGATAAGAATATATCAAAGTTGATTATCTTTGTATTACAATATATTTAGCTATGAAAACCTATCGCTTTGCCCTGCTGATTGCCCTGATGATACTGGCGGCCGTATCTTGCCGTCAGAAGAAAGAAGAGGTCGTCGTACTCGAGACGACGGAAGGGACCATCGTTCTGAAACTCTATGACCAGACGCCGCTGCATCGCGACAACTTCCGCTCACTGGTGGCGGAGGGTGCGTTTGACTCACTGCTGTTCCATCGTGTGATCCAGGACTTTATGATCCAGGGCGGCGACCCCGATTCGAAGCATGCCGAACCCGGCGTGCTGTTGGGCGAAGGCGACCGGGACTATACGGTCCCGGCTGAATTCCGTTTGGAGGAGGGGATCTTCCATCGCCGTGGCGTCTTGGCGGGCGCCCGCGAAGGCGATGACGTGAATCCAGAGCAGCGCAGCTCCGCCATGCAGTTCTATATTGTCTGGGGAAAGATTTTCGACGACGCCGGTCTCGACAAAGTCCAGGAACGGCTCGACAACCGCACCGGCGGCCGCGTGAAACTTACGCCTGAAATGCGTGAAGTCTATAAAACCGTCGGCGGAACCCCGCATCTCGACGGCCAATACACCGTCTTCGGCGAAGTCGTCAGCGGCCTCGACGTCGTCGACGCCATCCAGCGCGTCCCCACCGACGAAAACGACCGCCCGCTTCACGACGTCCGCATCATCAAGGCCTACCTGCAGTAAGCCGCCAGTCTCCTTCGCTGCAACGGACGCATTTGATAATCAGCGAATTGTTTAAAGTGATCCCCCTCGTGGAGAGGGGGATCACTTTGCGTAATCGGCTGACTGATTGATGTGTACATTGCAGCGCAAAAAGTGCTAACTTTGTAGGGTCAATTGACAATAGATCATTGGTAGATGTTCAACACACACGATATTTCACGAAATGCCTGTCAACTCTTTGGGGTGCAGGCTCATAAGGGATATGATTGGTGGTGGCACTCGTTTACTGCCCACGACGCGGAAACGGGAGAGGCGAGGCCGTTCTTCATTGAATTTATCCTTTGCAATCCAGCGATGGGCGGGGAGGAGCCGGTCTTCGGGCAGTTGCCCGAAAACCGCGCCGCCGGCGTTCAGCCGTCGTATTTGATGGTAAAGGTCGGCAGCTGGGGCAAGGATGCGGCGCAGCTGCACCGGTTCTTCGGGTGGAAGAAGATCCGGGTGGAGTGGGGCGTACCGTTTGAGGTGGAGGCCGATGACTGCTATGTGACGGAGACGCAGATGCGCGGTCACGTCCGGGTGGAAGGATCGGCGGCGCATCCGGAGTGGATGTGCAGCGATGGCGAGATGTCGTGGAACCTGACGATCAAGAAAATCACGGCTTTCAACGTAGGATTCGGCGCCGATAAGGTTTTCCGAACGGCAGAGGCTTTCGAGATGTTCTGGCATGCGGAAGGCATGAAGACCGAGTATGCGGGCGAGGTCGTCTGGAACGGCCGTCGCTACCTGGTCAGACCGGATGATTGTTATGGTTATGCCGACAAGAACTGGGGCAAGGATTTTACCTCGCCTTGGGTCTGGCTTTCCTCGTGCAATCTGCGGAGTGAACTGACCGGCAAGAAGCTGATGGACAGCGTTTTCGACATCGGCGGTGGCCGGCCGAAGGTCGGCCCCGTGGCGCTGCCGCGCAAGCTGCTGGCGGCTTTCTGGTACGAAGGAACGCCCTATGAATTCAACTTCTCGAAGGTGTGGACGAATGTCCATACGGAGTTCAACTGCCGTGAAACGGATACACAGATTATCTGGCACGTGGAGCAGCGCAGCAGTTCCGGTCGCATGGTGACCGACGTCACCTGCGAGAAGAAAGACATGCTGCTCGTCAACTACGAGTCGCCCGACGGCGCCAAACGGCACAACCGTCTCTGGAATGGCGGTAACGGCGTAGGAACCATTGAGTTATATGCTCACGACGGCGCACTCGTCGACCGTATCCACGCTGAAAATATCGGGTGCGAATACGGTGAGTATTAGAAGCCAAAGATGGCTTCGACCTGCTGCATGACTTCGTAACGGTCCCAGTCGGCGCGGTTGGCGAAGATCAGGACGAGGGCGTTGTCTTCGGGGTAGCGGGCGGCGAGGATCTTGAAACCACCGTTGTCGCCGGTGTGATAGATCACTTCTTTCGTGGTGTCGGTCTTGGGCTCAATGAACCAGCCGTAGCCGTACCAGGTGTTCGGGCGGTTCTGGTAGTCGCTCCACGGGCTGTCGCTCGCAAAGGTGTGCGGCGACTGTGCGTCCACGCGGGATGCTTCCGTGAGTACCTTGTTGGCGCGCAGGGCCTTTTCCCACTCGACGAATTCGTGGGTGGAACTGTAGATGCCGCCGTCGGGACGGGTGGCGAAGAAGGTCTCTTCGCCGTAGTCGTATTCGTACCAGTTCTTCGGCTCGTCGCTCTGCGAGCTGTCGGCCGTCCGCTCCTCGGGCATGTCTTCCACATCGGCGTATTCGTAGCCGTGTGCCATATTCGGAATCAGTTCCTGATGCTCAGGATCGAAATAGAGTGTCTTGGCCATTCCGGCAGGACGGAAGATGTGCTCGGCTACATATTCCACGAACGGCTGGCCGGTTACTCTCTCGACGATAGCCCCGCACATAACGAAAGTGGGGTTGATGTACTCATAGGCTTCGCCCGGTTTGAAATGGAGAAAATCAAGTTCCGGGAGATACGACATGGCAAGTTTCTCGTCGCCTTTGATTTTCAGTTCGCGCGGGATTCCGCCGCGGGCATCGGGCACGCCCGAAGAGTGGGAGAGAAGGTGCTTGATCTGGATGTCTTTCCAGAAGTCTGCCTTGAATTCGGGAAAATACTTGGAGACAGGGTCCTCAAGCGACAACTTGCCTGCCTCGGCGAGCTGCAGGATAGCTACCGCCGTAAACTGTTTCGAGACGGAGGCGATATTGAAAAAAGTGTTGCCATCGATTGGCACTTTCGTGTCGATGTCGGCGATGCCGTAGCCTTTGTCGAAGATGATGTCGTCGCCCTTCATAATCAGCACCGCCGCTCCAGGCTCATCGGTGGGGAACAGCGATGTGCAAAGTCGGTCCAGTTTGGCAATCTGCTCTTTCTCAGGGCTCTGTTTGCAGGAAATAACCATAGTCAACGTAATCAGGAGGAAGAATACAAGCTTTTTCATCGTATGTTTTTTTGCGGAATAGTTTGTATTTATTTCTAGACCGTCTGCGCCCACGCAGCCGTGAGTGGGAGGGGCCCAAAGCCTAGGCTTTGGGAGGGATAGGACCCGCAAGGGTCCGTAGTCTTGAAATAAATACAAACTATTCCCATAAATACTACATATTTCGTCTTAATAGATCCAGGGCGTGGGAGGCGAAGCGCTCGATGTTGACGGCGCGGGAAGAGGCGAAGTGGACGCATTCGGTAACGACGGTGACGTTGCCGTCGGGGTGGCGCTTGGCGGCGGCGAGCCAGGCGGTGCCGACGGGTTTTGTCGGGGTGCCGCCGCCGGGGCCGGCGATGCCGGAAGTGGCCACGGCATAATCGGTGTCGAGGGCGCGGAGCACACCGGCGGCCATCTCACGGACACATTGCTCGCTGACAGCGCCGAACTGCGCCAACGTTTCGGACCGGACTCCCAGAACCTTCATCTTCACTTCGTTGGAATAGGATGTCACCGATCCTTTGTAATAATCGCTGCAACCTGCGACCGAGGTGATGAGTTCGGACAGGTGGCCGCCCGTGCAGGATTCCGCCAGAGCAAGCGTCTTGCCGGCGGCGCGAAGCTTCCGGCCGATGACGCTTTGCAGCGTATCTTCGCCTTCGCCATATATGGCGTCTCCCAGAATCTTTTGGAGTTCAGCGAGATACGGAGTGAAATCGGCCTCTCCGCCAAACTGCGTGAGCCGCAGCCGCACACCGATGGTCGGGTTGGGCAGATAGGCCAGATGGATGTTTTCCGGCAGGGCATCTTCCCAGGCTTCGATCTGCTTGGCAAGTGTGGATTCCGGGATGCCGAAGGTCACCACGGTGTGGTGCGTGATTGCCTCGAGTGCGAAGTGGCGACGGATGTCGGCCATCACGTCGGGCAGCAGCCCGATGGCCTCGAACGGTACGCCGGGGAGAGAATAAAGCGCGGAGCCGTGGTTCTTGCCCAGCCCGTAGAAAGCCATGCAGGGCGCCGTTCCCAACTTGTTGGGAATCACAGTGCAGGAGTCCGGAACCAGGGCCTGGGCGCGGTTCGTCTCGATCAGAGGGATGCCTCTGGCGCCGAGAATGCGCTCGATGTGGGCCATCTGTTCGGCTGATTCCTTGTAGCCGGCCGAGCCGGAGAGTTCGCGCAAGGCGTCTTTGGTGATATCGTCTTTCGTGGGGCCGAGACCGCCGGTTACGATGACGATGTCGGTGTTGTCCAGACAGTTGCCGAGTTCCTGGATGATCCGGGCGCGGTCGTCGCCGATGGAGGTCATATATCGGACCTGGATGCCGAGGAGATTGAGTTCACGGGCAATATGGGAGGAGTTCGTATCAACGATCTGGCCGATGAGGATCTCATCGCCGATCGTGCAGATCGAAGCGGTTTTCATTTCTTATCGAGATATTTGACGATTCTACTGATCAGGCGAGGGCCATAGTGGAATGGAGAATTGGTCACTGCAACCAGATCGGCACCGGTATCGAGCAGCTGCGCAGCCCGTTCGGGTGAGGATATTTCTGCCGTGGCGATAACAGGCAGCAGTCCCTGCGTCTTTTCCCGGATCCGGTCGACGAATTCCGCGCCGATCATCACCCCGTCGATGCCGCTGCCGAGCATATATGCGGTGATCTCATCGAGATTTTCGGACGAAAGATCGGGGAACAACTTAAAAATGATGGGTCTGTTCGTATCGTTGTAACGGCGTAGTTCCAACAGGTGGTCGATGCTCTTGGAGACGGTCGTCCCGCTGGAAACATTGAGTACGATGGCATCGACGAAATCGTAGATGAGTGTAAAATCGGGAACCAGGTCTTTTGCGTTGCTCAGGTTACCGAATACCAGCGTTTCTTCCGTACGGTTCTGCAAGTTCTGAATGGCGAAACGGACATCGTGGAGCGGGCCGATCTCGATGAAAGCAGGGGAGAAACAAGCCATGGCATCGGTCAGTTCGCCGCGACGGTCAACGCCGGCAGCCACACCGACAGGATGCGAAAAGGACAGCCCCATCAGGCGTTTGGCCAGGGATATCGGCCGACGGTCGTAAAGCGCGCGAACGACGGGATAAAGGAAGGGCGTGTGCTTGAGAACGCTGAGAAACGGGATGTTTTTTTGAAACGCCATCGACAATCGTATTCTTCAGACAAAGATACGATTTTATTTCTCTTCGTAGGTACCGTCGTTGAAAAAGACGATGATCCGGGCGATTTTTCTCGGGAGTAACGGCAGGTCTGCGGCCGACTCCTCTGCGAATTTTCGATTCTCAGCGGGTTGAGAAACCTGTTTTTGCGACTCAATCATCTGATCTTCAGGGAGTAATTCGGATTCGAAGTCTGTATCGGATGTATCCTGTTCTGTAAAAAGGGACGGATTTTCATTCTTTTCGGGCATCGGACGGTCGCTTTTGTACGGACGTCCCTTTCCGAGGATCAACCACTCATAGTTGACATCGGGGTAGGCGGTCATCATCCGTTGCAGGAATTCAAAGCTAGGTTTGTTGCGTCCGGCAAGCAGATGGGAGATGCCGGAACGCTGAATGCCCATCACCTCTGCGAATCGGGCAGGGGACAGGTTTTCCATCGTGAGAAACTGTTTCAGACGGTCGTGCATTTGACTCATTTTTACGATATACAAATGTAACACATTTAAACAGAAATTCAAAATAAATTTAAACACGAATTCACAAATAGAAACGATTACAAATGTAATCAAAAGATACGGAATACAAACCTATACAATCATAGGATTCAACTGATTGATGACTCACTTGATGTAAATATGCATAATATGCTGAGTATCAAGCAATTTATATAAAATTTCACCGTAAAATAACGTGTTTTGGCAGATTGTTTAATTATTTTACCAAAGTAATGCTCAATAAGATGATATCTAAGTCGCTGGGTTTAAGCGATTTTACATCATTTCTTGAATTATTCGAGTGTTAAAATTGTGATACACGATTCCCGGAATGATTCTCCTTTCCCTGGATTGGCGCCAAGGCTGTGCAAGAATGTAACTCTGGTATAGTTGTTCTATCTTGTAAACAATAATCGCGCAAAAGATAAAATTGTTTTTCCGTCCGCATTGTTGTATTTTTGCATAACCGAAAAAACTGCCGATGGTTCAGGATATTCGCATCGAAGATTACACTTATTCGCTCCCAGAGGCGCGCATTGCACGTTATCCTCTTGCGCAACGCGATGATTCAAAGCTTCTTGTGTTCACAGAAAGCACCGGAAGAGTTCCTGAGAATCGAAAATTCCGCGATATTGCCGATTATCTCCCGGATAATTCGCTGATGGTATTCAACAACACGAAGGTTGTTCCTGCCCGTCTCCTCTTCCGTAAAGAGACTGGCGCCCTGATTGAAGTGTTTTGTCTGGAGCCGTCAGAACCACAAGATTATCAGCTTTGCTTCGCGACAACTTCCACCTGTCGCTGGAAGGCCATTGTGGGTAACAGCAAGCGCTGGAAGCAAGGACGTCTGAAACTCTATGTCGATGCGGGGAATCCGCAGCGAAAACTCCTGGAGGACATGGCGTTGGAGGTGGAACTTGTGGAACGTGGCGCAACATCTGTCGTCGCTTTTTCGTGGAAAGGCGGCTGGTCGTTCTCGCAGGTGATGGAGCACTGCGGACGGATTCCGATCCCTCCCTATCTGAAACGCGATACCGAGGCCATCGACCATGAACGCTACCAGACCTGGTATGCCCGCCGCGAGGGCTCCGTTGCCGCACCTACGGCCGGCCTTCACTTCGCCCAGCGGGAACTGGATGCGATTGATGCAAAAGGAATTACCCGTCTCAATCTCTGTCTTCACGTAGGAGCCGGTACCTTCCTTCCCGTCAAAAGCGAGACGATTGGCGACCATACGATGCACAGTGAGCCTTTCTCGGTCTCGCGCGCCTTCCTGGCGACGCTTCGCGACAATGGCGGCCGGCCGGTGACGGCTGTCGGCACGACTTCGACGCGCTGCCTGGAGTCGCTGTACTATCTGGGCGTCCACTGCCTGGAACAGGGCGAACCGGGCTTCGTGGAGCAGTGGGAACCTTACCGCGAAGAAGGATACGGATGGAGTCTCGAAGAGGCGCTCTCGGCCCTGATTTCTTATATGGAAAGTCAAGGGATTGAGGAACTTGTGTCCCGCACACGCATCATCATCGTGCCGGGCTTCCGTTTCCGCGTGATCAACTTCCTGGTGACCAATTTCCATCAGCCCCAGAGCACGCTCCTGCTGCTGATCGGCGCTTTCGTAGGGGAGGCCTGGCACGACATCTACGATTTCGCGCTGGCCAACGATTTTCGCTTTTTAAGCTACGGAGACTCTTCACTTTTGCAAAAAGTGTGATATCTTTGTATCCCCTTTACTAAAAGAATAGAATGATGAAACCTATTTTCGACATAAACGCTTATCTGGCCGACAAACTGGCCTTCTCCAACGGTCTGTGGCTGCTGATTGCCTCGATTACCTTCGCACTGCTGTGCGTATGCTTCGTCTTTTCGGTCGGCCGCGGCCGGTTGAAGGCCCGTCATATGCTCGTTGAAACGGCGTGGGTCGCCCTCTGGTATTACGGAATCCTGGCTCTGAGCCTGATCACGGTGTTTCCCAAGGAGAAACCGCTCTGGCAGCCCGCAAACCCGCTTCCCGTCTGGTGCGGGGCGGCCGCAGTTGCTTTCCTGGGCTTCCTCCTGTGCTTTTTCAAGCGGAAAAAGCGTTATGTCCAGATGAGTTCCGCCAATGCCATCCGCAAGAGTGCGGCTGCCAGCGGTGCGGCGCGTTTCAGCTATGCGCTGCTGTTCGCCGCCATGCTCGTTTCGTCGGTCATTTGCGGAATCCGCATCGCTATGGGCGACAGCATCTTCCATCTGCTTGTTCCGATGGTCCTGGTGGTCCTGGCGCTTCTGCTGCACGGCTTTACGCACTGGCGCATCTGGTTTGTTCTGGCGGCGGTCGCGATTGTAGCATACGACTTTCTGATGATTCAGAACGTGTTGGCAACCACCAACTTCGCTTACTTCCCGCTGGTGGCGATGATTCCGCTGCAGCTGGCCGTCATTCTTCCGCTTCTGAGTCTGTCCGGCAATAAATACCTCTAGGCTATGTTCGACGATATCCGACCCTACAATGATGCCGAGACGGCGGCGGCGCTCCGGCGTGCGTCGAACAATCGCCTGATGGAGCAGATTTCCGCCTTCCTGTTTCCCGGAAAGGATCCGGATATCCTGCGCAATACCCTCAATACGATCCGCGGTGTCGATGATTTCCAGACGCGCGTGATGTATCCTGCAGTCCGGACCATCCTGGGCAAGACCACCAAGGGCCTGACTTTCGAGGGTCTGGAGCATTTCACGGGCGGACAGTGCTATACGATGCTTTCTTCGCATCGCGACATCGTGCTCGATTCGGCATTCATCCAGTATATTTTCAAGGACAACGACCTGCCGCTCTCCGAGATTGCAGTTGGGGACAACCTCATCTACAACCAGTTTATGGAAGATCTGATGCGCTCCAACCGGATGATCAAGGTCGTCCGCAGCCCGCATCCCCGGGAGCTTTACGAAACGTCACGGAACCTGTCGGCCTATATCCGTCAAAGGCTTACCGACGAACAGCCCGCTTCGGTCTGGATTTCCCATCGGAACGGCCGGACGAAAGATGGGAATGACACCACGGAGCAGGGGCTCCTGAAGATGCTCTCGATGAGCGGAAGCAGTGATTTCGTCGAGAATATGGCTGGCTTGAAACTGATGCCTGTCGCCGTTTCGTATGAAATCGAAAGTTGCGGAACTAAAAAGGCTTACGAGGTCTATGTAAAGCAACAGTTTGGTAAGTATGCCAAGCGTCCCGGCGAGGATCTGGAGAGCATTGTCGTGGGGATCGCCCAGCAGAAAGGGCGGGTTCACGTCGCTTTTTGCGAACCGATATCCGAGGACGACCTGCGCGCCTGTGCAGCCCTCGACAAGAACGACCGTTTCCGGCAGTTGGCCAAGATTATCGACGACCGGATCATGGCCGCCTGGCGCATCTGGCCTGTCAATATCGCCGCCCTGGAACTGCTGGAGGGTCGGCCGGCGAGCCGCCGCCGCGTAACGGCCGAACTCGAGGATTATCTGAAGGAAGAACTTGATTCTCTGCCCCGTTGGGTGGACCGTAACGCCATCCGCAACAATCTGTTGAACATCTACGCTACACCTGCGCGCCGGAAAGGGCTCTGACCTCTCTTCCAGGCCGTTTGAAAATTGTTCGTAATTCGGGCCCGAAAGGCCCGATTTGTCTTTATATTGTAGGTAAAAATGACTATATTTGCAGATTAAGCAAACACGATTAAGCAAACGTGAAATCTACAAAAACTATAATCACTGCAATATGAAAAAGAACATCACTCTGCAAGAGGCCGTTGCCTTGATCAAGGACGGCTCCACGATTATGATCGGCGGGTTCCTGGGCACGGGAGCACCGAAACAGATTGTCGACGCGCTGGTGGAAAGCGGCGTCAAGAATCTGACCATCATCTGCAATGACACCGTCTTCGACGGCAAAGGCTGGAGCAAACTTATCGAGAACCACCAGGTGAAGGAGATCTACGCTTCCTACATCGGCGGCAGCAAAGCCTCGATCGAACAGATGAACAACGGCGACCTGAAGATGAACCTCGTTCCGCAGGGCACGCTGGCCGAGCGCATCCGCGCCAAAGGCGCCGGACTGGGCGGCATCCTCACTCCGACCGGTATCGGCACCGTAGTCCAGGAAGGCAAGCAGATCATCAATGTCGACGGCAAGGACTACCTGCTTGAGAAACCCCTCGGCGCCGACTTCGCCCTGCTGGGCGGCAGCATTGTCGACGAATCGGGCAACGTGTTCTACCGTGGTACCACGAAGAACTTCAATCCTATGATGGCCCAGGCCGCCGACACTGTGATCGTCGAGGCCGAGAAGCTGGTCAAGGTAGGGGAGATCGAACCGGAATCCGTGCATACGCCGGCCCTGTTCGTGGACTATATCTATGTCGAACAGTAAAACGCGGACGACATGACCCAGTACAAATCCATGATCCGCGTGCGGATGAGCGCCAAGGATGCGCACTACGGCGGCAATCTGGTCGACGGAGCCCACATGCTCCATCTTTTCGGCGACGTGGCCACGGAACTGTTGATCCTCCGCGACGGCGACGAAGGCCTGTTCAAAGCCTATGACATGGTGGAATTCATCGCCCCGGTCTATGCCGGCGACTTCATCGAAGCCACGGGTGAGATCGTCTCGGAAGGCAACACCTCCCGCAAGATGGTTTTCGAAGCCCGCAAGGTCATTGCCCCGCGTCCGGATATCTCCGATTCCGCCGCCGACCTGCTCGAGGAGCCTATCGTGGTCTGCCGCGCCAGCGGTACCTGCGTCACCCCCAAAAAATGCCAGCGCAAGTAATGGACAAGCTCATCATCACCGCCGCCATCTGCGGCGCAGAGGTCACCAAGGAACAGAACCCCAACGTTCCCTATACCGTAGAAGAAATCGTCCGTGAAGCCAAGTCGGCCGTCGACGCCGGCGCCGCCATCGTCCACCTGCATGTCCGCTGGGACGACGGCACGCCTACGCAGAGCCGCGAACGCTTCCAGGAATGCACCGAGGCCATCCTGAAGGTGTGCCCCGACGTGATCCTGATCCCCTCGACCGGCGGCGCCGTGGGCATGAGCCCGGAAGAACGCCTCCAGAGCACCGATACCACGCCCGTTCCCGAGATGGCTACGCTCGACTGCGGTACCTGCAACTTCGGCGACGAGATCTTCGACAACACGATGCCCACGATGCGCGCCTTCGGCAAACGCATGATCGAGCGCGGCATCAAACCCGAATACGAGTGCTTCGAGATGGGTCACCTCGACACCATCCTGACCATGGCCCGCAAAGGCCAGGTCCCCGGCGCCCCGATGCAGTTCAACTTCGTGCTCGGCGTTCCGGGCTGCACGCCCGCGACCGTGGCCAACCTTTGCTGGCTGGTTGGCGGCATCCCCGCCGGCAGCACCTGGACCGTCACCGGTGTCGGCCGTCACGCCTTCCCGATGGCCGCCGCGGCCATCGCGATGGGCGGCAACGTCCGCGTCGGCTTTGAGGATAACCTCTACCTTTCGAAAGGTGTCCTCGCCAAGAGCAATGGTGAACTGGTCGCCAAGGTGGTCCGCCTGGCGAACGAACTGGGCCGCCCGGTCGCCACGAGCGCCGAAGCCCGCGAAATCCTCGGACTCAAACAGAAATAATCATTTTTAAACCCAATAACGCAATATGGCACAGAAACACGGAAACAAGTACGGAACGCACCGCGTCATCGAACCCAAGGGTGTCCTTCCGCAGCCCGCTAACAAACTCGACAACAATATGGATGAGATCTGGGACAATGAGATCCTGATCGACGTCCAGACTCTCAACATCGACTCCGCTTCGTTCACCGACATCCACAACTATGCGAAGCAGCAGGCCGGCGAAGGCGCTTCCGAAGAGAAGATCATGGAAGAGGTCAAGAAAGAGATGTTCCTCAATGTCGAACTGCAGGGCAAGCACCGCAACCGCCGTACCGGCTCGGGCGGCATGCTTCTGGGCAAGGTCGAGAAAATCGGCGACGCCCTCAAGGGCAAGATCGACCTCAAGGAAGGCGACCGTATCGCCACCCTCGTCTCGCTGAGCCTCACCCCGCTGCGGATCGACGAAATCATTGCCATCCGTCCCGATGTGGACCAGGTCGACATCAGGGGCAAGGCCATCCTCTTCGAAAGCGGCATCTACGCGAAGATCCCGACCGACATGCCGGAGAAACTCGCCCTTTCCGCCCTCGACGTGGCCGGCGCACCCGCCCAGACCGCGAAACTCTGCCAGTATGGCCAGACCGTCGTCATTCTCGGCGCCGGCGGCAAGAGCGGCATGCTCTGCGCCTACGAGGCCAAGAAACGCGTCGGTGTGACCGGTAAGGTGATCGGTATCGCCAACAGCCCGCGCTCCACGCAGCGCATTAAGGACCTCGGCTTCTGCGACATCGTGGAAAGCGCTTCCGGTATGACTCCGGTCCAGGTGTATGAAATGGTGGAACGCCTCACCGACGGCAAGATGGCCGACGTGACCATCAACTGCGTCAACGTGCCCGACCAGGAAATGACGGCCGTGCTCTGCACCAAGGACGACGGCATCGTGTACTTCTTCTCGATGGCCACCAGCTTCACCAAGGCTTCCCTCGGTGCCGAAGGCATCGGCGCCGACGTGAACATGATCATGGGCAACGGCTACACCAAGGGCCATGCCGAATTCACGCTGCAGGAGCTCCGTGAGTGCCCGAAACTCCGCAAGATCTTTGAAGAACTCTACGCTTAGCTTATGAACGTTTCCCGCAGAAAAGAGCTCTTCCCGGAGGTGACCGACGCCCAGTGGAACGACTGGAAATGGCAGGTCAAAAACCGGATCGAGACCCTCGACGAGCTCAAGAAATACGTGAAGCTCACGCCGGAAGAGGAGGAGGGCGTCAAGAAATGCCTCACCACGCTCCGCATGGCCATCACGCCGTACTACATCTCGCTCATCAACCCGGATGATCCGTACGATCCCGTGCGCCGCCAGTGCATCCCGACGGCCGCCGAGACGCACCAGGCCGCGGCCGACCTGCTCGACCCGCTCCACGAGGACACCGACAGCCCCACGCCGGGCCTGACGCACCGCTATCCGGACCGCGTGCTGCTGCTGATCACCGATATGTGCTCGATGTACTGCCGCCACTGCACCCGCCGCCGCTTCGCCGGCCAGAAAGACGACGAAAGCCCGCGCGAGCGCATCGACAAAGCGATCGAATACATCCGCAATACGCCGGAAGTGCGCGACGTGCTCCTCTCGGGCGGTGACGCCCTGATGGTGAGCGACGCCTGGCTGGAAGACATCATCCGCCGCCTGCGCGAGATTCCCCACGTGGAGATCGTCCGCATCGGCACCCGTACGCCGGTCGTCTGTCCGCAGCGCATTACGCCCGAGCTCTGCAACATGCTCAAGAAGTATCACCCGATCTGGCTCAACACGCATTTCAACCACCCGAACGAGGTGACCGTCGAATCGGCGGCCGCCTGCGCCCGTCTGGCTGACGCCGGCATCCCTCTGGGCAACCAGAGCGTGCTGCTGCGCGGCGTGAACGACTGCGTCCACGTGATGAAGAAACTGGTCCACGAACTGGTGAAGATGCGCGTACGTCCGTACTACATCTACCAGTGCGACCTCTCGATGGGTCTCGAGCACTTCCGCACGCCCGTGTCGAAGGGTATCGAGATCATCGAGGCGCTCCGTGGCCACACGTCCGGCTACGCCGTCCCGACCTTCGTCGTGGACGCCCCGGGCGGCGGCGGCAAGACGCCCGTCATGCCGCAGTACGTGATCTCGCAGGCGCCGGGCAAGGTCGTGCTCCGCAACTTCGAAGGCGTGATTACCACCTATACCGAACCCACTGAATACCATCAGGAATGCCATTGCCCCGAGTGCACCAAACGGCTCGAAGGCGTGGCCGGCCTGCTGGAAGGACAGGAAATGGCCATCGAGCCCGCCGTCCTGCAGCGGAAGGAACGCAGTAAAAACCACCAGAAGTAAATGCCTTTCATCGGGGAGATCCTCAAGCACCGCAGCGTGTCGATTGTCGGCCTTGCAAAAAACGCCGGCAAGACGGAGTGTCTCAACTACATCATCCGGCGTCTGCCGACCGACTACTTCAACGTGGCGGTGACGTCGATCGGAATTGACGGGGAGACCACCGACCAGGTGACCGGTACCGCCAAGCCCGAAATCACAGTCCGGGAGGGGATGTTCTTCGCCACGAGCGAGAAGCATTTCCGCCAGAAGCGTCCCCTCTCCGAACTGTATGATGTGAGTGAAGAGAACACCGCCCTCGGCCGCGTGGTGACCGCGAAGGCCCTGCAGGAGGGGAAAGTCCTCCTCAGCGGCCCTTCGAGCGCGGTCGCCATGAAGCGGTGGATGGATTCCGTGCAAGGGTTCGGCATCGACCTGATCCTGGTCGACGGTGCCCTGTCCCGCCTGAGCACCGCCTCCCCGGCCGTCAGCGAGGCCATGGTCCTTTCGACCGGTGCCGCGCTCTCGGCGAATGTCCGCGACCTGGTGAACAAGACCGCCTTCCTGGTGGAACTGATCGGGCTGCCGCTCTATATGGGACCGGAACCCGAACTGCGGATCTCTTCGTTCGCCTCGCCGGAGCCTGCCCTTCTGAAGCAGCACCGCGTCGTGGAAGTGGAAGGCGCTCTCACCGACCGGCTGCTGCAGGTCGCCCGGCAGGCGCTCGACGACGACGAGTTTTCGCTGGTCGTCGGCGATTTTACCAAGATATTCTGTTCCCAGGAATTGTACCGGGCCTATGTCCGGCGCGGGGGGCGGCTCTTCGTCCGTATGAAGAGCCAGCTGCTGGCCGTGTGTGTCAACCCGGTTGCACCCAACGGGATTGTCCTCGACTCCGACACGCTGTGCCGCTCACTGTCCGAACGGATCGGCCTGCCGGTGTACGATATTGTAAAAAACGATTATGAAGTTTAGGGAAATCGTAGAGAGTCCGTGCGGCATCCGCTATCTGTTCGACGAATTGCGTCTGCAGAGCGGCTATGCCCGCAAAGTGCTTCTCGACCGGGAGATGATGACCGACGCCGCGCAGATCGACGCAGCCTATGCCTCGCTGCGCGGGTACATCGGCCTGGTGAAGACCGACCGGCGCCACGTGGAGGACATCCGCTTCCGCCTGCAGGGCCTCCGCGAAATCACCGGAACGCTTTCCTCGCTCGCCGACGGCGCCACGCTCGACGAAATCGAGCTGTTTGAAATCAAGCATATGGCGATGCTGGCCGAAACCCTCGAAGTGGGGAAGGACATGCAGCGGGTGGTCGACATCCTCGACCCCGACGGGCTGGGCATCGGCACGTTCTACCTCTATGATTCCTATTCCGTGGAGTTGCGCCAGCTGCGCGCCGCGGTGGAGCTCGATCCCGACGACGAATCCCTGCGGGAGCAGCTCCTCAATGAAGAAGACCGCCTGAAGAAGGCCATCAGCGACAAGCTCCGTCCCTATGCGGCCGAGCTGCGCCGGACCCTGCAGGCGCTGGCCGACCTCGATATCTCCATCGCCATGGCCCTCCTGTATCAGGACGAAGGGCTCTCGCTGCCCGTTTCGGGCACGGCGACGGAAATCCGCGGCATGTTCCATCCCGAAGTCCGGGCGATCCTCCGGTCGAAGGGGCGGGAATACCAGCCGGTGGACTTCGATTTCGCCAAAGGGATTCCCGCCACGGTCATCGGCGCCAACATGGGCGGCAAGACCGTGGCCATGAAAACGGTCTGCATGCTGCAGTACCTCTATCAGTTCGGCTTCCCGTTGCCGGCGGCCGAAGCGGTGATGACGCCTTTCGACGACATCCGCTTCTGCATCGGCGACGAACAGAGCGAACGGACGGGCCTGTCGTCGTTCGCAGCTGAAATGCAGCGCATCGACCGCGCGATTGCGGCGGTCGACGCGGGCGGGCGCGTGCTGGTGCTCGTGGACGAGCCGGCGCGCACCACCAACCCCGTGGAAGGAACGGCCCTGGTGGCCGCTTTGCTGGAAAGGCTGGGCAATGAGCCCAACCTGGCCCTGATCCTGACCACGCACTATACCGTGGAACACGCCGGCCAGTGCTGGCAGGTTCGCGGCCTGGTTCCCGGCTCGAAGGGCCGTACCATGGACTACCGGCTCGTAAAAACCACGAGTCACGAAGTGCCCCACGAGGCGCTTCACATCGCACGCGAACTGGGTATCGACGCGCGGTGGATTGATTTGGCAGACACTATAATAAATCGACAATATGAATAAAAGCAAACTTGGACTGGACCAGCGGAAGGTAGACCGGGCACGGCAGCTGGCGCGGACGATTGCCGAAGACGTGCAGTCGTTCGCCGACGGCTATACGACCGTGGCTGTGGAGCGCACCATCTGCCGGCTGCTGGGCATCGACGGCGTCGATGAGAACCAGGTCCCGCTGCCCAACGTCGTGGTGGATTCCCTCAAGGACGCCGGCGTGCTGGGACAGGGGGTGATGTTCTATATGGGCAACGCGATGGTCGCGACGGGCAAGACGCCGCAGGAAATCGCGGAAGCCGTCTCCGCCGGCACGCTCGACCTGGTGAAAGTTCCCGCCGCTTCTCCGAAAAAGGCGGAAGAGGTCCTGAAACCCGTGATCATGGGTTCCATCGAACGCATCCGCGCCCGCCGGAACCGCCGCGAGCAATACCTCAAGACCCTGGGTGAAGGCCCCAAACCGTACCTTTATATTATCGTGGCTACCGGCAACATCTATGAAGACGTGGTGCAGGCCGAAGCCGGTGCCCGCCAGGGAGCCGACGTGATTGCGGTGATCCGCACCACGGGCCAGTCGCTGCTCGACTACGTGCCCTACGGCGCCACGACGGAAGGTTTCGGCGGTACGTTCGCCACGCAGGAGAATTTCCGCATCATGCGTGCCGCCCTCGACAAGGTAGGCGAGGAGGTGGGCCGCTACATCCGCCTGTGCAACTACTGTTCGGGCCTCTGCATGCCGGAAATCGCCATCATGGGTGCGTTCGAAGGCCTCGACGTGATGCTCAACGACGCCCTCTACGGCATCTTGTTCCGGGACATCAACATGCAGCGCACGCTGGTCGACCAGTTCTTCTCGCGCGTGATCAACGGTTTTGCCGGTGTGATCATCAATACGGGCGAAGACAATTACCTGACCACCGCCGATGCGGTGGAGGCCGCCCACACGGTGCTGGCTTCCGACATCATCAACGAGCAGCTGGCCCTGCTGGCCGGCCTGCCCGAGGAACAGATGGGTCTGGGCCACGCGTTCGAGATGGATCCGATGCTGACCAACGGCTTCCTCTATGAGCTGGCACAGGCACAGATGACCCGCGAGATATTCCCGAAAGCCACGCTGAAGTATATGCCGCCGACCAAATTCATGACCGGCAACATTTTCCGCGGCCACATCCAGGATGCGCTTTTCAATATCATCGGCATCTGGACCCATCAGGGCATCCAGCTGCTGGGCATGCCCACCGAGGCCATCCACACCCCGTTCATGAGCGACCGTTACCTCTCGATCGAGAACGCCCGCTACATCTTCAACAATATGAAGGACATCGGCGAGGAAGTGGAGTTCAAGGAGGGAGGTATCATCCGCCAGCGGGCGGCCCTGGTGCTCGACAACGCTGTGGAACTGCTTGAAGAACTGGTTAAGGACGGCCTGTTCAATGCGCTGGAAAAGGGCAAGTTCGGCGATGTGAAACGCCCGAAGAATGGCGGCAAGGGCCTCGACGGTGTGGTCGCCAAGGGCAGCAATTATTCCAATCCATTTATTGACCTGATGAAAGGGAGGAGATAAGCATGAGCGGCGGACTCTATTCGATGGATGCCAAGGATTTCGACAAGACCTTGGATCTGACCAAAGTTAAGCCGTACGGCGACACGATGAACGACGGCAAGGTGCAGCTGAGCTTCACGCTGCCCGTGCCCTGCGGTCCCGAAGCGGTGGAAGCGGCCAAGCAGCTGCTCAAGGAAATGGGCTTCAATAATCCGCTGGTGGTCTTCTACCAGGAACTGACGCCCGGCTATACCTTCTTCAACTGCTACGGCAGCACCATCCACACGGTGGACTATACCTCTATCTATGTACCGAAGGTGGAATCCTCAGTGATGGAGATGAAGGAGACCGACGAGTACATCCGGCAGAACATCGGCCGGAAACTGGTGGTCGTAGGCGCTTCGACCGGCACCGACGCCCATACCGTGGGCATCGACGCCATTATGAATATGAAAGGCTACGCCGGCCACTACGGCATCGAGCGCTACGATATGTTCGAAGCCTACAACCTGGGCAGCCAGGTGCCGAACGAGGAGTTCATCGCCAAAGGCATCGAACTCCACGCCGACGCCCTTCTGGTCTCGCAGACGGTCACGCAGAAAGACGTGCATATCAAGAATATGACGGAACTCATCGAACTGCTGGAGGCGGAAGGCCTCCGCGACAAGATGATCGTGGTCTGCGGCGGCCCGCGCATCTCGCACGAACTGGCCAAGGAACTCGGTTTCGACGCCGGATTCGGTGCCGGCACCTATGCCGACGATGTGGCCTCCTTCGTGGCCCAGGAATTTGTCAAGCGAATGAATACCAAAAAATAACAATATCTAAATTCTAGTAATTATGGACAAAGCTCAAATCAGAGAAACGATTGCACGCCGCGCCGCGCTGGAACTCAAGGACGGCGACGTGGTGAACCTCGGTATCGGTCTTCCGACCGCCATTCCGAACTATCTTCCTGAAGGTGTGAACGTGACGCTCCAGTCCGAGAACGGCCTGGTCGGAATGGGCCCGGCTCCGGCTCCCGGCGAGGAAGACAAGGATTATGTCAATGCCGGCGGTGCCTACATCACGGCTTATCCGGGCGCTTATGCCTGCTCTTCCGCCGATTCTTTCCTGATCATCCGCGGCGGCCACGTGGACTGCACGTTCCTGGGCGCGATGCAGGTAGATGAGAAAGGCAATCTGGCCAACTGGATGATTCCGGGCAAGCTGACGCCGGGCATGGGCGGTGCAATGGACCTTGTGGTCGGTGCAAAGCGCGTGATCGTGGCGATGGAGCACACGCAGAAAGGCAACCATAAGATTATGAAGGAGTGCACCCTTCCGCTGACGGCCGCGCATCAGGTGAATATGATCATCACCGAGATGGGCGTGATGGACGTGACGCCGGAAGGCCTCGTGCTCAAGGAGATCAATCCGGAGTTTACGGTGGAGCAGGTGCAGGAAGCCACGCAGGCGAAACTCATCATTTCGCCCGACCTCAAACCGATGGCCCAGTAATCAGCCGGGACTATGGATTATCAGTTCTTGAAAGTGTCCGATGACGGGAACGGGGTGGTCACGCTGACCATCTCGTCGCCCGCCACGCTGAACGCGCTCAATTCGACGATTCTGGGCGAACTGGAACGTTTTGTCGATGCGCTCGATCCCGACACGACCCGCGTGCTGGTGATTACGGGCGAAGGCAAGGCCTTCGTGGCCGGCGCCGACATCTCGGAGATGGCGCACCTGAACGAGCCGGAGGGTTTCGCCTTCGGTCAGGCCGGCGCCCGTGTCTTCAAGAAGATTGAAGACCTTCCGTTCCCGGTGATCGCCGCGGTGAACGGCTTCGCCCTGGGCGGCGGCTGTGAACTGGCCATGGCCTGCGATATCCGCATCGCCTCGGCAAAGGCCCGTTTCGGCCAGCCCGAGGTAGGCCTGGGCATCATTCCGGGGTTCTCGGGCACGTACCGGCTGCCGAAGCTGGTCGGACAGGGGATAGCCAAGGAGCTTATCTATACCGGCAAGATGATCGACGCCGACGAGGCGCTGCGCATCGGGCTGGTGAACCGGGTCGTAGCGCCCGATGAACTCACCGGCGCCGTGGGCGAGCTGGTGGCGTCCATCCTCAAGAACGCCCCGATTGCCGTGGGCTTCGCAAAGGCGTGCATCAACGAGAACTACGACCTCGACGTGGACGAGTCGGTTGCGCTTGAAAACCGCTATTTCGCCAAGTGTTTTGCGACGGATGACCAGAAAGAAGGTATGGATGCCTTCCTGCACAAGCGTCCCGCCGCGTTCAAGAATGAGTAACGATCAAATTAAAATACAAGCTTATGAAAATCTGTGTTATTGGAACCGGTACGATGGCCAAGGGAATCGTGAAGGCGTTCGCCGCCAAGATGCCCGTCGTCATGAAAAGCCGCACGCAGGCCAGCCTTGACAAGGCCATGGCTTCGATATCTAAAGGCTATGCCAAACTCGTCGAGAAGGGCAAGATCGCCCAGGAAGCGATGGACGCCATGCTGGCGAACATCTCGACCACGACGGATTACGCCACCTTCGCCGATGCCGACCTCGTGATCGAGGCCGCTGTCGAGGATATGCAGCTGAAGAAGGACGTGTTCACCGAACTCGACAGCATCTGCAAGCCGGAGACGGTGTTCGCCACCAACAGCAGCTCCCTGAGCATCACCGAAATCGCCGCCTGCACCAAGCGTCCGGCCCAGTTCATCGGCATGCACTTCTTCAACCCGGCCGACCGCATGGCCCTGGTCGAGGTGATCCGCGGTCAGCTGACCAGCGACGAAGTCTGCAAGTGCGTCATCGACCTGGCCGCTTCCATCGGAAAACAGCCGGTCGAGGTGAAGGAAGCCCCGGGCTTCGTGGTGAACCGCATCCTCATCCCGATGATCAACGAAGCGGTCGGCATCCTGGCCGACGGCATCGCCACCGCCGAGGACATCGACAAATGCATGATGCTCGGCGCCAACCATCCGATGGGCCCGCTGGCGCTCGCCGACCTGATCGGCAACGACGTCAACCTCGCCATCATGGAGGTGCTCTATAAGGAATTCGGCGATCCGAAGTACCGCCCGCATCCGCTGCTCCGCAAGATGGTCCGCGCCGGCCTGCTCGGCCGCAAGACCGGAGAAGGCTTCTACAAGTATTAATCGACAACAAGAAAGCAATTCGATATGGATTTCAATCTTAACAAGACCCAGGAACTGTTCCGTCAGATGATCCGCGAGTTCGCCGAGAAAGAGGTGAAACCCCTCGCGGCCGAAATCGACGAGCAGGAACGCTTCCCGCAGGAAACGGTCGACAAAATGGCCCCGCTGGGCATCTTCGGCATTCCCGTGCCCAAGAAATACGGCGGCGCCGGTGGCGACAACCTGATGTATTCCATCGCGGTGGAAGAACTTTCGCGCTGCTGCGCGACCACGGGTGTGGTCGTTTCGGCCCACACCTCGCTCTGCATGTCGCCGATCCTCCAGTTCGGTACGGAAGAGCAGAAAATGAAGTATGTGCCCAAGCTGGCGTCCGGCCAGTGGATCGGCGCCTTCGGTCTGACCGAGCCCAACGCCGGTACCGATGCTGCCGGCCAGCAGACCACGGCCGTCCTTGACGGGGACGAGTGGGTGATCAACGGCAACAAGATTTTCATCACCAATGCCGGTCACGCCGACGTGTACATCGTCATTGCCATGACCGACAAGTCGCTGGGTACGAAAGGCATCTCCGCGTTCATCGTGGAAGCCACGACGCCCGGTTTCTCGGTGGGTAAGAAAGAACTGAAGATGGGTATCCGCGGCAGCGCCACGGCCGAACTCATCTTTACGAATGTCCGCATCCCGAAGGAGAACCTTCTCGGCAAGGTGGGCGAGGGCTTCAAGATCGCGATGATGACGCTCGACGGCGGCCGTATCGGTATCGCTTCGCAGGCGCTGGGTATCGCTCAGGGCGCGCTCGACGAGACCGTCAAGTACACCAAGGAACGCAAGCAGTTCGGCAAGGCCATCGCCAAGTTCCAGAACACGCAGTTCCAGATGGCCGACCTGAAGACCAAGATCGAGGCGGCCCGCCTGCTGGTGCGCAGTGCCGCCTGCAAGGAAGACGAGCACGTCGCCAACCCGAAGGTCAATTTCTCGGCCGACGCCGCGATGGCGAAACTCTATGCCGCGGAAGTGGCCATGGAAGTCACCACCAAGTGCGTCCAGTTCCACGGCGGATATGGCTACACCCGCGAATATCCCGTGGAGCGCATGATGCGCGACGCGAAGATTACGGAGATCTACGAAGGTACTTCCGAAGTCCAGCGTATGGTCATTGCAGGTAAGTTGTTCGGTAAAATCAAGTAGGAGGAGAGAGCGATGAAAATTTTAGTTTGTATCAAACAAGTCCCCGATACGACCGAGATCAAGATCGATCCGGTAACCAAGACGCTGGTCCGCGAAGGTGTTCCCGCCATTATGAACCCGGACGACAAAGGCGGTCTTGAATTCGCACTGCAGCTCAAGGACAAGTTCGGCGCCGAAGTGACCGTCATCACGATGGGTATCCCCGCCGCCGAGGTCATCCTCCGCGAAGCGTTCGCCATGGGCGCCGACAGGGCCATCCTGCTGACTGACCGCAAACTCGGCGGTGCCGACACGCTGGCCACCTCCAAACAGATCGCCGCCGTGGCGCGTCAACTGGAATGGGATCTGATCATCGCCGGCCGTCAGGCCATCGACGGTGACACCGCGCAGGTGGGTCCGGAGATCTCCGAACATCTGGGCATCCCGCAGATCACCTACGTGGCCGGTCTCGAATTCGATCCCGACACGCAGACCTACACCGTGACCAAAGAGAACGAGGACGGTTACCAGGTGCTCCAGTTCCAGGGCAAGGCCCTGCTTACCTGTCTGGCTTCGGCCGTGAAGCCGCGCTATATGAGCGTGGGCGGCATCGTCGACGCCTATGGCAAGGAAGTCGAAGTCTGGGGCGCCGACCGGCTCGGCCTCGCCGACGAGGAAATGGGCCTGAAGGGCTCGCCGACCAAGGTGGTACGTTCGTTCACCAAGGAGCTCAAGGCCCCCGGCGTGATCCACGAGGTGGATCCGGAGGCGGCCGTCGAGCTGATTGTGGCCAAACTTAAGGAGAAACACATCATCTAACCGTCTAAAAACAGTACAACTATGGATTTTTCTGATTACAAAGATATCTATGTATACGCGGAACAGCGGGACGGTGTGATTCAGCCTGTCGCCCTGGAGTTGATCGGCAAGGCCCGGGAACTCGCGCAGGTGACCGACGAAAAAGTCGTCGCCATTCTGGCCGGCTGCGGCATCGCCGGGAAGGCGGACGACCTGGTGGCCTATGGAGCCGACAAGGTGGTCGTCATCGACAACGAACTCCTCAAGGACTATGTCACGGAGCAGTATACGCAGGCGGTCTACCAGGCCGTTGTGGCTTTCAAACCCTCGATCATGATGTTCGGCGCCACGACCATCGGCCGTGACCTCGCACCGCGCATCGCCGCCCGCCTGGGCACCGGCCTGACGGCCGACTGCACCAAGCTGACCATCAATGAGGAAACCCACGAATTCGAAATGACCCGTCCGGCTTTCGGCGGCAACCTGATGGCGACCATCAAGTGCCCCGAGCACCGTCCGCAGATGTCGACCGTCCGTCCGGGCGTGATGCCCAAGGCGGCTCCCGACTTCAACCGCAAGGGCGAGGTCGTGAACTTCACGCCGAAGTTCGACGAGCGCAAGTTCGTCGTCAAACTGGTCAAGACCGTCAAGGAGCAGAAGGGCGCTGTCGATATTTCGAACGCGAAGATCCTGGTCTCCGGCGGCCGCGGTGTCGGCAGCAAGGAAGGCTTCGAGACCCTGCAGGAACTGGCCACCGTCATCGGCGGCGAAGTGTCGTCTTCGCGCGCCATGGTCGACGCCGGCATCATGCCGCACGAGCGGCAGGTCGGCCAGACCGGCAAGACCGTGCGTCCGGCCGTGTATTTCGCCCTCGGTATTTCCGGTGCCATCCAGCATCTGGCCGGTATGGAAGAGTCCGAGACGATCATTGCCGTGAACAAGGATAAGTTTGCCCCGATCTTCAGCGTGGCAGACCTGGGCATCGTGTGCGACCTCCACAAGGTCGTTCCCTTGCTGACCGAGCGGCTGAAGAAAGAAAAGGCGCAGTAAGTGGTCTTTGCCGATCTCTTCTTCCTCTTTGCCTTTCTGCCGGCCTTCGCGATCTGTTACCTGATCGCGGGGCTGGCGAAAGGCAATACCTTGAAGAATGGCGTACTGGTGCTCTTCTCACTCATTTTCTATGCGTGGGGAGAGCCGGTGTACGTCGTTCTGCTGGTGTTGTGCGCATTGCTCAACTGGCTGTTCGGCCGGGGCATCGACCGCAAGGGGCGGGGGAGATCATTCTGGCTGGTTGTCGGCCTGATCGGCAACCTGGCCATTCTTGGCACCTTCAAATACCTGGGATTCTTCGCCGACCTGCTCGGCCGCTTCGGCGTTCCGCTCCAGGTGCCGGAAATCGCTCTCCCCATCGGCATCAGCTTTTATACGTTCCAGTCGATATCCTACCTGGTGGACGTGTACCGCCGGGAAAGTCCGGCCCAGCGGCGTTTCTGGGACCTGCTGCTCTACATATCGATGTTCCCGCAGCTGATTGCGGGTCCGATCGTGCGCTACGGCACCATCGCGAAGGAGATCCACACGCGCAAGGTACGCTGGGAAGACTTCTCGGAAGGCGGCTTCCGCTTCCTGGTGGGCCTGGGCAAGAAGGTGATCCTGGCCAACCAGCTCTCCGAGGTCGCCGACCAGTTCCTGGCCGGCAATCTGGCGGAACTTTCCACGGCCGGCGCCTGGGTCGGCCTGCTGGCCTTCACGCTGCAGATCTATTTCGACTTCTCCGGATATTCCGATATGGCCATCGGCATCGGCCGTTGCCTGGGCTTCCATTTCAAAGAGAACTTCGACCATCCGTATTGCTGCAATTCCATTACGGATTTCTGGCGGCGCTGGCATATCTCGCTCGGAAGTTTCTTCCGTGACTATCTGTACATTCCAATGGGGGGCAATCGGCACCACCAGTTCTTCAACATCCTGGTTGTCTGGTTCCTGACCGGCCTGTGGCACGGCGCCAGCTGGAACTTCGTGCTCTGGGGCCTGTATTTCGGCCTGATTGTCGCCATCGAGAAATTTACGGTGCTGCGCTGGAAAGTACCTGCACCGGTGGCCCATCTCTACAGCCTGATCCTGGTGATCCTGGGCTGGGGCATCTTCTATTTTACGGATTTCAGCCGGATGACCGATTTCTTCCCGGTGCTCTTCGGGAAAGCGGTCGCTGCGAGCGACTTCACGGTCCGCAGCGCGCTCACCTCGCGCTTCTGGCTCTGGATTGCCGCCATCGTCTGTTGCCTGCCGCTGGGACGCTGGATCGGCGGCTGGTTTGAAAAGCGGGCCATCGGCCACAACGTCCTCCACGTCCTGCAGACCGTCTTTGCGGTCGCCGTGCTCGCGGTGAGTGTGGCCCTGTTGGTGGGCGGGACCAGCAATCCATTCATCTATACGCGGTTCTGATATGAAACGAGGCAGAGGCATAATTTCGGTAATCGTCATGGCGCTGGTGTATCTGGCCTTTACGGCGGCATTCAACCTGCTGCCGCGGAGCACATACTCTGAACTGGAGAAGCGCGACCTGCGGCATTTCCCTGCCTTCACGTTGGATTCGCTGCTCGACGGCTCCTATACGGCGGCCATTTCGTCGTGGTACAGCGATACCGAGCCGTACCGCGATACACTGATGTATATGAGCATGCAGTTCCGCGACATGCTCGGCGTGCGATTCGGAGACGGGAACATCCAATACGTGGCCTCCGACACGCCCGCCGAGGCGGAGACTATCCCCGAGGAGCCCGACCCGGTGACGGATGCCGATACTGTGAAGAGCGTGAAGGCCTTCGCGCCCGATACGGTTGCCGGCGGCATCGACGATATCGCAAAGGTTGCCTCATCGGGTATCATCCTGGTGGGCAGCGGCGAGAACGTCCGGGCCCTGATGGGTTTCTTCGGTACGGAAAGGGGAGGCGCCAAATATGCGGAGACCGTCAGCCTGTACGGGGCTGCCTTCGGCCGCTCCGTGAACGTTTACTGCATGCCGATACCTACTTCTACGGAGTTTTACTGCCCGGAGGAAGCTTCCAAGTTTACAAAGAAGCAGTGGCCGGTGTTCAACAGCATCTTTTCGCACCTGACCAACGGCGTAAAGGCCGTGGATGTATACACGGTGCTCGGCCAGCATGTCGACGAACCCATCTACCTGCGCACCGACCATCACTGGGCGCCGCTCGGCGCCTATTACGCCGCACAGAAGTTCGCCGAAGTGGCCGGCGTTCCCTTCGCCGACCTTTCGACCTATGAAGAGCACGTGGTGCACCGGTATGTGGGCAGTATGTACGGCTATTCGCAGAACGTGGCCGTGAAGAAGGCGCCGGAAGATTTTGTTTACCACATCCCCACAGGCGTGGAGTATTCCACGACCTACGTCAATTACACGCTCGACGAGGAATTCCACGTGACCGGAGAGTCCAGGCCTTATCAGGGCAAATACTTCTACTCGTTCAAGGACGGCAGCGGTGCGGCCTATACGACCTTTATGGGCGGCGACATTAAAATGACCAAGGTGATGACTTCGGTACACAACGGACGACGGCTGCTGGTGATCAAGGACAGTTTCGGCAACGCGGTGCCCGGCTATCTGTTCCATTCGTTCGAGGAAATCCACGTGGCCGACTTCCGCTATTTCACAAAAGACGTGGTGAGTTATGTCGATGAGAACCGCATCACCGACATCCTCTTCGCCAACAACATTACCAATACCTGTGTAAACTATACATACAGCCGTTACCGCAAGTTCCTCAATCCTTCCGATCCGGGCCTGTCGGCCTTTACCGCCGATACCATTCCGACCGCCGTCAAACAGCGGATGATTGGCAATTCTTATCCGGAGGAAGGGGCTGATATAGAGCTATCTGAGTTACGTTATCTAAAGCTTTTATACTATGATTACAATGGTCGGGTGCGCCACGGAGAGATGGTGTGCAACAAGGCCATCTCCGAGGATTTGCTCTATATTTTCAAGGAACTTTACAAAGCAAAATACCAGATTGCCGGTATCCGGCTGATCGACGATTTCGGCGGCGACGACGAGCGCTCAATGGCCGCCAACAACAGTTCCTGCTTCAATTACCGGCAAGCCACGAATTCGTCGACGAAACTGTCGGCGCACGCCCGCGGCATGGCCGTCGATATAAATCCTATGCAGAATCCCTATGTGAAAGGCGAGGTTGTCCTGCCTGAAAGTGCGCAGGAGTACGCCGACCGGACGGTCGACTTCCCGCACAAGATCTCGGCGGATGACCTGTGCTGCAAGCTGTTCCGCTCCCGCGGATTCCAGTGGGGCGGCGCCTGGAATTCTGTCAAGGATTATCAGCATTTTGAGAAGAAACAATAATTCAATAGAGATATGGAAGATTTGAGGGAAATTCCGGTCCTGCTGCTGACCGGTTATCTCGGCAGCGGAAAGACAACACTGGTAAATCGGATCCTGAACAACCGGAAAGGTATCCGTTTCGCAGTGATTGTCAATGATTTGGGTGAGGTTAATATCGATGCCGACCTGATTCAGAAAGGCGGTATAGTGGGCAAGAAAGACGAGAGTCTCGTGGCCCTGCAGAACGGCTGCATCTGCTGCACGCTGAAAAACGACCTGATCCAGCAATTGTGCGAGATTACCAGCCGTCAGGTGTTCGATTATATCGTGATCGAGGCAAGCGGAATCTGTGAGCCGGAACCCATCGCGCAGACGATATGTTCGATTCCGGCCCTGAGTTTTGAATTCGTGAAGAACGGCATCCCCGTACTCGACTGTGTGGCTACGGTGGTCGATGCCCTGCGGATGAAAGATGAGTTCGCCTGCGGCGATGCGCTGAAAAAACCGCATCTGGACGAAGAGGATATCGAGAGCCTGGTGATCCAGCAGATAGAGTTCTGCAATATCATCATCCTCAATAAGGTATCGGACGTTACACCGGAAGAACTGGGCCGTATCCGTGCCATCATCCGGACCTTGCAACCCAAGGCAAAGATCATCGAGTGCGACTATGGCAACATCGATTTGGAAGAGATTCTTGATACCGGAATGTTCCAGTTCGACGACGTGGCCTCCTCCGCCACCTGGATCCAGGAAGTGGAGCACCATGATGACGATGACGACGATGATGACGATCATGACCATGAAGAAGGGCATCACCACCATCACCACGACGGAGAAGGAGAGGCCGAGGAATACGGCATCGGCACTTTCGTCTATCAGGCGCGCCGGCCTTTCGACCTGAATTCGTTCGACAATTTCGTAGCGAAAAAGTGGCCCCGGAACGTCATCCGCGCCAAAGGCATTTGTTATTTCAGCGAAGAATTCGATACCTGCTATCTCTTCGAACAGGCCGGCCGGCAGTTCGTGCTCAAAAATGTCGGACTATGGTTCGCCACGATGCCCGAGGAGGAACTGATCGAGAAATTGCGCGAGCAGCCCGACCTGCTCCGTGACTGGGACCGAACCTATGGCGACAGGATGCAGAAACTGGTCTTCATCGGCCAGCATCTGGACAAAGAGTTTTTGCAACGGGAATTGGATAACTGCCTTTTTGAATGAGGATCAATATATTATACCGAATCCTGACTGCTGTCGCAGTAGGGTTACTGATACTTGCTTCGTGCCGTCCGGAACTGGAATATGTGGAGAATTCCTTCCACTCGGGCAGTGCGACGCTGAGCGGGAGCGGTGAGACCCTTACCGTCCTGTTTGACTCTGATGCCGGCTCGGCTTCGCTCAATATAACCGCCTCCGGGACCTGGACGGCAGAGTTCGTGAACGGCAGGGCTTACTGGTGCAAGCTTTCCCAGACCGAAGGGAGTCGCGGCACGGCGGCGCTGACCATTTCCGTGGAATCCAACGGCGAATACGACGAGCGCGGCGCTTCCATACTGTTTACCTGCGGCGACGTCAAAAAGACCATCGTAGTGACGCAGAAACAGCATGATGCGATGCTCCTGACGAGCGGCCGGATGGAGATGAGCGCCGATGGCGGAGTCCTTGTGGTGGAGATGATGACCAATATCGATTTCACTTCTAAGATCGAGGCCGACGGCAGCGCCTGGATCCACGAACTGTCGTCAAAAGGACTGTCGAAGGCGACCGTTTCCTTCGCAATCGACGCCAATCCGTCGCTCGACCGTCGCTCCGGCACAATCACTTTCAGCGGAGTGGCCGGGGAGGAGACTGTGACGGTGTACCAGAGAGGCGAGACGCCGACAATCGTCATCAGTGAGGAATCGCTGTCGATTCCGGCGGAGGAAGGTATCTTCAAGGTGGAAGTGGCCAGCAATCTGGATGTGTCCATCCGGATGCCGGAAGACTGCGACTGGCTGCGCGAAGTGATTACCAAGACCATCTCGACCAATACCTATACCTTCGAATTTGAACGTAATCATACCCGTGAGCCGCGTCGCTGCGAACTGGTTTTCGAGAACGACGCATTTTCGCGGGCCGAAACGGTCTATGTCGAGCAGCAGAAGGCACCGATCCTCCTGTCCGACGAGTTGCAGCATGTGCAGAGTGCGGGCGACGTCGTCGCACTTATCCTGTCGGATGCCGTCACCGGTTTCGATCAGATCCAGTTCCATTCGGACTGGCCTGAACCTGCGGGCATGGAGGCGGATTCCGCCGGCCGTCGCTTCCTGTTCCGGGTCGGTCCGAATCCGGAAAACAGTATCCGCACGGCGGAATGCAGCATTTTCCGTCCCGGTTTCGACAAGCCCGACCGGGTGACTTTCGTACAGTTCGGCGGTTGGCCGTCGTTCTCCTATGTCGTTAACGCCAGGGAAGTGTCTGCACCGGAAATCAAAGGAGCAGAGTCCGCGCTGATTATCTGGGGCGACGGCTCCTGCGATTTCTACGATGAATCCCTGGTGCACCGCTATGAAAAGGATGGCCCGCACACGATCCGTATCGAAGGCGCCCAATTCCCGTTTTTCCTGATCCATTCTCCGCAAAACGGGATGACGTTTGATCTTTCGAAAATGGGTTTGAATTAGGAGGAAAGTGCTATGAGAAGAATCATTCTGGGAATTGTCTGCCTGCTGTCGGGTGTGATCTCCTGTTTTGCCGGCGTGGTGACGCCGGACCGCGCCTCCGCGATGGCAGAAGCTTTTTTCAAGGCGAATCCGGCCACCAAGTCCGTGGCATCGCCTGTCAGGCTGGCCGCAATGTATCCCGACTTGCAGACCAAGTCGGGGGAGACGGCGCCGGGACTGTATGTCTATGAACGGGAATCCGGTGGCTTTGTGTTGATTGCGGGCGATGATGCGCTGCGTCCGGTGCTCGGTTTTTCGGATACCGGCAGTTTCCCTTCGGTCGACCGCCTGCCTGTCAATCTGAAGGATGTGCTCGACTTTTACGTGACAGTCCAGGAGTTGGCTCGCACCCGGGGCTGGATTGCGTCGGAGGATATCCGCGGCCAATGGGAACGTCCTGTCACGGCAGCGCCCACTTCCACGAGCGTGCAGCTGACTACGGCCCGCTGGAACCAGTGGCGGCCGTTCAACGATCTTTGTCCGAAGGTCGATGGTCAGGAATGTCCCTGCGGCTGCGTGGCCACGGCGATGGCCATCATCATGTATTATCATAAGTGGCCGGAGAAGGGGACGGGAACCCTGCCTTCCTACGGCTTCAGATGGGATGATTATTACGGCGGATACAGATATCAGGTTGACGCTGTCCAACTCGGCCATACGTATGATTGGGGCAAGATGATGTCGGATTACAACGGCAACTATTCGCAGGAATCCGGTTACCAGGTGGCCGTATTGCTGCGCGACCTGGGCGTGATGAGCGAGATGGACTACGATCCCTCCGGTTCGGGCGCAAGCGGAACTTCGCCGATCCTGCTGGCGAAGTATTTCGGCTACGACAAGCAGATGCGCTATTTTGACCGGGAGGATTTCAGAGCCGCACGCTGGGAAGAGATGATACGGGACGAACTCGATGCGGGACGACCTGTATTCCACTGCGGTTTTTCAAGCCGGGGCGGCCACGCCTTCGTGATGGACGGCTATCGGGACCGTTATTTCAGCATCAACTATGGCTGGGGCGGCGGCAGCGGTTTCTATACGATCACGCCGATCGACGGCTATGAAAGCGATCTTACCGAGTTCAGCAAATGGCAGGATATGGTCACCCACATCATGCCCGACCAGGGCGGAGCGCCCTATGTCAGTTATTATGTCGGTTCGGATTTCGCCCCATTCGGCTGGGATTTCCGTTCCGATACGTTCAGGACCGGCTCGTCACGGCTTTGGGCGTATTCCAGGTCGACTGCCGACGGGGATACGGAGCTGTGCTATTGCCTGTATGATGCTGATGAACATTTCAAGGAAGCCCTTTCCGATCCTTTCACGGTAACCAGCGGTTCGTGGCCGGTGATCGTCCCGTCCGTCGTGTGCCGGGCGCCATCCGCCCTGGCCGATGGAGACTGCATCATGCTCTCACGGCGGGATGAACGTTATCAGTGGGTTCCGCTGCCTCAGCAAAGGTATCAATACCTGATGCCGGATCCGACCCGGAAGCTTTCGGAGATGGTGTCCGTCGGACGTTCCGAAGGGTACGCCACGCACTGGCAGCAAGGTTATTCTCCCTTCCTGGTTTTCCGCGCCTACAAGGATATTTACTGGGAGATCCGATCGAAAGACGGAGAGGTCCTTCTGACCAGCTCCGCGGATGGCGAGTATTATGATGAACACATATTATATTTGAGCGAAGTCCTGACCAATGAGTCGAAAAAGGACCGCGCCTATTTCGAATTCCAGCTGCCGTCTGGTGAATACTCGCTGTTTTTCCGCAATTTTGAGGAAGAAATGACTATAAAGATCATTTTGTAGGATTGTTTTCGTATCTTTATGTCGTATGCGCAAATCCTTGTCCGTCTGTCTTTTGTCGCTTCTGGTCCCTTTGCTGGCCGGGGCGCAGGTCCCTTTGCTTGGCGGGCAGCTTACAGGCGGTCTGGAGTCTGATTTCGCGCTTTACCGCGACGGCGGATACGGTTCCAACAATTACCTCAAACTCGACTATGTCCAGGGACGGTTTTCCGCCGGCGTACAGGTGGAGTGGTATCCGACCCCGATGCTGGGCTACGATCCCGGATTGAAGGGTTTCGGCGTGCCGGGAAAATACATTGCACTGACGGAAGAACTCTTCAGCCTGACGCTCGGCGATTTCTACGAGCAGTTCGGAATGGGTTTGATCCTCCGGAGCTGGGAAGACCGCAATCTGGGCTGGAACAATTCGATAGGAGGGGCGCGTGCCACGTTCCGGACCCGGAGCGACAGTTTTTCCTTCAAGGTTCTGTACGGTTTTCCCCGCAAGTATCTCTGGTACTCCGACACTCAGGTGGCCGGTGCGGGAGCCACCGTGCGTCTGGGCGGTTTTTCGCTGGAAGGGAGCGTTGCCGATTACATCACGGATGGCCGTCACGGAATCCGATGGTCGCTGATGCCTGCCTGGTCGAAGGGCGGTTTTGCCGTGAAAGCGGAGTATGCCCGCCGTCCTGGCGGAAATGCGCAGCTGGTGGAGATGAACTACGCTTCCCGCGGATTCTCCTCATCGCTCACGCTGCGCCGGCTCGACGGGATGGGCGACCCGCTCGGAATGGATTACCTTCCGGCGCTCTGTCAGGAGCAGACCTATATGCTGGCTTCGCTGAACCCCTATACGACGTTCACCGCCGGTGAAATCGGCGGGGCGGCCGACGTGTTCTACCGTTACATGACCTGGCGTTTCCACGTGAACGGTTCGATGATTTATGCTTTGCCCAAGGCATTGCGCAATTACGACGTCTACCGGATGTGTTACCGTGACATCAATATCGACGTGGAGACGCGCTGGAACAGCCGCTTCAAAACCGTAGCGTTCGTCAGCATCCAGGAGCAGTCGCCTTCGCGTGGGGACCGGCTGGCCACCGATGCGCAGAATGTCTTCGTGCTCGACGCTCTGTACCGCTGGAGCGGCAAGTATTCCTTGCGTGCGCAGGTTCAGTATCTATACTCACAGGAGCTGACCCGCGACTGGATGGCGGCTTTGCTGGAATTCGGCCTGGCGCCGCATTGGAATCTTCACGTGAGCGATATGTACAATCACGGTGACACGAAGGAACACTATTACGAGGCAGGTGTATCCTATTCGCGCTCCGCCTTCAAACTGGCGGTCAGCTATGGCCATCAGCGGGCAGGCTACATTTGCTCCGGCGGCGTCTGCCGCTGGCAACCCGAATACACCGGCGGGATGGTCCGCCTTAACTATGCGTTCTGATATGAAAGTGAAACCGCTGTGGATCTGTCTCTTGCTGCTGGCTTTTTCCGCCTGCGTGGGTATTCACGAGGAGGAGGAGCCGGTCGTCGTGCCGGTAATCGATCCCGAGGACGGCAGCGCCGACATCGGAACCCGTTTCTTCCACCGGCTTTTCGTGTATGAATTCACGGCGACGTGGTGCCAGTATTGCCCGAATATGAACGTAGCGCTGGAAGCGGTACGTGCGGAATGGCCTGGCCGTATCATTCCGGTCGCGGTGCACCAATACGACGATATGTCCGCCCGCGTCTGCGATACGATCGTCAGTCATTTTTCCATCTCCGGTTTTCCGCACCTGATCTTCGATTTCGACGGAAAAGCCCGGATCCAGCAGCAGGATCCCGCCTTGATCAAGGACTATGTGGAACAGGTCTTGCCTTCGGCGGCGGCCTGCGGTGTCGCAATCGATGCGGAACAGGAGGGGCGTGTGCAGATCAAGGTAAAGGCGGCCGAGGCAGGGGAGTATGCCCTGTCGGCCGCATTGGTCGAAGACGGCATCGTCGCGCGGCAGACGGGGGCGGGCGACAATTATGTCAACAATGCAGTGCTGCGTGCCACGCTGACGGCATCTTTCGCCGGTGAGCCGCTGGGAAATCTGATTGCAGGTGATGAGGTCACGCGCAGTTTCCCGGTCGATCCCGGCGAGAACCTGCGTATTGTGGCGTGCGTTTTGAAGCGGATGGACGACGGCAGTTTCCGGGCGGTCAATGCCGCCCAATGTGCTTTGAACAAGAAAATCGATTACCGATATGAACCGGATCTACAAGATTAGCTTTATCCTTCTGAGCCTGCTCCTTTGGTGCGGCCTGCCGCTTTCGGCGCAGGACGCCGGGCAGGTCAGGCTGCAGACCCGCGACGGAAAGGTGATCCGTCCGGCCGACTGGGTGGACGGGGAGACCCCTTTCGTGGTTTCTTTCTGGTTTGCCACCTGCAAGTATTGCTTCGAAGAAATGGATGCTGTCAGCGAACGATTCGCGGAATGGAACGAGCAGGTGCCTTTCCGCTTCATCGGGGTATGCACCGACGATTCGCGTTCGATTGCCAAGGCCAAGGCCGTCTGCCAGAGCCGCGGCTGGGATGATTTCGAATTCTATTTTGATACCAACAAAGACTATATGCGGGCGATGAATGTGGTCACGATGCCGCACTTGCTGCTTTTCGACCGGAACGGAAAATTGGTCTATACGCATATCGGCTACAGTCCGGGCGATGAAGAACAGCTCTTCGCCGAACTGCTGAAATTGAAGGCGACTAAATGATAACCCTTTAATATCTTTTATCTTAAGTATGGCAAAGTATGTATGTGATCTGTGCGGGTACGAATACGACCCGGCAGTCGGCGATCCTGATGCGGGCGTGGCGCCCGGAACGGCTTTTGAAAACCTCCCGGCAGACTGGGTGTGCCCGCTCTGCGGTGCTGGGAAAGAGGATTTCTCTCCCGCCAAATAAGCGATCCGTGATGCGGAAAACGTTTTTGTTATACGGCCTGTCCCTTCTGGTACTGGCCGTTTCTGCGTGCCATAAGCCGGTGGCTGTCTCTCCTGCCGAGCCCCGCATCGAGACGGGCGACCTGCTCTTTTTCGGCATCCCGATGGATTATGGGGAAGAAGGGATGTCCGGTGCCATCGCCGCGGCCACGGCCGATGGCGATTCGGTCAATTTCATCCATACGGCCATCCTGGAAGTCGATGACCTCGGGCAGGTGTGGGTAATCGATGCGACGATCGCCCACGGCGTCGACCGTCATCCGCTCGACACGCTCTTCGAGAATTTCGTGCTGCACCGCGGCGGCCCGCCGACCATCGAGGTCATGCGACTCACGGACAACAGCCAGGCGAAAGCGTTCGTCGAAGTATCGAAAGGATTCATTGGCGAAGCGTATGACAATTATTTCCTGGAAGGAAACGGCCTGCATTACTGCACGGAACTGGTCTATGACAGCTACGTCCGCGCCGACGGCACCCGCTGCTTCGAGCGGATCCCGATGAATTTCAAGAACCAGAAAGGGGAGATGCCCGCCTATTGGACCAACATCTTCGCTCTCCTCGGCCAACCCATCCCCCAGGACCAACCCGGCACCAACCCCCAGCAAATGCACGCCAGCCCCAATCTCGTCCACGTAACCTATCTGACCAATCCCTATCAGCATTAATGGCTGTTTGATTCGATGAAAATCAAAATCACGGCCATCAGGAAGGCTTCGTATCCGGATTTGATGGCGAAATATGAGAACCCTATCGAACACACGTGCGATGTGCAGGAGGGGCAGGAGTGGATTTCGATCGACGGTCAGTGTCCTGAAGGGATGTGCCCTTCGGCCTGGAGCTCCATGCGGGTATTCGTCGAAGCACTGGCCCGTGGCGAGGGGAATTTCTATGACGGCTGGATGAAGAATCCGATGAGCGCCATGATCAGCTGCAACGACGGCTTCCGACCGGTGAGTTTCTATATGGAAGTGATATGAAGTTTTGGCCGAATGTCCTATCCATACTGAGAATAGCAGGCTCCATCAGCCTGCTGTTTTGCGATGTGAAGGGATGGCCATTCTGGACTCTCTATGGACTCTGCGGGCTCAGCGACATTTTGGATGGTTGGCTGGCGAGAAAACTCCACGCGGAAAGCAAAACCGGATCCGTCTTGGACAGTGTGGCCGACATAATGCTCGTGGCCTGCTGCGCTATCCGGTTATTGCCGGTGTTGCAGATTCCTGTCTGGCTGTGGATCTGGGCCGGAGTGATTGTCTTCATCAAAATTGTGAACCAGCTATCAGCCCTGATCGTCTGCAAACGATTCTGTTTTCCGCACACTTGGGCCAACAAACTGGCCGGTTTGTTTCTTTTCCTGGCGATCCCGGCCGTGTTCTGGTCGATGATTCCTATTGCCGTCGTGGCCGCCATAGCCACGTTCGCCGCCGTGCAAGAAGGGCATTTCATCAGAACAAAACAACTTTCTTGAGCCAAAGGCCAGATTATGGGGAAGCCCTCTCGGGTAGGCTTCCAAGATTACCTGTGGGTGTTCCCTCCGGTCCAGCCGTTGGACCGGAGGAAGCGGTTTACCGGGGTTTTTGCGCCTTCCGGTCCAGTGATTGGACCGGAAGGAACGGGCCACGTCTTCGAGTTCTTCCAAGCCAGAATGTGTGGCATCTATATGTCTGTATATCAGTTTGTTGCTAATAATCGTGTGCGTAAAAATGCGCACACGATTATCTGTAATTAACTGATTACCAGGATAATAAGTGCCACGTTTTTTTTCGGCACTTTTCGGAGCGAAGCGACCCAGGGGAGTATTTACGTCATTCAGTGTAACCCGTTCAAGTCAATAAAAAACGCGTCGAAGACGCGAGGGGGTTCGGGGGGCTGTGCCACCTGTAGGAAAGAGAAGCGTAGCTTCTCATACTCCACAAAAAAATCCAGGTCCTGAGACCTGGATTTTCTTTGTGGAGTATAGGAGAATCGGACTCCTGACCTTTTGAATGCCATTCAAACGCTCTACCAACTGAGCTAATACCCCAGCGGACGGTGCAAAGGTAGTCGTTTTTTTTGTTTTTGCAAAGGTTTTGCGGACTTTTTGTAAATTTGAGGTATGGAAAAGGAAAGAAATATCGACCGCCTGGCCGGCCTGTTGATCCGCTTGGGGGCTTTCGCCCTTGTAGCGTGGTTCTGCTGGTATTTCCGCAGCGTACTTGTTTATGTCATCATAGCTTTTGTCGTATCCCTGGTCGGACACCCGCTGATGCGCTTGATGCGCAGGATCCGTATCCGTGGAAAATCGCTGCCCGACGGCCTTCTGGCTATTATCAGCATTCTGCTGATCCTGTCTGCCGCCCTGCTTTTTTTCTCGCAGATGATCCCGATTGTTGCGGGAATCATCCGGGATGCGTCGGTGATGAACGAGTCTGACCTCCCATATAACAACCTTATCGAAAGGTTCAACGAGTGGATCATCGGCGTATTTCCTGCGGTCGGCCGCGATTTCGACATCGTGGCGCTGCTGCTCGACAAAATCCGCGAAGTCGTCAATCTTTCAAACGTGTCGTCGGTCATCGGGTCCGTCGCATCGGTGATCGTCAGCATCGCTGTCGGCCTGTTCTCCGTCGTTTTCATCTCTTTCTTTTTCATCAAGGACGATAAACTTTTCAGCAAGATAGTCTGTGCGCTGGTTCCCGACCGGATCGAAAGCTCCGTCCAATCGACCCTGAGCGACATCAACCATCTGCTTTCCCGCTATTTTATCGGTCTGATCATTGAAGTTGCCGGCGTGATCCTGGTGGACTATCTGGGCCTCTGGCTCGTTGCGCGTGTCAGGGCGGACTATGCCATCGGTATCGCCTTCATTGCCGGCGTGTTGAACGTGATTCCGTATGTCGGCCCGCTGCTGGGTGAAGTGATCGGCGTGATCCTGTGCGTCGTGCTCAAATACGGAGCGGGCATCGGGCTGTCCGTGCCCATATGGGCCTTCGCACTGATCGTATTCGCCGTTATGCTGGTTGCCCAGTTGATCGACAATTTCATCTACCAGCCACTGATTTATTCCACGAGCATCAAATCCACGCCGCTCGAGATATTCATCGTGCTGCTGATGGCCGGCCGCATCGGCGGGACCGTGGGCCTGCTGGTCGGCATTCCCGCCTACACGGTGGTCCGCGTGATTGCCATCCGTTTCTTTTCGCATAAAAAAGCCGTCAGGCGCCTGATACCGGACATTGACAAGGAAAAGACCGACGCTTTAATCTAGCGCCTGGAGCAACATTTCGAAGAGACGGGGCTTTCCGTAGCGGTCCAGCTCGCTTTCGTCGATCCAGACATAGCCGTCGGGGAGTTCCGGCCGCGTGCTGCAATCAATCAGATAGAAATCGGCCAGGAGCGTACGGTGCGTCAGCTGGTGACGGACATTTGCGCGCAGGAGGCGTGCATCCAGTCCGGGAAGGAGTTCCGTGAGCGGTTCCCAGAGGCCCTGCCAGATGTCGCCGGCACCCCGGCGACGGATGGCGGTCTGTCCGTTGCAGCGGAGATAGGCATAGACCAGATGACGTGTCTGAACAACGGCGGGCGCCTTGCGGACCGGCAGGGAATCCACGCGACCGTCTTTCAGGGCGGTGCAGGTTTCCGAGAGGGGGCAGGTCAGGCAGGCAGGGGAGGCCGGTGTACATTGCAGGGCACCGAAATCCATCATTCCCTGGTTGAAATCGCCGGGGCGGTCTTCCGGGAGCAACGACTGTGCGAGTGCCGAGAATTCATTTTTTGCCGCAGTGGTCCCGACGGGCGTCCCGATGCCGAAATATCGGGCAAGCACCCGGTAAACATTGCCGTCGACGACGGCAGCGGGCAGGTTGAAGGCGATGGAACCGATGGCAGCCGCCGTATAATCACCTACGCCTTTGAGTGCGCGGATTTCCTCCAGCGTTTCCGGAAAGTGTCCCCGCGCTGCAATCTGGCGGGCGGCGGCCAGCAGATTGCGCCCCCGGCTGTAGTAGCCCAGCCCTTCCCAGAGCCTGAGCACCTCATCTTCACTGGCGGCCGCCAGGTCTTCGACACGGGGGAAACGCGCCATAAAACGTTCCCAATAGGCCTGTCCCTGGGCGATGCGGGTCTGCTGCAGGATGATCTCGCTCAGCCAGATGGCATAAGGGTCCCGTGTCCTGCGCCAGGGCAGGTCACGGCCGTGGATGGCATACCATCCGAGAATGGTTTCCGTAAAGCTGGAATCGGGGTTCACATTGCAAATGTAGAGATTAATCGCGGCTTTTCTTAAGGATTTGTTATCTTTGTGCTATGTATCGATTGTCATTTATCCGTGTATTGCTGCTCCTCGGCCTGCTTTTGGTGCCGGCCGCCGTTTCGGCGCAGATTACTAAAGTGCGCGGTCAGGTGACCGACGCGGAGACTGGCGAACCGGTCGCCTATGCCGCCGTTTTCTTCGACGGAACCAGCATCGGTGTCTCGACCGACGAAAACGGCCGTTATTATATCGAAACCCGTGCGCCCGAGGCCGTCCGGCTCACTGCGCAGATGCTGGGCTATCTGCAGCAGACGAAAAAAGTTTCGTACGGCGCATTTTCCGAAGTGAATTTCGCGCTCGACGTCGATGCCAGCATGCTGGCCGCCGCCCGCATCCTTCCGGACGACCGCTATGTCAAGTTCATTCTCTCGCAAGTCGACAAATGCCGTCCCTGGCACGATCCCGAACTGGGAGAGCCCTGGTCGACCCGCATCTATTCCAAGATCGAACTGGACGCTACGCACGCCGAGTGGATTGCGACCCAGTCTTTCCTCAGGGACCTGCTTGGCGACGTGGTCAATTACCGGGATACCTCGGCCGTGACAGGCGAATCGTACATCCCCATCATGATTTCCGAAACGCTGTCCAGGAAGTATCACGGGGCCGATCCGAGCCAGGACAAGGAAGTGATTCTCGCCAACCGGATTTCAGGTCTGGATCCCGACAATTTCATGCGGCAGTATGCCGGTTCCTACCTGCTGAAGACCAATTTCTACAAGAGTACCATCGACCTGTTCAATCTGGAGGTGCCGTCGCCTGCGGCGGCCTACGGCCAGGCTTTCTATAATTATTTCCTTATCGACAGCCTGGACATGGACGGCCGCAAGACCTATTGCCTGCGCTTCCATCCGAAACGGGGCGTTACCTCACCGGCTTTCGACGGCGAGCTTTACATCGATGCCCAGGATTTCGGCATCCGCAGTGCGCACGTGAAATTGGCGCGCGGTTCGAACGTGAACTGGATCCGGCACATCAATATCGATACGGAAAACCGTAAAACCACCGACGGACGCTGGTTCCCGAAAGAGGAAAAACTGTTCGTGGACTTTTCCATCGCCGTAAGCGACAGTTCGAAGGTACTTTCGTTCCTGGGAAACCGGGAACTGCATTATTCGGAACCGGACAATGAGGATATTCCTGCCAGCGTACTGCAGAACCCCGACGCCGTGGTCATGCCGCGTGTGGCACAGATGAACGACGATGACTGGAAACAGGTGCGGCCCGTTCCGCTCACCAATCGGGAGCAGGGCATTTATTCGATGGTCGATGAAGTCAAGCGGAAGCCTTCCTATAAACTCTGGTATACGGTGGCCCGCTCACTGATCGTGGGCTATGTGGAAGGGGAGGAGACCAAGATTGCCTACGGCCCCTGGGCGCAGACCTTCAAGTATAACGTGACGGAAGGCCCGCACGTGGGTGTCGGTTTCCGCACGACGAAACATTTCCACCAGAAACTCCGTCTGACGGGCAAGCTGGGCTACGGCTTCCGGGACAAGAAGCTAAAGGGCGGCGCCTCGGTGGAATATGTGTTCGACCGTGAAGTGACCCGCAAACTGACGCTGCGGGGCAATTATGATTATGAGCAGTTGGGACAGGGATCGGCCGTACTGACGCAGCCCAGTATGTTCAATTCCCTGCTGAACGGGCATCGGGGCGACCGGCAGACACTGCTGCGCGACCTGCAGGTGACCTACGAGCACGAGCATAGTCCCAATTTCACGAGTTATATCGGCTATGAGTCGCGCCGTCTTTTCGGCAATGACTCGGTTCCGCTCTTTACCCCGCGCGGAATCCATCTGAATTCCGTCTCCATCAACCAACTGCACTATACGGCCCGCTTCTCCTGGTCGGAACGGATCAACCGCGGCTATTTCGACAAGGCGCACATCTTTACGCGTTATCCGGTGGTCCTGGTGGACCTGTATGCAGGACTGCCCGGCGTGACGAAAGACGACTACGGTTTCGTCCGCGGGGAAGTTACATTCGACTGGCGTATTCCGACAGGCGCTTTCGGCTTCGGTTCCATTCATTTCAACAGCGGCGTGATTTTCGGAGAGCTGCCGTATCCGTTCCTGAAGCTTCACGAGGGCAATACCACGTATTTCCTCGACAAGACGGCGTTTACTTGTATGGACTACTATGAGTTCGCATCCGACCGCTGGTGCAGCCTGATGTACGAGCACAACCTGAATGGTCTGATCCTGGGGCGTATCCCGCTCATCAACAGGCTGGACCTTCGTGAGATCATATCGCTGAAAGCAGCGATTGGCACCCTTTCGGATGCCAATCGCATGGGAACCAAGGTCCTTCCGCTGGAGGGAATGTCTTCCCTGGAGATTCCTTATGTGGAAGCGGGGGTGGGCCTTTCCAACATTTTCCGTGTCGTGCGGGTCGATGCAGCCTGGCGTCTGACGCACCGCCGGGATGATTTCTGGAAGAATTTCCGCATCACCGTCGGCTTCGACGTACAGTTCTGACCGCCTCCCACCGGTTTACCTGACTTCGATCTGGCGGGAAGCCGGAACCTTCTTCACTTCCTGGATCTTCGGCAGGGTGATGTTCAGCACGCCGTTCACCATTTCGGCCTGGATGGCTTCGAGGTTGATGTTTTCGGGCAGTACGAAGCTCTGGTGATAGGAAGTGTATGAGAACTCGCGGCGCAGATAATTCGTGCCTTTCTCGTTCTTCTCTTCTTTCTGGTTCTTCTTCTCGAGGGCAATGACAAGCTCTTCGTCGTTGTCGATGCGGACCGAGAAATCTTCACGCGTCATACCCGGAGCTGCGATCTCGATCTGGAATTCTTTGTCGGATTCCTTGATGTTCACAGCGGGCGAAGCGAACTGACGAGCCGGCATCACGGCAAAATCGTCATCGAAAAGGTTGCTGAAAATGCTCGGCAGCCACTGGTTTCTTCTTTCAACTGAATACATAATAAATCCTCCTATTAATTAAAAGTATATGTCCATTTTGTCGCCTCAGCGGTTTTTTCCGCGTCGGCGACAGGAGGAAAGGCGAATTATGTACCAGCTGCGAAAAGCGGGTCAAATTGGCAGAAAATGCGCCAAATAGGCCGGACAAGTCAGAGATTATGGTGGTTTTGGAGCTTTTTCCGGGTATTCCAGTTGCCATAGATCTCGCTCACGTTGGAAGCCGTGATGAATCCTTCGATATTCTTTTCCTTCATAAAGCTGAACAGGTCGGAATACTCGTGCTTGGTGAGCAGCGCCACGATCTCGACTTTCTCTTCGCCGGTGAAACCGCCTTCTGGCCTGTAGATCGTGCAGCCTCTTTCCAGGTCTTTCGTGATGAACTGGCGGATGGTCTCGTGGTCCTTGCTGATGATGCACACCTTCTTGCGGCGGTTGAGCGCATCGGTGAAGTAGTCCACGACCACGCCGTTGATCCAGGTGCCGATCAGGCCGATGACCACCATCCGGAACGGATTGATCGCGAATGCGGAGCAGCAGATCATCGCGCCGGCAACCGTGACGGACATGCCTATGTCGAAATGCAGGTATTTGTTGACGATCTTGGCGATGATGTCGAGTCCGCCGGTAGAGGCGTTGATCCGGAAGAGGATGGCCTGTGAGATGCTCAGCAGCAGCACGAAACAGATCAGGTCGAACCAGGGATCGTTCATCACCGACGTCGCCCCGGGCTCCATCAGCCGCTGGTAGGGCATGATCTTTTCCCACATCTCGAGCAGGGGACCGAGGATCATCGCCGTATAGACGGTCTTGGCGCCGAATTCGGCGCCGATCAGGATCCAGGCCAGGATCAGAAGCACGGCGTTGATGATGGTCACGATGAGCGAGACCTTCACGCCGCCCAGGATCTGGGACAACACGATCGAAAGACCGGAGATGCTGCCGATGATCAGATTGCTCGGCATCAGGAAATAATAGACGGCGGCCGCTCCGACGGCCATGCCCAGCGTCATCACAACGAGTTCTTTCCAGAATTTCACCGTAACGACCGGGTGCAGGATCTCTTTGAGGGATTTCATAGTCGATTTGGTTATATTCATCAAAAATGCGCATTTTCTTTGACTTTTCAAATGAATTGGCCTATTTTCGCGCGTTTTTTAAGTGAACTATGAAAAGACTATTGTTCGTCAGCCTTCTTTCCTTTCTGTCAGTACTTCCGCTCTCGGCGCAGTTCCAGGTGGACCGCCTGTATTTCGATATGCGCGCCTCGTTCCATCAGGAGGTCACGGACGGCCAGTATAACAGCCAGATGGTGGGGGAGCATCTGAATTTCCAGATGATGGGCCACATCACTCCGACGATCGACTACCGGATCAGGCAGCGCCTCAACAAAAAGGTGTTCGATGAGCGCAATATGTTCAACGCCACCGACTTTATGTATGTCAACTGGCATGCGACGCCGCGATGGAGCCTGATGGTGGGCAAGCAGGTCGTGCTGATCGGAGGTTATGAGTACGATGCGGCGCCGATCGACGTGTATTATTACAGCCAGTTCTGCAATAATCTGTACCAGGGATTCACTTTCGGCGTCTCGACGGCTTATATGCTGGCCGAAAACCAGTACCTGGAGGCCCAGGTCTGCAATTCGCCGCTGTCGCTCGGTTTTCAGAACAGTTATGCATACAATCTGGCGTGGCGCGGTCAGGTTCTTCCCTGGTGGAAGACGATATGGAGCGTAAACTTCGTGGAAGATATGGACCAGAAGATGGTCAACTACATCGCCCTGGGCAACCATTTCGTATTCCGGGACGTGTTTTTCGACATCGACCTGATGAACCGCAGCGGTTTCGGACAGCGCCGTTTCCTGCTGAGCGATATGTCGGTCATTTCGAAAATCATCTGGAGCGTGGGCAAATGGAACATCTGCGCCAAGGCCGGCTATGAGAAAAACGATCCGGACAATCTGGATGCGGACGGGCGGGCTTACGACCTGGTCATCGCACCCGGCACCGAATATGTCTATGTGGGATGCGGACTGGAATGGTTCCCGCTCGGTTCCGACAATCTCCGCCTTCACGGTGTATATTACCGGGACAACGCCCTGCACCGCAACAATTTCGATTTCGGCATCACCTGGCGTATCGACGTAATCGGCCGCCCGTAATCATCGGACGGACTCGGAGATGGCGCCGCTGCGGTACGCATCCAGCAGCTGGTAGAGGTCCTCGATCTCTTCCTTGATGGCTGCGCCCTGGTCGGTGTCGCGGACATAGCGGCGGCTCTCTTCGAATTCCAGCACCTTCGTTTCCGAGAGAATGTCAAGGCCGTATTTTACGGCCTTTTCCCGTGTGGTGAAAGGCTCGTGCTGCACCAGTTTCAGGCTCTGGGAATTGTAGATCAGCGTATAGCCGGCGATACCCGTTTCGGGCTGGTAGGCTTTGGAATATCCGCCGTCGATGACCAGCAGCTTCCCGTCCGCCTTGATGGGGCTTTCTCCCTTGATCGTCTTGACGGGGATGTGCCCGTTGATGATGTGGGCGTGCTTCATTTCCGTCACACCGAACTCCCGCAGGATTTTTTCGCAGATGTCCGCCCGGTTCTTTAGTTCCTTATAGGCGCCGTTGGTCTCTTTCTGGGGGGTCTTGTCGGCGATGAAGTAACGTTCGAAGGTAGCCATCTTGTCTTTGTCGAAAGTGGGGGCCACGGGGCCGCACCACAGGTACCAGATGAAGTCCTGGCCCGCCTGGCGGCGCGGCGTCTCTTCCTGCGTATAATAGGCGTTGCGGACCATCTGGTCCACTTTGTTGAACAGTTTCCTGCCACTGTAGGGCTTGCCCTGGATGAGCATCTCCTTGAACGTGCCGTCGGGATTCATCGGCACCGATCCGTGGAACATCAGGTTGGAATTGCGTACCAGATAGAGCGAGCCGTGGTTCAGGAAGCAGCCGATGTGCCGGCGGAGCTTTTCGCTGGTTTCGAAACTGCGGGTCACGCCTTCGAGGACTTCCTGTTCGGCCGGAGTGAGGGCATAGGGGTTGTCAGGGTCGATAGTGGGGAAGTTCTTGTCTTTCAGTTCGTACTCTACGCCGCCGATGCAGATGGTCCCCTTCTTGAAATCGATCAGGTGCAGGAGATTGCGGTCTTCCATTCCGAATTCCGGGTTGCGGTCGATCACGAGTTTTTCCTGCTTGAACTGGATGATCGTGATGGCCTTGTGCAGTTTGGCGATCAGGGCGAGCTGCGACTCGGGCAACTCCTCATATTCGTTCTTCTTCGGACGGAAGAGCGTACAGGGATCATCGGCGTAGGTCTCCATCGCGAAGGTCGTCAGCGGCAGCAGATTGATGCCGTAACCGTCTTCGATGGTGGCCAGGTTTGCGTAGCGGAAGCACATACGCAGGACATTGGCCACACAGGCGCGGCTGCCGGCGGCGGCTCCCATCCACACGATGTCGTGGTTACCCCACTGGATGTCGTAGTTATGGTAATTGCACAGGGTTTCCATAATAAGATGCGCTCCCGGGCCGCGGTCGTAGATGTCACCGATAATGTGCAGCGTGTCGATGACCAGCCGGTGGATTACGTTGCAGATTGTGGCGATGAAGTGGTCGGCACGCCCCGTGGCGATGATGGTATCGACGATCGACATCATATAGCGGCGCTTGTTCTGGTTGTCTTCAATCCACTCGTGAAGCAACTCCTCGACGATATAGGAATACTCTGCCGGAAGGGCCTTGCGGACCTTGGACCGGGTGTACTTCGAAGAGCAGACCGCCATCACCTGAATGATGCGCATCAGCATGACACGATACCATTCCTGCATTTTGGCGCGGCTGCGGAGGGATGTGCGCACTGCGCGGATCTTGTCTTCAGGATAGTAGATGAGCGTGCAGAGCTCGCGTATTTCCGTTTCGGTGAGGGTGGCACCGAAAATCATTTCCACTTTCTGCCGGATGACACCGGAAGCGTTGCGCAGCACGTGCTCAAAGGCTTCGTTTTCGCCGTGCAGGTCGCAGATGAAGTGCTCGGTTCCTTTCGGAAGGTTCAGGATGGCCTCCAGGTTGATGATTTCCGTGCAGGCTGCCTGCTCCGTCGGAAAACTTTTGGCCATCAGTTTCAGGTATTTCAAGTCGCGTTTCATAGTATGGGCGGGGTTTTAGGATTCTTTTTCGTTGCGCTCTCTTTCTTTCCTGGCATTGTCCATTGCCGATTCGGAAATCCGTACGGCGTAGCGGATGGCGGCGGTCAGGGTTCCTGTATCCAGTCCGGCCGATGCGGCCAGCCTGCCGTAGGATTCGGGATACTGCCGTTCGAAGGTTCCGGCCAACTGCCGGGCTGAACCGAACAGACCAGCCAGCACCAGATACTCTTTCATCAGGCTTTCGTCGATCTGCCGCTCCTGGCCGTTGATCACGGCATCCAGGTAATTTCGCAGGCCGATGACGCGGACGGCTTCCTTCTGGCCGTTTTCCGTGAGGGTAAGGCCTTTCTCCAGCAGATGGTATGCGGTCAGCCACTCCCGGGCGAGAGTGCGGGCGTGCTCATCGAGTTTGCTCACTTTCCTGTATGCTTTCCTGGCCCAGGAGTCCAGTTCGCCGTAGTCCAGGAAGCTGTCGTCTCCACAGGCGTCGCGCACGATGGCACAGACATCTTCTTCCAGCTGTTCGCCGAAAGGAAACTCGTTTTCAAAGGAGAGCGTCAGGCCGTCGGGTTCTCCAGGGCGGGAGGCATCACGCAGTACAGGAACATTTCCGTCCAGGATCCAGTGGATCAGACAGGCGCCGATGATGTATTTCGCGCAGTGGGTCGAGACGATCCGGTGCGCATACATCAACACGAAGCAGGTGGCGGCCAGGTTGCCGTGCATCGGAATCTGCCGGAAACGATCCTCAATCTTCCGCCTTCCGAACAGGGATTTCCGGTATTTGTATCCCAGTTTGAAAGATAATAGAAAATAAAGCGTCAGTGCGAGGGCGATCATATTTGCAGACAGATTTGCGTATGCCGTTACACATTATACAAATATAATGATTATATTTGATGAATCAAAAAGTATCAAATCGTAATCAAGATGTTTACCCAGAATGATATCCGGCAGATTGCCGAAAGAGGCGCAGACCTCCGGCAAATCGAACAGCAGATCGAGCATTTCAAGAATGGTTTCCCGTGGATGAAAATCGTGGCGCCTGCCACACCGCAGCGCGGTATCCGTGTCCTTTCGGAAGAAGACGTCCAGGAAGCCGCCGACTATTATGAACGCGCAGACGTGGATGGCAAGTGCAAATTCGTGCCTGCATCCGGCGCCGCTTCCCGTATGTTCAAGGATATGTTCTCCGGCCTGGATAAACTGGAAGCCGGGGAAGACCTGCCCGCCGATGCGCCCGGCGCCAAACTGGCCGCCCGCATCAAGGATTTCGCTTTCTATACGCCGGAACTTTTCGGCCAGCCCGAAGACAGCGCGGCCTACCGCAAGGATGTGCTTCGAAAACTTCTCAAGGAAGACGGCCTGGCCTACGGCGCCAAGCCCAAGGGCGTGCTGAAATTCCATCGCTATGCCGACGAAGTCCGCACGGCCATCGCCGAGCACCTGGTCGAAGCCCAGGAGTATATGCGCGACTACGACGACATCTGCTCGCTGGTTGTGACCATCTCGCCCGAGCATCGGGAGCTGTTCGAACAGGCCCTCGCCGAAGTGAAACCGGCCTATGAAAAGAAATACGGCGTGAAATACAACATCACCTTCACGTATCAGGACAAGGCCACCGACACCATCGCCGTGGATCCCGACAACAATCCCTTCCGCCTGGACGACGGCTCGCTGCTCTTCCGTCCCGCCGGCCACGGCGCCCTGATCCACAACTTGAACCAAGTGGATGCGGAATTGGTTTCGATCAAGAACATCGACAACGTGGCCCACGAGAAGCTCCTGCCCGTCACGTCGCTCTACAAACGCGTGCTGATGGGCGAAGCCCTGCGGCTCCGCGACAGAATCTTCCGCTATATCCGCCAGATCAACGCGGAGCCCAGCGAAGAGCTCTGCGAAAAGATTGAAAAATTCCTCGACTGTGTCCTTTGCGTCAAGCTGCCGCACGCAGACAGCCTCGAAGCGCGCGTGGCGCAGATCCGCGCCAAACTCAACCGGCCCATCCGCGTCTGCGGCATGGTGCGCAACGAGGGGGAACCCGGCGGCGGCCCGTATATCGTCGAAGGAAAAGACGGCAGCACCTCGCTCCAGATTCTCGAGAGCGTCCAGATCAACAAGGCGGATCCCGCCGCGGCCGGCGCGATGGCGCAGGCCACGCACTTCAATCCCGTGGATCTGGTGTGCATCCTGCGCGACTGCCGGGGCAAGCGCTTCGACCTGCTGAAGCACGTCGATCCCGAAGCCGGTTTTATGAGTTCCAAGAGCTATCAGGGCCGCGAACTCAAGGCCCTCGAGATGCCCGGTCTGTGGAACGGTGCGATGAGCGACTGGAACACGCTCTTCGTCGAAGTCCCGCTGGAGACCTTCAACCCCGTAAAGGTCGTCCTCGACCTGTTGCGTCCTGCGCACCAGGCCTGAGACCGGCTCTGTCGTTCCTTGCATAATATCTGACCCTGTATGAAATATTTGAAGTTTCTTGTGACGGTCCTGACTGCGACCCTCATCCTTTCCTGCGGAGAAAAACCAAAACCCGCCTTCAATCCGGAAGAACGTGTGGAAGATATTCTTTCACAAATGACCGTTGAAGAGAAAGTCGCCCTTACGCACGCCCAGTCCAAATTTTCCAGTGCCGGCGTTCCGCGCCTGGGCATTCCGGAGGTATGGTGTACCGACGGCCCTCACGGCATCCGTGCGGAGGTCCTTTGGGATGAATGGGACCAGGCCGGCTGGACCTCCGACTCCTGCACGGCTTTCCCTGCACTGACGGCCCTGGCCGCCTCGTGGGATCCGTCCCTGGCGGAACTCTACGGCATCAGCATCGGCGAAGAGGCACGCTACCGCAAGAAGGATGTGCTTCTCGGCCCCGGTGTCAACATCTACCGTACGCCCCTCAATGGCCGGAACTTCGAATATATGGGTGAGGACCCGTACCTGGCCTCCGCGATGGTCGTGCCTTATGTGAAAGGCGTCCAGAGCAACAACGTGGCTGCCTGTGTGAAGCACTACGCCCTGAACAACCAGGAGACCGCCCGTTTCTTCACCGACGTGTCGGTCGATGACCGCACCCTGTATGAAATCTATCTGCCGGCTTTCAAGGCGGCCGTGCAGGAAGGCGGCGCCTGGGCCATCATGGGCTCGTACAACCTGTACAAAGGGCAATGGAACTGCCACAACCAGTATCTGCTCAACGATATCCTCAAGGGCGAATGGGGCTTCGACGGTGTGGTGATCAGCGACTGGGGCGGCGTCCACGATACCGACCAGGCCATCACCAACGGGCTGGATATGGAATTCGGCTCGTGGACCAACGGCCTGACGATGGGAAAGACGAACGCGTATGATTCGTATTTCCTGGCGCAGCCGTATCTGGAACGTATCCGCAGCGGGAAAGTCGGTACGACCGAGCTCGACGACAAGGCACGCCGTATTCTGCGCCTGATTTTCCGCACCAGCCTGAATCCCGAGCATAAGACCGGCAAATTTACTTCTCCCGAGCATTATGCCGCCGCCCGCAAGATCGGTGCGGAGGGCATCGTCCTCCTCAAGAACGAGGGCGGGCTGCTCCCGATCAAGGATGCCCGCAAAGTGCTGGTCGTGGGCGAGAACGCCGTCAAGATGATGACCGTTGGCGGCGGTTCCTCGTCGCTGAAGGCACAGCATGAGATTTCTCCGCTCGACGGTATCCGCGAGGCCCTTCCCGGCGTGGAAGTCGTGTATGAACGCGGCTACGTCGGTGATGCCAGCGGCGCCTACAACGGCGTAACGACCGGCCAGGATCTCTCGGAGAAACGTTCGGCGGGCCAATTGATTGCCGACGCCGTAAAGGCCGCCCAAGACGCCGATTATGTGATTTTCATCGGCGGTCTCAACAAGAGCGACTTCCAGGATGCCGAAGGCAATGACCGCAAGGAATACGGCCTTCCTTATGACCAGGATGCCGTAATCGAGGCGCTCGCCGCCGCCAATCCCAAGCTCGTGGTGGTGAACATCTCCGGCAACGCCGTGGCGATGCCGTGGGTCGACAAAGTGCCCGCCATCGTGCAGGACTGGTATCTGGGCAGTGAGGCCGGCCATTCGCTGGCCGATGTGCTCACGGGCGTCGTGAATCCTTCCGGCAAACTTCCGTTCACCTTCCCGGTTGCACTGGAAGACGGCCCGGTCAAAACCCTGGCCCAGTATCCCGGCATCCCGGGCGACCGGAAGTGGGAGAGTCCTTTCAGTTCGGTGCCCATTCTGGAAGAAGAATACACGGAAGGTATCTATGTGGGCTACCGCTGGTACGATGCGAAGCAGGTCAAGCCGCTGTTCCCGTTCGGCCACGGTCTGAGCTACACGACGTTTGAATATGGCGAGCCTTCTGTTTCGAAGGCCGTTACGGCCGACGGTAAAGTGACGGTGCGCGTGCCTGTGACCAATACGGGCGCCGTGGCCGGTGCCGAGGTCGTTCAGGTCTATGTGTCCGATCCGGAAGCTTCGGTCGACCGGCCGGTCAAGGAACTCAAAGGCTTCTGCAAGGTTTGGCTGGAGCCGGGCGAGACTAAAACCGTATCCGTGAATCTTACGCGCGAATCGCTCAGTTTCTTCGATGCCGCCAGCCATAGCTGGAAGGCTGAACCGGGGCATTTCGACGTGCTGGTCGGTTCTTCTTCCGCCGACATCCGCGGAAGCGTCGGTTTCGAATTAAAGGAATAGGGAACTGCCGATCAATCGCTGTTCTACATTTTTTTGATAACCCGGGCGGGAGAACCCACCGCTACGGAGTCGGCGGGTATGTCTTCCGTAACCACGGCTCCTGCTCCGATAACGGCCCGGTCACCGATTGTCACGCCGGGGAGGATGGTCACATTCCCGCCGATCCAGACATCGTTGCCGATGGTCACGGGCTTTGCCCAGGCGTTGTACTCACGCCGGCCTTTGGCAGACAGGGGATGGCTGACCGTCGTGATGAGGGTATGGGGTCCGATCATGACGTGGTCGCCGATGCGGACTTCCCGTATGTCCAGTATGGTGAGGTTGTGATTGCCGGTGAAGTCGCTTCCGACGTGAATGTTCTTTCCGCAGTCGCAGTTGAAGGTCTTGGCAATCCAGACCCTTTCTCCCACGGAACCGAGCATTCTTTTAAGCTGTTCATACTGAGCCGCATAGTCGGTCCCTTCGATGGCATTGAACCGTTCACATTCCCGGATGGCGTTCGTCTTCCGGGCTATCATTTCCGGATCGTCGAAGCGGTACATTTGTCCCGCGTTGCATTTTTCCTGTTCTGTCATGTTTCAAAAAAAGAAACGCTTCAACGAAGTGATTGAGGATGGCTGGTTTTATATCGTTCGCGATGCAAATATAGGCATTTTTTCTTATCTTTGAGTAGATAATGGATTCCAGGGAAATACTTGAATAGGAAAGAGGAGGACTGATTATGCATATGGCTGACGCTCTGGTTTCGCCCGTCGTTGCCGGTGTGATGTACGCCTGCAGCGCGGTTGCGGTAGGTTTTTCGATCCGGAAGATCCGCTCTTCCGAGACGAACCGCCGGATTCCGCTGATGGGGGTGATGGGCGCATTTGTTTTTGCTGCGCAGATGATCAATTTCGCCATACCGGGTACCGGTTCTTCCGGGCATCTCTGTGGAGGCATGCTGCTCAGCGCCTTGCTCGGCCCGTATGCTGGCTTCCTCACAATGACTGCCATCCTGCTGATCCAGTGCCTGCTCTTCGCCGACGGCGGCCTGATGGCACTGGGCTGCAATGTCTGGAACATGGGCTTCTACGGATGCTTCGTGGGCGGCTTCCTGATCTGGAGGGCCTTTACGGCCCGGAAGATGACACGGGGACGCATCCTGGTCGCATCCGTGGTCGGCTGCATCGTATCGCTGCTGCTCGGCGCTTTCTCCGTCACGCTGGAAACGCTGGCGTCGGGCATCACCGAACTTCCGTTCGGCGTGTTCGTCCGCTTTATGCTGCCGATCCATCTCGTGATCGGACTGGTGGAAGGCCTGATCACCGCCGCCGTACTTATCTTTGTATTCGAGTCGCGGCCGGAACTGCTGGAGGGCGGTACGGCCCGATCCGGCAGTGAAGAACGCCTCAAGGTTCCCACCGTTGTGGCGATTCTCGCCGCCGCGGCACTCGTCATCGGCGGCCTGCTGTCGCACCTGGCTTCTTCCGATCCGGACGGACTGGAATGGTCGGTCGAAAAGGTCACGGGCCAGACCGAGGTCGAAGGCGGCGGTGCGCTCGCAGAGTGGGCCGCCGACGTGCAGGACCGGACCGCGCTGCTGCCCGATTACGCATTCAAGGACAGCGAGAGCGGCACATCCGTCTCAGGAATCGTCGGCGCCCTGGTCGTCCTTGCGCTGTGCGTGGTCATCGGCTTGCTTTTCCGGCGCTCCGGCGACAAACCGGATAAAATCGATACGGATGGGGCAGCTTGACCGGAGTATCACCGAATTCCGCCTGATGGAGGAAGAGGCGCGGGGAGAGGGCCGTCTGCAGGCCTTGCATCCGCTCGCCAAACTGCTCGTCACGGTGGTCTATCTGGTCGTCCTGCTGTCGTTCCACAAATACAATCTGGCCGGAGTTCTGCTGATGGGCTTCTATCCGATTCTGGCCTTTACCCTGGGTGGCGTGCCGCTGCGGCCGATGTGGCGAAGGATGCGGATCATCCTCATCCCCGTTCTGCTCGTCGGTATCGCCAATCCGTTTTTCGACCGTACCGGCGGCCTGATTTCAATGATGACGCTGCTCCTTAAAGGGCTCTTCGCCGTTGCCGCCACCTATCTGCTGATGGTATCGACGTCGATGGACGACTTGTGCCGTGCACTCCGGAAGCTCCGGGTGCCCGCCATCCTGGTTACCGTGATGATGCTCATCTATCGCTATCTCTGCGTCTTTCTCGAAGAAATCGCCCGGATGCGGGCGGCCTATTCCCTCCGGGCCCCGGGGCAGAAAGGCGTTCATTTCCGCGTATGGGGATCCCTCGTCGGAATGCTGCTGCTCCGCAGCATGGACCGCTCCGAGACGGTCTATCAAAGCATGACGCTGCGCGGTTTCCAAGGCGACTTCCTGTATGGCCGGGAGCGCCCGTTCTCGCGCAGCGATTATATCTATTTGTTTGTCTGTATTCTTGCCGTTCTGATCATCCGTTTCCTATGAATATCCTGGAACTCGAATCCCTGAACTATGCCTATCCCGGCGCCCGCCGGGGAGAAGCTCCGATTGCGGCCGTCGCCGATGTCTCTTTCCAGATTGCAGAAGGGGAGAACGTCGGACTTGTGGGCGCCAACGGGGCGGGGAAGTCCACCTTGCTCAAACTTATCTGCGGACTGCTGGAGCCGACCGGCGGCCACGTGAGCGTGGCCGGCACGGAAGTACGCAAGGAAACGCTCGGTCAGATCCGCAAAGACCTGGGCTATGTTTTCCAGGATTCGGACGATCAACTGTTCACTTCGACCGTGTACGACGACATCGCCTTCGGCCCGCGCAACTATGGCTATACTCCGGAGCAAACCCGGGCAGCCGTGGAGAAAGCCCTGGCGGCTGTACACATTGAAAGCCTGAAAGACCGTGCGGTTTTCAGGCTTTCCGGCGGCGAGAAAAAACTCGCCGCCATAGCGACTGTCCTGTCGATGGGAAGCCGGCTGATGCTTCTGGACGAGCCGAGCGTCGGGCTGGATCCGCGGAACAGGCGCAATCTGATGGAAGTCATCCAATCGCTTCCCTGCGCCAAACTCATCGCCAGCCACGACCTGGATTTCATCTACGACACCTGTTCCCGTGTCGTCGTCCTCTTCAAAGGCAGGGCCGTCCGCGTCGGGGATACGCGGCAGATTCTGGCCGACCGGGCCTTTCTCGAGGCAAACGGACTCGAGCTTCCGCTTTCGTTCGTTACCCGCTGATTTCAGGCTGGTTTACAGGAGGGATTCCTCCCGGCAGTAGTCGATTGCGCGGTTGATGTAGTCGAGGAAAGGTTTGCCGGTCCGGAAGATATCCAGGACGGAATCCACGAGATTCGGGGAAAGAATGAAGTCTTTGTCCAGGCTCTTCAGGAGGCAGAAATTCTTCAGTTTGAAGAATTCCGCGTCCGGACTGTCTGCCGGGAATCCCTTCGGAACTTTCTTCAAAGCGCCTTCCGTATCGAGCACGAGACCTGGCGCGAGACCTGCGAGAATCCGACGGAAGTCGCCTCCGCCCATTTCAATATCCTCGCGGAGGGTCTTCAGCACCTGGGGCTCGGTGAGATAGTCACCGATGGCCAGCAGGTGGTCGCCGGTTCCGTCGACGTGGAAATAGTATCCGCTGTAACCGGATTTTTTTCCGCCACGTGTGATGAAGACGCCCATATGGGTTTTGTAGGGACTTTTATCTTTGGAGAAGCGGACATCCCGGTAGATCCGGTACGTGCAGTCCGCGGCGTTCAGCGGTCCGATTGTATCGTCGAAAGACCGGATACCTTCGATGAGTTTCACGGCCAGCACCTCAATTGTATCCTTTGCTTTCAGGTAGTCCGGCTTGTGGGCATCGAACCAGGCCTTGTCATTGTGCAGGGAGAGGGAATGGAGGAATCGCAGGACTTGGCGCATTGGCGGGTTTAGTTTCGTTTAATCTGTCAAAGATAAGAATAATTGCAAGCAGCATTTCGGCTTTGTGTGTGTTTATATGCAAAACAAGGACGAAAATGAGACATACGATGACAAAACTAATGTGCGCAATGCTGCTGGCGGCAGGGCTGTGCGGTTGCGAGAGGTTTGATACAAACCGGCTGGAAGGTACCTGGTGCGAGCAATACGATCCCACGGTTTTTGCGATGGATGGATCCGTGACGTATAGTTTTGACGGGAACGGGCATTACTATCTTCATACGGTTGACCTGCTAGGCGGCAATACGTATGACGAGAACGGCAGTTATGTTCTCGACCGCTACGAAAAAACCATTACCCTCATTCCGAATCCGTCAGACGAGGGCAGGGTTACCTATTGTCTGGTGAAACTGACCACCGGAGAGATGGAATGGCAGAAGGTGGGTACGACATACGCCGTGGGTACCTGGGGGAGTGATTATCGTCACTTCGTGAAGTTTGACCTGTAGCTTAGGCAGGATCGTGTTCTTCCATCCAGGACTCCAGGATGCGGCAGTAGTCTTCGTGACGGTCCACGAAGCACATATGGCGCGCGCCTTCCATCAGTTCCCAACGGCTTCCGGGGATTCCCTCGTGCATCGAGCGGGCCACAGCGGGCGTGCACAGGTCTTCTGAGCCACTGAAGAGAAGGCACGGGCAGTGTATCTCTCCCAGGCGGTCGATGTATTCAAAGTCCCCAAGGCTTCCGGTAGGCACATATTCGTTCGGGCCCCAGCCGTAGAGATACGCTTCATTGCCGAAACGCTTGGGGCGGGTCAGGCATTCGGGGCTGTTTTCATCAGTACTGGCACAATGCAGGGTCATAAACCGGTCATTCGCTCGGAGATAGGCGGGATCCTCGAAATTGCCCGTCTGCTCGGCGCGACGGATGGCTTCCTGATCTTCTTCGTCCATCAGGCCGATCATCCGGTGCTGCTCGCTGGCCCAGAGGCTGGAAGATGCGTGGCCGCTGGAAATGATGGCTGAGCAGATGCCCTTGGGCTTCTTATCGATAAGGTAGGCGATGATAAGCATTCCGCCCCAGGACTGGCCCAGGATGTGAAGCCGGTCGAGATGCAGGTACTCCCGCAGGGCGATGAGTTCGTCCATCCACGTTTTCTGGGTCCAAAGTTCCGGATGCCCGTCCAGGAAGGAATTGCCGCATCCGAGCTGGTCGTAGGAAATCACCTGGCGCCCTGTCTCCTCAGCCACGCGGTCCAGCACTTCAAAATAATTGTGGGTACTGCCGGGCCCGCCGTGTAAAAGCAGCAGCGGCATCTTGTCTTTGGAAGCCGTTCCTACAATCCGGTAGTACGTCTTGTAGCCCAGAAAGGGCATATAACCTTCTTCGATTTTCATACAACAAAAATAAATAAAATGCCTTGCAATTATTTCCCCAGAAATTCCGTCGGGGTGAGGCCGGTTTCTTTTTTGAAGAGGCGGGTAAAGTGGTGGGGGAACTCGAAGCCCAGCAAGTGGGCCGTTTCGTTTACATTGTGCCCGTTCATCAACAGGTTCTTCCCCTGGTCGATCACGAAGGAGTGGATGTAGCCGATGGCGGTGCCGCCGGTGGCTTTGTGGATCATATCACCCAGATAGCGGGCTGAATAGGCCAGCTGATCCGCACAATAATTGACGGACGGGACACCCAGCTCCAGCTGCTTGCCTTCGAGATAATAATCCCGCAGCAAACCGTGGAACCGCTTGAGCAGGTCGGAGGATGTCTTGCCTTCCCGGGAGAGTTGACGCAGATAGATGCGCTGGCAATACTCCAGAATGATCCGGAGATAGCCGAGGATGACGGAACGCAGGGAAGGGGAGTCGGGGTTTTCCTCCAGTTCGTGCCGCAGCTGCGTGAGGAGCTGGGTGATCCGGCTCCATTCCGAAGGTTCCATCTTGAGGGTCTCGGTGGAGAAGTAAGAGAAAAAAGGATACTCTTTCATCCGGACTTCCAGATCGGTTCCGTGCAATAGTTCCGGGGAGAACAGAAGGGCCCATCCACTGATGTTGATCAATTCGCCGTCATCCTCCTTTCCTCCGATCTGGCCAGGCTCGACGGCGATGATCGAGCCGTCGGGGGCATCGAACATCTTCATGCCATAGGTCAGATTCTTGGGAAAGTTCCGCTGGATGAAGAGGCCGTAGACGCCGTAGCGGTTCAGGCTGGAGTGGATGGGTGACACTTCGTCATAATGGATGACGCTGACCAGCGGATGCAATACGGGCGCATGGAGAAAGCGGGCGTACACATTGGGGTCGGAAAGCTTCAGGATGTTCTTCATATCGTTTGTAAAGGTAGATAATTTGGCGGATAAAACCAAAATTCTGCGCTATTGGTAGAAATCGGACAAAAATCGGTAAAAGAATCTCCGAGAGAGCACATAACTTTGCACCATAAAAGATCAACCATATGAATTTCAAATTATTTGTATCTCTCTTCGCCGCATCCCTGATGCTGCTTGCCTGTCAAACGAAAACAACCGAAAAAGAGCATATGAGCACCCTGAATCTTACCCAGGAATGGGATAAAACATTCCCGAAGTCCGAACTGGTCAACCACAGCAAAGTCACTTTCCATAACCGCTACGGCATCGAGCTCGCCGCGGATCTGTATGTCCCGAAAGATGCTGAAGGCGCCCTTCCGGCCATCGCCGTTTCCGGCCCCTTCGGCGCCGTGAAGGAGCAGTCCTCCGGCCTCTATGCGCAGCATATGGCGGAAAGAGGTTTCGTGACGCTCGCCTTCGATCCTTCCTACACGGGTGAATCGGGCGGAGAGCCGCGCCGGATGGCTTCACCGGACATCAATACGGAAGACTTCCTGGCCGCCGTGGATTTCCTGTCCAATTGCGATCTGGTGGACCCGGAGCGCATCGGCATCATCGGCATCTGCGGTTTCGGCGGGATGGCCATCAATGCGGCCGCTCTCGATCCCCGCATCAAGGCCACTGTCGCCTCGACGATGTACGATATGAGCAAGGTCAATGTGGAAGGCTACTTCGCCAGCGAGGACACGCCCGCCCAGCGGATGGAAAAACGCCGCGCCCTGGCCGCCCAGCGCACGAAAGACTATGCGGCCGGAACGTATGAGCGCGCCGGCGGCGTCATCGATCCGCTCCCGGACGATGCCCCCTGGTTCGTCAAGGATTACCACGCATACTACAAAACCCCGCGCGGCTATCACGCCCGCAGCGGCAACTCCAACGACGGCTGGAACGTCATCGGCTGCCAGAGTTTCCTGAATCAGCCGCTGCTGGCCTGGGCCGGTGAAATCGAGAACCCCGTGCTGCTCATCCACGGCGAAAAAGCCCACAGCCGCTATTTCAGCGAATACGCCTTCGGCCTGCTGACCGGCACCAACAAGGAGCTGATGATCATCCCCGGCGCCTCC
>JAFRRF010000033.1 GCA_017428245.1 Bacteroidales bacterium
CCAGATCCTCTGCTGCGGCGGTACGGGCTGTAAGGCTTCCGAAAGCGCGAAAATCGTCGAGAATTTCCACGCGTCGATCCAGGCCCACGGAATCGCCGACAAGGTGGATGTGATCGTTACCGGCTGCTTCGGTTTCTGCGAAAAAGGCCCGATCGTCAAGATCATGCCCGACAACACTTTCTACACCTCGGTCCGCCCCGTGGACGTGGAGGAAATCATCACCTCCCACATCATCGGCGGCATCCGTGTCGAACGGCTCCTTTATCTGGATCCCGGTACCGGACGTCATATCAATGATTCCAAGCACATGAACTTCTACCGCAAGCAGATGCGCGTGGCGCTCCGCAACTGCGGCGTGATCAATCCCGAGGATATAACCGAGTACATCGGCCGTTACGGCTACCGTGCCCTGGCGGAAAGCCTCAAGCGCGACAGCCAGGAAGTCCTTGACGATATCAAGGCATCCGGTCTCCGCGGACGCGGCGGCGCCGGTTTCCCTACCGGAACGAAGTGGGAAATCGCCCGCAAGTTCAAGGCAAAAGACAAATATGTGGTCTGCAACGCCGACGAAGGCGACCCGGGTGCTTTCATGGACCGTTCCATCATGGAAGGCGACCCCAACTCCATCGTCGAGGCCATGACCATCTGCGGCTACTGCATCGAAGCACACCACGGTCTGATCTATATCCGCGCCGAGTATCCGCTCGCCGTCGAACGCCTGAAGATCGCCATTGCCCAGGCCCGTGAATACGGCCTTCTCGGCAAAAACATCCTTGGCTCCGGCTTCGATTTCGACATCGAAATCCGCTACGGCGCCGGTGCTTTCGTCTGCGGTGAAGAGACGGCCCTGATCCATTCCATGGAAGGCAAGCGCGGCGAGCCGACGCTCAAACCGCCGTTCCCGGCCGAGGCCGGCTATATGGGCAAGCCGACCAACGTGAACAATGTGGAGACGCTGGCCAACGTTCCCGTGATCCTGACGCGCGGACCGAAATGGTTCTCGTCGATCGGCACGGAGAAATCGAAGGGCACCAAAGTGTTCGCCCTGGCCGGCAAGATCAATAACGTCGGCCTGATCGAGGTCCCGATGGGCACGACCCTGCGCGAGATCATCTACGACATCGGTGGCGGCGTGAAGAACGGCAAGAAGTTCAAGGCTGTCCAGACCGGCGGTCCTTCCGGCGGCTGCCTTACCGAGAAACACCTCGACATCCCCATCGATTACGAAAGCCTGACGGCTGCCGGTTCGATGATGGGTTCCGGCGGTATGATCGTAATGGACGAAGACGACTGCATGGTGTCGGTCGCCAAGTTCTACCTCGAGTTCACCGTGGGTGAATCCTGCGGCAAATGCACGCCCTGCCGCATCGGCAACAAGCGCATGCTCGAGATCCTCACCCGCATCACCGAAGGCAAGGGCCAGATGTCCGACCTCGACCAGCTCGAGAACCTGGCCACGGTCATCAAGGATTCCGCCCTCTGCGGTCTCGGCCAGACCTCCCCGAACCCCGTGCTCTCGACGCTCTCCAATTTCCGTGATGAGTACGTGGAGCACGTGCGCGCCCACAAGTGCCGCGCGAAGAAGTGCAAGGCCCTGCTGACCTACACCATCGACCCGCAGCGCTGCAAGGGCTGCTCGGCCTGCCTGAAGTCCTGCCCGTCGCAGGCCATCATGGGCGAGAGCCGCAAACCGCACGTCATCAACCCGTACGTCTGCATCCGTTGCGGCATGTGCCTGTCGCGTTGCCATTTCGGCGCCATCACCGTAATCTAGAAGCATCATGGACAAAAAAATCAAACTTACCATAGACAATATCCCGGTGACCGTTGCTCCCGGGACGACCCTCCTCGATGCTGCTCAATCCGTCGGCATCGACATCCCCACGCTCTGCCACATCGACCTCAAGGGCACCTGCGTGAAGAACAACCCCGCTTCCTGCCGTATCTGCGTCGTGGAAGTGGAGGGACGCCGCAACCTGGCCCCTTCCTGCGCTACGATGTGTATGGAAGGCATGGTGGTCAAGACCAACTCCGCCCGCGTGATCCGCGCGCGCAAGACCATCGCCGAGCTCATGCTCTCCGATCACCCGAACGATTGCCTTACCTGCCCCAAGTGCAGCGACTGCGAACTGCAGCGCCTGGTAATGCGCTTCAATATCCGCCAGATGCCTTTCCAGGGTGGCGAACAGTCGACCCGCAAGAAAGAGGTGACGGCCGCCATCACGCGCAACATGGACAAGTGCATCCTCTGCCGCCGCTGCGAGAGTGTGTGCAACACCGTTCAGTCGGTGGGTGTGCTGGGTGCCATCCGCCGCGGTTTCGACACCACCATCGCCCCGACCTTCGACCGGATGTTCAAGGATACGGACTGCTCCTACTGCGGCCAGTGCGTGGCGGTCTGCCCGACCGGCGCCCTGACCGAGCGTGACAATACCGACCGTCTGCTCGACGACCTCTGCGATCCCAACAAGATCGTCATCGCGCAGCCCGCTCCGGCCGTCCGCGTCGCCCTCGGCGAGGAATTCGGCATGAAGCCCGGTACGATCGTCACCGGCAAACTGGTGACCGCCCTCAAGCACCTGGGCTTCACCAAGGTCTTCGACACCGACTTCGCCGCCGACCTGACCATCATGGAGGAAGGCGCCGAGATCCTGAAACGCCTGAAAGCTTTCCTGGCGGGCGACAAGACCGTAAAACTGCCGATCATGACTTCGTGCTGCCCGGCTTGGGTCAATTTCTTCGAGCACAACTATCCCGACCTGCTGGATTACCCGTCTTCCGCCAAATCGCCGGCCCAGATGTTCGGCGCCATCGCCAAGACCTGGTGGTGCGAAAAGCGGAGCATCAATCC
>JAFRRF010000034.1 GCA_017428245.1 Bacteroidales bacterium
CAAGAAACAGAAGAAGGCCGCCAACATCCAGGAAGTGACCTTCGTCACCACCATCGACTGCAAGAACTGCGTCAAGAAGGTGGAAGCCAACCTCCCCTATGAGAAAGGCATCAAGGACATGAAAGTCACGCTGGACGACCGTACCGTCTGGATCAAGTACGACGCCAACAAGACCGACAAGGAGAAACTCGCCGCCGCCATCAACAAACTGGGCTACGAGGCCGAAGAGGTCATTCCCGAGGAGCAGGAAAAGAAATAACTGCGACGCTGCGCGAAGCCCCCTATCGCGTGGCACCAATCTCCCTGACTATCAGCGATTTCCTAAAAATCGGTTGCGTTAAAATACGCAACCGATTTTAGTTAAACCGCTCACTATTAGACACCTGCGTGCCACAGGCATCGGAACCATGATCCGGGAAAAGAAGCCAAGAAATAGCTTTTAGAACTGATAACCCAAGCCGAAGCCGAGCGCAGCGCCGTTAAAATTCGTCACATCGAAAAGATCGAGGTTGGTCGTGAGATACAGCGACTGACGGCCGTGTGTATGGATGCGGGCTCCTGCACGATAGCTCATATAAAGTGCACATTCCGACCCGTCACTGCGTTCGCCGGGAAGCGAAGCGCCCAGATCCAACCCGAAAAAGGGAACTACCCGACTGCTGCCCGGGGTGAACCGCGATGCGACAAATGCGGCAGGAATCACATTGTAACGACCTGCATTAAATGCTGTTACACCAATACCACCGCCCAGGAACACATGCTCGTTCAAGTGCCAACCCGGAATAAAACGGGCAAAGAGATGTGAGTCTATACCTCCTCCCAATTCAACCAGCGTTCCAAAACCACGCTGGTCCGGTCCGGCAAACGCCGGCAGGTCATCCATCGTAAAACCCGCGTTCCTGACCATCGCTTTCCCGCCAAACAACATAGGCAATCCCAAGAGCGCCACCGCCGAACCGAGGGCAACTTCCCCAAGCCCGAAGATAGGCCAGACTGGCGTTCCTATCTCCTGCCCCTGCCTGGGATTTATCTTTTCGTGCATGATGCCGACGGCCAGCAGTGCGACTCCCGTCGAAGCCATACCCACACCCGTCCAGACAAAACCTTGCCCGGTTCCCAAAAGGCCGGCCCCGGGAATTTTATCGGAAGAAGTCGTTGCATAATCGGACGTCATCGTCTGCGCCTTCATCGGCAAAACGGATACGGACAAGGCCAGAACGACCCAGGCCGCCACGAAAAAAAATCTGCGAATCATCGGTTTTATTATTTTGGTTATACAACGAATAGATGCAAATCTGTCCGTAAATGTTGCGTCCGAATGGGCAAAATCTCATTTGAACAGGAACGACAAAACCCGTTTCATGATATCCGGGAAATGGCTGCAATCGTGCAGGTGGCGGCGGTGATTTTGAAACGGTCGTCGATGCGCCGGCCGAGAATGGCAACGATCACTTCGTCGCCATTTTCATTTTGCATCGTGACGACGACCTCGTGCCGCTTCTGTTCGACATCGAGCTTCAGGTCCGTAAAGAAATCGCTCAGGAGTTTGGTCCCGCGATGCATGCCGAAGGGCCGGAAGCGGTCGCCCTCCTTTGGCGGACGTGCCGCCAGGGGCAGCCGAACCTTATCGGCGTCCACGAAAAGAACGTCGTCCGGCTTCTGCTTCGGATCGAAGCCGGGCATCACGGCAAAAGTCCGCACGTCGAGCCGGTCGGACAGATCGGCCGAGCCTGGAAGCGACAAGGGATAGACGCGCAGTTCCCGGCGGTCTTTCACCAGTCGATGCGTCGCCGACAGGAAAGTCTTTCCGCTCAGGGCATCGAGCGAATGCTCGATTGACGCCAACTGATCGGCATTGAATCCATATCCCTCCAGCAGCCGATAGAGCCACCAGCCGCACTGCCCTTTGCGCCGAAGAGACTGAATATCAATGCAGAGCACGCCGTCGCGGTCCGAACAGATATCAGCCCGACCGGCCGCGAACACCTCGTCAAGCAGCTGCTCCGCCTCCCCAAAATACCGCATCTCCGTCTGGAAGGTACGCAGGAAAGAGGGATTGATCTGCGCCAGCTGCGGGAAGACTTCGTGCCGCAGCCGGTTCCGTGCAATGGTGACATCGGCATTGGTTGCATCCACGCGGAATTCCACACCCGCACGCACGGCATACGCCTCGATCTCGCGCCGCGAGAAATCGAGCAGCGGCCGGATGAGTTGCACGCCCGCCGACCCGGAAGCGTCGTCTGCCCCGGGCAGCGGCATCGTTTCCCGGATGCCCGTCAAGCCGCGTAAGCCCGTGCCGCGCAGCAGATGCAGCAGCAGCGTTTCGGCATTGTCGTCGAGATTGTGCGCCACGGCCAGGTGTGTGAAGCCCTGCTCCCGGCACAGCGTGGAGAACCAGTCGTAGCGCAGCCGGCGCGCGGCCATCTCGACGGACAGCCCGTGCGCCGCGGCATACGCCTTCGTATCGGCTTCCTGCCGGAAGAACGGAATCCCGTTTCCGCGGCACCAGCCCGCCACCAGCGCCTCGTCGCCGTCGCTGTCGGCGCCGCGCAAATGAAAATTGAAGTGCGCCACGGCCAGGGGAAGCCGCAGCGCACTGTGGAGAAACAGGTCCGCCATCGTCATCGAATCGATGCCGCCGCTCACTGCAAGCAGCACCTTGCTGTCCGGCCGGCCGTCGGTCAGCCGCGCCAACGTCCTGTCGAAGCGGTCCTGCATCACGCGTTATTTCTTCGCCTGTCCGATGGTGTAGGTAAAGCCGATCGAAAAGAGTTCCTTGAACTGGACTCCTTTGCCCTGGTACATTTCCGTCGAATTCTTATAATACTTGGGTACCAGAACATTGTCGTCGTAAATCAGGTTGGTGCGCAGCGTCAGCGAGAAGAACTTCGTGACCTTGGCCTCGGCATTGACATCCCACAGAACTTTGATGTTCTGCGGTTTGTTGAGATAGTCGGAGAAGAGCACCAGCGCCGTGCCCACCTTGAAGTTCTCCACTTCCAATTTCGCGTCGATGCGCAGCTGGGCACCGAGTTCGAAACGTGCGAACTGGTCTTCCGCATTTCCGTAGCGTACACGGAGATCCTCGGGACGAACCATCGTCACCTTCCCCGTGAGGGGCGCGAAGTTGATAGCCACATTGTTGGTCGGCTTGAAATCTATACCAAGACCCAGGGAGGTATACGCCGGCGCGAAGAAATCGGAAATCACGATTTCGTGCTTGGCGTCCCACCCTTCCGCAAACTGCGTCCGGAAATTGTACACAGCCGAGAAGTAGAGTTTCTCGGCAGCCTTGTATCCGAATTTGCTGTCGAAAATCAGCCGGTCGTCACTCTTGAGCAGATAGTCCTTGTCGAACGAGTGGATAAATCCGTAACCTGCCTGCAGTTCATTGGTCCAAAGAATTTTACCCTTCGTCAGATTGGCATATACGTCGGCATAGGTATTGAGCGACAACTGCCCGACACCGCCGGCAGCCCATTGCATCAGGGAAAGCTGGGAAAAGCCGATGTTGGTGGTGATACCCTTGTTCCATTCGGCTTTCGGCGCTTCTTCCGCCGCGGGAGCGTCCTGCGCGAACAGCGCACAGGTCGCGAAAACGGCCATGACGGCCAGGATCAGTTTCTTCATGGTATTCCGTTTTTAATAGGCTCTTGCAAAAATGACTCTCCGGTGCGAAGGCTCGCCGCTGTACACGCACTTGCCTTCTTCTTCGCATACGCAGGAATCGATGGGAATGCAGCGGATGGTCGCCTTGGTCAATTCCTTGATCTTCTCCTCGGTTTCGGGCGTTCCGTCCCAGTGACAGAGCAGGAACCCGCCCTTCTCGATCTCGACCTTGAATTCTTCCCAGGTATCGACCTTGCGGATATTCTCGTCGCGGAACTTCAGGGCCTTCGCGTACAGATTCTTCTGGATTTCGTCCATCAGTGCGACGATATGGTCGGCCAGACCTTCCTGCGGAATACTCTCCTTCGTGGAGGTGTCGCGGCGGGCAAGTTCCACGTGGCCGCTTTCCAGGTCGCGCGGCCCGATGACCACGCGCACCGGCACACCTTTGAGTTCCCATTCGGCAAACTTGAATCCCGGACGGAGGTTGTCCCGGTCATCGACCTTCACGCTGAGACCTTTCGCTTCGAATTCTTTCTTGAGCTCTTCCATCCGTGCAAGGATGGCTTCACGTTCCTCGTCCTTCTTGTAGATGGGCACCATCACCACCTGGACCGGGGCCAGGGCGGGCGGCAGCACCAGACCGTTATTGTCGCTGTGGCACATGATCAGCGCGCCCATCAGGCGCGTGGAAACACCCCACGAAGTAGCCCAGACATACTCGAGTTTACCCTCCTTGTTGGCAAACTGCACGTCGAAAGCCTTGGCGAAGTTCTGTCCCAGGAAATGTGAGGTTCCGGCCTGCAGGGCCTTTCCGTCCTGCATCATCGCTTCGATGCTGTAGGTGTCGAGGGCGCCTGCGAAACGCTCTGTCTCGGATTTGTGCCCGATGACCACCGGCATGGCCATGAATTCGCGTGCGAAGCGGGCATACACGTCCACCATCTTCTGCGCCTCGGCCACGGCCTCGTCGTACGTTGCGTGGGCGGTGTGGCCTTCCTGCCAGAGGAATTCAGCCGTACGAAGGAACAGGCGCGTGCGCATTTCCCAACGCACGACGTTGGCCCACTGGTTGCACAGGATCGGCAGGTCGCGCCACGACTTGATCCAATTCTTATAGGTATTCCAGATAATGGTCTCGGACGTCGGACGTACAATCAGTTCTTCCTCGAGCTTTGCATCGGGATCGACCACCACACCCTTTCCGTCGGGCGCGACTTTCAGCCTGTGGTGCGTCACCACGGCACACTCCTTCGCAAAGCCTTCCACATGCTCGGCCTCGCGGCTGAGGAAAGATTTGGGAATGAACAAAGGGAAATAGGCATTGACGTGCCCCGTCTCCTTGAACATCTTGTCGAGCTGATGCTGCATTTTTTCCCAGATGGCATAGCCGTAGGGCTTGATCACCATACATCCGCGGACCGCGGACTGCTCGGCCAGATCGGCTTTTACCACCAGATTGTTATACCATTGCGAATAATTATCTTCCCGGTTGGTCACTTCCTTGTTCGTTACCTCTGCCATAACTTTTATATTGGTACAAAAATTGATATCTTTGCATTACTTAATTAAACGGACGGACTGAAAACGCGTCCAAACAACAAAACGCAAAATTAAGTAAAAAACACTTATAAATTACACAGGAGGTTAAAATGAAAAACAATCGATTCGGATTCTTCGTGATCCTTGCTTTCGCGGCACTTGCCAGCTCTTGTGGTACGTCGGGGTACTATGCTTCGTCTATGTACGGCGACGGAATTTATTACCGGCCAACGGCGGCTTCCCGCGCCAAGATGGTCGCAGCGCAGGAAGCGCAGCGTGAACAGGAACGGCAGCGTCAATATGAGCAATACCTCGCCAAAGACGAGGAAGGAAATCTTTACGTCGTCACGGAGCTGATGGACGGCGAGACCTATGAGTCCCGTCTCCACAAGTTTGACAGTCCCTGGTACGTCAACTATGGGATGTACGGCTGGAACGGTTCTCCCTATTACGGCTACTATGGTCTCCGCAATCCCTGGTACACCGACTGGTACTGGCGTACAAGCTGGTACGACACCTGGTACGGTTACTATGGCTACAACCCGTATTATTACGGCTGGTACGATCCCTGGTACTGGGGAGCAGGGTATGCGGGATGGTATGGTTGGGACCGCTGGTATCACCATCACCACTATTATCCCGGTTACGTGAATCCGGGTCCGGGCCCCGGCAACCACGGCCGCAACGTAGTCTATACTCCGCGTAACTCTGCGACCGGCAGCGGAATGTACCGCACTACCGGTTCCTCTTCCGGCCGCGGGATGTATACCACCCGCCGCACCAACTCGGGCGGCAGCGTCAGCACCCGCAACTCTTCCGGCACCGTCCGTTCCAACGGCGGCAGCCGTCCGACCCGCACCGGCGCCAGCGGCGGCGGAAGTTACAGCCGCTCTTCGGGCAGCTACAGCGGCGGCGGCGTCTCACGCAGCGGTGGCGGCTACAGCGGCGGTTCGTCCAGCTCGGGCAGCTCGGGCAGCAGCCACAGCAGCGGCGGCCACAGCGGCGGCGGAAGGCGCTAATCCCGCAATCTCGCGTTGAACTTTTTGACAATCCTTAAACGAACGATCGACATGAAAAAGATAATTACCCTGTTCCTGTCCCTCACCCTTGCGGCAAGCCTGTTTGCCCAGACTGCGGACGATGCGCTGAACCTGGCGCAGGAATATTATGAAGGGACCGCCCGTTCGATGGCCTTGGGCAATGCCTTTACCGCACTGGGCGGCGACCTCGGCGGCCTTGCCATCAACCCCGCCAGTTCCGGCGTATTCCGCTGCTCCCAGATCTCTTTTACGCCGGGCCTGACAACATCCCGTTCCAACGTGAGTTACCTGGGCAACGGTACTACGACCCGGAATACCGCCCTGACAGTGTCGAACCTGGGCACGGTACTGACTTTCGACACGGGCAACTACAGCGGACTGCTCAACTTCAATTTCGGCTTCGTGTATAACAAGAAGAATAACTTCCGTTCGGCGATGAGAGCGTACGGAACGACCGACAACTCCTCGATGCTGAGCTCGATCGCCGCCAGCCTGGAGGGAATCAGCGACAGCATTCTGGATCAGAGCGATTACAACTCCAACGTTCCCTGGACCGGCCAGATGGCGTGGAACACCTACGTGATTGCACCTCTCTCGGTATTGGGCGGAAAGTATTCGGATGTACACGACTCCTACCTCGCATCGACCGAGAATTACAATGAGGCGACCGACGAACTGCAGATCGGCGGCGCACTGGACCAGGCATTCAACCGCAAGGTCCGGGGCAGCAACGAAGAATTCGCCCTCAACTTCGGCGGCAACTTCTCCGACTTCCTGTACTTCGGCGTGAACGTGAATCTCCATACCGTGAGCCAGACGGTGGAAGAGTATTACGAGGAAGTGGCAAGAGACGACTCCCGCTTCGATGACGGCTTCGTTTCGATGGACAACAGCTTCTGGCTGCGTACCACCGGTACCGGCGCCAACTTCAAGTTCGGTGTCATCGTCAACCCGATGTCCGGCCTGCGGCTCGGTGCGACCATCACGACGCCGACCTGGTACGCCCTGACGGATGAGTGGGACTACACGATGAATACCGCCTTCAACAATGGGAACTCCTACACGGAATACTCCCCGACCGGCACCTACTCCTACAAGCTCACCGCCCCGATGCGTTGGAGCGTCGGCGCTGCCTATACCTTCATGGACCGCGGCCTGATCAGCGTGGACTACGAAAACGTAAACTACGCGAATACCCGGCTCAAGAGCGAGAACGGCTCGGAAAGCGTCTTCTATGAAGAAAACGACTGGATGAGCCAGAATTACCTCGCCTCCAGCACCCTGCGAGCCGGTTTGGAACTCCGTCTGAGCGACGCGTTCTCCCTGCGTGGCGGTTACCAGCATTACACGCCTGCCGCGAAAGGCTACGCCTCGCGCAACGTGGTCAGCGCAGGTCTGGGCTTCAATCTGACGCCTGCCACCTCGATCGACCTTGCCTGGAGCCGTATGTTGTCGACCACCGACAGCTTCCAGCTTTACGACGACTACTCCAGCGCAGTGACCGTGCCGACAGGCACCAATACGAACAGTCTCAACAAAGTGGTCTGCACCCTGGCCGTCAAGTTCTAAAGGAAACGGCAAGCGTCAGGACCTTCTGCTGAAAGCAAATCGAGAATCGAAAGATTCGGAATGAAACGAGATTCCCGTTCAAGCCGGGAATGACAAACACCCGGATCCTGATTGACGAAAACCTGATAGTAAGCCTGCTCCCGTCCATATTCGGCGAGCAGGCTTTCGCCTTTGTATTTGGGCTGGATGCGCGCGCGGAAATCGAAGAGATGCCCGGTCGAGCCGGGCATGACACCCTCAGTATCCTTCACAAAACTCTCGGTCAGGGAAACGGGAACGTGCAGGTCGAGCAGATCCAGCAGTTTCTCCAGCAAAGCCATATTCAGGTCGAAGAGAAATTCAGGCTTGCGGAGCAAGACGGGAAACAGATCGTCGGCATAATAGTCGAAGAAAGCCGATGAATGGTAGGCAGCCTCGAATGCGCGCAGATGGTGTTGCAGCCAAGGTTCGCCATAATCGATGCGGATGTCACGGACCGGACGGCTCCGGCGTTCCTCTTTGACAATCGGAATGGACAGATCTTCCGGCCCGCCGGCAGAAAGGATACGGCATCGACTGCGCCACGACTGCTTCTGATAATGCTCGTGCTGTTCGATCAGCACCCGGCCGCTGCGGGCGATGGCAAAGAAATACTCGACCGGCGGAAAATAGGCCGTCGTCAGTACGCTCACCGGAAAGAGCGGGGTCCCGGAATCTGCGGCAAGGGTCGTCATCGGATGATGCCGCGTGACGACTGCCCGATAAACGAAAGGATCTTGTCGCGGTATTCGCTCGGAGCGTACTGCCGGTCGACTTCCCGGCAGGCATCGGACACATTCAGTCCGCTGGAATAGATCAGGCGGTATATCCCTTCGATTTCAGAGATTACCGCATCGCTGAAACCACGGCGCCGCAAGCCGACGATGTTGACGCCGGCATACCGGACGGGATTCCGTGCCGTGAGTACATAAGGCGGAATGTCTTTCGATACGCCCGCTGCGCCGGCCAGCATCACGTGCTCTCCGATATGCGTGAACTGGTGCACCATCGTACCGCCGCCGACAATGGCCCAGTCGTCCACTTCCACTTCTCCGGCCAGGCCGGAAAAACTGGTAAGGATGCAGTTGTCGCCGATCCGGCAATCGTGTGCGACGTGTACATAAGCCATGATCAGGCAATCATTGCCGACGCGGGTGAGGCATTTGCCGCTGGCCGCCGTGCCGCGGTTGACGGTCGCGAATTCACGGATCGTCGTCCTGTCGCCGATCTCGACCCAGCTTTCTTCACCCTGGAACTTCATATCCTGCGGAATCGCGCCGATTACCGCGCCGGGAAACACCCGGCAGCCGCAGCCGATTCTCACATAATCGAAAATCGTCACGTTGGGGCCGATCCAGCAGTCGTCGCCGACTTCAACGTGCTCCGCGATAGTCGTAAAGGGCGAAACGACCACATTGCGGCCAAGTTTGGCACCGGGGTGCACACAAGTCATATTCTCATTCATAACCATTTTCAGATAAGAAAAGGGCCAACGCTTTCGTGTTGACCGTATGGCCGGGTTTATAAGCGCGGACCCTGCCCAGGATGGGACGTCCGGCCAGGGAAAAATCGCCGAGCAAATCAAGTAGTTTATGCCTGGCGGGTTCGTTCTCGAAAGACAGAACCGGATTACCCACATAGCCGCGCGGCTCATCCACCACCAGGGCATTTTCCAGGGAGCCGCCGCGGATCAGGCCGGTAAGACGAAGGAAAAAGACCTCGCGCCGGAAACAGAATGTGCGGCAGGGAGCGATATCGCGGACATAGTCGGTCGAAGCATCGAAACGGGCCTTTTGCACCCCGATAACCTTCGATTTGAAATCGATGGTCACTTCTGCCTCAAAGCCGTCGAAGGGTTCCAGTCCGATGCGGGCGCCACTTCGGGGATCTTCATAGACGAACGGACGGCGGACGGCCAACGGAACCCGCTCCTCGGGCTGTTCCTCCAACCCGCACGCGATAAAGGCTTCGGCATACGGCCGGGCGCTTCCGTCGAGTATCGGAACTTCCGCGGCGTCGAGCCTCACCAGCGCATTATCCACACCCAGGCAGGACAGGGCGGACAGCAGATGTTCCGGCGTAAGAATCCGTACGCCAGCTGACGAAAGCGTCGTGCCGCGACGCGTGCGACCCACGTTGCGAACGTGCGCCGCGACCATCGGCTCCCCGGGGAGATCCGTCCGTTGAAAGACAATGCCCGTCCCAGGCGAAGACGGAAGCACCTGCATCGACACGGGACGGCCCGTATGGAGGCCTTTACCCGAAAAAGAACAAGACGCTTTCAGGGTATGCTGCTTCATTCTTTCGGTCTGGATTTGCCGCCGCTGCGGCGGAAAAGGGCATACGCCCGCATATATGTACCGTATTCCAGGGCAGGATATCCCATCAGTTTGGAACCGGGTTCGGAAATGTCGCTGATGATACCGCTCCGCCCCGCAAGGACCGTATTGTCCGCTACGGAAATATGGCCGTTGATCCCGGACTGGCCGCCAATCATGCAGTGTGACCCGAGCTTGGCGGAACCGGCGATGCCGCTCAGGGCCGCCATTACCGTATTCTTCCCCATAACGACATTGTGGGCCACCTGGCATAGATTGTCGATTTTGACACCGCTCTCGATGACGGTCGAACCCATTGTCGCCCGGTCGACCGTGGCGTTCGCCCCGATTTCCACATTATCGCCGATCACGACGTTGCCCAACTGGGGGATTTTCCGGTAGGAGCCGTCTTCCTGCGGGGCAAAGCCGAAGCCGTCGGCGCCGATCACCACGCCGGCGTGGAGGATGCAGCGGTCGCCGATCACGCAGTCGTGGTAGATGCGCACGCCGGGATAGAGGATGCAATCCTTGCCGATCCGCACGTTCGGCCCGACATAGACCTGGGGATAAATGTACGTGCCCTTGCCGATGCGGGCGGAGCAGGCCACGGAGCGGCGGAAAGAAAGCCGCGCCCGGAAGCGGTTGCCGCGCTTCCGTGTCCGGCGAAGCCGGGCAAAAAAGTCAAGCAGCACCGATACGGCGGCATAGGCGTCATCCACCTTGATAAGGGTGGCAGGTACCGGCTTTTTCGGCACGAACGAGCGGTTGACCAGCAGGACGCTGGCCTGGGTATCGTAGATATAGTGTTCGTATTTGGGATTGGCAAAGAAACACACGTCACCCCGCCTCGCCTGTTCAATGCGCGCCGGGGCTTTTACCACAATCTGCGGATCGCCGACAATCTCGCCGCCGAGAAGGTCTGCCAATGTCTGAGCCGTTATCTCCATAACTATCGCAAATTTAATACTTTTTCAAAAAATTTTTGTGATTCAGCACTTAATTGTTACCTTTGCCGCGATTGAGGGGACAGGCAGTCTCCTTTTTTTTGTGCCATTTACACTATGATCCAGAAACAGACCATCGAAGCCCTTGCGCAGGAGCATCTGCAGGGTACGGACCTCTCCCTGGTGGAGGTTACCGTGAGTGAAGACAACGACATCGAAGTGATCATCACCCGCGAAGGCGGCGTGGCGATCGACGACTGCGTGGCGCTGAGCCGCTACCTCGAATCGAAACTCGACCGCGACAAGGAAGACTTTTCGCTGATGGTCGGATCGGCAGGCATTTGACAAAACATAAAATCAATATACACAATGGAAGTCAATCTGATCAGCACATTCGCTGAATTCAAGGAACTCAAGAACATCGACCGTCCCACGCTGATGAGCGTGCTGGAGGATATTTTCCGCACCCAGCTTGCCCGTATGTACGGCGATGCCGATAACTTCGATATCATTATCAACATCGACAAGGGCGACATCTCGATCATCCGCAACCGGATGGTCGTCGAGACCGTGGAAGACCCTAACAAGGAGATCTCGCTCGAAGAGGTGCAGAAAATCGACGACTCCTACGAGGTGGGCGAAGAATACCCGGAAGAGGTGCCGATGTCGAGCTTCGGCCGCCGCGGCATCCTCAACCTGCGGCAGAACCTCTCGAGCCGCATCACGGACATCGAGAAGGCGAATCTCTACAACAAATACCGCGAAAAGGTGGGCGACATCCTGGTTGGCGAGGTCTATCAGGCCTGGAAGAAGGAAGTCCTGGTCATGGATGAAGACGGCAACGAACTCGTCCTGCCGAAGAGCGAACAGATTCCTTCCGACTTCTTCCGCAAAGGCGATACGGTCAAGGCTGTGATCATCAGCGTAGAGATGAAGAACAACAACCCGATCATCACTCTTTCGCGTACCTCGAACCTCTTCCTGGAGCGCCTGTTCGAGCAGGAAGTGCCGGAAATCTTCGACGGCCTGATCACCATCAAGAAAGTGGTCCGCATGCCGGGTGAGCGCGCCAAGGTGGCCGTCGAATCCTACGACGACCGGATCGACCCGGTCGGCGCCTGCGTCGGTGTCAAGGGATCCCGCATCCACGGTATCGTACGCGAACTTCGCAACGAGAACATCGACATCATCAACTGGACGTCCAACACCCAGCTGCTCGTCCAGCGCGCCCTTTCGCCGGCCAAAATTTCGTCGATCAGCATCGACGAAGAAAACAAGAGCATCCACATCGACCTCGAGTCGAGCGAACTTGCGCTGGCTATCGGACGGAACGGCAGCAATATCCTGCTGGCCGAACAGCTTTCCGGATATAAGATCGACGTGTACCGTCTCGGCGGTGAGTCGCCGGAAGACGACGAAGACGTGATGCTCGACGATTTCGCCGACGAAATCGACCAGTGGATCATCGACTGCCTCAAACAGATCGGCTGCGATACGGCCAAGAGCGTGCTGGCCCTCCCTACCGAGGAGATCATGCAGCGGGCCGACCTCGAGGAGGAAACCGTCCTCGACGTGCAGCGTATCCTGCGGGCTGAATTCGAAAACTAATCAATACACAATACGGGAGAAGCAAGTATGGCAGAAGGAACAATCAGAATCAACAAGGTACTCAAGGATTTCAACATCGGCCTTTCCACCCTGACCGACTTCCTCAAGAAGAAGGGCTACACCGATGAACTCACTTTGACTTCCAAGATATCGGAAGATGTCTTCGCGTTGGTAGCCAAGGAGTTCGGCAAGGAGCAGCTCATCAAGGAGCAGTCGCGCAAGGTCGCTATCAAGGTCAAGGAGATCACGGAGATGGAAAGCAACCGGGCGGCCGAGGAGGAAGAACCGGTACAGGAAGTCATCATCAAGACCAACGTTTTCACGGAACAGAAGAAGGTGGATACTCCCGCACCGGAAACTGTTCCCGCGCCGGAGGAGAAGAAAAAAGAGGTGGTTTCCGAGCAGCCCAGGAGCGATATCAAGATTGTCGGCCATATCGACCTGACTCCCAAGAAGAAGCCGGAGCCTGCCCAGGCCTCCGCCAAGCCGGAGGAACCGAAACCCGCAGCCGTTGTACCCGAAAAGCCCGAGAAACCCGCAGAGCCTGAGAAATCTGCCGAAGCGCCGGTACTGGAGGCTCCCAAAGAGGAAAAGCCGGAAGAGAAAAAAGTGGAGAAGCGTGATGAACGCCCGGTCATCGAACATATCGAGACCAAGGTCGAGAAACTCGCGGGTCCCAAGACGGTCGGAACCATCGACCTCTCCAAATTCGAAAAGAAGCCGGCCACGGCCGACCACGGCAAAAAGGACAAGAACAAACGCGAACGCATCCACAAAGGACCGGCCAAGGTTGACATCAACAACCCGAAGAACAGCATCGGCAAACCGGCCGTCAAGGACAATAAAGACAATGCACGCGCCAAAGGCGGCGCCAAGAAGAATGAACGCTTCAAGGCCGTACGCCCCGAATTCGACAGCGACGAGATCCAGAAACAGATCAAGGAGACCTATGCACGGATGACGGAAGGTCACGGCAAAACCAAGACCTCGAAACACCGCCGCGAAAAACGCGAGGAGATCTCCCAGAAGATGCAGGAAGAACAGGAGCGTCAGGAGCTCACCAGCAACGTGCTTAAAGTCACCGAATTCGTGACTGTCAACGAACTGGCCATCCTGATGAACAACACGCCTGTGACCAAGGTCATCGAAGCCTGTATGAACCTCGGCCTGATGGTGTCGATCAACCAGCGTCTCGATGCGGAAGCCCTTGTCCTCGTGGCCGAAGAGTTCGGTTACAAGATCGAATTCGTCACCGCCGAGATCCAGGGTGCCATCGCCCAGGAGGAAGACAAGGAAGAAGACCTGCTCCCGCGTCCGCCGATCGTCACTGTGATGGGCCACGTGGACCACGGCAAGACATCGCTGCTCGACTACATCCGCAAGACCAATGTCATCGCGGGCGAGGCCGGCGGCATCACCCAGCACATCGGTGCCTATAACGTCGCCCTCCCTGACGGACGGCACATTACCTTCCTGGATACGCCGGGCCACGAGGCCTTCACCGCCATGCGTGCCCGAGGCGCCAAGGTCACCGACCTGGCCATCATCATTATCGCGGCCGACGACGCCGTGATGCCGCAGACCATCGAGGCCATCAACCACGCCCAGGCAGCCGGCGTCCCGATGATCTTCGCCATCAACAAGATCGACAAGCCCGGCGCCAATCCTGAAAAGATCAAGGAGCAGCTGGCGAATATGAATATCCTGGTCGAAGACTGGGGCGGCAAGTACCAGTGCCAGGAAATCGCAGCCAAGAAAGGCATCAATGTCGAGGAGCTGCTGGAGAAAGTATTGCTTGAAGCAGACATGCTCGAACTCAAGGCCAATCCGAACAAGCTGGCCGTGGGCAACATCATCGAGTCGTCGCTCGACAAGGGCCGTGGCTACCTGGCCACCGTGCTTGTCCAGAGCGGGACGCTCCACGTAGGCGACCCGATCGTGGCCGGATGCTACGCAGGCCGCGTGAAAGCGATGTTCAACGAACGCGGACAGCGGCTCAAGGAAGCCGGTCCTTCCACGCCGGTCTCCGTACTCGGTCTGAGCGGCGCCCCGACCGCCGGCGATACCCTCAACGCGATGGAAGACGAAAAAGAGGCGCGCGACGTGGCCAACAAACGCGAACAGCTCATCCGCATCCAGGGCATCAAGACGCAGACCCATATCACCCTCGAGGAGATCGGCCGCCGCATCGCCCTGGGCAATTTCCAGGAACTCAATATCATCGTCAAAGCCGACGTGGACGGTTCCATCGAGGCTCTTTCCGATTCGCTCATCAAGCTCTCGACCGAGGAGATCCACGTCAACGTAATCCACAAAGCCGTGGGTGCCATCTCCGAATCGGACGTCCTGCTGGCCGTCGCCTCGAACGCCATCATCATCGGCTTCCAGGTCCGCCCGATGCCCAACGCCCGCAAGCTGGCTGAAAAGGAACAGATTGAAATCCGCCTCTATTCGGTCATCTACGACGCCATCGAAGAAGTCAAGAGCGGTATCGAGGGTATGCTTGCCCCGGAAGAGAAGGAAGAGATCACCGCCAATGCCGAGGTCCTCGAGACCTTCAAGATCTCGAAGGTCGGCACCATTGCCGGCTGTATGGTCCGCGACGGCAAGCTGACGCGCAATGCGAAGGTCCGCGTGATCCGCGACGGTATCGTGGTCTATACCGGACAGCTGGGTTCGCTCAAACGCCTGAAAGACGATGTGAAGGAAGTCTCCGCCGGCTTCGACTGCGGTCTGAGTGTAGACGGCTTCAACGATATCAAGATCGGCGACATGATCGAAGCCTACCAGATTGTCGAAGTCAAACGCAAACTGTAATATGGATCCCCTGCTCGCCCTGTCCCCCATTGACGGACGCTATTTCGGGAAAACGTCCGAACTGTCCGCTTTCTTTTCCGAGTATGCCCTGATGCGCTATCGGGTGCTCGTGGAGGTGGAGTATTTCATCGCTCTGTGCGAATTGCCGCTCCCCCAGCTTTCGGAAGTGGATCCGGCCTGCTTCCCGCAATTGCGGACCCTCTACGGTGATTTCACTACGGAAGACGCCGCCCGGATCAAGGAAATCGAATCCCGGACGAACCACGACGTCAAAGCGGTGGAGTACTTCCTCAAAGAGCGCTTCGCCGACCTGGGACTCGCCCGTTTCTCGGAGTTCATTCATTTCGGACTCACCTCGCAGGACATCAACAACACGGCGACGCCACTTTCGCTCAAGGAAGCGCTTGTCGAAGTGTATGTCCCTGCACTCCGCGAACTGATGGGAATGCTTTCCGAACGCGCCACCCTCTGGGCCGACGTGCCCATGCTTGCGCATACGCACGGCCAGCCTGCTTCCCCGACGCGTCTGGGCAAGGAACTGGATGTTTTCATCGTGCGGCTCAAAGAGCAGCTCCGGCAGCTGGAAGCCCGTCCCTATCCTGGCAAGTTCGGTGGCGCGACCGGCAATCTCAACGCCCATCATGCCGCTTTCCCGGACATCGACTGGAATGACTTCGCCGAGAATTTCGTCGCTTCGCTCGGGCTGAAACGTTCCTGGCCCACTACCCAGATCGACCACTACGACAATCTGGCCGCCATCTTCGACGCGCTCCGCCGCATCAATACCGTGCTGGTGGACCTGAGCCGGGACTGCTGGCTCTATATCTCGATGGAGTATTTCGCCCAGGCCATCCGTCCGGGTGAGGTCGGTTCCTCCACGATGCCGCACAAGGTCAACCCCATCGACTTCGAAAACGCCGAAGGAAACCTGACCCTGGCCAACGCGATCTACGACTATCTCTCGGAAAAACTCCCTGTCTCGCGCCTGCAGCGCGACCTGACCGACTCGACGGTCCTTCGCAACATCGGCGTTCCGATCGCCCACTCCCTGGTTGCGATCCGTTCGCTGGAAAAAGGCATCGGAAAACTGATCCTCAACGAAGAAAAGGTGTCGGCCGACCTGGAACGCAACTGGGCCGTCGTAGCCGAAGGCATCCAGACCGTCCTGCGCCGCGAAGGTTATCCGAAGCCGTACGAAGCGCTCAAGGCGCTGACCCGCACCGGGGAGCATATCACCCAGGAGACCATCAGCCGTTTCATCGACGGTCTTGAGATTTCCGAGGAAGTCAAAGCGGAACTGCACGCCATCACACCGCACAACTATACAGGGTGCTGACGGTCATAATGCCGGAAAGGAATCAGGGCGACCCGCTTTCAGCGAGCCGCCCTGATTCCTTTTAACCTAAAACTTAACCTATGAAAAAACTATTCGATTGTAGGTTAAGCAAAGGGCGTGCCAAAACAAATTCTTTTATAACAAACCGTCGGGAATATCAAGGGTCAACACTTCGCCGTGGATGCTGACAATGAGATCCTCATGGAGCGGCAGCAGGACTTCTCCCTGCTCCGTCTCCACAGTAATCAGCATATTTCCGCCATAATCGTTGAAGTCGACGACCTCCCCGATGATCTTCCGGGTACGGGCGTCACGGACCCGCATCCCGACGACCGTATCTTCATCGTCCTCATCCGTTTCGGAACAGGCAACCTCACGGCCGACAAGTTCCTCGGCTTCCTCCAGGGTATCGACATCCTGGAATTTGACGACGAAACGGCCGCCCCTGGCCTGGACCGTTTCAATGAAAAAAGGAACCGGCAGTCCATCGAAAGTGATGAATACCGGTTCCTGACTCTTCAAATCCCGGGAATCACCGGCCTCGAGGCTCAAAATCACCTCTCCGGCCGCCCCCCAGGATTTCAGCACCTTCATCCTGACTAGGCCTCAGGATTCTCAGCGGGTGCTTCTGCTTCGGCAGCGGCGGCAGCAGCCTCTTCGGCGGCGGCACGGGCGGCAGCTTCGGCAGCGGCGGCGATTTCAGCCTTCTTCTTGGCGATCGCCTCGGCACGCTCCTCATTGACCTTGGCCTCGGCCTTCACGGCAGCCTTGTTGGCTTCCGCAGCGGCGGCGGCAAGAGTCTGCTTCTTCGAAGCGACCTTGGAATCTTTCTGGTTCTTCCAGGCAGCATAGCGGCGGTCAGCCTCTTCCTGCGTGAAAGCACCCTTGGCGACACCACCCTGGAGATGTTTGCGCAGCATCACACCTTCATAGGAGAGGATACGGCGGGCCGTGGTGGTCGGCTGGGCACCCTTGTTGAGCCAGTCGAGTGCGCGGTCACCATCGAGGACGATGGTAGCGGGGTTGGTGTTCGGATTGTAAAGGCCGATCTGTTCGATCAGACGGCCGTCACGCGGAGCGCGTGCGTCGGCCACGACGATGTGGAAGAAAGAATAGTTCTTCTTACCGTGGCGTGCAAGACGGATTTTTACAGCCATTTGTACAAATGCTTAAAGTTAGTAATCAGTTCAATAATTGTAACTTCCCTATCTTCTCGAGAAAGGGCCTGCAAATATACGGATATTTTTTGAAAAACAAATTTTTCGTCAGAGCGCCTTGACGGCCTGCTGCATGTGATTTCCGTTCGATCCCTTGATCAGGATGGTCTTTCCGGCGAGCGGATGCTCTTCGACATAGGCCTTGAGCGACTCGATGTCGGGGAAACTGGCGACCTGCCGGGGATCCGTGTGGAGCGTACGCGAAGCCCTGGCGAATTCTTCGCCCACCAGGAAGACGACGGGCGCAACTTCACAGGCACGCTGCAGAATGGCACGATGCTCTTCAGAAGATTCCTGACCGAGTTCGAGCATATCGCCCAGCATCAGGACCTTCTCCGGGAAATCCGTAGCGGCGAAATTGTCGAGCGCCGCCCGCATACTCGACGGATTGGCGTTGTAAGCATCGACAATCAGGACATTGTTCTTCGTCCGGACGAGCTGGCTGCGGCTGTTGGAGGGAGAATATGCCTCAATGGCGGCGACGGCTTTGGCAAAGGGGACCTCGAAGGCTTCGCCCACCGAGAGGGCGGCCATCACGTTGTCGGCGTTGTAGGCGCCGACCAGGTTCGTCCGGATCCGGACAGGTTTTCCGTCGTGCTCCATGGAAAGCTGAAGGAACGGAGATTCGGCCGTGGCGGGAAGGATTTCCACGCCTTGTTCCCTGACGCCATATCTCCGGGTACACAGGCCCGGACGGTGCGATACCATTTCACAGAGATGCTCGTTGTCCGCATTATAGAATACCACGCCACCCCGTTGCCGCAGGATGTCATAGAGTTCGCCTTTGGCCTTCTTCACCCCTTCGAACGACCCGAATCCCTCGATGTGCGCCTTGCCTACAGTCGTGATAAGGCCACAGGTCGGCTGGACGATCCGGGTCAGTTGGGCGATTTCGCCGGGAGCGCTGGCCCCCATCTCCACGACAGCCATATCGGTACGGTCATCGATACGGAAGAGCGTGAGCGGGACACCGATATGATTGTTGAAGTTTTCCTGTGTGGCGACGACGTCGTATTTCTTGGAAAGCACGGCGGCAATCAGTTCCTTCGTCGTAGTCTTGCCGTTGGTTCCTGTGATGCCGATGACAGGGATATCCAGTTGACGCCGGTGGTAGGCGGCCATCTCCTGCAGCATATTCAGCGAATTCTCGACGACGATGCATTTGCGTCCCCGCCAGGAAGTCCCTTCAAGCAGGAAGCGGTCGACAATGGCATAGCGGGCGCCCGCCTTGAGTGCATCCAGGGCAAAGTCGTTTCCGTCGAATTTCTCCCCCTTGAGGGCGAAAAACATGGAGCCATCCTTGATGTTGCGGCTGTCTGTCGTAATTCCCGAGCACCTTTTGTAAAGGGCATACAACTCCTCGACTGTAATCATATCGCGTTTATTTTTTTCCTGTTGATCCGAATCCGCCGCTTCCCCGCCCGCTTTCTTCCAGTACGTCGACGGCCTCCCATTCCACCTTTTCGTGACGGGCCACCACCATCTGCGCAATCCGTTCACCGGGGACGATGGTGAACGGCTCGTTCGACAGATTCACGAGTATGACCTTTATTTCTCCCCGATAATCCGCATCAATGGTGCCCGGTGCATTGACGACCGATATGCCATGCTTGGCGGCCAGCCCGCTGCGGGGGCGGATCTGCGCCTCATAGCCCACCGGCAATTCAATGTGCAGGCCTGTCGGGACCATCGCGCGCTCCAGCGTGCCCAGCACCACCGGCTCCTGCAGGTCGGCCCGAAGGTCCATTCCCGCGGAGTAATCCGTGGCATACGAAGGAAGCGCGAAAGGCGAATGGTTGACAATCTTCACGGTCATACGGCAGTCCTCTTCTTGTGAAATACAAATATAATAAAAGCTGCCGCAATATAGAGCAGCACCAGGAGCAAATGAATCATAATTTTCGTCCAGAGCCCCATCTCCGGCAGCAGGAAGCTCAGGCCCCACACCCCGAGACCGGCGGCCACGAGCAGGATCACCACGCCCCAGTGATAGGGGATGGGATAGTGTCGGCGCCCCAGCCAGGCTGTGAGCACAAGCATGGTCAGATAGCTGGCTACGTGTCCCCACGCGGCGGCGTGGTAGGAGAAGCGCGGCATGAAGATCAGGTTGATCACGACGGTCACCACCAGGCCTGCCAGGGTTATCCATAACGCATAGCCCGTTTTCTCCGACAGTTTGTACCAGATGTTGACGTTGAACAGGATGCCGGTGATGATGTAGGCCATCAGCATGATGGGCGTGATGTCGAGACCCTCGCGGAAATCCTTGCCCAGGATCAGGCCGATCTCGTCCATGAAGAGCATCAGGAGCACGAAGCCGAACATACAGAAAGCCGTGAAATAGTCGAGCACGTCGGCATAGATTTTCCGGCTGCCCTTTTCGCGTTCGCGCTGGAAGAAGAAGGGCTCGGCGGCATAGCGGAACATCTGCACGAAGAGCTGCATGATCACGGCCAGCTTGACGGCGGCCTGGTACACGCCCAGGTCGGCCCGCCAGTTCACGGGGTCGGCGTTGCAGAAGCGCATCAGCACGCGGTCGAGCACGTCGTTCATTATGCCGGGGAGGCCGGCGATCATCAGCGGCAGGGAGTAGAGCAGCAGCCGGCCGATGAGCTTGCGGTCGAGCCGGAGCGTGAGTTTGAGCATCTCCGGCGCGATCAGGATCAGGCAGACGACACAGCTGACCAGGATGGCGAAGATGGGGTAGGTAAAATCGGGGGTCACGCTTACGAACCGCGTGAGCCAGAGCGACTTCCCTTCAGCGAAGCGGGCGGCCATCACCAGGTAGAGCAGCAGGTTGACGCCCAGTTCGGTGAGGATCTTGAGTGTCTTGATGACAGCGAACTTGAGGGCCTTGTGCTCGTGCCGGAGCTTGGCGAAGAGGATAGCCGTGGTACAGTCGAGGAACAGGATCAGGCCGCAGTAGACAATCAGCTTGGAATGCCCGGCATAGCCCATCGCCGTGGAGATATCGCCGGAAAAGGCGACCATGCAGGCGAGGAAGACAGCGCACAGGCCGAAGACCGTGACGAAAGCATTAGAGAAGACCTGCCGGGGATCGGCCCCTTCTTTGGTGGCATAACGGAAACATCCCGTTTCCAACCCCATCGTCAGGACGACCTGCAGCATCGCGATGTAGGCCATGAACTCCGACATGACCCCGAAGTCCGACTGACTGAGGACACGTGTGTAGAGAGGAACGAGGGCGAAGTTGATGACCCGGGCGAGTATCGTACTCAGGCCGTAGATGGCGGTTTCACCGGCAAGCTGTTTGATGGGATTTGCCACGGATTCAGGGTTTGAATGACAAATTTAAGAAATAATCATTAATTTTGGGACCGCAAAAACGACAAATATGAAATACCGTATATGTTATCTTTTCCTGGCGGCAGCCCTTGTGCTGACCGGATGCAAAGGGGGCAAGGAACCGACACCCGCCGACGGGGGAACCGCCACGGAACAGACCACCGAACCCAAGGAGAATCAACCGATGAATGAAGTTTCTGCAAAGCCCGCCGACAAATGGGCGGAACTCGGCGAAGAGCCGATGCTGAGAATCAAGACCACCGACGGCACGATGACCGTCCGTCTCTATGCGGACACCCCGCTCCACCGCGACAACTTCGTCAAACTTGCCAAGTCCGGCTTCTACGACGGCCTGTTGTTCCACCGGATCATCAAAGGCTTCATGATCCAGGGCGGCGATCCGCTGACCCGGGATTCCACCAAAGTCGCCCAGTTCGGTACGGGCGGACCGGGCTACACCATTCCGGCCGAGATCGTGGAAGGCAAGACGCACAAGAAAGGCGCACTGGCAGCCGCCCGCCGCAGCGACCAGGTCAATCCGGCCAAGGAATCGTCCGGTTCCCAGTTCTATATCGTTCAGGACGAGACAGGCTGCAAGCACCTCGATGGCGAATACACCATCTTCGGCGAGGTGGTAGAAGGCCTGACCGTCATCGACAAAATCGCTGCCGAGCGGACCGACCTGAGAGACCGTCCCCTCAACAAAGTGCAGATTATTTCGATTACTCCGGCCAACTAGAAAAAGTTTGGCACGCGCTTTGCTTAACCTAGATTCGAATAGTTTTTTCATAGGTTAAGTTTTAGGTTAAAAAGATAGGGCGGTCCGCTGTGAAGCAGACCGCCCGATTCTTTTTTATGTGCCGGATTATACGAAACGTCCGATGACGGAGCGGGCCTCGGCGACCTTCTGCTCAAGGAGCTCCTGGGAATTGGCTTCGCAAAGGAAACGGAGATACGGTTCGGTATTCGACGGACGGACATTGAACCACCAGTTTCCGAATTCCACGCGGTAACCGTCGAAATCGTAAAAAGCCGTGCTCTTTTCGGCTTCCATAAAATGGTCTTTCACGGCATCCATCGCCGCTTTTTTATCTTCGACGCGGAAATTGATCTCACCTGAGTTCTCGTAATGTTTGATCCGGTTCATTATTTCGGAGAACCGGATTCCCGCCCGCTTGAGTTTGGCCAAGATATTGAGGACCATCACACCGGCCAGCAGGCCGCTGTCGCAATAGAAGAAATCGCGGAAATAGTAATGGCCGGCCACTTCTCCGCCCCACACGCCGTCGAGTTCCCGCAGGCGCGGGGCAGCAAAGGCGCGCCCCACTTTCCACATGGCGATTTCGGCTCCGAGCGGTTCGAGATATTCGGCCACGGATTTCGAACTGCGGATATCCTGCAGCACGATGCCCTTCTCCCCTTTCTCCTTTATGAAATACTCGCCCAGCAAGGCGATGATCAGGTCGGGTGCGATAAACCGGCCCGTCTCATCGATGAACATCACCCGGTCGGCATCGCCGTCGTAGATGACGCCCACATCACATTTTTCGGCGATGACCAGCTTTTGCAGGTCGACCACGTTCTCCGGCTGGAACGGATTGGCCTCGTGGTTGGGGAAACTGCCGTCGAGCGTGTCGTACAGATAGACGGGCTGCTCGCCGAACAAGCGATGGACGAAGATGGAGGCCATTCCGTTGGAACAGTCCATACCGATCTTCAGGTTGGAAAAATCCTGCTTGAAGCCGCTGAGGAACTCCACATACTCGTCCCGGACGTCATACTCGTGTACCGTTCCGCGCTCCTCCGCCACGGGAGTGGGCCGCTCTTCGAGAATCCATTGTTCGATGGTGCTCAGACCGGTATCATAGCCTACCGGCAGCGCCAGTTCGCGCGAGACCTTCAGGCCGTTGTCTTCCTTCGGATTGTGCGAAGCAGTAATCTGGATGGAAGCCTTGAAACCGTGACGGGCCGTGACGTAATAAACGAACGGCGTGGTGCTCAAGCCCAGGTCCCAGACCTCGGCACCCGCATCGAGGAGACCCCGGATCACCGCGTCGTGGAGCGCAGGCGAAGAGAGACGCATATCGCGGCCCACCAGGATGCGGCGCGTGTCAAGCAATTCCGGAAGGAAATATGCCACCTTGTAGGCGATCCCGACCGTCAGGTCGGTTCCGAAGTGACCCCGGATGTCATACGCATGAAAAGCCTTGAGTTTCATATTGTTTTATTTTTTGTCTGTTTTGACGCGATAACGGGTGCGGACATTGCCCCGGCTGATATTCATCAGCTTGCCGGTAATCATCTTGCGACGAATGGGGGAAGCGTGGTCCGTGAACAGGATGCCGTCGAGATGGTCCATTTCGTGCTGGATCATCCGGGCCGCAAAACCTTCGAACTCCTCTTCTACCTCTTCGAAATCGGGATTGATATAGCGCACGCGGATCTTCGACGGACGGGAAATCTCGGCATCCACGTTGGGGATGCTCAGACAGCCTTCTTCGTAGCCGCAGGTCTCCTCGCTCTCGAAGGTGAAGCGGGGATTGATCATCTCGCGGTGGAAACCCTTGAGTTCGGGGAAACGGTCGGTCAGGTCGTTCCCGTCGACCACGAGGATACGCTGGGAAAGTCCGACCTGCGGTGCGGCCAGGCCGCAGCCATCGGCGTGGTGCATCGTTTCGATCATATCCGCAATGAGTTTCCGAAGGCCTTCCCGGTCGGAGAGGTCGACTTCCTGTGCCACCGTACGCAGCACCTGGGAGCCATATAAATAAATCGGTAAAATCATATCGATGTCAGTTTTTCCCGGTCCAGCCAGGTCTGAAGGATCAACGCAGCACTGACCTTGTCGACGGCGGCCTTGTCGCGCCGGTCCATTTTCCGGACGCCTCCGTCGATCATCGCCCGATGGGCGAGAACCGACGTGAAACGCTCGTCTTCCAGGGTGACGGGGATGGACGGAAAGTTTTTCTTCAATTGTTTCAGGAATATGTCGACGTCGGCAGCAGCAGCAGCCGGCTTGTTGTCAAGGTTCATCGGATAGCCGACCACGAAGCGTTCGACGGTCTCCTTTTCAGCGTATCTTTTCAGATAATCTATTATCTTTGCAGACGGAACAGTCTCCAGGGCGGACGCGAAAATCCGCAGCGGATCGCTGACCGCGACGCCGACTCGTTTTCTCCCGTAATCGATTCCTATGATTCTGTCCATATTTTGCAAAGTTAACGATTTCTATGGCAAAAAAAGAAAAGAAATTCGACAGACGGGGGCTCCTTTCCTTCGTAGCTTTCGGGCTCGTGGTGATGTTGCTGACCTATCTGATCATCGCCCATACACCGCTGCGCCGGACCATCCCGGGCTATCCCACGCCGGAAACGCAGCAGGCAGCCATTGAGAATTACCAGAAAATCGACTCGCTGGAAAAAGTCATCAACCTTTGGGCTTTCCAGGTGGCCAACATCCAGCGGATCGCCACCGGCCGCGAGGCGCTCCCGCTCGATTCGATGCGGCTGGCCAAGGTGGAGGCCGAGCCGGATGAGGAGCAGCAGGCCGCCTTCGCCAAAAGCGATTCCCTGCTCCGCGCCCAGGTAGAACAACTCGATGCGGAACGGCTCGCCACACCCGCCCCCGCCCGGATCGAGGCCCTGGAGGGCATCAAATTCAGCCGTCCGCTGAAAGGAACGGTCAAGGAATCTTTCAACCGGACGGAGAGCCATTCTTACGTGGAAGTCACAGCCCCCTCGGGCACACAAGTACACGCCGTGCTCGACGGCCGCATCGTATCGGCCGAATGGAATGAACTGGAAGGATGCACCGTGAAGATCCAGCACGACAACGACCTGGTCTCCCTCTATCACTGCGCCGGCAAACTGCTCAAGAGCGTCGGCGAGCAAGTCAAGGCAGGGACGGCGGTAGCCACCGTGGGCGAGACGGGCGAATTGTCACAGGCACACGTCCTGGTCGAACTCCGATACAAGAACCAGAGCATCGATCCCGCCCTCTATCTCGAATTCTGATGGAACCGAATCCGAAAAGAAGAATCGCCATCCTCGGCTCGACAGGGTCGATCGGCACCCAGGCCCTCGACGTCATCGGACAGCATTCCGACCTGTTCGAAGTAGAACTGCTGACGGCCAACAACAACGCCGGCCTGCTCATCGAACAGGCCCGCCGTTTCAACCCCTCGTCGGTAGTAATCTGCAACCCCACCCTCTACGACGAGGTTGCAGCCGCCCTCGATCCGCTCTATATCAAGGTTTTTACCGGCATTGACTCAATCTGCGACCTGGTCGCAGGCGATGCGGTGGATATGGTGCTCACCGCGATGGTGGGCTTCAGCGGACTGCGCCCTACCCTTGCCGCGATCAAGGCCGGAAAAGCCATCGCCCTGGCCAACAAAGAAACCCTCGTAGCCGCCGGTGCGACAGTCATCCGCCTGGCCCGTCAGTACGGTGCACCGATTCTTCCGGTCGATTCGGAGCATTCCGCCATTTTCCAGTGCCTGCAGGGCGAGCACGCCACCCTCGAGAAAATCCTGCTCACCGGATCGGGCGGCCCCTTTCTCCACAGTACCCATGAAGAGCTGGCCGCCGCCACACGGGAGCAGGCCCTCAACCATCCCCGCTGGAAGATGGGCGCCAAAGTGACCGTTGACTCCGCCAGCCTGATGAACAAGGGGCTGGAACTGATCGAGGCCCGCTGGCTGTTCAATGTCGACCCGAAAGACATCGAAGTGGTTATCCACCCGCAGTCCATCATCCATTCGATGGTCCAGTTCTCGGACGGTTGCGTGATGGCCCAGCTGAGCCAGCCCGACATGCGCCTGCCCATCCAATATGCACTCTCCTACCCCCGGCGCATCGACCTGAACACGCAGCGTCTCGATTTCGCGGGCCTGTCCCGGCTTACGTTCGAAAAACCCGATACGGAGCGTTTCCCCTGTCTGAGACTGGCCTACGAGGCGCTGGATAAAGGCGGGAACGCCACCTGCACCCTCAACGGAGCCAACGAAGTGGCGGTCGCCGCATTCCTTGAAGGGCGGATCCGTTTCATCGAGATTCCCCAGGTCATCGACGGGACGATGGCGCGCTGCCCTTTTATTGAAAATCCTGACATCGACCAGATTTATAGCACGGATTTTGAAGCGAAGCGTATCGCTTCCGATATCGTTAACCGCATCGCAAATTGATGGTAGTCCTGATCAAAATCATCCAGGTTATCCTGGCCCTTTCCCTGCTCGTTCTCTTTCACGAATTCGGGCATTATTGTTTTGCGAAACTCTTCAAGACACGCGTCGAGAAATTCTACCTGTTTTTCAATCCCAGGCGCTCGATTTTCAAATGCAAGCGCTTCGACGGGAAATGGCACTGCCGCTTCTTTTCTTCCAACCAGGACCCGGTCTGGGACGCCCACCCCGAAAACACGGAATACGGCATAGGCTGGCTTCCCTTCGGAGGCTACTGCAAGATTGCAGGAATGATCGACGAGTCGATGGATACGGAAGCGATGAAGCAACCGCCGCAGCCCTACGAGTTCAGGACCAAGAAAGCATGGCAGCGTTTCTTCATCATGTTCGGAGGCGTGCTTTTCAACTTCATCCTTGCCATCATTCTCTATGCGGCCATCCTGGGCACCTGGGGAGAAGAGTATCTTCGCAATGAAGATGCGGTGTACGGCGTGGCCGTCAATGACCTCTCGTATGAGATAGGATTCCGCGACGGCGACCGTATCCTGGCTTTCGACGGCGTGCCGACCGAGAATTTCTCCAGCCTGCAGGTCGATCTGGTCCGGGCGCAGGCCCGCGAAGCGACCGTCCTGCGCGACGGCGATACCCTGACGGTCACCATCGACCCGGCCTACCTTCCCGCGATGCTCAATACGCCGGGCATGTTCGACCTGGCCTTTCCTTTCGTCGTCAAGGAGGTGCAGGCGGATTCGCCCAATGCCGGCAGCGGCCTGGCGGCCGGTGACGAAGTAGTGGGCATCGACGGACAGCCGATGTTCATCGTCCAGCAGATCCAGAAAGAACTTGCGCAGCATCGTGGCGAAGCGGTCGTGGCCTCGCTCAAACGGAATTCCGACCGGCTGGTCATTCCGCTGCTGGTCGATACCGCCGGACACGTCGGCGTCCTGCTTGACACCGACCTCAACAAGTTCTTTCAAGTGACCACCCGCCAGTACAACCTGGCCACGGCCCTTCCGGCAGGCGCCCGAAAAACCTGGAGCACCATCAAAGGCTATGTACAGGAGCTCGGGCTGATCTTCTCTCCCAAAACGAAAGCCTACAAATCCGTCGGCAGTTTCATCGCTATCGGCCGTATCTTTCCCGACACCTGGGACTGGTATAAATTCTGGACGCTCTGCGCCCTGCTCTCCATTATGCTGGGTGTGATGAATCTGCTTCCGATTCCGGCACTGGACGGCGGACATATCCTGTTCCTGATCTTTGAGATGCTGACCGGAAGGCGGCCTTCCGACAAATTCATGGAAGTGGCCGAGTGGATTGGGATGACCCTGCTGCTGCTGTTGATGGTCCTGGCCTTCGGAAACGATATCCGAAGCCTTTTCTAAAAGAAACAAAAACACTACGCATATGAAAACAAGAACCCTTCTCTCCATCGTCCTGCTCGCCGGACTGACACTTCTGGCCGCCTCCTGTGAGAAACAGAAGAAGGAGCCGGTCAAAGCCTCCATCAGCGGAAAGGCCGGCGAGGTGGAAATCGTTTCCTCAAAAGCCGTATGGGAGTCGGAGGTGGGCAACGCCATCCGCACGGTCCTGCAGGCCGAGTATCCCTTCACGCCTCAGAAAGAGAACAAATTCCGGATCTACAACGTCCCCCCGGAAGGTTTTGTCAACGTATTCCGGGCACACCGCAACATCCTCTACGTCCACATCGCCGACACGTGCAAGCCGAAACTGGCCATCAACAGGGACGTATGGGCGGAGCCCCAGACGATGATCACCGTCTTCGCTCCCAACGAAGCCGCCGCTGCCGAGATCATTCTGGACGGGAATGAACAAATCTGCGAGACATTCGAAGACGCGGAGCGGGAAAGAGTCATCTACAATGCGCGTAAATTCGAAAACGCCAGCCTCGCCTCCTCGGTCCGCGCACAGTTCGGCGGAAGTCCCTGGTTCCCCTCGTCCTATACGCTGAAGAAGCATACCGCCGATTTCGTGTGGATTTCCTATGAGACAAGCTATACCACACAGGGTATTTTCATCTACAAATTCCCCTACCGCGACGAAAGTCAGTTCTCGCTGGAAGCCCTGGTTGCCAAACGGAACGAAGTCATGAAGGAAAACGTGCCCGGCACCCTGGAAGGGAGCTATATGATCACCAATCCCGTCATCGAGCCCGGCTACTGGAAAAAATCCTACAAGGGACGTGACTTCACGGAGATCCGTTCACTATGGGAAACCCAGAACGACTATATGGGCGGCCCGTTCATCAGCGATGCTTTCCGCAGTACGGACGGTAAGAATATCATCGTGATCGAGGGTTTCGTCTATGCTCCGAAATACGACAAACGCGATTACCTGCGCCAGTTGGAAGCCATCATTTATTCCTGGCATTAAAAAAAATTTGTAATCGGAAAAACTTTTTCTATCTTTGCGGTCCCATTCTGCAAGACGTGGGATGATGGCGGGTTCGTCTATCGGCTAGGACGAGAGATTTTCATTCTCTAAAGAGGAGTTCGACTCTCCTACCCGCTACAAAAAATATAAAAAATCAAGTAATGGCAAATCACGCATCAGCAGACAAGCGTTTCCGCCAAAGTGAGAAACGCAGAGTGCATAACAAATACTATGCACGCACGACACGCAACGCCATCAAGGCGATTCGCAATACGACGGACAAGGCAGCAGCCGAGGCTTCCATGCCGAAGGTTTTCGCTATGATCGACAAACTCGCAAAAATCGACGTCATCCACAAGAACAAGGCCGCCAACCTCAAGAGCGGAATCGCCGTCTACGTGAACAAACTTGCATAAATTGCTTTTTTGTCGGACGCATTCGAAAAAACTTTCCGAGCTTTGCCGGAAAGTTTTTTTTATACCCCGACACCATGAAAACACGCAGCATCAAAACTTGGGATGAGGAGGAGCGGCCGCGGGAGAAGCTGATGCAGCAAGGGGCCGCCTCGCTCACAAACACGGAACTGCTGGCCATCCTGCTCCGTTCGGGCACGGCGGAAAAGAGCGCCATCGACCTGGCACGCGACGTGATGGCGATTTCAGGAGGACGCCTGGACGCCCTCGCACGCGAAGAGGCAGCCTGCCTGAAAGCCATCCACGGCATCGGCGCAGCCAAGGCCACCGCCATTCTGGCCTGCTTTGAACTGGCCCGCCGGCTGGCGGCCGAAATTCCCGAAGACGAACTGACCGTACGGACTTCCCTCGTGGTCGCCCGGATGATGGGGCCACGCCTGCACGATCTCCCGCACGAGGAGTGCTGGGCGCTTTTCCTCAACCGGGCCAACCGCCTGATCGGGAAAGAGAGAGTCAGCTCCGGCGGTTTGAGTTCCACGGTCATCGACATCAAGATCATCGTCAAAAAGGCAGTCGACCGGCTCTCCAGCGGTATCATCCTGGTCCATAACCATCCTTCCGGAAATCCGCAGCCGGGCGGGAACGACCGGACTCAGACCGATGCCCTGCGCCGTGCGGCAGCCGTCTTCGACATCGCCCTGATCGACCACGTCATCATCGGAAAGAAGAAATATTTCAGTTTTTCCGACGAAGTGGAGAGCCGATGGTGAGCCGCCTGCTTGGATTTCGCGAAATTATGTTTATCTTTAAGGTAAATTATTCGATTCCGCCGGAATTCAAAAAACTGAATTATGAAAATCATCAACCTGGGAGCAACTGATTCGCTGCTCCAGCCTTATTTGGCGCAGATCCGCGACAAGTCTGTCCAGAAAGACAGCATGCGTTTCCGCAAGAATCTCGAACGTATCGGGGAAATATTCGCGTACGAGATCAGCAAGACGCTAGGTTATCAGACTGTGGATGTGGAAACGCCGCTGGGTATCGCCACGACCCGCCAGCTGTCCGAACCGCTGGTACTGGCCACCATACTCAGGGCGGGGCTTCCTGTCCATCAGGGAATGCTCAACTGCTTCGACAACGCGCAGAACGCATTCGTGGCTGCCTACCGCAAATATGGCAAAGGGAATGAATGCGACCTGCTGATCGAGTACCAGAGTTGTCCTCCGCTGGAGGGGAAGACGCTCATCATCACCGATGCGATGATCGCATCCGGCGCTTCGATGGAACTCACCTATCAGAGCCTGGTCGCCGGTGGAGAGCCGGTCCATACCCACATCGTATGCCCGGTCGCCTCGCGGGACGGCGTCGAATACCTCTCGAAGAAACTCCCCCACAAACGCGTGACCTTCTGGGTGGGAGCCATCGACGAAGAACTCACCAACCACTCCTACATCGTACCGGGCCTGGGTGACGCAGGAGATCTGGCTTTCGGAGAAAAGAACTGACAATCAGACGATTTCGCAGCGTAGTGTCGCCGAGGTGCAGGAAAGCACCCGGACTGTTACGTATTCCCCCGCCCTGTGGCCTTCCGCCGGGAAGACGCAGGTTTTGTTTTGGGATGTGCGTCCCATCAATTCCGTCTCGCTGCGCTTTGAAGGACCTTCGATCAGGACCTCGAAGCAACGGCCTACGCACTTTTGGTTGCTTTCCAGGGAAGCTTCGTTCTGCAGGGCGATGATTTCGTTAAGGCGGGCCGTCTTGACTGCCGCAGGCACATCGTCGGGATAATGGCGCGACGCCAGGGTCCCGGGACGCTCGGAATACTGGAACATAAAGGCTCCGTCGTAACGGACCTCCCGGAAAAGGGACAGCGTGGCGGCATGGTCGGCGTCGGTTTCGCCACAGAAGCCGGCGATCACGTCGGTCGTGACCGCACAGTCGGGCAGGATTTCCCGTATGCGGGCGATCCGCTCCAGATAATGCGTCCGCGTGTATTTGCGGCGCATCTTTTCCAGCATTACGTCGCTGCCGGACTGGACGGGAAGGTGGATGTGGCGGCAGATGTTTTCGTGGCGGGCCATCGTATACAGGACCTTGTCGCCCATATCCTTGGGATGCGAGGTGGCGAAGCGGACCCGCACCCGCGGATCGATGCAGGCCACCTGCTCCAGCAGGCCGGCGAAATCCAGACAGTCTTCCGGATCATCAGGATTCACCCAGCGGTAAGAGTCCACGTTCTGTCCCAGCAGATTGATCTCCTTATATCCGTCGGCGATCAGCGCTTTGGCTTCCCGGACGATGGTCCGGGGATCGCGGCTGCGTTCCGCGCCGCGGACGAAAGGAACGATGCAATAGGAGCACACATTATTGCAGCCGCGCATAATGGAGATGAATGCGGTTACGCCACTGCGGTCCATCCGCACAGGCGCGATGTCCGCATAGGTCTCCTCGTGCGAGAGAATCGTATCGAGTTGCTTGCCGGAGACCCGGACAGCCTCCACCAGACGAGGAAGGTCGCGGTAAGCATCCGGACCGGCCACGAGGTCGACTGCCGGATGTTCGAGCAGTTTCTCCTTGAGTCGCTGGGCCATACAGCCCAGCACGCCGACCACCACTTCGCGACGGCGCTTTTTCTCCTGCCGGAATACGTCAAGCCGGCCAAGGACACGCTGTTCGGCATTGTCGCGCACCGAGCAGGTGTTGACCAGGATCAGGTCGGCGTCCTCCAGTTTCTCACAACGGGCATAGCCCGCGCGCTGCAGGATGGCGAGCACGACCTCGCTGTCATTGACGTTCATCTGGCAGCCGTACGTCTCGATAAAAACATTCATTACCGCTAGAATTTCGCTGCAAAGATAACTTTTTATATCTTTGTATGATGTTTGCATAGTCGATAAAGTATGAAACGCATCCTCGTCCTGCTCTGCTCCCTCCTGCTGCTGGCAGCCTGTCACAACGAGTCCCGAGACCCGGTGATCAAGGGCTACCGGCTCGACCAGGTTGGGGGAATGAGCCTCGGACCGGGCGGTCTGACCACCGATCTGGTGCTTGAGCTTGACGTGGAGAATCCTTCGTCCGCCCGCTACACGCTGGAATCGCTGACAGCCACCTTGTACCGGGGTCTCGAGACAGTACCCTACGCCGATGCTGCGATGCAGGGTACCGCAGCCGTCGAGCCCCGCAGTGAGCAGACCGTTTCAATCCCGGTCTCCGTACGGCTGGCCCGGCCGCTTTCCCTGCTGACCGAGGGCTTCAGCACGGACCTGGAAGACTACGAGGCCGACCTGGACCTGACTATCCGGAAGGGTTCGTTCAAGAAAAGAATCAAAAAAGAACGGGTGCCGCTCGGACAGCTCTCGGAATTGCTCGGTGCCGGTTCACAAAAACAGGAAACTGATGAAAAAGAATAAATTGCTGATCCTGTTGGCAGCCCTTTTCCTGCTGCCATTCAGCGCCGCGGCCCAGTCGGCCGTGGACAGCACGGTGCTGGGCGTCGATATCCTCTCGCTCATCGGGAAGAAATCTACCGGTACCGCAACAGTCAACCAGTCCCTCGAACTCCGTCACGCGCTTTCGCGCCACATCTCGACGAACAGCAGCACGAAGCTGCAAGGTTACCGCGTCCGCATCTTCTTCGACAGTGACCGGACGGCCCGTTCGAAATCGGAAGCCATCGCTGCCGGTTTCTCCGCACAATATCCCGGTATCCCCGTGTATCGGAGTCACGTAAGCCCCTATTTCAAGGTTACCGTAGGCGATTTCCGAACCCGGATCGACGCCCAGCGCTTCGCCAGCCGCCTGACCAACAGCGGCGCCTACCGGACGGTCTTTGTCGTCAAGGAACAAATCAACTATCCGAGTTTCTGAGATGCTGAAGCAGACACAACAACTCAAGCAGACGCAGCGGCTCTCCCCGCTGCAGATCCAGACCATCAAACTGATCGAACTGCCGGCCCCCGAGCTTGAGCAGCGTATCCAGAAGGAGCTGGAAGAGAATCCCGTGCTCGAGGAGGTTGTCGATGATTCACCGGAAAACGAAGAAAAAAAGAACGTGTCGCTGAGCGAATACAGCGGAAGCGACCCCACCCCTTCCTACAAACTTTACGTCAACAACCAGGGAAAAGACCTTAAACCGCAATACAACACTTTCTCCGTACGGGAGAGTTTCCATCAGAGCCTGGAAGCACAGCTCGGCTACTGCAAGATCGACGAACGGCAACGCCAGATCGCATCGTTCATCATCGGGATGATCGATGACGACGGCTACCTGCGGCGTGACCTGGAATCACTTGCCGATGACATCTCGTTCCGGCTTGGCATCGAAACCGATGAAACGGAGGTGGAGCAGTTGCTGGGACTCATCCAGGAGTTCGACCCGGTGGGTGTCGGCGCCCGCGACCTGCGCGAATGCCTGCTGCTGCAACTGGCCGCAAAAAAAGAAACACCTGCCATCAATCTGGCCCGGCGGATCCTGACCGATCATTTTGTCGAATTTACGAAAAAACACTACAACAAGATCATGGCCAGGCTCGGCATCTCGGAAGAGGAGCTCAAGGAGGCCATCGCCGAAATCGTCCGTCTCAATCCCCGACCCGGCGGCCAGATCGACGATTCCTATACCGAACAGGTGCAGCAGGTCGTTCCCGATTTCCTGGTCGAACTCAAGGACGGCGAACCGGTGATGTCGATGCCCCGTTTCTCCGTACCGGAGCTGAAGGTCAACAAGCGCTACGCCGACGTACTGATGGAAGCGGCCAACAGCGCCACCCGTGAGAAGAAAGAAGCCGCCAGTTTCGTCAAGCAGAAACTCGACTCGGCCAAATGGTTCATCGAAGCCATCAAGCAGCGGCACAACACGCTGCAGAACACGATGAACGCCATCATCGACTACCAGCACGATTTCTTCATCGACGGCGACGAGACCCTCCTCAAACCGATGGTTCTGCGCAACATCGCCGAGAAGACCGGACTGGACATCTCGACCATCTCGCGCGTGGTCAACTGCAAATACGTCCAGACACATTTCGGAATCTACCCGCTCAAGTACTTCTTCTCCGAAGGCCTGATGGCCAACGGCGGCGAAGAGGTGTCGACCCGTGAAATCAAAACCATCCTGACCGACAGCATCGCGGAAGAGGACAAGCACAAACCCCTCACCGATGAGGAACTGGTGAATGTACTCAGCGAAAAGGGCTACAAAGTGGCCCGCCGCACGGTAGCCAAATACCGGGAACAGCTCAACATCCCGATTGCACGGCTCCGCAAAGAACTTTAATCCCATCCGATATGACCAAGATGAAAACCACCTACCTGGGTGATCTCAGGTGCGAAGCCGAACACCTTGACTCAGGCAGTAAGATCCAGACCGTGGCCCCTAAGGACAACAACGGCGACGGATCGCTCTTTTCCCCCACCGACCTGTTTGCCACGTCGCTGAGCTGCTGTATGCTGACCATCATCGGCATCACGGCCCGCACCTACGGCTTCTCCATAGAAGGGACGACCGTCACCACCGAAAAAGTGATGGCAGCTAACCCGCGCCGCGTGGCGGAACTGCATCTTGAGATCCGACTTCCGGAAGGCAGCGTTTACTCCGACAAGGAGAAAAAACTCATCGAGAACGCAGCCAAGACGTGCCCGGTGGCGAACAGTCTCCATCCGGACATCAAGAAAGTCATCGAATTTATCTGGTAATCGTCCACTCGCACCCGTCCTTGGTGTCCTTGATCTGCACGCCGAGCGCCTGAAGTTCGTTCCGGATGCGGTCGCTGGTTGCCCAATCCTTCGCAGCCTTTGCCTGGCTGCGCTGTTCGACGACCAAGCCGATCAGACCATCGATCAATTCTCCGGAACCCGCTTCGGCAATCTCGTCCTGAAGCCCCAGCACATCCTGCAGTACATCGGAGAAAAGCGCTTCGAGCGTTTCCCTGTCGGCGGCATTGATCTGCTGTGATTTGTCTTTTACGCTGTTGACCAGTCGCACGGCATCGAAGAGCACGGAAAGGGCGATCGGGGTGTTGAGGTCGTCGCAAAGTGCCTCATAGGCACGGTCGGTGAGGGAAGCGATTTCGGGATGGGCCGGGGCCTTCGCATCGACGGGCAGGGCTTTCACATCCCGGGCCGCCTGCATCATCCGGCGATATCCCTTTTCGGCTGCCTGAAGCGCTTCGTTACTGAAATCCAGCGGACTGCGATAATGGGCCTGCAGGATGAAGAAGCGGATGGTCATCGGGCTGTACGCCTGGTCAAGCACCTGATTCTTTCCTGTGAACAATTCCTCGAGCGTGATGAAATTGCCCAGCGATTTTCCCATCTTCTGGCCTTTGATGGTAATCATGTTGTTGTGCATCCAGTAGTGGACGCCGCCCTGGCCGCGGGAGGCAGTATTTTGCGCCAGTTCGCATTCGTGGTGCGGGAACATCAGGTCCATGCCGCCGCCGTGAATGTCGAACACCTCTCCCAAGTACTTTTCGCTCATCGCGGAGCACTCCAGGTGCCAGCCGGGGAAGCCTTCGCTCCAGGGTGACGGCCAGTGCATGATATGCTCGGGCGAGGCCTTTTTCCACAGGGCGAAGTCGAGCGGCGAACGTTTGTCGTCCTGCCCGTCGAGATTGCGGGTCCCTTCGCGGGTATCCTCGAGGTTGCGGCCCGAAAGAACGCCGTAGTGGTGCTTCTCGTCGTATTTGGCCACGTCGAAATAGATGGAACCGTTGCTTTCATAGGCATAGCCGGCCTCCAGGATTTTCTTCACCAACGCAATCTGCTCGATGATATGTCCGGAAGCACGCGGCTCGATGGACGGAGGGAGGACGTTCAGCCGACGCATCGCATCGTGATACCGAAGCGTATAGGTCTGCACGACCTCCATCGGCTCCAGTTGCTCGAGACGGGCCTTCTTGGCGATCTTGTCCTCTCCCGTATCGGCATCGTTCTCGAGATGTCCCACGTCAGTGATATTGCGCACATAGCGGACTTTGTAGCCCAATTTGCGGAAGAGACGGAAAAGCACGTCATAGGTGATGCCCGGGCGGGCGTGGCCCAGATGCGCGTCGCCATAGACCGTCGGTCCGCACACATACATTCCTACCATTCCGGGATGCACGGGTTTGAACAACTCTTTCTGATGTGTCAGCGTATTGTATAGATAGAATGCACGGTCCATTGTCCAGCGTTTTTTGTTACAACGGCAAAATTACGGATTTTTTATCTGTTTACAAGTCCCAGTTTCTCCAGTAACGCATCCGGTTCGGGATCCCGGCCACGGAAATTGCGGTAAAGCACGTCCGCATCGACACTCCCGCCTCGTGAAAGGAGTTCACGGCGGAACACTTCAGCCGCTTCACGGCTGAAAATGCCTTTTTCGCGGAAGAAAGCGAAGGCATCCGCCTCCAGCACTTCGGCCCATTTATAGGAATAGTATCCTGCTGCATATCCTCCGGAGAAGATATGGTTGAACGAGGGGGAGAACGCTATACCCGGTATTTGCGGCAGGACGGACGAAGGGCGCAGCGTCTCCTGCTCGAAAGCTACCACGTCGGCGGCCGGTCCGGCGGCCGACGTGTGCCAGGCCATATCGACCAGACCGAACTGGAGCTGCCGGACCTGGGAATAGCCGGCCAGGAAATTCTTCGCCGCCACGATACGGTCGATATACGCCCGCGGAATCACTTCCCCTGTCTGCCAGTGCCGGGCGAAAGTCTCGAGGAAATCCGGTTCATAGGCCCAGTTTTCCATCAACTGGGAAGGGAGTTCCACGAAATCGCGTACCACATTGGTACCGGTCAGCGACTTGTACCGGCCCTCCGCCAGCATTCCGTGGAGGGCGTGACCGAACTCATGGAGGAAGGTCGTCACCTCTCCGAATGTAAGCAGGGACGGAGTGGATCCGGCCGGTTTGGTGAAATTGGTCACGATAGAGACCTGGGGGCGCCGCTCCACGCCGTTACGGACCTCCAGTTCCCGGAACGAGGTCATCCAGGCCCCGCCGCGCTTGCTTTCACGCGGGAAGAAATCGAGATACAGCAACGACAGGAAGCGACCCGTCTCATCCGAAACTTCGTAAACCTGTACGTCAGGATGATAGCCCGGAATGTCGCTCCGTAAATCGAAGCGCAAGCCGTACAGTCGGCCGGCCAAGCCGAAAACCGCTTCACGGACGGCATCGAGGCGGAAATAGGGTTTGAGGAGTTCCTCATCGAGCGCATAACGTTCTTTCCGGAACTTTTCCGCCCAGTAACTGAAGTCCCAGGGCATCAGTTCACCCACAAATCCATGCCCGGCAGCGTATTCTCCGATCTCATCCAATTCCCGCCGGGCAGCCGGAAGCGACGGTTCCATCAGCCGCCCGAGGAAAGACTGTACAGTATCGGGACGCTTCGCCATCCGGTCTTCCAGCGCATAATCCGCATAAGTCCCGTATCCAAGCAGGCAGGCCTTCTCCGTACGCAAAGTCACGATTTTACGGAGAAGGGCGGTATTGTCGTTTTCACCTCCAATGCATTTCTTATTATAAGCCCGCCATATCTTTTCGCGCAGGTCCCGCCGGTCGCTGAATTTCAGGAAAGGGCCGTAACTGGGCTGGTGCAGGGTGAAAAGCCAGCCCGGCAGGCCGCGGCCGGCCGCCTCGGCGGATGCCATCTCCCGGACATAGTCCGGCAATCCGGACAAGTCGGCCTCTTCGGTCAGGTGCAGGGTGAAGGCATTGGTATCGGCCAGTACGTGCTGGCCGAACTTCAACGTGGACAGCGAAAGTTCCTCGGATACCTTCGCGAAACGTTCCTTCTTGTCAGGGGGCAGATTCGCGCCGTGACGGGAGAAGGTTTTCCAGGTCTCTTCCAGTAATTTGGCGGCTTCCGTATCGAGCGCGAATGTCGCACGCCGCTCCCAAACGGCCTTGATCCGGGCAAACAGTTTTTCGTCCAGCAGAACGGACATGTTCAGTTGCGTCAACAACGGGGAAACTTCCTCCGCAATCCGGTCCAGCGCGTCGTCCGTACAGGCTTCGGTCAAGTTGAAAAAAATTCCGGAAATCCGGTCCAAATCCTCTCCGGCCCATTCCAGCGCTTCGATCGTATTGGCGAAAGTGGGTTCTTCCGGATTGTCCCGGACAGCCTCCACCCCGGCCCGGTTCCGGGCGATGGCCTCCTTGAAGGCGGGAAGATAATCTGATTCTTCAATCCGGTCGAAGACCGGGGCGCCGTAAGGCAAGTCCGACGGCACAAGCAGCGGGTTGATTCGCGTCTCTTTCATACTTCAAAGATACAGATTATTCCGGCAGGCCGTCTCGCTGATACGGACAATTCCGGAGCGGGATACCGTATAGGCGCAGTTATAGCACCAGTATGTGCGGCGGCCCGGAAAACGGCGCTGGGTTGCCGTATAAATCTGGAAATTGAAATTTTGGGAAGCCAGTTCCGGAACGCTGATCCGGGCCCGGCCATTCCGCAGATTCTCCGACAGGATCCGCCAGTTGCCCGAGAGGATACGGTTGACTTCCCTCAGTTCTTTCTCGCGCAGCCTCCGCTGTTCATTGTGATAGTCCGTCCTGCAGTCGTCGCTGCAGAACTTCTGGTCGATGCGCCCGTGAAGGGGCGCTCCACAACGGAGACAGGTTCGGGACATCTTTTTTTCCATAAAGATACAGCACGGGAGGCCCGAGAAAAAACTCGGAGATGAGATTTACCGATTCTCGGGAAATAAGGGGAAAATCCAACTTTCCGCCAGGTCCTTTATCCGTTTATAAACGTTTAGCGGCTGGATACGGCCCGTTCCGTTCACTTTCTTTGCAGTCACGAACAACCAAACACAAACAACAATGATTGAAACTGAATTTTTGAACAGAGTCGAACTCCGCGGTCGTGTGGGACACGATCCGAAGGTGTTCAGCATCGGCGACGCCCAAGTCGCCCGCTTCTCCCTCGCAACGAATGAAGCCTTCCGGGGCAAAAACGGAGAACTCCGGGAAGAAACCACCTGGCACAACATCGCAGCCTGGGCTGGGAGGAACATCATGGACTTCAAGGAAATCCGGAAGGGGGTCTTCGTAAGCCTGGTCGGACGCCTGCGAAACAACCGCTATACGGCCGGCGACGGAACGGAGAAAACCGTCATCGAAGTGGTCGCCGGGCGGCTGGAACCTTTCACGCCGGCCGGATCCGGAATCTGATCAGCGTTCCCGCACTGCGTTCCGTTTCCACTGCTCCCGCAGCCGGACGAAGACCGGATGTTCCCAGTCGAACAGGGAAGGCATATCCTCCCAGGAATGGATTTCCGGTTCAGGCTCGGGTTCCGGTCCGGAAAGCCGGTCGGGAACATACGGCGGCAATTGAGGGACAAGGTTGATTGCCTTTTCGGGATCCAGTCGGGAATAGGCCGCGTTCATTTTCTCCTCCGTGTAGGTATAGCCCAGGTTGACGGGACGGCCGATGTCCTGCAGATTGTGGGAAAAAAGCCAGTCATAGAGTTCCGGGAGATAGAACATCCGTGCCAGCTCGGCGTGGCCGCATGCCGGTTGGTCGTAAATCAGCCGGGTTCCCAATCCGCTGTCGTAGAGCCGTTTCACCAGCGACGCGGAATAAGATACCGCCGTGACCGTATCCCGAAAACCGTGGATGATCCAAAGCGGGACCTCCGGCAGCCCGGAGAGTGACGAAGCTTCGTATCCGCCGCACATCGCCACCGCCGCAGCCACTTTTTCCGGATAGGAATGGACCATTTTCAGCGTGCCCCAGCCCCCCATACTCATTCCGATGACATAAAAGCGGTTGGTGTCACAGGGAAATTTCCGGTTCACATACGATACGATCCGGTCCAGCCGTTCAGCCTGCCAGCCCACGACGTCAGTCTGCGGGGCGATGACAACCGCGTTGAGCTGCAGTCCCCGCTTGAGAGCGTCGATCGTCCCGTAGCGCATCACCTGGTTCAGATCGGTTCCGCAAAGGCTTTTTCCGTGAAGGAAGAGCACGGTCGGCAACGGCGAGGGCACCGTGTCCGCTCCGGGAGGGAGATACAACAGGAAATCATATCCCTCCCTGACGGAATCGCGATATGCATAGAGCTGCTGCGCATCCGCCAGCCGCGGGAACGCCAGCAGGAAGAAAAGGGTCAGGAGCAATATGGACTTCCGTGTCACGAACATGGCGCAAAGATACGATTAATTTGTATCTTTGCCTTGTTTAGAAATATCATTATATGGCACTCGAACAACAGATCCAGGAAGACATCAAGGCCGCGATGAAGGCTCACGATGCCGTGGCGATGGCCGCCGTGCGCGCCGTCAAGAATGAAATTCTCCTCTTCAAGACCGCCGAAGGCGGATCGAAGGAAGTCACCGACGCCGACGTGCTGAAAATGATCCAGAAACTCATCAAACAGCGCAAGGAGACCGCTCAGGTCTATGTCGACAACGGCCGGCAGGAACTGGCTGACAACGAACTGGCCGAAGCAGCCGTCATGGAACGCTACCTGCCCAAACAGCTTTCGCCCGAAGAACTGGAAGCCAAGGTCCGCGAAATCGTAGCCGAAGTCGGCGCCACCTCCATCAAAGACATGGGCAAGGTGATGGGCGTCGCATCCAAGCGTCTGGCCGGCGTGGCCGACGGACGCGCCATTTCCGCCGCCGTGAAAGCGCTGCTCGGCTGATGAAACGCCCCCTGACCCTCGTCGTCCTGCTGGTTATCCTGTTCGCTGCCGGATGCCACGACCATTCGGCCGATCTGCGCCACCAAGCCCAGGTCGACGCACTGATGGAGCAACTTTCCATCCGCGAAAAAGTGGCCCAGCTCTTCGTCATCGAGATCAGCCGCGAACCGAGTGACGCTACCCGCGCTTTGCAGGATTCCCTCATCCGGGACTATGGCGTAGGATGCCTGATCGTCATGCGCGGGCCAATCGGCCCCTTCATCGAGCGGACCAACGAACTACAGTCCCTGGCGAAATTGCCGCTGCTGGTGGCAACCGACGCCGAGTGGGGCGCTGCCATGCGCTTCGCGGAGTATCTCCCCTATCCCCGCCAGCGGATCCTCGGCCGGCTCGAAGGGCGTCGGGGCGAACGGCTGCTCTACCAGATGGGCCGCAACGTAGGCCGCGAACTCCGCGACCTGAACATTTACGTGAACTATACCCCGGTAGCGGACGCCTGCCCCGACCCGTACGACCCTTCCGACGGACAGCGCTCCTTCGGCAGCGACCCGCAGATGGTCGGCGATTTCTCCGCCGCCTATATGCATGGCATGCAGGACGAAGGCATCTATGCCTGCGCCAAGCACTATCCCGGCCACGGCGCCACAACGGTGGACTCCCATTACGAAATGCCGGTCATCCACTACGACCGCGCCCGGCTTGACAGCGTCGAATTCGCCCCGTTCCGCACCCTCTTCGACGAGGGCGTCGAAATGGTGATGGTGGCCCATATGAGCATTCCGGTCATCGATTCCACCGGCGTGCCCATGTCGATTTCGGCCCCGTGTATGAAAGACTTGCTGCGCGGTGAGCACGGCTTCCGCGGCACTGTCATCACCGATGCCGTCGGCATGCAGGGCGTGGCCGCAGGGCGGACACCGCTCGAGGTCAACACGGCCGTCTACCGGAGCGGCAGCGACATGATCCTGATGCCTGATGACGTGAAACTTTCTATCGACGCCATCGCCGATTCCGTGGAAACCGGCGTCTGGCCGCTCGAAGAGCTCGACGAAAAGGTCCGCCGCGTCCTGACACTCAAGGCCCGCGCCGGTTTCTTCGACGAAGGGTTCGATCCGCAGGTGCACGACCTTGACCGCAAGATCGCCGAGGCCCGGGAGCGCGACTCCACGCTGATGCTCCGTATAGGCAAGGCCTTGCGCCGCTCTTCCAAGCCTGAGATCGAGGCCGTTTTCGGCGACCGTACCCTGGTCCTGGACAAGGCCGGCCGGTAGCGGTGTGGAAATCTTGGGGATATCTATTTCCCGCAGACCTGTTGTCATTACTTGACAATCCTTAACTTTGTATCCCGGTTTAATCTAATCGGGGTTTCAATGGACACACTTTTAGATGGTTCAAGTCTGCATCCTGCAGGCCTGCCGGGAGGGACGGGCATTTATGAACTGCGCATCCCGCGACTGAGCAACCGTTATTTTCTCCTCAGCGGACCCGGCAGCCGCACGTTGGAAGCTTTTCCTGAAATCGTCGGATTTCCTTGCTACACGGCCCTTCTCGACGAGATGATCGACGCCTTCCGCTACCTTTGTTCCAACGGTTTGGGCAAAGATCTCGACATTTTTACCATCCTGCGCGGAGGGCTCAACTATCCGTTGGAAGAGGCCGCGTTCCGATGCGGCATAAACGTACGCAACATGCATTTCGTCTCTTGCGAGCGGGTTGCCGAGAACCACGTGATCAAGGGGTTGAGAATCAAATACGACAAAATTTACACTACCCGCAACCGTGTGCTGGCCGTCGGCGACATCCTGGCGACCGGCGACACGTTCCACTACTGCTTCGAGCACCTGATGCGCAAGTTCCTGCAGGAGGGCGGCAGCATCCGCCGCATCATTTTCTTTACGATCGGCGGCACGCGCGCCTTCCGGCTGATGGAAGATCTTTCTGCGAAACTCCGCGCCATGTTCGCCGGTTTCGAAGGGATCGACTGCTTTTTCTTTGAAGGTGCCTTCACCGTCTATGAAGACAAGGGGGTGAGTGGCATCAATCACCCGGATATCGATTTCGGCTGGAAAGACGGCGTGGTGGCGCCCGAGTTCCGCCGATTCATCGTGCAGGAGAATCCCGAAGCCCTGTTCGAAAAATGTATCATCTACGACGGAGGCGCCCGCCGATATCAGCTCCCCGTCCACTTCGACGAAGTGCTGGAGTATTGGGAAGGCATCCTCGAACGCGCCGACCGCATCGATGTGCGGGCACTGGTCGAGGAAAAACTCGGTTACGTCGGCCCCCTGCCCTTCGAAGACTGGCTGGCCGTCACACACCTGCAGGGACTTCCCGGGCTGGAAGACCTCTGGACGGCCGAACAGGCGCTTTTCGAACGCCCGTTCGACCTGAAGGACCTTGCGAAACGCCGCATCGCATCGATCAACAATCTGAAACAGCAATATGAAAAAGACTGACGTTGACTACACCGACCGCGCGGTGGACCGTGCCGGACGGAAATCGAACCTGAGTATGTTTATGGTGATGCTCGGCTTCACCTTCTTCTCTGCCAGCATGTGGGTGGGCCAGCAACTGGCTGCCGGTCTCGACTGGTGGGACTTCGTGTGGGCCCTCCTCATCGGTGGTCTCATCCTGGCCGCCTATACCGGCTCCCTGGGCTTCATCGGCGCCGAGAGCGGCCTGTCGCTCGACATGCTCGCCCGCCGGAGTTTCGGAACGAAAGGCAGCTGGCTTCCCAGTGCAATGATCAGTTTCACGCAGATCGGATGGTTCGGCGTTGGTCTGGCGATGTTCGCCATCCCGGTGGCCAAGCAGATCATGGGGCTCGAAGTGACGCCCGACCATATGCCCTGGCAGGGATACCTGCTGGTGGCCATCGCCGGCATCCTGATGACCGCGAGCGCCTACTTCGGCATCAAGAGCCTGACGATCATCAGCTACATCGCCGTGCCGCTGGTCGCCATCCTCGGCACCACGGCCATGATCATGGCCGTCCGCCAGGGTGACATGGGGCTGATCGAGCAGTTCTCCCAGGGAACAAAGACGCTCGGCGTCATCGCCGGCGCCGGCCTGGTGGTAGGCAGTTTCGTGTCGGGCGGTACCGCGACACCTAACTTCACGCGCTTCGCCAAAAATGCACGCGTGGGCCTCTGGACCACAGTGGTGGCCTTTTTCATCGGCAACTCGCTGATGTTCCTCTTCGGCGCCGTGTCCAGCATCTACGCCGGCGGCAACGACATCTTCGATGTGATGATCAACCTGAACCTCTTCTACTTCGCCCTGCTGGTCCTCGGCCTCAACATCTGGACGACCAACGACAACGCACTGTATTCGGGCGGCCTCGGCCTGTCGAACATCACCGGCCTGACCAAGAAGACGATGGTCATCATCTCGGGTATCATCGGCACCGTGGCGGCCGTGTGGCTCTACTGGAACTTCGTCAGCTGGCTCAACGTGCTCAACTGCACCCTCCCGCCGATCGGCATAACGTTGATCCTCCACTACTTCATGAACCGTAAGGCGTACGCCGAGGACACCGTTCCTGAAAAGACGGTGAACTGGTTGGCCATCGTGGGTGTAGTGCTTGGCGCCGTGGTCGCCAATCTGGTGAAATGGGGATTCCCGGCCATCAACGGCATGGCCGTAGCCGCCGTCTGTTTCCTGATCGGACAACTCTTCCGCAAAAGGCAGCTCGCGTAGGAAGCGTCGAAAACAGTTGTTTGCGCAGCAAAGATAAAAATGATTACCTTTGTAGCAAACGACACGACAATGGCTTTCGGAATCAAATTCTGGCATATCCCCGAGCATCGGGTATTCCACTACGAGCCGCGCTACTACGATGAGCGCAAGGAAAAACTCGAAGAACTCTACAAGAAATATGGGAAGACGATGCCCGGCGAGGAGATTGAAGCCATCGCCAGGGAAGAGGGGCTGACCGACGAGACGGGCAAGCGCTATATTCCCGGCATGTATATCCGCGGCTCGTTCCGCCAGACGTTCGAGGAGAAACGACTCTCGAAGGAGAAGGAGAATTCTGCGATGAGCTGGGTCAAGAAAATCATTCTTGCCCTGACTCTTGTCGCCATTGCTTTCGCGGCCTATTATCTGTCGAAGGGATTTATCCTGATGCTGGTAAACTGATGCTGCAAGTCCTCCCTCAGAGCATATCGAACCTGATCGCTGCCGGCGAAGTAGTCTCACGTCCCGCTTCGGTAGTGAAGGAATTGGTGGAAAATGCCGTGGATGCAGGTGCACACAGCGTCTTCGTCTCGGTACTCGATGCCGGAAAAACCCTCATCCAGGTCATCGACGACGGCTGTGGAATGACACCCGAAGAAGCCGTTCTCTGCTTCGAGCGGCACGCCACAAGCAAGATCGCCACGGCCGAAGACCTGGAGCGGATCCTGACTTACGGTTTCCGCGGCGAGGCGCTGGCTTCGATTGCCGCCGTGGCGGAGGTCACGCTCAGGACACGGCGTGCCGACGACGAAGTAGGCACGCAGGTCGAGACGGGCCCCGGCAAGACGCCCGCTACACAGCCGACGGCAGCACCGCAGGGCAGCAATTTCGCCATCCGCAACCTTTTCTTCAACGTTCCGGCCAGACGAAAATTTCTGAAATCCGACAACGCGGAACTGCGCGCCATCATCCAGGAATTCCTGCGTGTGGCCCTGATCCGGCCGGAAATCGCATTCAAACTCACGTCCAACGGGAAAGAGATCCATAACCTGCGGCCCGCCGCCACCCGAAAAAAACGGATTCTCGACATTTTCGGGATGAATCTGGCCAAGGAACTGGTGGAGGTCCGCGCCGATACATCCCTGGTCCGTGTCAGCGGGTTCATCGGAAACCCCGAAGACGCCCGCAAAAGCACAGGCAACCAGTTCCTTTTCGTCAACGGGCGGTATTTTCGTTCCCCATTCCTCCACAAGGCCATCTGCAAGCCTTACGAAAAACTTGTTCCCGAAGACTATACGCCGGCCTATTTCCTTTTTCTGGAAACCGAACCGGAACGCGTGGATGTAAACATCCATCCGGCCAAGACCGAAGTGAAGTTCGAAGATGAAGGTCTGATCTTCGAGATCCTGACGGCCGCCGTGCGGGAAGCCCTGGGCAAGAACGACTTTACGCCCAGCATCGACTTCGACGTGAAAGGCGCGCCCGACATCCCGGTCTTCACACCCCGCACCAGCGGTGGAATCCGGAAAGCCCCGACGGACTACAGCCCGCTCTTCAATCCGTTCGACGCACCGCAAGAACCTTCTTTCCCCGATTTCACGGAAACTCCGGCACCTGCTCCCGAAGGAGCGGCCCTTCCTCCGGTACCCGGCTACGGAAGGCTTTTCGAAGAAGAATCTGTCGCGGCCCTGAACAGCCTGCTCGTGCTGCAGCGCCGCTATCTCGTCACGCCGGTTAAATCGGGAATGATGGTCATCGACATTCGGCGCGCCCGCCAGCGGATCTTCTATGAGCGTTATCTGGAGAAGATTGCGGAACGACAGCCCATCCGCCAGCGGTCGCTGTTCCCCGTCACCGTGCAGCTCGGTGCCGAGGATTTCCTGGCCTTGTTCGAGCAGCCCGACCTGCTTGCCCGGCTGGGATTCGACATCCAGGATTTCGGCGGCAATACCGTCGTGGTCAACGCCCTTCCTGAAGGTTATCCCGAAGAGGAAGAACAGGTCCGTACCGCCCTCGACGAACTGATTGCCGTGCTCAAGGATGAGACTTCACCCGAAGACCCGAATCATCTTCTCGCTGCAAAAATGGCAGCTTCCGCCGCCGCAAGCGATCCTGGAAGGCTTGACGGCGCCGGGGCACAATTATTGGTGGACCAGCTCTTCGCCTGCCGCGAACCGCAACTGACCCCCGACGGACGCCGGTGCATGGCTATCGTCACATTCGAAGAATTGGAGAAGAAACTATGAGAAATCTACCCCCCGCAGTCAAAAACCTGCTGATCATCAATATTATCGTCTTCCTTGGCAGCGAGCTGATCGGCGACCCGATGTACCAGTATTTCGCCCTGTTCCCCATCGGATCGACTTTCTTCCGCTGGTGGCAGTTCGTCACGCATATGTTCATGCACGGGAGTTTCGCCCATATCTTTTTCAATATGTGGTCGCTCATCGTGTTCGGTCCTGTACTGGAACGGATGTGGGGCAGCAAGAAGTTCTTGTTGTATTATTTCGTCTGCGGACTCGGGGCGGCCGGCTGTCACGAACTGGTTCTCTTCCTGCAAGGAGCGTCCAATATCCCGACCGTCGGCGCCTCCGGCGCGATTTACGGTCTGCTGCTGGGCTTCGGAATGCTCTACCCGAACTACGTGCTTACGCTCGTTTTCCCGCCCGTATCGCTCAAAGCCAAGTGGTTCGTTATCATCTTCGCGGCCATTGAACTGGTCACCGGGATTCTCGGCACCAGCGACGGCGTAGCGCATTTCGCCCATCTGGGCGGAATGCTCTTCGGCCTGATCCTGCTGCTGTTCTGGAAAAAGAAAGGACAAATGTATTCGGAATGGCAATAAAGCGCAAACGGTCTTTCGGCTCCCTGCTGTTTTCCCTGCTGGCCCTTGTTGCGGCAGGGGCGCTGCTTATTTCCTATCTGGCCTTGTTCCTCAATCCGACGGATTATCCGGTCACGATGTTTTTCGGACTGTACTACATCCCGATCCTGCTGATCAACCTGATGATCCTTCTTTTGGCCTTGTTCCGGTACCGGAGAGCGTTGCTCATCCCGATCGTGGCCTTGCTCCCGACGCTTCTGGTAGCCGACCGCTTCGTCAAGTTCGGGAGGGAGTCCCAGCAGCCGGCAGGACCCTCCATCAAGGTGCTCTCCTACAATCTCGGGCGCTACGACGGAGGCGGACGACGGGTAACTTCGAACGAATCGGTTTCCGGTGTCAAGCGATATCTTGCGGAGCAAGACGCCGATGTGGTCTGTCTGCAGGAATTCGCCGTCAAGGACACGGCTTCACTGAGCACCTATCTGCCCGAATATCCTTATCGGGCGAAACATCTGTTCAAGGGAAACCGGTTTTTCGGTAACGTGACCTTGAGCAAATATCCGATCCTGCAGTCCAGGGCGCTCACGTTTCCGGAGAGCCGGAATCTGTCGCTGGTGACGGACATCGCGGTGAACGGCCGGACGGTCCGGGTATACAATTGTCACCTGGAGAGCTACAGCATTTCTTTCACAAGCCTCATCAAGCGTCTGTTCCACAAGGAGTCGTTCACCGATGAGGTGTTGCAGGTGCACGATCGGGTTCGGGAGGCCACGCGGCGGCGTTCCGCTCAGGTAGAGACGCTGCTCCAGAGCGAGGCGGAGAGTCCGTATCCCAATCTGGTCTGCGGCGATTTCAACGACACGCCGATTTCGTACACGTATCACAAACTCATACAGACGAAAAAAGACAGTTTTGCGGAGGCCGGGACGGGCTTTGGCGGCACCTATTCCATTCTCTGGCCGATGTTGCGGCTTGATTACATCCTGCTGCCGCAGGAATACACGGCCGACCGGCATCAGACCGACCGCGTCCCCTGGTCCGACCACTACCCCGTGACGACATACGTTTATTTTGACAAACAACCTTGATTTCCTCTGTGGAATTGTCTATAAAAACCACCCTCCCACTTCGTGAGCCCCTCCCCCTGAGGCGTGGGCGCCAATGTTTTCAAAGACAATCCCTCTGCGGAAATCAGACAAAAGCATACTGATATGGAACAGGAAATCGATCTCGAAGAAGTAAAGGCGGCAGTGGAAACGCTCAAGGCTGGCGGCATCATCCTCTATCCGACCGATACGGTATGGGGCATCGGCTGCGACGCCACCAATGAAGAGGCGGTCGCACGTGTCTTCGAACTCAAACAGCGCTCCGACAGCAAGAGTCTCATCACGCTGGTCGCTGATGCCGACATGCTCGGAAAGTACGTGAAAGTGATTCCCGAGGTTGCCATCAACCTATTGGAGGTCAACGATAAACCGATGACCATCATTTATCCCGGCGCCATGGGTCTTGCCCCGAATGTCATTGCTGAAGACGGCAGTGCCGGTATCCGCATTCCGATGAACGATTTCTGCGTGGAAATGATCAGGCGGTTCCACAAGCCGATTGTTTCGACCTCGGCCAATATCTCCGGAGAGCCGGCCCCGGCCTGCTACGAAGACATTCCCATCGGGATCATCGAGGCCGTGGACTGGGTAGCCGATCCCTATCTGGAAGAAGGTGCTACCGGCGAGCCGTCCCAGATTATCGCCGTCGGGCTTCACGGCGAAATCAAGGTCATCCGCAACTGAGCGGGAATCAATGACAGGCGAAAACAAACATTTAATACTGTATATGAAAAAGTTACTTACACTGGCGCTGATGCTGATGGTGGTATGCGGCGCAATGGCCCAGGAGGGCACGAAGAAGTTTGCCATCAAGTCGGGCATGGCCAAAACCACGACCGAGGTGATGGGACAGACACAGCAGGTTACCCTGTATTTCGACAACTACGGCGCACTGCAGTGCTCGAAGACCAAGGCGACGGTTCCGGGTATGGGTGATCTCGAGATGGCCACGATCATTAAGGACGGAAAGACCTGGATGGTCAACTATACGATGAAACAAGTGCAGGAAATCCCTGCCGAAGCACAGGAAGACATCGATTTCAACAATCTGACAGAAGAAATCAAGACAAAATACAATGTCCGGGAGGCCGGTACGGAAGAGCTACTTGGAAAGACCTGCACAAAATACACCTACGAGGCTGTAATCCAGGGACAGAAAGCCAAGGGTTCTGCGTGGGTCTATAAGGGATTCCCGCTCAAGAGCGTCGTTTCCGTCGCCGGTATGGAAATCAAGTCAGAAGTGACCGAATTCCTCGAGAACATTCTCGTGATGCCCCAGACCTTCGATATCCCGAAGTTCTGACGTTACCGGGTAAACTGCAGATAGACGGCGGCCGTGGCGACCAGGGCCGCCGTTTCTATGCGCAGACGGCTGTCGCCCAGCGACACGGGCTGCCAGCCCTGCTCCAGCGCCAGCGTCACCTCGGCGCGGGAGAAGTCGCCTTCAGGGCCGATCATTATCGTAATCTTCGGTTGAGATGCCCGGTCGGAGCCGGGCATGACGGATTGCGCGTCGGCCAAAACTTCTTTGATATCGACCTTCCCGGTGGCCTCGTCGCAGTAGCAGATGAGCTTGAGGCCTTCCCGGGGCTGCTGCAGGAACTCCTTGACTGTCGTGGCGGGGACAAGCTCGGGGATAGTGCCCTTGTGGGATTGCTTGGCAGCGCTGACCAGGAGGCGTCCGATGCGTTCCGGCTTGAAGACCTTGCGCTCGGAGTAATCGCCGAACAACGGCGTAATGCGGTCGACACCGATCTCCGTGGCTTTCTCGGCGAACCATTCGAAGCGGTCGATATTCTTGGGCGGACACACCGCCATCTCCAGCCAGTAGTCGTGGCTCCCGTAATTCTCGACCCAGCGGTCGACCGTGAATCCCACGGCGCGGGGATTGTCGTCGACGATCGTGCAGTCGTAGAGCATCCCGTGGCCGTCCACCACGTGGATCGTGTCGCCGCGGCGATGCCGCAGCACCTTCACGCAGTGCCCGGATTCCTCGGCATCGAGCACCCGGCCACCCGCGGAGATGTCTTTTGAATAGAAGAGTTCCATCGGAAGACAAAGATATAAAAGATTCCCGGTCAAGCCGGGAATGACGCGCTTTTTTTTTGTATCTTTGTATGTTATGGCACAAACGAAAACCCAACGATATGTCGCCCTCGACGTGCTGCGGGGGATGACCGTGGCCGGGATGATCCTGGTCAACAACCCCGGGACCTGGGAGCACCGGTACGAACCGCTGAAGCATGCGGAATGGAGCGGCTGCACGCCGACCGACCTGGTATTTCCATTCTTCCTGTTCTGCGTCGGCGTGGCGATGGCCTTCTCCTTTGCAAAATACGGCGACAGCCTCAATAAGAAAAGTGCCTGGAAACTGGTCAAGCGCGGTATCCTCATCTTTCTTGTAGGCACCCTCCTAAACATGTTTCCATTCTACCCCATCTTCCCCCACGACGCATCGTGGACCTTCGGGCAGAACTGGGTGTACTGGATCCAACACTACCGCATCTTCGGCGTACTGCAGCGCATCGCCATGTGCTACATCCTCGGCGGATTCCTCGCCCTGCTGCTGAAGACACCCAAGCGCATCCTGTGGGGCATTGCCGCAGTAACCTGCCTCCACTGGCTGATCCTATACCTTTTTGGAACCGAACCGGGCTGGGCAACCCTGCAAGGCAACATCGCCGGAAGAATCGACCTCGCCCTGCTGGGAGACAACCACATGTACCATGGCTATCAGGGATATCCCTTTGATCCGGAAGGACTGCTTGGCGCCCTTTCCGGAGCGGGTACGGTACTGCTGGGCTATTACATCGGCCAGACGATCAGGCACACGGAAAACAAAACAGAAGCCGTGGCCAAACTCTTTACGACATCCGCCATCTGTCTGGCGCTGGGCTGCATCTGGAGCATCTGGCTCCCCATCAACAAGCCGCTGTGGACGGGTTCTTATGTGTTATATGCCGGCGGTTGGGCCATCTTTTGCCTGGCGTTCTTCATCTGGTTCATCGATGTCAAGGGCAAGCAGAAGTTCTTTACTCCATTCAGGGCTATGGGTATGAATCCGCTCTTCGCTTTCGTGATGGCCGGTCTTACTTCCAAGATTCTCGGCCGGATGATCCACTGGACGACGGCCGACGGGAAACTCACGAATTGCCTGAGTTGGTTCTACCAGCATTGCTGCGTCAGCATTTTCGGGAACAACGAGCGTGCATCGCTGATGTACGCCCTCATCTATGTGGCCGTGTTCCTCGGAATGGCGATGTGGCTCTACCGAAAGAAGATCATTATCAAGTTATAAGAATGGCTTATATCGGGCTGATTTCGGATACGCACGGGTATTTCGACGAGAAAGTGAGAGCTTTTCTCGAGCCTGTCGACGTGCTCTGGCACGCCGGTGATTTCGGCGACGGGCTTACCATGCAGGAACTGGCCACATTCAAGCCGCTGGTCGGCGTGTACGGCAACTGCGACGGCTACGACGTACGTGATTATCATCCCGTGATGCGTTTCTTCGAGCAGGACGGCATGAGCGTGCTGATGACCCATATCGGCGGCTATCCCGGCCGCTACGACTACCGCGCCCTGCGCCTGATCGAAGCCTACCGCCCGCAGATCTTCGTCTGCGGCCACTCCCACATCCTGAAAGTCGTGCGCGACAAGCACTACGACATGATGGTCCTCAACCCCGGCGCCGCCGGCATCCAGGGCTTCCACCTCGTCCGCACCGCCCTCCGCTTCCGCATCGAAGACGGCCAGCTCAAAGACATGGAAGTGGGCGAATGGCCCCGCAACAACTGACAACAAATCAAATACTTCTTATATGAAACGACTGCTCTTATTCTGCTTCGCCGCCCTGCTCTGCAGTGCCGGAGCCTCGGCCCAGGAGCCGAACTACGCCCTGGCCGACCAGTTCTCCGCCAAAAAGGTGGGCAACATGGTGTTCAGCACCGCCATCCGCCCCAACTGGTTCAAGAACTCCGACAAGTTCTGGTATGAATGGAAGACCTCCGAAGGTACAGAATACTACATTGTAGACCCCGTCGCCAAAACCCAGACCAAGGCTTTCGACATGGAACGTCTCGCGATGGAGGTTTCCGCCATCGTCAAGGACCCCTTTGACGCCAAGCACCTGCCGCTCCGTAAGCTCGAGCTGAAGGACGACAGCAAGTTCACCTTCGAGGTCCAGAGCACCGAAATGGTGGAAAAGAAAGACAAGAAAAAGAAAGACGACGACAAGGGCGACAAGCCCAAGGGCAAGCCCCAGAAAGAGAAGAAAGTCTATCGCTTCGAGTACATCCTGGCCACCGGCAAGCTGGTCGACGTGACCGAAAACGAAGAGGAGAAAGACTATCCGATGTGGGCCTGCATTTCGCCTGACGGAACCAAGGCCGTCTATTCCAAGGGTTTTGACATCTATTGGATGACCATCGACGACGTGAAAAAGCTTATGGAAGACGAGAAGGACTCCACCGTCGTGGACCACAGGCTCACTTTCGACGGTACGAAAGACTTCTACTGGGGCGGGAGCAACTACCGTGGCGCCGATACGAAGGACACCACCAAGCGTACGGCCAACTACGTGCTCTGGTCGCCCGACTCGAAGCGTTTTGCCGTGACGAAATACGATATGACGAAAGTCAAGGACCTCTGGGTCATCAACTCCGTGGCCCAGCCGCGTCCGACCCTGCAGACCTATAAGTACCAGATGCCGGGCGAGCCCGGTCCCGTGGACCATCTCTTCCTCTTCGATATGGCCGACGGCAGCTGCAAGGAAATCAACGTAGCGGCCTACAAGGACCAGGACACCGACGTCCTGCGGCGCACGATGAAGAACGCCGACCGCTATGACGACTGGCGCAAGAGCGTGTGGATGGGTGACAACGACGGCTTCTATATGATCCGCCGCAGCCGTGACCTCAAGCGCACCGACCTGCTCCGCGTGAACGTGGCGGAAGACAGCGCCCGAATCGTCGTGCACGAGACCCTCAACACCTATGTGGAGACCCGCAACCCGCGCTTTGTCAACGGGGGCAAGGACCTCATCTGGTGGAGCGAACGCAACGGCTGGGCACAGCTCTATCTCTACGGTGCCGACGGCACCCTGAAGCGCCAGATCACTGACGGCGCTTTCCACGTGGAGAACGTGCTGGCCGTCGATGAGGCCGCCAAGGTCATCTATTTCCAGGCCATGGGCGTGGACAAGAACGAGAATCCCTACAACGGGCACGTCTACCGCATCGGCTTCGACGGTACCGGCATGAAACAGCTCGACGATCCCGGTTTCAATTCCAATTCCATCAGTTTCAGCGATGACGCGAAGTTCTTCGTGAGCAATTTCTCCCGCGTCGACAGCACGCCGCAGAGCGCCCTCTACGATGGCACGGGCCGCAAGACCCCGCTGCAGGAAGCCGATCTCTCGCTGCTGTTCGCAGCCGGCTACAAGTTCCCGACCCCGTTCAAGGTGAAGGCCGCCGACGGCGTTACCGACCTCTACGGCTATATGTACAAGCCGTTCGACTTCGATTCCACGAAGACCTACCCGATCATCGACTACGTGTATCCCGGCCCGCAGGTCGAGGGTAACTCCGAAGCCTGGTCGCGCGGCTTCACCCGCACCGACCGCCTCGCCCAGATCGGCTTCATCGTAATCACCGTGGGCAACCGCGGCGGTCACCCGAACCGCTCGAAGTGGTACCATAACTTCGGTTACGGCAACCTCCGCGATTACGGTCTCGAAGACCAGAAGTACGCCATCCAGCAGCTGGCCGCCCGCTACAAGTTCATCGACATCGACCGCGTGGGCATCCACGGCCACAGCGGCGGCGGCTTCATGTCCACCGCAGCCATCCTCAAGTACCCCGACTTCTTCAAGGCCGCCGTCTCCTGCGCCGGCAACCACGACAACAGCATCTACAACCGCTGGTGGAGCGAGCAGCACCACGGCATCCTCGAAGAGATTACGGCTTCGGGCGATACCACCTTCAAGTACAGCATCGACAAGAACCAGGACATCGCCGGCAACCTCAAGGGCCATCTGATGCTGGTGACGGGCGACATCGACGACAACGTGAGCCCCAGCAACACCATCCGTGTGGTCAACGCCCTGATCCGCGCCAACAAGCGCTTCGAGATGCTCGTCCTCCCCGGCCAGCGTCACGGCTTCGGCGACATGAACGAATATTTCTTCTGGCGCATGGCCGACTGGTACAGCGAATGGCTCCTCGGAACCTCCCACCGCGACCAGGTCGACATCCGCGAGTTGAACAATGACTGACAACTGACAGCGCCCCCTCGAGGGGCGCTGCTTGTTTTCGGCACGATATTCGCCGAACCTTCCGCTTGTATTTCTTTCTGCCACGATTATGAAAAAGTTTTTCCTTCTAGCCCTTATGATCAGTTTTCCTTTTTTCGGTTCCTGCCATGCACAGAATAACGACCGCAAGCGGATCGACTTGGATGAGACGCAGCTGGCCTATGCGGAAGCCGGCAACGATTTCGCATTCCGCTTTCTGAAGCAGATCGATTCGTGTGAATCGGGCGACTGGTTCGTGTCGCCGGTCAGCCTGCAGTATCTTCTCGGCCTGGTCCTCGACGGAGCCGATGGAGAAACCGCCGACGAGATATGCCGAACCCTCGGCTACCCGGCCGGACAGTCGGAGGCGGTCGACGCCTACTGCCGCAAGATGCTCACAGAACTCCCCAACCTTGACAAGCTGACGCAGCTGAAACTGGCCAATGCCATCTTTTTCAACAATAAGATGGAGATCAAGGTTCCGTACAAGAAACGCGTTGAAAAGTTCTACGACGCCGCTGTGGAGAGTCTCGATTTCTACCAGAAGCAGAAATCGCTGAAGGTCATTAACGGCTGGTGCAGCAAACAGACGAACGGCCTGATTCCATCCGTGCTCGAAGATGTCAGCCCCGATATGTTCGCCTATTTGCTCAACGCCCTCTATTTCAAGGGAACCTGGATGTATCCGTTCAACAAGAAGTACACGCGGGAACGGACCTTCACCCTGGAGTCAGGCGAAAAGAAGGAGATAAAGATGATGGAAAAGGAGCGGAAATTCGGCTACGGGGAAGACGAGATCTGCCAGCGGGTCACCCTACCCTACGGAAACGGCTCCTACTCGATGATCGTGCTGCTGCCGAAAAAAGGGTACACGGTCGCCGATGTGATCGCTTCCTACAACGGGGAAAACTGGAACGAAATCCGCACCCGGATGGGCTATCGCTCGCCGGTCAACGTCTGGCTGCCGCCCTTCGAGTCAAAATATCACATCAAACTCAACGACATTCTCTGCGATATGGGCATGCCGCGGTCGTTCGGGCCGAAGGCCGATTTCAAGCCGATGTCGAATGACGCTCTCTGGCTCAGTTTCGTGCAGCAGGACGCCGTGATCAAGGTCGATGAGGAAGGCACCGAAGCCGCCGCCGTCAGCAGTGCCGGCATGCTGGGCGCCACCGCCGTAGCCGAGCCGCCGCGCGTCATCGACTTCCACTGCGACCACCCGTTCCTCTATCTGATTACCGAGAACAGTACGGGCACGATCCTCTTTGCCGGAAAATTTACCGGGAATTAGAGCAACAGGCTTCCGATCCGGAACACCAGGAACGCAACGACCCAGGCCAGCACCAGGGAATGTACGACCGAGAATGTCGCCCATTTCCATCCGACCTCCTTCCGCAGTGTCGAAATCGTTGCGACACAAGGGAAATACAATAAAACGAACAGCATGAATGCAAGGGCCACCGCCCGGTTCATCCCCTCTCCTTCGGTCATAGCCTGGGCGAGGGATTCACTGTCTTCGGTGTGGTAAAGAATGCCCATCGTGCTGACGATCGCCTCTTTGGCCGGAAGGCCGGTGAGGAGGCAGACATTCATCTTCCAGTCAAATCCCAACGGCTTCATCAAAGGCTCCATGCCTTTGCCGATGTCGCACAGATAGGATTCCTCCTTGTACTTGCCGTCCTGGGTCCGTTCCCGGGGGAAATATTCCAGCGCCCAGATGATGACGGAGGCGGCCAGGATGACGGTCGTGATCTTGTGCAGATAGTCCGAAGTCCGCTCCCAGACATGACTCCAGGTACTCCGCAACGTGGGTTTGCGGAAGGCCGGAAGTTCCGACACGTAGTCGTCGGCTTCCTTCCGGAACCACCGGGTCCGCTTCATCACGAAGGCGAAAAGGATTGACAGCAGGATTCCCGCCAGATAGATTCCGATCATCACCAGTGATTTGTAGCTGACAAAGAAAGCGCCGACGAACAGCATATACACCGGGATTCGGGCCGAACACGACATGAACGGAATCATCAGCATCGTCAGCGTCCGGTCCTTCCGGTTGTCGATGGTCTTGGCGGCCATGATGGCCGGCACGTTGCAGCCGAAACCGAGCAGCATCGGCACGAAAGATTTGCCGTGGAGGCCGATCCGGTGCATGATCTTGTCCATCAGGAAGGCGGCACGGGCCATATAGCCGGTATCTTCCAGCAAGGAAAGCAGGATGAAAAGGATGAAGATGTTCGGTACGAAGGAGATGACGGCGCCGCAGCCTTGCACGATGCCGTCAACCAGCAGGCTGGACAACCAGCCCGACGGAAGGACGTCCGTCAGCCAGGCGCACAGGAGTTCGACGCCCGTCTCGATCCATTTTTGGGGCCAGGCCCCCAGGGCGAAGGTGGCCTCAAAGACCAGACAAAGCACCACAAGCAGCAGCGGAAGACCGATCAGGCGGTTCGTCAGGACCGCATCGATCTTCTGGAGGAGAGTATGGTCGGAATTGTCCGAACTGTGGTGAAGGGTTTCGACCAGGGCGCCGTGGACATAACCGTGACGGGCCTTCCGGATCAGGGATTCCGGACTTTCGCCGAGTTGTCGGGCAAGGGCCGCTGATTCCACGCGCGCGGTCTCAACGATTCTGGAAGCCATAGGGTCGCCTTCCAGCGCCGGGGTAATATACTGAGGGTCTTCCAGCAAGCGGACGGCAAGATAGCGGTCGTGGTATGTATCCGAAAGCCCCGGTGAAGCGGAAATCAAGGCTGTGATCCGGCTAATGGCCTTGTCCACATCCTGGCCATAGGGCACGTGGACGTGTTTCTTGACCGGTTGCCGGTATGTTTCGACAATCAGGGAGAGCAGTCTGCTGAAACTCTCTTCGGACGGGTCCAGAACCGTTGCCGAAAAGCCCATCATCTCACCGAGTGTTTTGTAATCCAGGGAATGTCCGGTAGCCAGGAGACGGTCGTAACCGGTGAAGGCCAACACGGCCCTGGAATCCATATCAATCAGTCGGGAGGTAAGCCTGAGATTGTTTTCCAACGACATGGAATCGATGATGTCCAGCACAACGGAAGGCTTGTTGGAGAGGATCTTCCGGCCCACGTGGACATGCTCTCCGCAATAGTTCACGAAACAGACCACATATTCCTCCCCGAACTCGACGGTGACAGACTGCCGGCCGGAAAACGCCAGCATCCCGCCGACGGGCTCGTGACCGATGACATCGACCAGGATGCGCGTCTTTTTCCCTGCAGCCAGTTCACATTCGCTGCAATTAAGATTGCATTTCATACTACAAAGGTCGCCGTTTTTTGCGGAAAGGACAATACCAATAAATTGTGATTATTGTTAACTTTGTAGATTATGACGGAAATCATCATCAACGGAATCGACGACCTGCCGCGTGCAGCACGGGCTTTCCTTGACCACAAGGGCCCGGTGAACGTAGTGGCTTTTTATGGATCGATGGGGGCGGGCAAGACCACCTTCATCACGGCACTCTGTGAAGAACTGGGCGTCCGCGATGTAGTGAACAGTCCCACCTTCACCATCGTCAACGAATACCGCGACGGGGCGGGCCATCCCGTCTTTCATTTCGATTTCTACCGCATCAACCGTCTCTCCGAGGCGCTCGACATCGGCCTGTTCGAATATTTCGACAGCGGAGCGCTCTGCCTGGTGGAATGGCCCGAGATGATTGAGGAACTGTTGCCGGACGATGCGCTCAAGGTGCAGATCCTGGTGGAAGACGCTGAAACACGAACCCTTTTGTTTTGAATATGATGAAACGGATTTTCCTGGTGACGGCCCTGCTGGCAACCCTTCTCTCCTGCGCGAAACAGCCGCAGAATCGCATCTACGCTCCCACACCCGACATCCTGCCGGGCGCCACGGACCTGGCGGCCTACCTTCCGCTCCTCGAGGGGCAGCGGGTCTCGATCCTCTCGAACCAGACCGGAATGGTTACACCGGAACGCCATGTACTCGACACACTGCTCGCCCTTGGCGTGAACGTGGTGTCGATCTTCTCGCCGGAACACGGATTCCGCGGCACGGCCGACGCCGGTGAATTGGTAAGCAGTTCCGTCGACGGGCCGACCGGCGTCCCCATCCGCTCGCTCTATGACGGAAAGGGAGGCACACCTTCGGAAGAAGCCGTCTCCGAATTCGACGTCCTGGTCTTCGACCTGCAGGATGTGGGCTGCCGTTTCTACACCTACAACGTGACGATGGGCAAGATGATGGCCGTCTGCGCTGCACACGGCAAGAAAATGGTCGTCCTCGACCGGCCCAATCCCATCGGATTCTATGTGGACGGTCCGATCCTCGATATGAAATACAAATCCGGTGTGGGATACTGGCCGATTCCCGTATGTCACGGGATGACACTGGGCGAACTGGCCCTGATGATCAACGGGGAAGGCTGGTTGCCCGGCAGCGCGCACTGCGACCTGACTGTTGTCAAATGCCGCAACTATACGCACCAGTCACACTACGTCCTGCCCGTCAAGCCTTCGCCGAACCTGCCCGACATGCGTTCCATCTACCTCTACCCCTCGCTCTGCTATTTTGAGGCGACGCCGGTAAGCCTGGGACGCGGCACCGATGCGCCTTTCCAGTTGTATGGCCATCCGAACATGAAGGGCTATCGATTCTCCTTCACGCCCCGCAGCGTGGAGGGTGCCAAGAATCCGCCGCAACTCGACCGGGAGTGCTGGGGCGTGGACCTGCGCACCGAACCGTCCGACGAGGCGGTCAACGCAGCCGGAATCAATCTCGAATACGTGATTGACGCTTACCGGAACCTCAACCTCGACGACCATTTCTTCCGTTCCTTCTTCGAACTGCTCATCGGCCGCGACTATGTACGGAAAATGATCCGGCAGGGCGCCTCCGCCGACGAAATCAAGGCGATGTGGGCCGACGACGTCGCATCTTTCAAGGAACAACGCAAACCGTACCTGCTGTATGAAGAATAAACGGCTGCTTCTCTGGCTGCTGGCAGGCCTGTTGCTGGCAGGCTGCGGCGATCCGCTGGAACCGGAACCCGAGCCGGAACCGGAACCGGAGATCGATCCGGAGATCATCGAGCCGTACGTAGCCCGCAACGACCTGATCGCCGACGGACGGCACGTCACGGCCTACGTGACCTACTACGGCTCCGCCACGCCCGACGCCTATATAATGACCCATATCAACTACGCCTTTGCCGAACTCTATATGGTAGATGGCGTGTACCAGGGCTTCAAGGTCCAGGGCAAAGTCTCCCGCTTCGAAAGTATCGTAGCCCTCAAGAAGAGCAATCCTGACCTGAAAATCTGTCTGAGTTTCACCCACGGAGTGGCCAACTCCGACAATAAGCAGGGCGGCAGTTTCTCCGCCCTGGGCAAGAGCGACGACAACCGCAAACGCTTTGCCGCCGACTGCAAGGCCTTCCTTGAGAAATACGGCATCGACGGCATCGATCTGGACTGGGAGTATCCGGGCCTGTCGTGGAGCGGCGCCGCCTGCGACCCGGCCACCGACTGCGACAGCTATATCGCCATCGTCAAACAGCTCCGGGAAACACTGGGTGACAAATACGAGATCTCCTACGCCGGTTACTGCTCGGACAAAATCGCCGTCTCGGGCGGATGGCGATATATCGATATCCCGGGCATGGATCCGTACGTGGATTACGTCAATATCATGACCTACGACCTGGACGAGGCGCCGCATCATCACTCGGCTCTGAGCGACTCCCGTGCCTACAAGGACTGCGCCCGGGCTGTCCAGGCATATCTCGACAAGGGCGTCAACCCCCGCAAACTGGTGCTCGGCGTCCCGTTCTACGGCCGCCACTCCTGGAGCCAGTCGCCCACGGCCGTCACATATAAGAGCATCCTCCAGATGGACCGCTACAAATACCGGCGCAACCAATGGGACGAGCGGGCGCAGTGCCCGTATGTCGAAACAATGGACGGCACTTTCTTCTGCGGCTACGACAATCCCCGCAGCATCGCCGCCAAAGGAGAATGGATCCGCAAAAAAGGAATGCTGGGCCTGATGTACTGGGAATATGACCAGGACGACGGGAAGGGAACGCTTCGCAAGGCCGTCTGGAACGCCGTCATGACCCCTTAAAACACAATATTATGGCTGTAATAGGAATCGATTTGGGAGGAACCAAAATCTCGGCCGCACTGCTCACGCGCAGCGGCGAAACGATCTGTAACACATACCGCCTGCTGGAAGGGGCCACCGGCTCCGAAGTGGGCCGGCTCATTGCCGAAGCGATACGCGACCTGCGCTCGCAAAACAATCAGCTTCCCGTCGAAGCCGTCGGCGTCTGCGTGCCCGGCATCGTCTATTCCAAGAAGGGAACGGTGTGGGCACCCAACATCCCGGGCTGGGACGACTACCCCCTGCTCCGGGAACTGGAAGCGGCCGTCGGCGACCCCACGGTCCGCATCGCACTGGAAAGCGACCGCACCTGCTACATCCTGGGAGAAGTCTGGAAAGGAGCGGCCCGCGGCTGCACGGACGCCATCTATCTGGCTGTTGGAACGGGCATCGGCGCCGGCATCCTGCTTGACGGCCGCGTCATCCACGGGGCTTCCGACATTGTGGGTGCCACAGGATGGATGGCGCTGGAAACGCCGTGGAAAGATGAATACAAGCCGGTCGGATGCTTCGAATATTATGCTTCCGGAAACGGGATCGGCACCCAGGCGAAACTGCGTTACGGCGATCCGTCGAAAACCAGCTATGATGTATTCGCCGGGTACGGCTCAGACCCGGTCGCGACGGAAATTCTCGATCATGCCATCCAACTGTGGGGAATGGGTACGGCCAACCTTGTGAGCCTGTTCAACCCGCAGAAGGTGATTTTCGGAGGCGGAGTGTTCGGTCCTGCCGTCCGCTTCATCGACCGGATCTATGAAGAAGCCTGCCGATGGGGACAGCCCATCTCGATGCGGGATGTCAGATTCTGTGCTTCGGAAGTCGGCGGCGACGCGGCCCTGCTCGGAGCCGCATATCTGGCCGTCCGTGAAACGGAAAATCTTTAGCATTATGACAGCAAAACAATACAACACCAGCGCCGTCTTCGTTGCCGCTTGTGCGGGGATGGCCTTTTTCGGCGTGACGATGCTTTCGCTCGCGCCAATTCTCGGAAAACTCAACCTTGTCGTGGGAGAAGGCGCTCTCACGCTCCCTTCCACGATGTCGATCGGCATCATCCTGGGCACGGTACTCTTCGGGCCCATCGTCGACAAGTTCGGATACAAATGGCTGCTGATCATCAGCTCGGTGCTAGCTTTGGCCGGCGTCCAGGGCCTGGCCCGCTTCAGCGTGCTTCCCTGGCTCCATGCGTCCATTTTCTGTCTCGGACTGGGCGGCGGCATCCTCAACGGGCTGACCAACGCTCTGGTTTCAGACATCTACGACGATGACAAGCGTGGCGGACGGCTGGGCGTACTCGGCGCCTTCTACTGCATCGGCGCCCTGCTCTGGACCCTGCTGAACTATTTCCTGCCCGACTACAGCGTGCCGCTCAATGCGGTTTCCGTCGTAATGGCCCTGTTCATCGTCTTTTTCTGCATGATAGCCTTCCCGAAAGCGAAACCGGCGGAGAATGTGTCGATCAACAAGTCGCTCGGGCTGCTGAAATACCCGGCATTGCTGCTCTTTGCGGTCGTACTGTTCTTTGAAAGCGGCTTCGAGGGCTGCAGCGGCAGCTTCACCGTTGAGTTCTTCAACCGGACCACGCCGATGGACACCAAAGCCGCCACCCTGGCGATGACCGTGTTCACCATCGGAATGATGGCCGGACGTTTTCCTTTGGGTGCAATCCAGCGCAGATTGAAGGCGGTCGGGACGCTCTACCTGTATCTGAGTGTCGCTCTCGTCGGTGTCGTACTCTTTATGCTCTGCAACGGGGAGACTGGCGCCTGCATCGCGATGGCACTGATCGGCTTCGGTGTCGGAGCCACATTCCCGGTCGTCCTGAACTATGTCGGCGGAACGTTCCGCAACCAGTCCGGAACCGCCATGTCAATAGCCATTTTCATCGCCCTTGTGGGACAGTTCACTTTCAATCGGCTGACGGGCAACGCATTCGCCGTAGGCAAATACGCCACCCTGCCGGCCTTGATGATGACGGCACTGGTTGCGATGATGGTCATCGTCCCCCTCGCCCTGAAAGCGGCGAAGAAGAATCAGGCCTAAAGCAGTTTCTTGAGTTCCTTCTCGATGTCGGCTGCACCTGCGGTCGGCTCGAAGCGTGCGACCACCTGTCCCCGGCGGTTAATCAGGAACTTGGTGAAATTCCACTTGATGTCCGGATTCTGGTCGTACGCAGGATCCTGGCTACGGAAGCGCTGGTCCAGAAAAGCCCCGATCGGGTTCTCCAGGTCAAAGCCCTGGAAGCCCTGCTGCTCTTTCAACCAGACGTAGAGCGGATGGGCATTCTCTCCGTTGACTTCGATCTTGTCGAACTGCGGGAACTGGATGTTGAAATTCGCCGTGCAGAAATCGTGGATCTCATCATAAGTGCCGGGAGCCTGTTCGCCGAATTGGTTGCAGGGGAAATCGAGGATTTCGAATCCCTTGTCGCGATACTGCTCGTAGAGAGCTTCCAACTCCGTATACTGCGGGGTAAAACCACAGCGGGTAGCCGTATTGACCACCAGCAGTACTTTACCCTTGAATTTTGACAACGGTACCGCTTCGCCATTTTCATCGTTGACGGAGAACTGATAGACGCCTCCTTTCGGGCCGCAGCCGCAGACCATCGCAGTCGCCAGGACCAATAACAACGTTATTCTTTTCATAGCTTCGTATTTGATTGATACAAAGATATGAATTATCTTCCTAATCGGAAAGCCCGCGACGGTCGAGGAAACGGAATCCGGCGGCTTCCAACAGATGGGCAGGCCGGATGTCGGCCTCGCCGGCAAGGTCGGCGATGGTGCGGGCGACTTTCAGGATGCGCGTGTACGCACGGGCGGAAAGCCCCATCCGGTCGAGGATCTGTTCCAGCGTATGCCGGCAGTCGTCGGAGAGCGGACAGAAACGGTCGATGAGCCGGGCGTTCATCGCCGCATTGGTGAAAATACCTTCATCGGCAAATCGGGCAGCCTGTACCGCCCGCGCGCGGGCCACCCGTTCCGCAATGTCCGCACTGCTCTCTTCCGGCGGCAAGAGGCCGGAAGGACCGGACAGCCCGAGCAGCTCCACGGCCGTCAGACTGTAAACGAATATTTGCAGATCGATCCGGTCCATCATCGGTCCGGAAATCCTCGACAGATAGCTTTCCACCGCTCCGCGCGTACAGGTGCAGCGCCCGGCCCGGTCTCCATAATAGCCGCACGGACAGGGATTCATCGAAGCGATCAGCATGAAAGAGGCCGGATAGACGACCTTATACCGGGCCCGGGAGATCGTAACCCGTCCGTCTTCCAGCGGTTGCCGGAGCGCATCGAGCAGGACACGGCTGAACTGGGCGATTTCATCGAGATAGAGGACTCCATGATGCGCCAAAGACACCTCTCCCGGACCGGCCTGCGGTCCGCCGCCGATCAGCGAAACAAGGCTGGCACTATGATGCGGCGCCCTGAAAGGCCGTTCCCGCATCAGTCCGCCTATGCGGAACCCTTTTCCAGCCACGGAATAGATCTTTCCCGTTTCAATGGCCTCGTCGCGGGTCATCGGCGGAAGAATGGAAGGCAGGCAGGAAGCCATCAGGCTTTTCCCGCTGCCGGGACTGCCGACCATGATCAGGTTGTGTCCGCCGGCCGCTGCGATCTCCAGGCCCCGCTTGGCCACGTGCTGGCCGCGGACCTGACGGAAATCATTGCCCGACGGGCGAAAAACGTCGGGGGCGACCGGCTTCCGTACGAGCAGCCTGTCGCAGTCATCCTGTTGCGACAGCACCTCTATCGCTTCGGCCAGCGTCGAGACACCATAGACCGACAGGCCGTCTACTTCTGCTGCCTCCAGCGCCGTTTCAGCCGGGAAAACACAGCCGAGGAAACCGGCCTCCCGCGCCTGAAGCGCCACGGGAAGCGCTCCGGTCACCGGCCGGATGCGACCGTCGAGCGCCAGCTCGCCCATAATGACAAACTGACCGCAAGCGGGCAGTTTTACCTGCTCCGACACGGCCAGCATCCCCATCGCGATGGCCAGGTCGTAAGCCGACCCTTCTTTCCGGATATCGGCCGGAGCCAGATTGACCACCAGCCTGCGGCCCGGAATCCGGAAACCGTAGGACGTCAGTGCCGTGACAACCCGCAGCAGGCTCTCCCGGACGGCGCTGTCGGGCAATCCGACCAAATGGATGCCGATCCCCACGGACAAATCGACCTCAACCGTCACAATGACCGCCTCAACGCCGACACACGTCGCACAATAGCATTTATTCAACATCGTTCTTGCATCTTATGTTACCACCGCAAAGATAGGATGGACGGGATGCAAGAAAAAAAACGGTTAAAAGATTAACCGTTTTCCATAAAAATCAAAAATATGTGTGTTTTAAATGTGTGTGTCTAGAGTTTGAACCGGAGACCGACCTCGAAACGGGCCTGCAGCGGCTGCTGTGTCCGGATGCTGAACGGCTGGCTGTTGTCGAAATAGTACACCAGGCTCGGGTCGAAATACAAGCCCAGGCGCGGGATAAACCAATACTCGGCACCCAGGCCGACCTTCGCCGACCACTGGACGCCGCCCACCTTCTCGTGCAGCGTATTGCTGCCATAGACGTAACGCTGGGACACGCATTTCTCAACCGCACCGCCGGCCGAGGCATAGAAGCCGAAGGAAGGCGTCTGGACGAGATGGTAGGAAAGCGCCAGCGGAACACCCACATAGTGCAACTGGTTGTACGCACCCGCGAAATGCTCTTTATTGACCAGCATGTCATACTGGGACACCAGATAGGTATAGGTCAGGCCTGTGGCGACCGACAGCCGGCCGGAAAGGGCCGTCTCGAACTGGAGACCAAAGCTCAGCGGCGAAAAGAATTTCGGGGCATTCGTCAGACTGACCGGCTCCACCGCCGAAGAGGCCTGCCCCTTCCCGCCCTGGGAAGAAGCGTGCGACGGACTGGCTCTGTAGATCAGGTCGTTGTCGGAAGCAACCGTCGTCAGATTGGATAATATGGTGATTCGGGATGTGTGTGTGTCGCGGGATTTATTTTCTTCCGATTCGTTCCAGAAACCGTCGGGAAGGTCGTTTTCCGTGAGCATCGGGCGGCTGTCGGAAGGTTGCTCCGGAGGCAGGACTGCGACAGGCTCTTCCACGGTCGGTTCTTCCACAACCGGTTCTTCCACAACCGGCGTCACTTCGGCAGGCACTTCCTCTTTTACCGTTCCGGCAGGAATCGCCGGCTTTGTCACAGCGGCCTGCGCCGTAACCTGATTTTTCGTGAACGAGGCGATCTGCTCCGCAATCGGTGCAATCTCTCCGGAAGGTGCGGCCGGCGTAACTTCCTGAGGCTGTACCGACTGTGCGATCCGGACCGGCGCCTCAGGCTGCTTCCCGTCTTTCGGACCGCGGAACACCAGCAGCGCCACGGCCAGACCGGCCGCCGCAGCCACCGCGCCTGTTGCGAAACGTCGCAGCAGAATACGGCGGTGACGACGGGCCAGCCCCTGACTGATGCCTTCCCAGACATCAGGAGCCGCTTCGGTCACTCCTTCGAGCCGATCCCGGAGGATCTTGTCGAACTCATTTCTTTCCATTGTATAATTTTTTTATCTTTTCCTGCAAAAGGGTTCTCGCACGACTGACCTGGGATCGCGAAGACTGCTCGGTAATACCGAGCAACGCCCCCACTTCCGCGTGAGAGTACCCATCCAACACGAACAAGTTGAAGGTGCTGCGCAGCCCCGGGGGCAACTGCGCGATCTGATCGAGGATCTCCTTTGTACTCAGCTGCTCCAGCACACCATGCTCCAGCACGCCGCCCAGCTCAGGCGACTCGGCAATGTCTTCGGAATATCTGAGTGCATCCCCCTTACGGATCTGCATCAGACAGGCATTGACGAAAATCTTCCGCATCCAGCCCTCGAACGAACCTTCTCCCTTGTAGGTATCAATCTTGTCAAAGACCGTCAGGAACCCGTCCTGAAGTACATCTTTCGCATCTTCCCGCCCCAAATAACGCACACACACCGGATACATCACCGATGCATAACGTTCATAGAGTATCCGCTGCGAATTCCTGTCGCCGCGGACACAGCCGGCAATCAGTTGAGCTTCGTCGTATTTGGAAGGTTCACTCATCGCTTGCTTTTATTAGATGCAAAAAGGGGGTCGAATGTTGCGTCCGACCAAAAAAATATTTTGGTTTATTTTTTGTTCAATGGATAACCACTATTTTTGTAACGAATTTAGAAAAAAAGATGGATAGTTCAAGATTTTTGCGCACGATTGTCGTCGGCGTTTTTCTTCTCTTCGCCTCTTTCGGCCTCAACGCCCAATCCGCAAAGTACATCGACGCCTTGAAGTATTACCAGCAGGGTGAACTGCAGGAAGCGGCGAAACTGTTCCGGGAAGAGGTCCGGGAGAATCCCGCCAACGACGCCGCCTGCTATTATCTTGCCTCCATTTCCGCAGCCGGCAGCGGTCACGAAGCCGAAACGGAAAACTGGCTCAAGCAGGCGATCTCCCTTTCACCCGACAACTTCTGGTACAAATACACGCTCGCGCTTTTCTACCTCAATACCGAACGCCAGGAACTGGCCGTCCCGATGCTTGAAAAGCTTACGGCCGATTATCCGAAGAAAAGCGACCTGTATTTCGACCTGATCAATGTATATCTTTCCGACAACGATATCCAGAAAGCGCTCGCGACGCTCGACAAGATCGATGCCATCAAGGGAAAAAGCGACGCGGTCGGACTCACCCGGGCGGAATTGCAACTGAAAAGCGCCGACGCGAACCCCGACAGCGTTTATGCTGCCCTGGCAGACTACTATGAGGAATGCCGGACACCCCGCATCGCCACGGCGCTGGGCGACTTCTACGCCAACACCTATCGTGACTCGATTGCCCTTCGCTACTACGACGAAGCCCTCGCCATCTCTCCGGACTACACGCCGGCCTGGCTCGGAAAATCCGGTGTCTATCAGGTTCTCCGGCAGTACGACAGCTTCTTCGGCAGCTTTTCGCACGTCCTGCGAGATCCCTACATCCTTCCGGCGGCCAAAGCGGGACAGATTGAGCAGATGCTCTCCAACCCGCAGTTCGTGCGTACTTTCTCCGAAGATTTCGACCGGATGATGACCGACCTGCACGAAACCCATCCGACCGACACCACCGTCAACGCCCTGATCGGCAGTTACTACTACAGGACGTCCCGCCCGGAACAAGCCCTCGAGGTAATGCGGCAGAACATGCTGCAGCACCCGCAGAGTTCCGACGCCACCCTCTCCTATCTCATCCTGCTCTATTACCAGCAGGCCTGGCAGACGCTCGCCACTGAAGCGGCGGACGCTATCGTCCGCTTCCCCGGCAATCCCGACATGCTGCAGCTGAGAGCCATCGCCAATATGCAGCAGAAGGAATACGCCGCCGCCCTCGACGATTACAACGCCATCGTCAATCTCAATCCAAAGGATACGACGGTCGCCAAGGTCACCTATTCTTCCATCGGAGATATCTATCACCTGATGGGCGACAGCAAGAAAGCCTACAAGTATTATGAGAAGGCGCTCAAGATCGATCCGGAATACAACCCGGTCCTCAACAACTACGCCTATTACCTGTCGCTGGAAGGAAAGAACCTCAAGAAAGCCAAGGAGATGAGCCGCAAGACCATCACCGCGGAACCCGACAACCCCACCTACCTTGACACCTATGCCTGGATCCTTCACCTGCTCGGGGAGGACATCGAAGCCAAGGCCATCTTCAAGCACGCCATGCTGTACGGCGGAAAAGAGAGCAAAACCATCCTGACGCATTACGCCAGGGTCCTGGAGACACTCGGCGAAACGGATCTGGCCAATATCTATTACAACCAGGCTTCGGCCATGACCGAGGATTAAACCGGCCGCACGATGAAAAAAACTTTTCTTCTGATCCTGCTGACCCTGACCGCCGCAGCCGCCTTCGGACAAGACGTCTCGAAGCAGACCGAGCGCAAGCGCAAGATCGAGGAGGAGATCAATTTCATCGACAACCAGCTCAAATCGATTACCAGCCGGCAGAAGGCCACTACGGAGCAGCTCTCGCTCATCCGCAAGCGCGTCTCGGACCGGAGATCGCTGATCAGCGACCTCGACAGGAAGATTGCCGTGATCAACGACGAGATGACGGCCAAACAGCGCGAGATCAACCGCCTTCAGAAAGAACTCGACACACTGTCGGCGTATTACGACAAACTCATCTACAACACGTACAAGAACCGCGACACGAAAGTCTGGTTCATGTATATCCTTTCGAGCAGGAATATCGGTCAGGGCTACCGCCGCTTTGCTTTCCTGAAGAACCTGGCGGGCGAAGTAAGCACGCAGGCCGGCAAGATGCGGGACAAGCAGGAAGAACTCTCCGCCGAACGGGAAAAACTGGCCGGCATCAAGGCGGAAGCGGTTTCCGCCAAGGCCGAACGCGAGTCGGAATACCGCAAACTCGTGGCCGAGGAGAAGAAATCCCAGGACGACATCAAGCGCCTGGCCAAGAGTGAGAAGCAATACCGCGCCGACCTGGCCGCCAAGAAAAAGGAAGTGGAGAGGCTCAACAAGGAAATCCAGAAGATGCTCAAGACCACGGTGGCCGAGCAGAAAAAGGACAACACAAAGATCGATACGGCCCTCTCCGGCAAGTTCCAGCAGAACAGAGGAAAATTGCCCTGGCCGCTCAAGCAGGGTGTGATTACGGAACACTTCGGAATCCATAACCACCCGGTTTATACGAGCCTGAAACTGCCCGACAACCCCGGTGTCACCTTCTCCACTATCAAGGGTGCCGACGTCTTCTGCGTTTTCGACGGTGAAGTCCGCAAGGTCTTCGTGATGCCAGGCTACAACCAGTGCGTACTGGTGCAGCACGGCGAGTATTTCACTTTGTACTGCAAACTGTCGAAAGTGTCGGTCAAGAGCGGGCAGAAAGTCACTACGGGCGAAAAGCTCGGCTCCCTCGAAATCGATGCCAATACGTCATCCCTGCATTTCCAGATCTGGAAAGGCACGGAGAAACAGGATCCCGAGCGCTGGCTCAGGAAATAGGCCTATTTCAGCGCCTCGGGGTTGTTGTACACCGGACCGGCGTAAATCTTCAGGTAGAGTTCCCGCAATTTGGTGGCATCCAGGGCCGGATAGCCGCCGATGTCACGCTGCATCTTGGCCAGGAACCGTTCCCGGAGTTCCGGCGCGTACAGGCCGGCGAAACGGCTGCTGTCGTTGAGCAGGTCCCAAGCAAGATAATTGGTATCCCACAACCGGTACCCCTTCCATACCTGCGCGTCGATCTGCGCAGCCACGGAATGGATATCTTCACGGCGAAGCGGATTGCAGAAATCCGACACGTCGATCGGATGGCCTACGGAAAGATGGACGTTTCCCTTGGGGGACGTAATGCCGGTGATGATGCTCTGCAGATCCTCGCCCGGTGCCTTGACATACGGCTGCCCGTCGAGCGAACGGTAAAGTTCGACGGCTTTCAGGATATCGCACGGTTCCCATTGATAGGAAATCGAAAGCGGCGTGATATGGAGCGCCTCCACCTGCGACTTCTTGTTTCCGTCAATCAGAAGCATCCGCACCAGGCCGGGCTCGGTCCGGTCGAGGCCGTCTTTCGTACGGCCGTTGCGCTGGGCGATCCAGAGCGACTCCCCGTGCGATACCACATAGTTGATATAAGCAGAAAGGTGCATCGACGAACGGAGGAAACTCCGGACGTTGCCCGTCTTCCGGTCGGTCTTGAACATTTTGTTCGACAATCCGAAATCGACCACGAAACGGGGCTCCATCAAGTTGCTGCCGAAGGTGATGTGACAGGTCTCGAGGCCGTGTTCGTGAAGGACGATCTGGTGCAGGTAGGCATCCATCACAATATCCCTGTGGTTGGAGATATACAACGTACCGTAGCTGCCGTCAATCGACTCCGCGCCCGTCGATGTAAAAGAGGTCATCGTCTTGCCGACCAGTGTCATACAGAGCGGAAGCATCACTTCCAGCTGGAACTGGTCGGTCGTCCGGATGGCGCGCAGGCGCGCCTTGAACACTTCCACGTCGATGTCCCGGTCGAGGAACTTAAGGGCGGGTATCAGGAGGGGATCCGAAGCCATCCGCTCCATTGCGGCGGGAATCTCGGAATCATAGTAGGGACGGATGTCGTCGAATTCTTTCGGAAGCTGGATCATAAGGCTCAGTTCTTGGGTCTGCGGTCTACGACCTTGAGGGGTTTCCGGCTGGATTCCCGGTAAATGTCGCGGGCCAGCAGGTCGGCCCGGCACACTTCGACACGGGGTGCCACGCGCAGCTTGGCACGGAAGGTATTCTTCAGGTCCGCCACCAGGCGGGCGTCATGCTCCGGATCCGGATCGGGCAGGCCGATGCGGACCGTCACGTCATCGTTGCCCAGATCGTTCAGGTCGAGCACCAGCTGGTAATTGGCAATCTCGGAGCAGTTGTCGAGCACGTCGATGATCATCGGCGGATACAGAGTCGTGCCTTTGAATTTGATCATATTGTTCTTGCGGCCTACAAGGGGCGTGAGGCGATATGACCAGCGGCCGCACCGGCACTGCTCCGTAATCTTGGCCGCCATATCGCCCGTGCGGAAGCGGAGCAGCGGCATACCCTCCACGCCCAGCGTCGTGACCACGATCTCCCCCACCTCGCCGTCCGCCACGGGACGGTCGTCCTCTCCGATGATTTCGACAATGATGAGTTCCGGATGGACGTGCCCGCCACAGCCGTATTCGCATTCGGAGAAAGTGGCGCCCATCTCCGTGGAGGAATAGGTCGCATAGAGTTCCACATCCCATTTCTCCTTGATCCGGCGGCCCAGCAGGTTCAGATTGAAATCCTGGTCACGCATTCCCTCACCGATACCGATAATCTTGCGTATGCTGCTGCCGCGATAATCGATTCCATGGTCTTCGGCATATTGGATCAGGCGCGGAATGAAGGAAGGCACGCACATAATGGCATCGGGATGGAGACGCTCGATGGTATCCCACTGCAACTCGGGGATGCCGTTGCCCACGCGGATAATGCTGGCGCCCAGTTCACGGATACCCATGAAATACGCAAGACCGGCCATAAAGCGCTTGTCGATGGTGGTCATCAGCTGCAGGATATTCCCGGGCTTGAGACCGGCGCAGGCAAACGATTTCTTTTCATTGTAGGCAAGCCGCCGCAGGTCCTTCTCCGTGCAGGCGAAAGTGACCGGTTCGCCGAGCGTACCGGACGTGGTCACGTAGTCCACGATCTTTTCTTTCGGACAGCACAGGAAATCCCAGTTCCGCAGCTGCAGGTCCTTTTTCTCCGTGAAAGGGATGTTCACCAGATCCTCCAGGTGTCTGATGTCTTCGATATCGATATGGTTGTCGCGGAAAAGTTGCTGATAATAGGGAGAGTGGTCCCGAAGATAGACCAGCGCGTCATGCAACAGGCCTTCCTGAAAAGTCCTGATGACTTCGGGGGATGCGTATTCAATGTCTTTCATCGTCCGGAAAAACAGTTTTTATCCATTGAAGGAAAGTTTCCTGCCAGTGCTCCGTTTCCGGGCTAAACCGCTGGGGGTCCGCCCCGAAGCCGTGGCCGCCAATTTTATATTGTACGTATAAATGCGGGATTTTGTTTGCAATCAGGGCCGAATCGAGCAATTCGGAGTTGCGGTAATCCACGATCGGGTCGTCCTGGCAGTTGAGCAGAAACACCGGCGGAGCGTCGGGACGCACGTGCTTTTCGAGCGACAACGAGTCACGCAACACAACATCACATTCCCGGCGTTCACCCAGCAACCCCCTGCGGGAACGTTTGTGCACGCATTCCTGCTCCATCGTCACGACAGGATAGATGGGTGCCACGAAATCGGGACGCAGCGACACCGTGGATTCAATGCCGTGCGGAGCCAGGAAATCCGTTTCGAAGAGTTCCGCCGAAGACATGACCAGATGGCCGCCGGCCGAAAAGCCCATGGCCCCGACCTTTTGGGGATTCACCCCGAATTCCGGGGCGTTTTCCCGGACCAGCTGGATGGCGCGCTGCAAATCCTCGATCATATCGGGATACTGGTTGCCTCCGAAAAGGGCCCGCGAACGGAATGTGAAGTCAAACCATCCTCCGGTACGGTATTGCAGCAGGAAAGCGGCGAATCCCTGTTCCCGCAGCCAACGGGAGACCAGCTCCCCCTCTCGTTCCGTGTCCAGCCAGAAATAACTCCCGCCGGGGCAGACGATCACGGCCGGGGCGTCCGAAACGCCTTCCGGCAGGAACGGCGTCAGCGTCACACCGGATGCATGGACCGGCGTCCCTTTCCAGATATGGATGGGCTGGGCCGGCAGGCCCGTAAAAAGGCCCGTTATCAGAAAAACAAGGACAGATAGTCTCAATCTCATCGTCTTACCGTCATATCGACGGAAAGCTGCCCGTCGGGAGCTTCCGCCTGAATGTGATGAAGGTTTTCCGGCACCGCACGGCAGCGTGCGGCCGTCAGGTGCTTTTCTTCCTCCTTTTCGTATGCATAAACTTCCTTGTCGCGGTGCGTCAGGGCCAGCAGGAGCGCATAGACTCCGCAGCCGCTGCCCGTCACGGCAATGGTCCGGACCGTCTCCGGAATTCCGTCGATCTCCGCAAAGGTATCCCGTTTCAGGACCGCCGCGCATTCCCTAGCAGCATCCTGACCCTTGTACAGATACTGATAGCGGACATAGGGGGCGTTGTAGGCAGCCGTTTCCCGTTCCCGCCGGATCCGGTCGTACTGCGCGGCGAAACGGTGCCGGTAGTCTTTGACAAAAGCTTTGATGTCTTCCGGAATATCCGCCGCAGGAATCCGTTCGCCGACCTCCAGGTACAGGCCGGCTTTGCGCAGCAGGAAATCGTGTTTGGGGAGCGCATAGCCGAAGCCGTGGATAAACAGCGGCAGAATGTCCAGCCCCAGTTCCCGGGCAGCCAGGAAGGCGCCCCGGTGGAAACGCTGGATATGGCAGTCCTCGCTCCGGGTTCCCTCGGGGAAGATGGCGATCGAGTAGCCCCGCGCCATCAGGGATTTCATATGTGCACTGTTCTTTTCCAGGCCGAAGGAGGCCGGATAGAACTCAGCCTTCCGGATTACGGGGCCATAGAAATTCCACGCCCAGTCATTGGTCATGAACACCAGTTTGGGCTGGAGGGAGAGCAGTGCGAGCACGTCGAAATGCGACTGGTGGTTGCAGATATAGATGGCCGGCCGGGAAAAATCTTCGCCATGCGGATTGGAGAGCGTGAACTTCGCACCCGGAATGCTGCGGACGGCCGCCCGTGACAGACCCCGGATGAAACGGTGATAGCGCAGGCGCTTCTTTTCCGTATCCCTGCCGAACAGGAAATAGAGGGAGCAGCCCAGGCTGACTTGCGCCATCGCAATCCCGAACGACAGGCCGATCCAGGCGGTCCTGGCCATATTACGGAACGTGAGCGGAACAGGCCGCAGGGAACCGTCCTTGCGCCGGGTCAGCCAGCGGAATACCAGCGGCGGCAGGTAATACGCCATCAGCACGACGATGAACATGCCGATAATCGTCACGTAGGCCAGCGAACGCATCGCAGGATGGCGAGCGACGATCAGCGCCCCGATACCGATGAACATGATCAGGGCCGACAACATCACACAATTCTTGTAGGACGGAAGTATTTTCTTGCCGCAGGCGTGCTCATACATCAGGCCTTCCGTGATAAAGATGGTATAGTCGTCGCCCTGGCCGAAAATGAAGGTGGCCAGGATGATATTGACGATGTTGAATTGCAGTCCGAAGAGTTGCATGATGCCCAGGATCCATACCCAGCCCACTGCCAGCGGCAGGAAAGAGAGGATACTGAGTTCAAGGCTCCGGAACGAGAGCCACAGGAACAGGAACACGATCAGGCCGCACAGGAAACCGATCTTGTCGAAGTCTCCGGACAAGGCATTGACCAGCCGGCCCGTGACATCGGCAGACTGGAAACAGAAACAGCCTTCGGGCAGCTGTGCCCGGATTTCCTGCTGAAGGGATTCGCCCTCTTCCATCGGTATCTTGAGATAATTGACGATACTGGTTCCCCGTTCACCGGGCAGGAACATCGCCGCGCCCAGCAGACGCGTCACCGGATCGAAGGCCGGGACCGGCTGTACAGACAACGGTGCTTCAAGCAGCGAAAGGAATGGAGCGAAGGCACTTTCGGAGAAACCTTCACGACGGGCCGCCTGCTGCAGCCCGGCCGGAAGGGCCGGATGGGCTGCCTTGAACGCATCCCAACGTGCCAGACGGGCTTCCTGCAGCGCGGCAGAAGGCAGGAAGCCGGCGATGGACCGGAGACTGTCGGCAGCCGCCTCCCCGAGAGATGCGATCAACGCCTCGTTGCGGGAGACCGCTTCTTCAGCTGTCGGCGCTTCGGCCACGACATAGAGCGTCGCCATACCGGGATCGTCTTCGCCCATCTCCGTCAACAGGGCAAAACCGCGTCGCTGGTCGTCCGTCATATAGTTGATATGCCGCATATCCGCATCGAACGAAATTTTCCGGCTCAGGAAGAAAAAGACGACGGTCAGCACCAGAAAAGCGAAAAAGACGAGGCGCCTCATCCGCCGCGACGGATGCAGCCGGCTGTCCCAGTCGAGTCTGATGGTCCGGCGCTCACGACGCGCCTCAGGCACAAGTACGGGGAGGAAAAAGAGCACGAAAAGGATGGTTCCCACCAACATCAGTGCACCTATCGCCCCGAAATCGTGGAGCGCGTCGGCCTTGAGCAGCAGGAGCGACAGGAAAGCGCCGACAGTAGTGATATTGCCCACCAGCAACGGATTGATCTGGTCGGCGAGGGTCTTGCGGCGGTCTTTCTGGTATTTCAGATGGTCGACATAGTGCAGCGGATAATTGACCGCGATGCCGATAATCATCGATCCGATGCCCAGTACGATGATGGAAACAGAACTCTTGAACAGGGCCAGTACGGCAAGTGCGAAAGCTGCGCCGAAAAGGATGGTCACCGCGATCCACACCACATCGGAAAAGCGCCGGAAAGAAAGCCATAGGACCAGCGCGATGAGCAACAGCGCGATGGCCACGGCAAGCAAGCTGTCTTTTTTGATGCGCGCCGCGTTCTCCACGGCCACCAGAGGACCGCCGGTCGAGAACACGCGGATGCCCGGGCAGTCCGCTTCGACCTGTGTGGAAACCTGCGCCAGGAGTATGGACAAATCCCCGTTACGGCCCGATTCACTGCCGCCGAACGGTGAATTGAAGAAAACGACGCCCGCTCCGCCATCCGGCGTAAACAGATAGCCGTCTTCCAGACGATTGTTGCGCGTGGGATTGAGTCGGTTCAGCCGCTCGAGAACCGGGGAGAAGAGGCCCAGCGGATCGTTTCGCAGCCAGGTTGAAGAAAAGCCTGCGCCCAGTCCGTAAAGCGAACCCTTTACTTCTGCGAGCCGCGTGTCCACGAAACCGGGCTGTGCCAGCAGCGAGTCCATCCGCGCATAATCTGCTTCTGTCAGGAAATACGGTGCGTGCGACAGGATGAATTGCAGGACTGTCCGGATCTGGTCGCCGCCGACAGCCGCCTGAAGGTCCGGTACCCATTCCAGGGTGTCACGATCCCGCCACGTCGCTTCGAAGCACTCCATCGCCCCGATTATCGCATCGATATCGGCATCTCCTTCCCCGGACGGTTCGAAAAAGACGGCGATCTTGTCCTGGCCGCCCAGCCGTTCGTAAACGGAAGCATAGCGCTCCGCCTCCGCATCGTGCGGCAGGAAGGCGGAGATATCCTCCTGATAACCCATCCGAGAAGCTGAAAGTGCAAACAGGCCGGCCAAAACGGCCAGCAGCAGCCAGACCAGCCATTTGCGCTGCGCGAGATAATCGTGGATCCGGAGGATGGCTTCTTTCATCGGCGCAGTTTTTCAAACAACATCCGCGGATAACCATACACCAGGGCCATCAGGCACAGACCGGTATTCAGTACGCTGATCCGGAAAAAATCATGGAAAGGCCGGAAACTGGAGACGCGGTCTTCCGGGTAACAGACCCGGATCGGGACAGGAATCAACTCCACTCCTTTCCAGGCAGAGAAGACCAGCAGCGTCAGTTCCGCCTCATAGCGGGCGGTCAGCAGCCGGAGACTCGGCAGGCGGTCCAACGGATAGGCCCGGTATCCGGTCTGCGTATCGGGCAGATTCCGGGCAGTCTGGAGCCGGAACCAGAAATTCGAGAAACGGTTGGCAAACGTATTGCCGCCGGGCATATTCTCCGCCTGCAGATTGCGGCTTCCCACGACCAGGGCGCCGGGATGCGCCTCGATGGCCTGCAGGAAAACCGGCAGATCTTCCGGGAAATGCTGCCCGTCGGAATCGATTGTGACGGCATATCGGAAACCCTGGCTGCAGGCATAGGTCAGCCCGGTACGCAGGGCGATACCTTTGCCCCGGTTCCGGGAATGGGTCAGGACGGTTACCGGCAGGGCGGCCTGCTCCAGCAAGGCGGCCGTCCCGTCCGGACTTCCGTCGTTGACGACGATGACCGGCAACTCCTGCTCCAAAACACGGCGGACGATATCGAGGACCGTTCCGGCGTTTTTATACGTCGGTACGATCACACAGATATCCTTGCGCGCCGCCATCCGGTTCAAGCCGTTTTATGAAGCGAAAGTTTCAGCCGGGCACAGAGTACGTCCGCAGCAAAGATCTGTACCGTCCAGGTGGCGGGGACGGCGGCGGGGACGGCGCCTTCCAGCCGGAACATCAGCTCATCCGTTTCATCGGGGAGCACCGTATGCAGGAAGCGGATATCCGACGCACCGCACGCGTCAAGGCCCGATCCGCAAATCTCCGACACCAGCTCACAGGCCATCTGGACCAGACAGGCACCGGGCGTCACAGGCATTCCGGGAAAATGGGCCGCATAGACGACGCTCTGCGGCAGCAGGCGGACCCTGACTTCGAAGTTTCCCCCGGAGCCTTCGGCCGATATCAGTTGATAGAGTTCGTTCTGGAGCATGGCCGGTCAGGGTTGGACGAACAATTCGTCGGCAAGCGGAATGCCTTTTTCGACAGAATGCAACTTCAGATACGACGTGTCGCCGCCAACCTCCGACAGCACGACACCACGCAGCGCGCCCGTCGCCGGATCGGCCAGCAGCGTGATGCGCTCGAACAACTGGCCAAGGTCACGCCGCAGCGGAATCAGGTCGACCTGCCACTGCCCGGGTGCGGAGAACACGGTGATATCGAAATCCGTCTCATTGATCAGGCCCCGTTCGCTGATCTTGGAGACATTGCGCAAAAGCGTCTGCCTGCGGCGGTCCGTCGTCGAGGTCCCGTTGAGTACGAAAACATTCGGCTGCGGCCGCCGCACTTCCCACCGTACCTTGTCGGGATAGACATACGACGCCTGCCCGGAACTGACCAGATCTTCGGTCAGCAGGGAACTGTGGCGGCGCAGCTCGAAATCGAAGCGGAGCGAAGTCTTGATGTCGTTGGCTTTCAGGATTGCGTCGATCGCCGCCTTCCGGGCTTCGCCCTGCAGTTCCGCCGGGGTCTGGGCTCCGGCCGGAAGAAGCATTGCGGACCACACAAGGATAAGGGAAAGAAGATGCTTTTTCATACTGCCGTCATTTTACCATCAGCGCGCAACCGCCCATAATGAGCAATACACCCACCCACTGGGTCCAGTCCACGTGCTCGTGAAAAATCAATAATGCAGCAAACATGCCGAACAGATAGCTCAGGCTCGAAAGCGGATAGGCGATGCTGAAAGGGAAATGCTTCAAAATGTACAGCCAGAGCACCGTAGCCACGGCGAACGAGATGCCGCAGCCGAGAAACCACCAGTTGGTCAGTTGCGCCTTGAAGAAGGACCACGACCAGTGGAACGGACCGGAAGCGGCAAGGGCCAGTTTCAGGAGAACCTGGCCGCCGGCCAGAAAGAAACTCTGCAGGAGAGCCAGGGGTACTATCTTCCACATACGCTTTTGAATAACACAGTTGCAAAGGACTTCCCGTAAAAGTTGTTTTCCAGGCATACGGCCGGATATGTTCCGGCAGCGATCAGGCCGACCGCATCGCAGGCACCCAGCGCGGAGACACTGAAATTGTCGCCGTAGCGGGCCACGTAGTCCGGCCGGGCGAGATGCCCGGTCACGGCCGGGCATGACGGGTCGGTCACGGCCGGGCATGACGGGTCGGTCTCGGCCGGGAAACCAAGACGGACTTCCGTCAGTTCGCAGAGCGCAGCTTCCGGATCGGTATCCAGGACCATCGCAACAGCTGTCTCCGACAAAGGATCCTCAGTTGGAACGGCATAGCCGCCTTTATTCAGGATCCGGGCGAAATCGGGTGTCATCTCCTCAAAGGCGCCGGCCAGGGCATTGCGCGCCCGCCCCGACTTCAACCGGAGGAACGCGTCCAGCAGCGCGCTTTCGAACGAAATGCCAAGGTGCGAGTAGGTTGCATTGTAGCCGTGGCATTTCAGGCGGATGGCGATCAGCGAAGCGATGGTATTGTGCGTCGACTGCATGAAATGCGTGGGACGAAGCGGGGTATCGGAGAGTCCGGTAAGCGATCGGATGAACAGCTCCGTGTTCTCGATGCATCCCAAACCCGTACCGGCGATCACGGCATCGGGGACGGAAAGGCCTGCCTGTGCAAGGGCATCGTGCGAGACGGCAACCGCCCGCTTCATCAGTCTCGACATCCGCCGCGCTTCCATCACGGAAAACAGGCTGCCGTAATCGGGGTCAGGCTGGAGACGCGAGATCTGCGCCATCGACTTGATATATACTTTCCTGTCCATCCGTTTCATTCGTATCGGGAAAAAAGCAGTGCGGAATCGTTGCCGCCGAAACCGAAAGCGTTGCACAAAACGTGGTTCAGACAGACACCGTCGCGGAAAGCCGGAACGGGTCGTATGCAGGCCTCGTCGGCCTCCCGCCAGTTCAGGTTGGCCGGTATGAAGTCCTGCTGCATCGCCAGCAGGCAGAAAACCGCTTCAATCGAACCGGACGCACTGGTAGTGTGTCCCGTGAAGGCTTTCGTGGAAGAGACCGGCGGGCAGTCCGCACCGAAGATCCGGCGCAGGGCCGCACTCTCACTGGCGTCGTTATTCGGCGTTCCGGTACCGTGCGCATTGACATACGACACGGATTCGGGTGCCAGGCCTGCCATCGCCAGCGCCTGCCGCATCGCCAGGAACGGGCCTTCCCCATTTTCCGAGGAAGCCGTCTGATGGAACGCATCGCAGGCATTCCCGTATCCCGACAGGACGGCGACGGGGCGGATGCCCCGCCGTCGGGCAGAAGCTTCTGACTCCAGGATCAGGAAAGCGGCGCCTTCCCCCAGATTGAGTCCGGCCCGTGTCCGGTCGAACGGCCGGCAGGGCGCCCGGTCTATGATCATCAGGGAATTGAAGCCGTTCAGGTGGAAATTGGAGAGACATTCGCTGCCACCCACCGCCACAAGTTCCGTCATCCCTGCTTCGATGAGGCCGGCGCCCAGGATTACGGCATTCGCTGCTGAAGAACAGGCTGTCGAGAGCGTCGTAGCGTAGCGGAACCCGCCGAAACGGGCGGCGATGGCCTCCGTCGAAGCCCCGCAATCGTGAAGGGCGATGTACGCATCGTGCGTATGCTCCCCGGACAGATATTCCCGGTAGAAACGTTCGGTGCAGTCCATCCCCCCGACCGTCGTTCCGGAAATCAGCGGGATACTCCGGCAATCTTCCGGCCGGAGACCCGCTTCACGCAGCGCCTCGTCAAGGGCAAGCATTCCCATCAGGCTCGTCCGTGACACCGGCTCGCCATCCGGGATGCCCAGCCGCACCTTCATCTGCCCATTGTCCAGCGGGACCTCCCCGACCAGGAAGTCGCGGTCGGCCGTCTCCAGGAACCGTACCGGCGCGATGCCGGAGCGGTCCGCCCGAAGGGAGGCGAGCGTTTCCCGCTTGTCCAGGCCGATGGCTGAAACCACGCCGGAGCCCGTGATGCAGATGCGCTTCATCGATATCTTATTTCTTGCGGTTCTTGGCGATGTAATCGGCCATCACGGCGACCGACTGGAAGACCTGCTTGCCTTCCGCCGGGCTGGTGAGCCGTATGCCGTAATTCCTTTCAATCAGGACGATGAGTTCCAGTACGTCGATGGAGTCAAGGCCCAGGCCGTCTCCGAAGAGGGGGGCATTGTCATCGATCTGGTCGGGCGTCATTCCTTCCAGGTTCAGCGCCTCGATGATCTGCAGTTTGATTTGTTCGACAAGTTCTTCCATTATCTTTGGTTCAGTTTGATTTTCAGTATATTCTCAGGGTTGAATTCCATCCCGTCACCTTCGGTGTCATCCACCAGCATCAGGATGGCTTCAAAATGATCGGAATCAGGTGCCTCGACCCATCCGCACAGGGCGGAAGTGGTGACACGGTCGGTGAAGGCAACCTTCACCACAGATACGAGCATTCCCGCCGAAAAGGACGGGAACCCGTATGCCGTGGTATCCCCTTCATATTTGTTGCGGATGGCGATTTCGCCCGTGACAATGTTCGCCAGCGTATAGACGAACAGGGCCGGGCTGGGGAAATAGGCATCTTCTGCAATGGTTTTCTGATAATTGCGGTCATCGCAGAGCGGGCCGGTCCGGCTCACCAGGAGCACGGCCCGGTCTTCCCGGGGCACAAAACGGTCGGGCTCATCGCCCACGAGCAGTTCCGCGGCAATGAAACCGAGTTTGCAAAGCAAGTCCATTTTGAAGAATTTCGGATAATCCTTCACCCGGTTCCGGTACAGTTCCGAAAGGAGTTCGAGGCCGCGACCCGTTACCGGAACGGGAACACCGTCAAGCCGGACGGTGTCCGGATCGATTCGGACATATCGCAGGATCCTCATTGCGCACCTCCTTTTCTAAACAGCATCGCCGCATTGCAGCCGCCGAAACCGGACAGGAGCTTGATGAACGCACGGCCACATGCCGGACGGTTCCCGGCGCACACATTGACCGGGCAGGAAACGCCCGTCTGTCCGAAACCCTTTGTCGCCAGGACTACGCCGGCATCGGCCGCCTGCATCGAAACGACCGATTCCAAAATTCCGGCCGCTCCCATCGTATGGCCGAAGATTCCTTTGAGAGCATTGACCGGCACCTCCGACAGGCCGGCACGGTGAAGGGCGATCGATTCCATCTCATCGTTGTAGAGCGTCGAAGTTCCGTGCACATTGACAAAAGCAAGTTCTTCCGGTCTGCAGGAAGCCAGGACATAACGCAGTGCCTTGTAGCTTCCCTCTCCTGTCCGCGAAGGGCCGGAGATATGATTGGCATCGTTGCGGGTCGTTCCGTCGACCAGTTCCCACGCGTCATCCGGGCAGGTATCGACGGCGGAAATGACCATCGTGGCAGCCGCCTCACCCAGATTCAGACCGCTACGGCCGGCGTCGAACGGCTTGCAGGGAAGCGGAGAAACCGCCTTCAGTGAGAGGAAGCCCGAAACGATGAACCGTGACTGAACTTCCGCTCCGGCCACGACGATATGGTCATAACGGCCGCCCTGCAGCATCCGGCCGGCGTGAATCAGGGCCGTCAGCCCCGAGATACACGCATTCGAAACCACCAGCGGGGGATTCGGATTATTGAAGAATGCCGCAATGCGGGCCGCCGTCACGGAAACGGGAACGGCTGCTTCGTCCGCATCCATCACCTCGACATTGCCTTTGATCGAGGAAATGACAAAAGCCACGCGCGGGGAAGCCGGATCGATGCCGGCGCGAAGGACAGCATCCCGGATGGACAGGAGCAGGATGGATTCGAAAAGGCAATGAGAGCCCCCGTCGGGGCCGGAGATGACGGAGCGGTCGAACAGCGAGGCACCGAACGGCTCGGGGATACCGAAGGTTCCCGTATGGGTCGTCACACCGCTCCGACCTGAGAGTGCGGCCTGGAAATTCTCTTCCGCAGTGAAGCCCAGCGGTGAGACAATGTTGCAGCCCGTGGCGATCACCCGTTTCCTGTTCATATCTCCACCTCCTTTTCGCTGAGCGCCGTCTTGAGGGAAGCACGGGCAATCAGCTCGTCGCCACAACGGACCTCGACGTCGGTCAGGGTAATACCGAATATTTCTTCCCGCAGGAAAACCGCCGTTTCCAGCAGGCAGCCGGAGACGGGATTCCGGAAAACCTCCAGTTTCCGGACATTGCCGATAAAACCGATCCGCACGGGCACATGAAGGACGTAACGCGAAATATAGCCGATGCGCGCCGCCGCTGACTGCGCCATATGCTCGATCAGGCCGGCCGTACGGAAGCATCCGTCTTCTACGAACAGTCCCGTTTCCGGGACACGGAAAGCCGTCCGCGTCACCGTCGGGTCGTAATACAACAAGCTGTCCACAAAAACGAAAGGCGGTCTTTGGGGCAGCAGCTCGCCGATGGGAATCTGTTCAAAAGATATCATTGCCAGAAATCGTAAAAATTGAACCACTGCGTCGGATAACGCCGGGTCACCGACTCCAACAGTCCGGCGAAATCGCGCGCCATGCTTTCCGCACGCAGGCGGGCCGGCATCTGTACTTCAGACGGCATCCCGACCGAACGGACCAGGACGCGATAGCGGCGCAGCCCTTCCTTCATCACGAACAAGGCCAGCATGGGAACTTCCCGTTGCGCAGCCAGCAGGAAAGGGCCGGCCGGGAAACGCGCCGGCGCACCCAGGAAGTCGCAGGTAAAACTCTTCGTCGAGCCGAAAAGACGGTCGCCGGGCATGCCGACGATTTCGCCATCGAGCAGGGCGGCGTTCAGGGCGAACAGGTGCGAAAGATCTTCCGCAACCGGCACCATCGTGATGTTCATCCGTTCGAAAACTGCGGCACGCTGCTGCATTACCGTCTGTGTCTCACCCGGAAAAACCAGGACGTGCATCCGCTTCCCTTCAACGGGCAGCTGGTAGCCGGCCAGTTCCGGGTTCCCCACGTGGGAACTGACCTGAACGAAACCGGCGGGAGAAGTTTTCAGCCGGTCGAACAAATCCTTCCCGTCGACATCCAGACGGAAACGCCGCCCGGCATAGAGCGCGAAACGGTCCATCACCACCTGTCCGAGACGGAACTCATTGGCATATACGCTCAGGAAAGAACGGACGGGCCCTCTCCCCAACCGCCGGAAGAACCGGTATGAGGCGCGGTAGCCCCGCCGGTCGAACAGCATATAGAAGGGAATGACCAGGGCCGTGACGCCATAAAAGAATACAATGGGAATGAAGCGGAAAAGCTTGATCAGCGTCCGCTGCATCCAGGGCGTACCGTCCGTGGTGCCGTGCCAGTCCGTATGTTTATACTCCGTCAAGGTCTATGCGACGACTCGGGAAAGGATGAAATTGCAGAACTGCTCGAAGGTCTTGAGATCCTTGAAGTCTTCCGGTTTCATCTTGAAACCGAACTCCTGGTCCACGAGGACCACGATGTCGACGACCTCGAGGCTGTCAATGCCCATATCTTCCTTCAGGCGGGCATCATCGGCGATCTTGCCGGGTTCAATTTCCATTTCGTCAATCAGGAACGTACGGACTTTGTCTTTGATTTCGTTGATATCCATTGTGCTGAAAATGTTTTGCAGGTTATTGTTTCCGTTTGCAGACCAGAATGGTATGGCCCTGGCCCAGGCCGTCGTGGACAGACTCGACCTCCAGACCGGCGCGGTCGACGATCCGGATGAAGTCGTCGGAATGGTACATCTTGCTGTTGCCGTTGGCCATTGCGGTGAAATACAGGCTGGTCATCGTCAGGCAGAAGGCGGCCGGCTCGAAGCGCTGGCGGTCCCAGAAGGTCTCCATGATGCACAGCCGGGAACCGGGAGCAAGGATGGCGGCCGTCCGGCACAGGATACTTTCAATCTGGGATTCGCTGAAACAGTCCAGGAACTGGCTCATCCAGACGACATCGAAGACGGGTTCGGCCGGAAGCCGCGACGCTTCGTCGAGCAGGTTGACCGCATAACCGGAAATGCGGTCCGCACCGGTTTTCCCGGCCGTCTGTTCCTGCATCAGGCCGATCTGCTGCGGGAGGTCGGCCACGGTCACCCGCACGTCGGGATCATATTCCACGCATTTGAGCGCCCACCGGCCCGTATTGCCGCCCACATCCAGAATCCGTTTCGGATGCAGTGCGAAAACGATGGCAAGCGCCTCGTCGAAAGAATGGTCGGAGTAAAAATGGTCGAAGGCGAACCAGCTTTTCTTCGCCTGCTCCGGCAATGAAGAAAGGCCCTCGTAGATGGTTTCCCAGTCGCCCAGGGCGGAAAGACCGGCGGGCCGGCCCTCCCGCAGCGCCTCATCCAGCTTATAAAAGCCCAGATAGTTCACGTCGTGATTGAACGCCATATTCACCTTCGTGGCCGGATCGTTCAACAGGAACCAGCCCGTCTTGGAAAGCTGGAAACGGTCCGTCTCCGGATCGACCAGCACTACGCCTGCGGAAAGTCCGGCTTCCAGCAGGACGCGGGCGGCATAATCTGAAACGCCGGTCTCCCGGGCCGCTTCCGCAATGGTCAGGCCGTTCTCCGCATCGCGGACGGCTTCGAGGATGCCGAATTCAACCAGCAGACGGCAAGCCTGGAAAACGATGGGGCCGAAAGCGATAAATTGGGCAAGCCGCTGCGCTTCCCGGGCGCTGAGCTGCTCTTTCGTATAACGGTTGACAAGGGATGTCGACAGATGCATAAGATGCTTTTTATATATCTTACAAAGGTACGCAATCTCCGCGAAAAAACCGTAAAAATGGTTACCTTTGCCTTCAGATCCACTAAAAACTGCGCTATGCATCGTGTCGTCATTACCGGACTGGGCGTCTGGTCGTGCCTGGGGACTTCGCTCGAAGCGGTCCGCCAGTCCTTGTATGTTGGAAAATCCGGCATCATCCTCGATCCCGACAGAAAAGAGATGGGCTTCCGCTCCGGTCTGACCGGAGCCCTTCCCACCCCGGAACTGAAAGGGGAACTTCCGCGGTCCCAGCGGGTCTATATGCCCCAGCAGGCACAATACGCCTACTGCGCCACCCGCGACGCCCTGCGGGATGCCCGCATCGACCAGGACTGGCTCGACACCCACGAAGTCGGCATCCTTTACGGCAACGACAGCACGGCCGACGCAGTGTACAAATCGGTCAGCACCATTATCCAGAAAAAAGATACGATGCTCTGCGGGTCGGGCGCCATCTTCCAGTCGATGAACTCCACCGTAACGATGAACCTGAGCGTCATCTTCCGTCTCAAAGGCATCAACCTCACAGTTTCGGGTGCCTGTGCCAGCGGCTCGCACGCCATCGGACTGGGGGCCCTGCTCATCCGCAACGGCCTGCAGGAGACCGTCATCTGCGGCGGAGCGCAGGAAGTCAATGCGGCCGCCACCGGTTCCTTCGACGGCATCTCCGCTTTCTCGACCCGGGAAGACGCGCCCGAAAAGGCCAGCCGGCCGTTCGACCGCGACCGCGACGGACTGGTGCCCGGCGGCGGCGCGGCCACCGTCATCCTCGAAAGTTACGAATCGGCCGTCCGCCGCGGCGCCCCCATCCTTGCCGAAGTGCTGGGTTACGGCTTCTCGAGCAACGGCGAACATATCTCCAATCCCAATGTAGACGGGCCGCGACGGGCACTGGAAATGTCGATTCGCGAAGCAGGCATCAGCCTCGGCCAGATCGGCTATATCAATGCCCACGCCACCTCCACACAGGTAGGTGACACCAATGAAGCCAAAGCCATCTACAATGTCATCGGCGATACCCGCATCCCTGTCACCAGCACCAAAGGCCAGACAGGCCACGAAATGTGGATGGCAGGTGCCAGCGAAATCGTCTATTCCATCCTGATGATGAAAAACGATTTCATCGCCGCCAACCTGAATTTCGAGCATCCGGACGAGGATTCCGCACGGCTCTGGATTCCCGGAGAGCGCATTGACCGGCATTTCGACACCTTCCTGTCCAACTCCTTCGGCTTCGGCGGGACCAATTCCTCGCTCATCATCCGGAATGTCTGACGCAGTGATCATCGGCGCCGGACTCGGCGGACTGCTTTGCGGCCGCATCCTCTCCCGCAAGGGGTGGCGGGTGACGGTCCTGGAGCAGGGCGGCCAGATCGGCGGCGCCCTGCAGACCTTTGTCCGCGACGGCATCCGCTTCGATACGGGCTTCCACTCCGTCGGCGGCCTGGGACCGGGAGAACCCCTGGAGCGGATCTTCCGCCCGCTCGCCCTGACAGACCTGCCCTGGGTTCCGATGGAACCCGACGAAATCATCGGAGGTACGGATCCCTTCCTCCGGCTTTCGACAGGCTGGGAAGAAGAGCGGGCGCACGTCCTGGAGCCCTACCGCCAGAGTGTATGGCGGTTGAAAGGCGGTGGAAAGACGCTTGCCGACGCCCTCTCCCGGGATCTGGACATCCTTGTCCGCAAACGCGTGACGGACATTGAAGATCACGTCGTCGCCTGCGCAGACGGCAGTTTCTACCGCGGCGAAGCCGTCATCGCCGCCATCCATCCGCAGGTGACCTTGCAGCTGCTGCGCGACCCGGTGCGTCCCGCCTACCGCAAACGCATCGCAAGGATGGAAAACGGTCCAGGCATCTTCACGGTGAACGCAAAGCTCCGGTCCGGCATCCTGCCTTACATCAACCACAGCATTTTCCTGGACGGGAAAGTGATGATCCACTTCGGCGAGGCCGATGACGCCGGCTTCGCCCGGTCACTCGACCTGCTCGCATTCGAGACCCCCGGTCAAGCCGGGGGTGACGGATGTGGCAGCAACCGGACATCTGTCGCCCGATCGCTCATCCAGGCCGCCGCCCGACGTCTCCCCGGTCTGCCCGACGCCATCGAAAAATACTGGGTCAGCACCCCACAGACCTGGGAACGCTTCACCGGCACGCCCGGCGGAACGGCCTACGGCCTGCGAAAATACGACACCCAAGACTATATTGCCCCACAGACGCCCCTCCCGTGGCTATACCTGACGGGACAGAACATCGGCCTGCACGGTGTGCTGGGCACCGCCGTCTCCGCCCTGAACACTTGTAACTCCATCGCTTTATGAACTACGCACTTGTCACCGGCGGCAGCCGCGGCATCGGCCGCGCCATCTGCCTGCGCCTTGCCGCCCAGGGATATCCCGTCCTGGTCAACTATGTGTCCAACGAAGAAAAGGCCCGCGAGACGGCGGCGCTGATTGCCGCTTCCGGCGGCACGGCGGAATTGCTGAAGTTCGACGTCGGCATCGCATCCGAGACTTCGGCCGCCATCACGGGCTGGCAGGCCGCACATCCCGACGATTTCATCGGTGTGCTGGTCAACAATGCCGGTATCCGGCGCGACAGCCTGCTCATCTGGATGGAACCCGGCGACTGGCACAAGGTCCTCGATACCACGCTCAACGGATTTTATAATGTCACCCGGCTCGTCCTCCAGCCGATGCTCCTCAAAAAGTCGGGACGGATCATCAACGTGGCTTCGCTCTCCGGTCTCAAGGGCCTGCCCGGCCAGACCAACTACTCGGCGGCCAAAGGCGGACTGATCGCCGCCACCAAGGCCCTGGCCCAGGAAGTGGCCCGCAAGAAAGTGACCGTCAACGCCATTGCACCCGGTTTCATCCGGACCGACATGGTGGACGGGCTCGACGAAGCGGCACTTAAAAAAGACATCCCCGCACAGCGGTTCGGCGAACCCGAAGAAGTAGCCGCCCTGGTGGCTTTCCTCGCTTCCCCCGACGCTGCCTATATCACTGGAGAATGTATCTCCATCAACGGAGGACTGTATTCCTGATTCCTAATAGTGAAAGCTTGAGCCGCCGATGAACTCCCGGATGATGGAGGTCGGCGGGATGTGCCGGATGTCGACCGGTGTCATTGCAATGACGCTGCGCACCAGGTCGAGCAGACGCTGCGCTTCGCCATAAGCAGGGGAAGAGGGCGGCAGGATCTGCAGCAGCGGTTCCGCATAACACTTCAGCATAGGTATTTCGTAGAACAGCGCCGAGTTGAACTGCGCGTCGGCCAGTTGTTTGAACGGCAGGATGAATTTCTGCTCGCCCGCGCCGACGCTCGGCCAGCGCAGGATCGTGTCCTCCGCCGTCATTCCGCGGAACTGGTTGTCACGCACCATCCGGCGCAGCAGCCGGTAGTCGCGGGCCGGCATCTTGTTGGCCGCATCGATGCGGATCGGCGTGAGAACCGACACATAGAGTTTGAATTTCTCGTCGTCGGGAATCTGGGGCGTCAGGCCGGGATTCAGTCCGTGGATACCCTCCATGATCAACACGTCGTTCTCGGTCAGCTGCAGGAACTGCCCCACGAACTTGCGCGTGCCGGAAGCGAAGTCATATTTCGGAATCTCCACGCGGCGGCCTGCGAACAGTTCCTCCAGCTGCTGATTGAGGAACGGAACGTCGAGGGCCTCCAGGCATTCGAAATCGTATTCGCCGTTTTCGTCGAGCGGCGTATCCACACGGTTGCGGAAATAATCGTCGAGCGAAATGATGATGGGGTTCAGTCCGTTGACCCGCATATGCAGCGCCAAGCGCTTGGAAGAGGTTGTCTTTCCGCTGCTGGAAGGCCCGGCGAGCAATACGAGCCGCACACCGGGACGGGTCGCGATCTCGTTCGCAATCTCCGCGTAGCGGTGGTCGTGCAGGGTCTCTGACAGGTTGACCAGATAGCGTGCCTTCCCGCTGGCAACCGCTTCGTTGAGCGAGCTCACGTTGTTTTCGCGGAGGATGTTCCGCCACATCGACATTTCTTTGATCATAGTATCGCTTTTAAAAATTGTCCTGTATAAGATTCCGGATTCTGCGCCACCTGCTCGGGCGTTCCGGCCGCCACGATGGTTCCACCGCCCGCACCGCCTTCCGGACCGAGGTCGATGAGCCAGTCCACCGATTTGAGGATGTCGAGATTATGCTCGATGATCACCACGGTGTTGCCCTTGTCGACCAGCCGCTGCAGCACGCCGATCAGCACCTTGATATCTTCGAAGTGCAGCCCGGTGGTCGGCTCGTCGAGCAGGTAGAGCGTATTGCCCGTATCCTTGCGTGCCAGTTCGGCAGAAAGCTTGAGACGCTGGCTCTCGCCGCCGCTGAGCGTAGTGGCCGGCTGGCCCAGCGTAAGGTAGCCGAGTCCCACCTCCTCCATCGTCCGGAGTTTCTGGGCGATCGACGGGATGGCTTCGAAAAAGGTAGCGGCCTGCGATATGCTCATATCGAGCACCTCGCTGATATTCTTTCCCTTGTATTTGACGGCCAGGGTGTCGGGCTTGTAACGCCGGCCGCCGCACTCCTTGCAGGTCACCTGTGCCGAGGGGAGGAAGTGCATCTCGATGAGCTGCAGCCCGGCGCCTTTGCAGGCCTCGCAACGGCCTCCCTTCACATTGAAGGAAAAGCGGTTGGCCTTGAATCCCCGGATCTTGGCATCCGGCGTGGCTTCGAAGAGCTTTCGGATCTCGGTCATCACGTCGGTGTAGGTAGCCGGATTGCTGCGCGGCGAACGACCGATCGGCGCCTGGTCGATCTCGATGATCTTGTCGATGTTCGTCATTCCGTCGATCCGGTCGTATGGCAGCACGGGATAGCGGGAACGGTAGAGTTTGTTGCTGATGACGGGCATCAGCGTCTCGTTGATCAGGGAACTCTTGCCGCTGCCGCTCACGCCGCTGATGCCCACCAGGAGACCGAGCGGAAGGTCGAGCGTCACGTCTTTCAGGTTATTGCCCCGGGCACCCTTGAGGGTGATGAACTTGCCGTTGCCGGGCCGGCGCTGCGCCGGAACGTCGATCCGTTTGCGGCCAAGCAGATAGTCGATGGTCGGGCTCACGCCTTCAGCCACGTGGCCGATGGCGGCCGGCTGGCCATTGTAAAGCAGCCATCCGCCGTTTTCTCCCGCTCCGGGTCCCAGGTCCACGAGCCAGTCGGCGCTGCGCATCATCTCCTCGTCGTGCTCGACCACCATCACGGAGTTTCCTTCGTCGCGCAGCGTCTGCAGGGAGGCGATAAGCTTGCGGTTGTCTTTCTGATGCAGGCCGATGCTCGGCTCGTCGAGCACGTAGAGCACGTTGACGAGCTTTGAACCGATCTGCGTGGCCAGGCGGATGCGCTGGCTTTCGCCGCCGCTGAGCGAACGGGTAGCCCGGCTCAGCGACAGGTATTCCAGACCCACGTCTTTCAGGAAACCGATCCGGTCGACCAGTTCCTTGAGGATATCTTCCGCAATGGCCATCTGACGCCGTGAAAGCCTTGCCGGGAGGCCACGCACCCATTCGTACAGGACCGAAATGTCCATATCGGCCACTTCGGCGATGTTCTTCCCGTCGATCTTGAAATAAAGCGCTTCGCTCTTGAGCCGGGTTCCGCCGCATACGGGGCAGACCGTTTCTTCCAGGAAGAGATCTTTCCGTTTCTTCTTCCAGGGGCTGTCCTCTTCATCCATTTCCGGCAGCAATTGCGAAAGGATGCCGGGGAAGGTAGACATCTCCATATCGGAGTCCGAGCCCGTGCGCAGGAGTTCGTCGGTCCCATAGAGAATCACGTGCATCGCTTCTTCGGAGATCGTCTCGATCGGATCGTGGAGCGAGAATTTATAACGGCGGGCGATGGCCTCGAGATAGCGGAAAAGCGTGTTCCCGCGCATCGGACCGACGCTCTCGATGCCGCCGTCGGCGATGGACCTTTTGCGGTCGGGAATGATTTTGGTCAGGTCGGCCCGCGCGACGGTACCCAGGCCGCGACAGTGCGGACAGGCGCCCTGCGGCGAGTTGAACGAGAATGTATGGGGTGCCGGAACGTCAAACGAAAGCCCCGTGTCGGGACAGACGAGATTGCGGCTGAAATGCCGGAGATTGTCGTCGGAGAGCGAAAGCACCGCCAGCGACCCTTTTCCCTGGGAGAGTGCCGTGACGACGGAGTCCTTGATCCGCTTGCGGTCGTCGGAAGCAGGTATAAGCTTGTCGACCACCAGTTCCACGAAGTGAACCTTGTAACGGTCGAGCGGACCGGCTTCGGCCAGGTCGCAGAGCTGTCCGTCGATGCGGACCTGATTATACCCCTTCCGCTGAAGCTGGACGAACAGTTCCCGATAGTGGCCCTTGCGGCCCCGCACCAAGGGAGCGAGCAGGAAGATTTTCTGTCCTTCGTAATGCTGGAGGATCAGGCTGACGATTTCCTCGTCGCTGTAGCGCACCATCTCCTTGCCGCTTTCCGGAGAGAATGCCTGGGAGGCACGGGCATAGAGCAGGCGGAAAAAGTCGTAGATTTCCGTGATGGTTCCCACCGTAGAGCGGGGATTGCGGCCGACCGTCTTCTGTTCGATCGAGATGACCGGGCTCAGGCCGCCGATTTCATCGATATCAGGCCGCTCGAGCACGCCGATGAACTGCCGTGCGTAGGCCGAAAGGGTATCCATATAGCGGCGCTGCCCTTCGGCACAGATCGTGTCGAAAGCCAGCGAACTCTTGCCGCTGCCCGACAGACCGGTCACGACGACCAGTTTGTTCCGCGGGATCTCCAGCGAAATGTCCTTCAGGTTGTGGACCCGGGCACCGGCAATCGTTATCTTTTCGCCTTCAGCCATTTCACGCAGGTTGCAGGAAAGGATTGACCACCCGCTCATAGCCGATGGTCGTGGCCGGACCGTGGCCCGGAAGGACGGTGATGTCACCGTCGAGCGGAAGGATTTTCGTAGCAAGACTGTTCATCAGCAGGTCGTAATCGCCCCCGGGGTGGTCGGTCCGGCCGATGCTGCCGGCGAACAGCGTATCGCCGGAGAACAGCACGGAATCGGCTTCGCTCAGGAAGCACACGCCGCCTTCCGTATGGCCGGGTGTCGCGATCACTTTCAGGGTGCTCTCCCCGAAACGGACGATATCGCCGTCGGCCAGGTCGTGCAGTACCCCCGTAAAAGGCTTGAACGCCAGACCCAGTTCCCGGCACCACTCGGTGGACCGTGTCATCTGCGTCCGGTCCGCCGGATGGATCCAGGCATCCAGCGCCCAGCGGACGGAAACGTCCTCCAGACCGAGGACGTGGTCGAAATGACCGTGGGTCAGCAGGATCTTTTCCGGCTTGAGTCCGCGCTCGCCCACGAATTTCTCCAGCCGCTGCACCTCCCGTTCGCCATAGAATCCGGGATCGATGATCACGCAGGCTCCGGTCGTATCCCACGCCACATAACAACACTCCCGGAGCGGATTGCAATAGAACGTCTTTATTTCCATAAAAACCTATTCAAACATACAAAAATACGAAAAGATGTTGTAAATTTGTCAGAGAAACAAAAACTTCAGCACGGTATGCATATCGCGATTGCAGGCAACATCGGCAGCGGAAAGACCACCCTCACCCGGATGCTGGTCGACCATTTCCACTGGACCCCCAAGTACGAATCGGTGGATTTCAACCCTTATCTGGCTGATTTCTACAACGATATGGAGCGCTGGTCGTTCAATATCCAGGTTTATTTCCTCAACAAGCGCTTTCTCGACGTCGTAGAGATCAGCAAGCACGAGGAAATCATCGTCCAGGACAGGAGCATCTACGAAGACGCCTGCATCTTTGCGCCCAACCTGCACAACATGGGCCTGATGTCAACCCGCGATTTCGAGAACTACTCTTCGCTTTTCAAACTGATGTCGTCGCTGGTCAAGGCCCCCGACCTGCTGATCTATCTGCGCAGTTCCATTCCCCATCTGGTGGGCAACATCCAGAAGCGCGGCCGGGAATACGAGAGCAGTATCCGCCTCGACTACCTCAAAGGTCTCAATGCCCTCTACGAGCAGTGGATTGAAAACTACCACGACGGCAAACTGCTGATCATCGATGTCGACAAACTGAACTTCGAAGAAAGTCCCGAAGACTTCGGTACCATCTGCGACCGCATCGAGGCGCAGCTCCACGGATTGTTCTAGCGGCCAAGCGGTTTCGGGAGTGTGGGTTTCAACCCTCGCGCCGGGTGATACGCCGATACGGTATTCACGATATTTATTACGGAGTGGTATCCGGATCTGGAACGGCACCTGAAAGAAGGATGGCCGGCCGATCGAAAACCGTGGCTTCCATCGGAGACTCTGTCCAGGGAGAGCGCTCGAATTCCGAGTAATCGAGGATGTCGGGACCATTCAAATCCATCAGGTAATGATATCCATTTCATTCTGGATCTCAAAAGCGGCCGTCCGCATGCCGTTGCTTTCACATATGAGGGGTACAGGACTTGTTATAATACGACACCTGATCTTTGGGAACGCTTTGAACAGGTCCTCCACCGGAAAGTTCGGATTCTGAGCCGGGGCGATGCGAAAAAAGGGGATATGCTTTCCTGCACGGTTTCCCTTTCGCTCCGGGATTGCTATGAAATCGGCTGCCAGATGAATCCGGAGCACAAATAACCGGGTGCCCTTGAACCATCTGCGGCTGAAGCCGCTTGCTATTCACTTACCCCCATCAGCCGGCGGATTTCGGTCTTGGCGGCTTTCCACCGGGGAATGTCGATCTTCGTGCCGATGACCTCGACCACTTTGGCGGCCAGGGCGGATCCCACTTCGCCGCAGGTCTTGAGCGGCATTCCGCTGGCGTGGGCGAAGAGGAATCCGGCCGCGTAGGTATCACCGGCACCGGTGGCATCGACCGCCTCGCCCGGCCAGGGATCGACGAAATGGAATTCATCGCCCCGCTGGATCATCGAACCGTCCTTGCCGATCTTGACCACGGCGATATCCGACATTTCCGACATCGCCTGCAGCGCCTCGCGCGGCGGACGGTGCGTGAAAGCTGCCGCTTCCGTTTCGTTGGCAAAGATGATGTCGACGTAGTTTTTGACAATGTCCTGCAGGAACACGTTGTTCGATTCCACGACATTGTAGGATGCCATATCGAGAGAGATGATCATCCCGCGTTCCCGGCCCATCTCCACGGCCCTGCGCACCAGATACTGGTTCTGCACCAGATAACCTTCGATGTGCAGATAGTCGTACCCTTCGAAATACTCCGGCTTGAGGTCGTCCGGCTCCAGCTGCAGCGCCGCACCCAGATAGGTGGCGAAGGTACGGTCGGCGTTCGGAGCCGTGATGAATACCATCGCCCGGCCCGAAGCGACGGTGCCCACCAGCAGATTCGACTTGATGCCGTTCTGCATCTGCGACTGGCGGAAAAGCGACCCCAGTTCGTCGTCGCCCACCTTTCCGATATAACCCGAAGGCATCCCCAGGATGGCGGTAGCCGAAACGGTATTGGCCGCCGAGCCGCCCGCCACATACTGCACGCCGATTTCCTTGAGATCGGCCCAGATGGTATTGCCGGTCTTCGCATCCACGTGCTGCATACTGCCCAGCGGGAGATTGTATTTTTTGAGGAGGGTATCGTCGGGAAGGACCGCCAGGATGTCGGTCAGCGCGTTTCCGATGCCGAGAATCGATTTCATTATGCTTGGGTTTGTTTTTTCAGTTTTCTGCGATAGATCGTCCAGCTCAGGAGGGCGATGAGACCGCACAGCAACATCTGGACGATCTGCGACTCGTGCGAGAGGGTGGCGAACACCAGGCCGGTCTGCTTGTCGAAGCCATAAATCGGAACCAGCGTCATCGCCACGATGAAATGGTAGGCGCCGAAACCGCCCTGTACCGGGACCACCCAGCCCAGGGAGCCGACCACCATCAGGAAAAGTGCGTCAAGCCCGTTCAGGCTATCGGCGGTGGGAAAGGCCCGGATCGTCATCAGGCTGGTCAGCCAGTAGCCGACCCAGATGAGGACCGTATAGGCGAAGAAAGCCCACTTGCCCTTCATTTTGAAGGCCGCGGCGATGCCGTCTCCCAGCCCCCTGAAGAACTTGAGGAAAGCGGCACCGGCCTTGGTGCGGGCAATCTGTTCGCGCCGGGCGCGGATCAGGAAAACGAGGGCGACCAGGACCGCCACGATGATCAGCACGATCCAGAACCAGCCGATGCCCATCGAACCCGCGGCGGGACGGAACATTTTCTCCACCAGAAAGTCGCGGAAGTGGCCGAAGAACAGCAACGGCACCACGGCCAGGACCATGCAGAGCAGGTCCCAGGTGCGTTCGATCACCACGGTTCCCAGGGCGCCTTCGAAAGAGGTCTTCTTCGTTTCGGCCATCAGGCCGCATCGAACCACCTCGCCGGAACGCGGGAACACGATGTTCGACAGGTAGCAGATGGCATAGGCGTCGTAGGTCTCGCGGCGGGTGATCTTGCGGTCACCGGTCTGCACAGGTTCGAGCTGGATCCGCCAGCGGTTGCCGCGGAGCCAGGTAATGACCCACATCACGGCGATGGTGCCGATAATCCAGCCCCAGCGGCAGCTCTTGAGGCCGCCCACGAAGTCGGCCCAGCTCACGCCGCGGAACGCGAAATAAAGAAGCACTGCCACCAGAAGCAGCAGCAGTGCATACTTGAGCGTCTTCTTGAAGCGAGCGTTCATCAATCAGCCCACAGGTTGCGCGGATAAACGCCTTTTTCGACCAGTTCCTCGATCTTGGAGACCACGAACGGACGATCCTCCTTGTACGTGACACCGAACCACTTGGCATCGCAGTTGAGCACTTTGAAGGTCGCATCGTTACGCTTGATCAGCACGTCGGCCACATACGGGATGAAAAATTCCGCCTTGGGGTTCGTCTTCACGTCGTCCGAATTCAGGAAAGTCTTGAAGAGTTCCTCCGACCAGCCGAAGTAATCGGGCGTGAAGCCCCAGAAATTCATCGACACCAGGCTGTCTTCCGAAACCTCGTGATCAACCCCTTTCTCGGAGAAATAAACCTTGCCGTCGGCCTTGCGCTGGATGGAAGTCCGTTCGGTAACCGTGGAGAGACACCCGTTGTCATCGAGTCCGCAGACGCCGCGTGAGACGCTGCCGAATTCGGAAAGCGTGTTCTTCAAATAGTATCCGACCAGGGCATAACGGCCACGACAGCCTTCCACGTCACGCAGGAATTCCGCGATGGCGGCAAAACCTTCCCGGCCATAGAAGTCGTCGGAATTGATGACGGCGAACGGCTCGTGGATCACGTCGGCGGCCATCATCACGGCGTGGTTCGTACCCCAGGGCTTTTCGCGGAACGAGGGGACGGTATAGCCTTCCGGCAGATAGTCCAGTTCCTGGTACACGAATTCCACGTCGATCTTCCCGCCGAAACGCTCCGGGGAATAGATTTTCTTGAAAGCCTCGGCGAAAGAGTGCCGGATCACGAAAACAACCTTGCCGAATCCGGCACGGATGGCATCATAGATCGAATAGTCGATGATCGCCTCGCCCGAAGGGCCAAGGCCGTCCATTTGCTTGAGGGAGCCGTAGCGGGAGCCCATTCCGGCTGCAAGCACCAAGAGAGTAGGTTTCATAGTCTAGTTGAATTCAAGGATGGCGGCGGTCCCGGCCGGGACGATATACGGCTCGTCGACCCTCACCCGCTCGCCGGTGATCACGTTTTTGCCTTTCTGTGCAAATTTAACGGTTATTTCCGAGAAGTGGTTCCAGTCCACCGCGTAAACTTCCTCCCCGCCGTTGAGGATTACCATCACGCCCTGGTTCTTCACCGTCCGGAAATATACGTACACGTTCCGGGAATCGGGACGGAAATGGATGAAATCGCCCTCTGCCACGGCCTTGGAGTTCTTGCGCCAGGTAAAGAGTTCGGACACGTACTTGCGCAGGACGATCTGTTCGCGGGTGAACTCGCCCCAGGGCATGTCCACGCGCTCCTGCGAGTGGCCCACGGTGCCGTCGGCACTGGTCAGGCCGTACTCGTCGCCGTAGTAGAGCTGCGGGACGCCGCGCATCGTGGCCAGCAAGGCATAGGCCATCTTCATCTTGCCCGGATCGCCGCCCAGCTCGTGGGCCAGGCGAGGCGTGTCGTGGTTGCCCAGGAATACGAGGATGTCGGACGGATCGTCATACAGCCAGTCGAGCGCCAGGGAATTGTAGATACGCAGCAGGCTCGGCTCCCACGACGTCCCTTCCTGCGTCAGCGCGGAGAGAGTCGCGAACATCAGCGGGAAGTCCATTACCGAAGGGAGATGGGAGTTGTAGCCGTCGTTCTGCCTGTGGCCTTCCCAATACGAGCAGGAGGCCACGTCACCGAACCAGACCTCGCCTACGATGTTCAGGTTCTTATACTCGTCGCGGATGGCCTTCGTCCAGGCGGCGATGCCTTTCTTGTCGGAGTACGGGAAAGTGTCCACCCGCAGACCGTCCAGATCGGCCCACTCAACCCACCAGACCGCCATCTGCACGAGATACTGACGCACCAGCGGGTCGGCCAGGTTCATGTCGGGCATCGTAGTGTCGAACCAACCCTTCACACAACTCTCCTTGTCCACTTCCGCAGCGTGCGGGTCATTGTGCGTGGACATCGCCGCATTGGTGCGGCGGAGTTTCTCCCCGCCCCGATTCAGGTTTTCCGGATAGTTGATCCAGTTCTTCGAAGGCAGGTCCTGCATCCACCAGTGCGCCGTCCCGCAATGGTTCGGCACCATGTCCATGATCACCTTCAGGCCTTTGTTGTGCGCCTTTTCGACCATCGTGCGATACAGGTCGTTGGTGCCGTAACGCGGGTCGATGCGGTAGTAGTCGGCGCAGGCATAGCCGTGGTAGGAATAGCTTTTCTCGTTGTCGAAGGTCAGCGGCGTAGGCCAGATGGCCGTCGCGCCGAGACTCACGATGTCGTCGAGATGGTCGATGATGCCCTGGATATCACCACCGTGGCGGCCACCGAGGTTCTTCGGGTCGGCTTTCTCCACGGCATCCTTCGAAGAGTCGTTCTTCTTGTCGCCATTGGCGAAACGGTCGGGCATCAGCAGGTACACGGCATCGGCCGGGCCGAAGGAAGCGCGCTTGGCCGAACCTTCCCGGCGCTTTTCCAGGTCATAGTTGAAGTCGATCTGCCGGCCGTCGGTCGTCACCAGGTTGAACGCATAGGTTCCCGGGGCGAGCCGGTTGCCGATCTTGACCTCCACGAAAAGATAGTCCGGATTGTCGGTCGAGGTTACCTTCCCGATGGAGAGGCCCTTGACGGTCGCATCGACCGACACCTTCGAACCCGCAATGTTTTTCCCGTGGATCATCAGCTGCAGGTCGGTGTTCATCCCGACCCACCAGCAGGGCGGCTCGATCCGGTCGATCGGGTCCGCCCGCAGCACCATCGCACTGAGCAGTGCCATCGCAACGAGCAGCAACTTACTCCGTGACATCTTCCAGTTCGGTTTCATCGCAGTCGCCGAAGCAGTCGCCCACACTGAAGATGATGTGGTAGCCGTGCGCCGGCAGTGTAAAATCACAATCCTTGGTCACAAGATGGTTCTCCACCTTGTAGCTCACCTCTTTGTCGGAGAAATTGAACATCGCCAGGCACATGTCGCCCAGCGTTTCGCGCTCGAAGGCGAAGATCTGCTCGGGATGATCGGTCGGCAGTACCGACATGTTTCCGCCCCACGGGGAAATCCACAGGCAGGAGTGTTCGTCGCGCAACGCAATGAGTTTCTTGTAGAACTCCGTCATGCCGAGCGGATCTTCACTCCAGTCAATCGGATCTTTCTCGAAGAATTCCAGCCGTTTGGGCAGGCAAATCTCGTCGCCGTTGTAGAGCATCGGAATGCCGGGCAGCATGAACGAGAGCACGGCGTACTGCTTGACGGCATCACCGTACATCTCGGTATTGGTGCCCATCCACGAGTTCTGGTCGTGGTTGGAGAGGAAGTTCATGGCCAGGGTGCCGGCCGGCATGCCGGTCGCATCAGCGTAATTCACGTAGAAGTCAGCCAGGTCGTTGGCGTTCTTCTCGCCCTTGGCCAGGTCATACCACAGATGCATCTGCTGCCAGGCATAGTAGGCGTCGAAAGCGTTCTTCTGCAGGGCCGGGTTCTCGGCCTCGGCCAGGAAGAACAGGGCATCGGGATGCGCGGCCCGGAAATCGCCGAAGGCCTTCTCCCAGAAATCGGTCGGCACTTCGGAAGCCACATCGCAGCGGAAGCCGTCGACACCGCGGTCGACCCAGAATTTCATCTGCGCCTCCATGGCCTCGTACAACGCGGGATTGTTCTCATAGTTGAGATGGGCGATATCGGTCCAGTCGTACTGCGTGGCCAGGTTGCCGAGGGAATCGAGGAAATACCAGTCCTTGTGCTCCACCGTCCAGGCGTGGTCACGGCCGGTGTGGTTGGCCACCCAGTCGAGGATTACCTTGAAGCCCTTCTCGTGGGCGGCGGCCAGGAAGTGGTCGAAGTCTTCCAGCGTGCCGAACTCAGGGTTCACGGCACAGTAGTCCTGCACGGCATAGTAGCTGCCGAGGGTTCCCTTGCGGCCTTCCACGCCGATGGGATGGATGGGCATCAGCCAGAGGATGTCGACGCCCAGGTCGGCGAGGCGGTTGAGCTGCGTTTCGGCGGCCGCGAAGGTGCCCTCGTCGGAGAACTGGCGGACGTTGACCTGATAGATGACGGCCTTCTGAGCCCATTCGGGATGCTTGACGGTCGTGAAATTGGCTTCCGGAGCCTTTTTGCAGCCAAACAGGCAGCTCAGCAGAAGCAGGAGGGTCAGGATCTTTTTCATATTGTGATGTTTTATTTGATGATTGCGAAAGATACGGGGGCCACTTCGACGGAGAGGGTATTCTTACCGTCGCAGGTCAGGCCGCAGGGCAGCGTAAGATCGACCGTGCGGGCCTCAGCGCCCTTGTTGAGCACGGTCACGACCGTCTCGCCCATATAGCTGCGGGAGTAGGCCAGCACGTCGCGGTCGGCCAGGAGGAGTTTATAGTCGCCGAAAATCAGCGGCATTTCTTCGTTGTGGAGAGCGGCCAGGCGTTTCGTGCAGGCGAGCACGTCCTGTTCGGCGGGCGTAAGCTCGTCGCCGAACTGCATCCAGCGGCGGTTGTCCGGGTCGTTGGCGCCGGGCTGGCCGAATTCATCGCCGTAGTAGATGCAGGGCACGCCCGGAATCGTGAAGTTGAGGGCGTGGAGCATCTCCAGGTATTTGTAGCCTACCGGGTTGGTAACACGGATATCGCGGTGCCAGCCGGCCAGTTTCTGGTCCTCATCCTGGCTCACGTCACCGCTGGCCAGGCACACATAGCGGGAGCGGTCGTGGTTGCCGGTGATGTTGCCCATCAGGTGATGCCAGCCATAGACGGCCAGGTCCTCGGCGATACGGCCGGAGAGGCCTTCGAAGGAGCCGTCCGGACGGGTGGTCGCCCAGATGTAGGTGTCATACACGTTGAAGTCGAACTGGGCGTCCTGCATACCGGGCTTGACGTAGGAGTTGATGAGCGCCGTAGAGCCGTAGGTCTCGCCGATCTGGTAGAAATGGCGGTCCGGCAGGCTGTCGTAGAGCTTGCGTGTGAGCAGGCGCCAGTATTGCTCGGGAACGTGTTTGGTGGCGTCGTGACGGAAGCCGTCGAAGTCGAAGTGCTGCACCCAGAAGAGCGCCGAGTCGGTGAGCTGGGCGCAGATGTCGGCCCGCTCCAGGTCAAGCGTGGGAATATGGTCGTCGAACCAGGTGGTCAGGCGGAATTCGTCGTAGAGCTGGCGGTTCGGCCGGCCGTCCGGCGTGTCGGACGGCGTCGTCCAGTCGGGATGCGCGGTCAGCGTCGGGCTCTGGATGTGCATATGGTTCGACACATAGTCGAGGATGACGTTCTTGTTGTCCTTATGCGCCTTGTCGAGCAGGTCGCGGAGTTCGGCCTCGGTGCCGTAGCGCACGTCGACGGCCGTGGCGTAGAAGGGCCAGTAGCCGTGGTAACCGCTGAACTGCGTCTCGGGATCGTGAATCTGGCCCCAGGCGTTGAACGGATTCTGGGTGATCGGCGAGAGCCAGATGGTGGTCACGCCCAGCGAGTCGAAGTAGCCGCTCTCGAGGGTCCGGGTCACACCGAGGATGTCGCCGCCCCAGTAATCCACCTTGTGATGGACTTTCGGGCTGTTGAGCGGCATGTCGTTGTCGGTGCGGCCGTCCACAAAGCGGTCGACCATCAGGGAGTAGAGCACCTGGGCGTGGTAGTCATCGCGCTTGAGTTCCCCGGTATCGCGGATGATGCGGCCGTAGGCAAGCGGGACGAGGATGTCATTGCCGAGGCCGGCGGCATTGGCACAGAAGGCCCGGATATAGGAGCGTTCCAACTCTCTGGCGTTGCGCGGCACGGTGATTTCCAACTTATTGCGGTCGATTACGCGGATGCCGTGCTTTTTGTCGAGAATGGTGTTCTGCCAGAGCACCTGAACGTCATCGGCCTGGTTCTCGATCAGGATATAGAACTTGTCGTCCTTCCCGGGGACGGGCGCGGTGGTGATGAACGGGGCTTTCGCCGGGTCGGCTCCGGCCATTTTTTCAGGCAGATGGTTCTTGAGCACCAGGGCGGCCTTCTGTCCCTGCGAGGTGATTTCCAGATAGCGCAGCCACGGGTCCGACGAAGTCACGGAAATCTGCATCGTGTCCATCGTCGGCAGAGTCGGGAAATAGTCGCGGAGAATCACGGTGTTGGAGGCCTGCTCCAGCAGGCAGGGGCTCGCCAGCGGGCCGCCGTCGAACTGCGGAGCCGGCGCCACTTTCACGTGGCCGCATCCCGCCGCCACGAGCAAGATCAAGAGGAACGATAGTTTACGCATAACATACAAAGATAATCTTTTTTTTGTATCTTTGGGAGTTATGATGAAACGATTTACCCAGATTCTCGCACTGTTGGGCGCCATGCTGCTGCTCACCGCGTGCCCCGATCCGATCGTACCGGACGACGACTCCACGACGAACGATACCTGGAGGCAACAGGCTTCCAAGGAGAAACTTTCGGGCATCACCTATCAGTTGAATGTCTACAGTTTCGCCGACAGCGACGGCGACGGCTGGGGCGACATCCGCGGTATCACCAATCACCTCGACTACCTCGACAGCATCGGCGCCACAGCCCTGTGGCTCTCGCCGATCCACGAAGCGATGTCGTACCACGGATACAACGTAAACGACTACTATTCCGTCAGCCGTAAACTTGGCACCGAAGCGGACCTGAAAGATCTGATTGACAAGGCCAAGGCGAAGAATATCGGCATTTACCTCGATTTCGTGCTCAACCACAGCGGCAAGGACAACGGCTGGTTCAGGGCCGCGGTCGCCGATCCGTCCAGCAAGTACCACGATTACTATGTATTCTCCGGCCAATCGGGAGAATCCACGACCGGCGGTATGGGCACCTGGTATTCGGTTTCCAGCGGAAATATCGGCTATGACGGATTGCTGCATTTCAAGCTCGACGTTTCGAATGCCTCCCAGCCCAAGCTGACCATTACGCAGGCGACGGGTTCGGCCCAGAGCGGCAATACCGACACTTCGGTCAAGTGGTTCATCTACGAGAACAACGCCATCCGGATGTACAAGACGGGCGACAATCTTTATGAGATCACGCTCCATATCAAGAATGACTGGGGCGTCCTGGTGAAGGACGACGCCACCCAGTGGGGCGACCACAAGTGGGGGGCGAAGGCGGACGACAAGGTCGTCGAATTCGGCAAGCCCAAGACCCTCGTCAAGGGCGATGCCGCGAACGACATCACCTTCGGCGGCTCCAGCATCCAGTATTGGGCCAGTTTCGACGCTTCGATGCCCGACCTTTATTATGGTCCGCATGCCAAGGCGTCCGAGTCGGCTGCCTTCAAGGACCTGGCTGCTGCGGCCGACAAGTGGATCAATCTGGGCGTGGCGGGCCTGCGCCTCGACGCCGTCATCTGGATCTACCAGAACAACACGGCCGCCAACGTGTCGTTCCTCAAGCAATGGTACGACCGCTGCAACAGCTCCTGGAAGGCCGCCGGCGGCAAGGGCGACTTCTATATGGTGGGCGAAGCCTGGTGCGACAACGCCGAGAAGATGGCACCCTATTACGAGGGTCTGCCGTCGAATTTCAATTTCTATTATTACTGGACGCTCAAGGACCGCATCGGCAAAGGCAAAGGCGACGACTTCGCCCGGACCGTCGTCTATTTCCAGAACCTGTTCCGCGGCTACCGCAGCGACTTCATCGACGCCATCAAGCTCACCAACCACGATGAGGACCGTGCCGCCAACGACCTGGGCCGCGACGTGGCCAAGGAGAAACTGGCTGCCGCCGTGCTGCTGACCTCTCCGGGCAAGCCCTACATCTATCAGGGCGAGGAACTCGGTTACTGGGGCAACAAGAGCAAAGGCGACGAATACGTCCGCGCCCCCATCAAGTGGACGCGGAGCGGCAGCGTGCCTTCCACGGCCCTGAACGGCAAGGTGGACAACAGCATGCTGACGGCCGACATTTCCGTCGAGGCGCAGGAACAGAGCGCATCTTCCGTGCTGCGCGTCTACCGCGACTTCGCGCAGGCACGCAATGCCTGGAAAGCCCTGGCCAAGGGGCAGATCGAGGAAATCACCAGTCCGAACGCCGCCGTGGCGCTCTGGAAGATGTCGTACGAAGGACAGACCGTCCTGGTGGCCCATAACTTCGGCAGCGGCACCGCCGCCTTCGCCGTGACGGGCTACACGACCGACAAGATGATCGTCTCCAACGGCGTCGCCGACGGCTCCAGCGGCCTGCTCTCCCTCGGCCCCTACGCTTCCGCCGTGTTCCTGCAATAATTTGATATCATTTGTTTTGATTGATATCATTTTTTCCATATCTTTGCAAAAAAAAGCAAAGATATGGACACCGCAACCCCTACTGTAAAGAATGGAAAGGTCCAGGCCATCCTGCGGATGGACGTCAAGACCTACGAGGCCATCCGCCGGGCAGCCCGGCGGAGCAACCGCTCCTTCAACCGCTACGCGGTCGAAACGCTGGAAGAAGCGGTCAATCCCAAGCCGGTTAAAAAATATCGGCTGGAAGACATTAAAGCAAATCCTGTTCTGGAGTCTTTCATTGTCCCGTCCCTGAGCTTCACAAAAGAAGAAATTGAAGCTGACTATAAACTCCAGAGAATACTTAGGAAAGAGCTATGAAACGGGTTTTTCTTGATACCAATGTCCTGCTGGACGGGTTGGACTCTCAAAGAGAGCAGCATTTCTGGGGTCAAATGCTCCTTAGTCTTTCCAAAGATGGCGCTATCACAGGCATCACCTCAACACAGTGTCTGGTAGATTTTTCATATATCTATACGAAAGGAAAGAAAGTGCGCGTATCTGAATTAAAGGAGCTCATTCAGGACCTGAACAATCTTCTGACCATCCAGGACACGACCCGGAACGATCTCCTGCTGGCCGCATCGCACTACACCGACGATTATGAAGACGCCGTCCTGGCGGCCGTCGCCCTAAGTGCTGACTGCGACGTCATCGTCACCCGCGACAAAGATTTCGACGCCCCCTTCGGGCTGCCCATCGTCAGCCCCGACGAGTTCTGCCGGGAATTCATTGAAGAATAAAAAAAATGCCCGGTCGCGGAAAGCGGCCGGGCATCATTGCGCTTAAGGATCACGGTTATTTCACGATCGTGATCTTTTCGTTCACGGGATCGTAGATGATGGCGAAGTTCGTCAGGTCGCCGACGTTGATGTTGTCGCCGCCGGCCACGGCGTCGAAGGCCGTACCGGCTTCGGTGAACACACCGCCGCGGTTGACATCCCAGCCACAGCCCTGGCGGATCTTCCACCCGCCGGCGATTGTCTGGTTGTATGCCACCCAGGCAGCACCGTCGAACATCATGAAGACGTCGCCGCCCCAGCTGTTGAAGTCACCGATCAGACCCCAGAAGGCCGTCGTCACGGTGAGTTTCTCGTTCGTCGGGTCGTACACCACCATATAGGTTCCGTCAGCGGGAACCTTGATGTTGTTGCCACCGGCCACGGCGTCAAAAGGCTCGCCGACCGTAACCAGGTCACCGCCGCGGTTGACGTCCCAGCCCGCATCCCAACGGATCTTGATTTCGTCGGTCGTGGTGAGCGCCACGGGGATGCTGTACCATTTGCCGTCGGAGGCGAGGTTCATCGGAACGTCGCCGCCCCAGCCGTTGATGGTGCCGATCACACCCCAGCCGAGCGTGCCGAGGGTCTCGTTGTTGGCGTTGTAGACCACCTTGAACTTGCCGGTCAGGCCCACGTTGTCACCGCCGGGAACGGCCGCCACGAACTGGCCGACCGCCGTCGGGGTCGCACCGCCGCGGTTGACGTCCCAGCCACCGTCGAAGCGGACCTTCCAGCCCGCCTCGCTGATTTCAAGCACGTCGCTCATCCAGATGCCGGGCATGACCTCGGTCATCGCATGGTCCGTACCCCAGTCGCCGTTGACGCCGATCACGCTCCAGACCTTCTTGGCGTTGGTCACGGTGATCTTCTCATTCTGCGGATCGTAGGTCACCACATAGGTACCTTCGTCGACCTTGATGTTGTCGCCGCCGGCCACGGCGTCGAACGGCTGGCCAAGGGCCTCCATCACACCGCCGCGGTTGTCGTCCCAAGCGAAGTTCTTGCGGAGCTTGAACTCACCGGAGATGGCGGTTTCCGGGCTGACCCAGACACCGTCGACGAGCGTCATCTCGACGTCGCCGCTCCAGTCGTTGAACGCTCCGATCAGGCTCCAGACGGTACCGTCGGAAACCATCAGCGTCGGTTCGGCGCCGCTCAGGTCGAGCGTCAGCAGCCAGAAACCGGGGGCCAGCTTGATGTTGTTGCCGCCGGCCACGGCCGCGAACGGCTCGCCGAGGGCCACGAAGTCGCCGCCGTAGTTATTGTCCCAGCCGCCGTCCTTGCGCCATTTGAACTCGGTGTCAGCTTCCACGTTCACGCGGACCGTCCAGACGCCGTTGTTCTCCGTGGCCAGGACATCGTCGTTCCAGTTGCCGTTCAGGCCGATGACGTTCCAGCCGCGGACCGCCTTTTCGACCAGGATGGTTTCAGCCGTCGGATCGTAAGTCACAATATAGTTGCCCGCCTCGACGTTGATGTTGTCGCCGCCGGCCACGGCCGGGAACGGCTGGCCGAGGGCCTCCATCACACCACCGCGGTTGTTGTCCCAGCCGTGGTTGTAACGGAGCTTGAACTCACCGGAAATGGCCGTGAAGGGGCTTACCCACTTGCCGTCGACGAGTTCCATGTCGATGTCGTGATCCCAGTCGCCGTTGACACCGATCAACGACCATACACTGCCTTCAGAAATCGTGATGGTCAGGGCCTCGGTATCGAGGACGACCTTCCAGAAGCCGGCGCCGATCTTGACGTTGTCGCCACCGGCGACAGCCGCGAACGGCTGTCCGAGGGCTTCCATCACGCCGCCGTAGTTCTCATCCCAGCCGCCGTCTTTGCGCCACTTGAATTCCGTATCGCCTTCGGCCGTGATGTAGGCCGTCCAGACGTTGCCGTTCTGGGTCGCAAGAATGTCGTTGTCCCAGTCGCCGTTCAGGCCGATGATGTTCCAGCCGGTCACAGGTTCCGGTTCCGGACCCGGTTCGGGACCGCCGATGATGCCGGAAACCTTGGCGCCCGTCGTCTCGGAAACCTTGGCCGTACCGGCGCCCGGATTGACGAAGAGGTCGTAAGACCCTTCGGCGCCGACCTTGATGTTCGGACCGTCCTGCGTGACGGAGAATTCGCTGTCAAGACCACCGAAATCACCGCCCATGTTCACGGTCCAGGAAGCATCCTGACGGAACTTGAACTCGTCGTCCGCGGCCAGGTTGACGCCCAGCGCCACGTGCCACGTGCCGTCGGAGATCATCGCGATGTCGCCGTCCCAGCTGATGCCGTGTTTCGACAGGGAACCGATGACCGACCAGTTGCTCGTTTCGGTATAGTCCGGATACGGGTCGAAGGCCTCGGTGATCCAGGCGGTTCCGTTGTCCGGGTTGACGAACAGGTCGTAATAACCGTCGGCACCGACCTTGATGTTCGGGCCGTCCTGCGAGACGCTGAACACGTTGTCGAGCGAACCGAAGTCACCGCCCATGTTCACGCCCCAATCCTGGTCCTTGCGGAACTTGAATTCATCACCGGCGAAAAGCTGCACGTGTGCGGCCACGTGATTGCCGGCTCCGTCGGTCCACATCTGGAGATCCTTGTCCCAGCTCATTTCATAGGCCGACAGGGAGCCGATCACCGACCAGTCGCTGTCTTCCACATAATCGATGTAAGGGCTGCCCTTCGGGATGGTCACCTCGAAGTCCGTGACGGAAATCTTTTCCTTGGAATCGACGTGTCCGTTGCGGCCGTTGTCCTGCGCGGGATTCTGCATCGTGGCGCGGACGATGGCTTCGAAGGAGACCTTCTGGCCTTCCTGGTAACCCATCGACAGGAACAGGTTGCTCAGGGCCGTGGCACTCACGGTAAGGACGTTGTCCTTGTTGGCCGAGGAGATGACCTTGTTGACGGCCTTGCCGTCAAGTGAGGTAATGACAACCATATGGTTGACCGCCATCTTATCGTTGAAACCCGCGTTGAACTTGCCGGGGGTATAGTTGATCGTGAGGGCCTTGGCGCCCATCTCATAAGAGCCGATCACCGGTGCGGTGGCCTTGGAGGAATCGAACGTGGCGAAGTTCTCTTCGGGGAAGCAGGCCGTGGCCATCAGGGCGATCACACCTGCAAACAGAATGGAAAATAATTTCTTCATCGTAGTATCCTCCTATCAATATCCCTTGTTCTGGGAAAGTTTGTTGTTGGCAAGCCGGTCGGAATCCGGAATCGGGAAGAGGGTGCGGAAGTCCTCCACATCCTTGCCGTCCTGGACGCCGCCCTTCCACTGCCAGTTGTAACCGGAAGTGAACTTGCCGAAGCGGATCAGGTCGTTGCGGCGCCAGCATTCCTGGTAGAGTTCGCGGCCGCGTTCGTCGAGGATCTCGTCGAGGTTCAGCGAGGTGACAGTCGACAGGCCGGCACGGACGCGCACCTGGTTGAAGGCGTTCAAGCCGTCGCACGAGGAACCGCGGGCCTCGCATTCGGCCGCCATCAGCAGCACGTCGGCATAACGCATCATCGGGAAGTCGGTGTCGACAAAGCCGAGCTCCTGGCCCGGATTTTTGTCGCTTTTGATGTTGCGGAACTTCATGAAGGCGTAACCGTTGGTGAACTCGCCGATGTCGTCGATGCTCTTCTGCTGGGTAGCGGTGTAGAAGAGGTTACGGGCATCGTTTGCGCTGAATTTATCGTAGAACTCGGGCGTGGTGCGGAGACCGCCCCAGCCGGAGGAAATACCCAAATCCTCAGGATTCATCTCGCCGCCCGTGGAGGCGAAGATCAGGTAGTTGGTCGCACCGTAGCTGGTGGTGTTGACACCGTCCTGCTCCACGGCGAAGATGATCTCGTCCGTGCAGCGGTTGTTGTCGGCCAGGAAGAGTTCCTGATACGGGCTGAAATTGCCGGCAGACGTGGTGTGCAGGGCATAGCCGCTGCTCATCAGCTTACCCAGCACCTGGGCGCACTTGTCGTACATTTCCGTTCCCGTATAGACCTTGGCGTTGAGGTACAGCTTGGCGAGCAGGAACATGGCCACGCCCTTGTCGGCGCGGGCATACCCGTTGCCGCGGGGAGCGGCGAGCGCGCTGTTGTCGATCAGGTCGTTCAGTTCCTTCTCGAGCCACGTGAACAGGTCGGCACGCTGGATCTGGTCGGGGAAAGCGCCCACCACGGAGCTCTCGTCGGCGAACGGCACGTTGCCGAAGTTGTCGATGGCGTGGAAATAGGCGATGGCGCGGAGCACGCGGGCCTCGGCGATGTACTCTTCCTTGTTGGCAAAGGTCACGTCGGAAGCCATCGCTTCGCGGATGAACTCATTGGCGGCGGACACCTGCATGAAGATGCGGGAGTAGAACGCATAGATGAACGTATCGTCCGTCGTCCAGTTCATATAGTGGAAATTCTTGATGGTCTGGTCGTTCCAGCCGCAGACCGACTCGTCGGTCGTCAGTTCGCTGTGGTGATACAGGCCGCGGATGTACTGCGACGCACCGCCGTCGAGGCCGGAGATCGAAGCGCTGCCGTTGGCGCCGTAGTAACCCGACGTGGCAAAGCCGGTATAGACACCTGCCAGGAAGGAGGTGAAGGCCGCTTCATCCACGAGGGCCTTGTCGGCCGTGTTGGCGTTCGGGTCGATCGGCGTGACGTTGAGGTCACCGATGCAGGAGGTCAGCGCTGCAGAAATGGCAAGGATGCCGAAAATATATTTGATCGTTTTCATATCTCACGCTGAATTAGAAGTTGAACTTGAGACCGAGCACGAAGGTCCGCGGACGCGGATACATCGTGCCGTCGATACCGCCGTACACCTCAGGGTCGATACCCTTGTACCGGGTCAGGGTGTAAATGTTCTGGACCGTACCGAAGACATTCAGGGAGGCGTAGTTGTCGGCGCCCATCTTGAAGAGTTTCGGGAACGTGTAGCCCACGGTGAAATTGTCGAACTTGAGGAACGACGCATTGGAGATGTAGTAGTCCGACGTGTACTGGGCCTGCGAGAAATAGGAATCCCAGGCCGACATCAGGCGGTTGCCGATGAAGCTGTTGGTCCACAGGTCGGCCAGCATCTCGGTGTCGGAAGCCACGTTGTTGTACATCCAGTTGCCGAGGGAGGCGTGACCCGAAAGGGCGGCCGTCCAGTTCTTCCAGCTGAAGTTGGTGTTGAAACCGAAGGTGAAGTCGGCGAAAGGCTTGTGGTAGAAATACTTGTCGTCAGCGTTGATCGTGCCGTCGTTGTTGCGGTCCACATACACGCCGCTGATCGGGCGGCCCTGCTCGTCGTACACCTGCTGATAGACATAGAAGGCGTTCATCGGGTGACCGACCTGGTACATCTGCACGTTGTTGCCGGTACCGCCGGAAACACCGCCCGTCTCGACGCCCGTGGCGTCATCCTCGGATGCGGTCAGTTTGGTGATCACGTTGTAGTTGTACGCCACGTTGAAACCGGCCGTCCAACTCATGTCCTTCTTTTCGATCAGGATACCGTTCAAGCCCAGCTCGACACCCATGTTGGTCATGTTGCCGATGTTGGTGTTGAGGTAGTTGGTCAGGTTCGAAAGGGCCGGCACCGGAATGTAGTTCAGGATGTCGCGGGTGTCACGCTTGTAGACATCGAGATTGGCCGTCAGACGGTCGTTCCACATACCGAAGTCCACACCGGCGTTGTAGGTCGTCGTGGTTTCCCAACGGAGGTCGGCACTGTAGCCCAATGCGGAGATCGGGGTGATGAGCTTGTCGTTGAAGAAATAGTACGAACCGAGCTGGTTGGTGAGGAACTGGGCGAAAGTGTCGTAGTAGCCGCCCACGGACTGCTGTCCGGTCTCACCCCAGGAGAGACGCAGCTTCAAGGTGCTGAGCATTCCGTCCTGCGGCATGAAGTCTTCTTTCATCACGTTCCAGCCCAAAGCCACGGACGGGAAGTAGCCCCACTTGTGGTTCTGGAAGCGCGAGGTGCCGTCGGCACGCATCGTCGCCGTGACCAGGTACTTGTCGGCATAGGTGTAGTTGACACGGCCGAAGAAGGAGATCAGGTAGAGTTCGCCCTTGCCGATGGATTCGCCAAGTGAAGCGTGATCCTTGAGGCGATGGCTCGTACTATTGCTTTCGTTGTAGAAGTGCTGCCAGGAATAACCGGCCATCAGGTCGACGTTGTGCTTGTCGAAGGTCTCGTTGTAATCGCCGTAGAACTCCAGCGTGGTGTTGCGGCGTGAATAGTCGTAATCCGTGTGGGCTCCAAGGCCTGATTGGTTCGTATTGTGGAACGAAGCTTCGGAGTTCTCTGCTATCTCAGTGACACCCTTACTCTTCGCCCAGTCGATACCGAGGTTGAGGTTGAAGCGGAGCGCTTCGAAACCGTGGACCTTGTAGTCGAACTGTGCGTTGCCGATGAAGCGGTATGCGTTGGCATAGTCCGTCTTCGCGTCGAGCAGGGCCACCGGGTTCATCGTCGCCATCGTGTTGATATTGCCCTTCTGGTCGAACCAAGCAGTGTAGCCGTTCAGGTTGTAGCCACCAATGTTGTTGTACACAGGTTTGGTTGGATCGTAGTGGTTGGCCGCGCCGATGGCATCCTGATTCGCGTACTGGTTGTAGGCGTAGGTGCCCTTTCCGTTAAGATTGACGGTCAAATGGTTTTCCAGGAAACTCGGCGAGAGGTTGAGCGATGCGGTGGCACGGTCCATCTGCGAGCCCTTGAGCGTACCGACCTGCTCGGTGTAACCACCGGAGACACGGTACGGCAGGAAGCTGCCGATCTTGCCGCTGATGCTCACGTTGCCGTCGTAGGTCGGAGCCATCTGGTAGATCTCACGCTGCCAGTCGGTGTCGTAGAGCACCTGCTTGCCGCCCTCGTAGATACCGAGGTTGGCTTCGGCGGCGGAATTCTCTCCGTAGAACGAGCGGATCAGGTTGACGATGTTCTCCTTGTCGAGCAGCTCGTTGTACTTGGCGATCGTGTTGACCGAACCCGTGAAATCGATGGCCACGTGCGGCATATTGCCCGCGGTCTTCGAGCCTTTCTTGGTGGTGATCACGATGACGCCGTTGGAAGCACGGGAACCGTAGATGGCGGTGGCCGAGGCATCCTTCAGGACGGTGAAGCTCTCGATATCGTCGGGATTGATGGAAGAAAGCGGATCGGACATGCCGCTGATGCCGTCGTTCGCCACAGGCAGACCGTCGATGACGATGAGCGGGCTCTGGTCGGCATTCAGGGATGATGTACCGCGGATACGGATCGTCGCGCCCGAACCCGGCATACCGGAACCGGCGGTAACGACCACGCCGGCGCTCTTGCCGCGCAACAGGTCGGCGGGCGTCGTGATCACGCCTTTGTTGATTTCGTCGGCCCGGACCGTCGAGACGGAACCGGTGAGATCGCTCTTCTTGACCGTACCGTAACCGATGACCACCACTTCGTCCAGGAACTCGTGGTCGTCCTCCATCACGATGTGGCCGGCCTGGCCCGCTTCGACCGTAACGGTCTTCAGGCCCAGGAAGCTGATCTCGAGAAGCGTGCTGGCGGACGGGACGTTGAGCGTCCACGCACCGTCGAGATCCGTCTGCACGCCGTTGCTGGTACCCGCTTGGATAACAGCAGCTCCGATCACCGGTCCGAACTTGTCTTCCACGACGCCTTTGGCAGTATACTGCGCAAAGGCGGTGGCCGAGGTCAGGGCCAGGATCGAAAGCAGAGTAAGAATCTTCTTCATAGAAACTGCTTTTGTTAAACTTGATTATGGTTGTTGATTATTGTTTATGGGAATCTTCATGGATGAACAGCACGCTTACGGCACCGCACAGCAGCAGGACGCCCGCAATCACCAGCATGCCGGCCTGCGAACCGCCGATGGCCCGCAGCACCAGGCCGCCGATGGCGGCAGCCACGATCTGCGGCAGGCAGATGGTGCAGTTGAACAGACCCAGATACTCGCCCATATGCGAACTGCCCTTGAGCGCGTTGGTCAGGATCGAGAACGGCAGGGCCAGCATTGCGGCCCAGGCGAAACCGATCAGGAAATACGACACGAAGAGCAGGTACTTGTCGTGGATGAAGAACACCGAGATGAAACCGATGGCGCCGATCACCAGGCTCGTGATGTAGGCGGCCCGGTTGTTCTTGAACTTCGGGATGAAGAGCGCCCAGCAGAGCGAGCCCACGGCCTGGATGGCGAAGACCACGCCCACCCAGTTGCCGGCGGCCTGGTAGCCTTCCGACACGACCTCTGTGGTGCCCCAGACATTCTTGGCGATGGCGCCGTTGGTATAGGTCCACATGAACAGGAACGCGGCCCAGCAGAAGAACTGCACCAGGCCCACGGTCCAGAAGGCCTTAGGAGCCTGCGCCAGCAGCTTGATGAAACCTTCCTTCTTGCCTTCCTGCTGTTTCTGCAGGTCGAAACCGTGGAATTCGGCATACTCCTTCGGCGGCATCTCCTTTACCTTCATAAAAGTATAGAGGACGCAGAGGATCAGGATGGCGGCGCCGCAGTAGAAGCTCCAGATCACCGAGTCGGGAATCACACCCTTGGGCGCCGTGTTGGCGATGCCGATCCAGGTGAAGAAGATCGGGAAGAGGTAGCCGAACAGCGAACCGGCGTTGCACAGGAAACTCTGGATGGAATAGGCCTGGGTCTTCTGCTTTTCATTGACCATGTCGCCCACCATCATCTTGAAGGGCTGCATCGCCACATTGATGGAGGTATCGAGGAAGATCAGGGAGAAGAGGCCGAACCACATCGCACCGTTGAGGCCCAGGAAGAGCCGCTGGCTGAAGTTCAGGCTGCCCGCGTTGGGCAGGAAGATCATCACCAGCACGGCGACGATGGCGCCCACCAGCAGATACGGCTTGCGGCGGCCCATCCTGCACCAGGTGCGATCGGACCAGTGGCCGATGAGCGGCTGGACGATCATGCCCATCAGCGGCGGAAGGATCCAGAAGAAACTGAGCTGGTGCGGATCCGCGCCCAGGGTGGCGAAGATCCGGCTGATATTCGCGCTCTGCAGCGCATAGGCGATCTGAACCCCGAAGAATCCGAAGCTCAGGTTGAACATCTGCCAAAACGAAAGGTTTCTTTTCTCCATGATACAATAGTTGACTATAAGGCCAAATAAACTTCCAAAAATAAACATTTTTTATAAAAGATTACGCTTTTTTTTCACGCGGGAAAAAAAGTGGTGCAATTCGTGGAAATTCACTATCTTTATCGTATGAAAAAGACTTTACTATTCCTGATTCTTTTTGTGCTCCTTGCGCCGACGGCGGGAGCACAGACCACGAAAAATATTCCGGCGCGGAAGCCTTCTGTTCCGCAGGAAGAAATCATCGCCAATGTGGAACGGACCATCGCCCGGGTCATGGCCGACTGGAAGATTCCGGGCATGGGTGTATCGATGTACAAAGACGGTAAGGTAATCTTGTCGAAAGGCTACGGCGTGAAGAGCCTGGAGACGGGAGCACCCGTGGATGCACACACCCTGTTCCAGATCGGCTCCGTGTCGAAATCGTTCACCGCGGCCGTGCTGGCACAGCTGGCCGACGAGGGACTCATCAGCTGGGACGACCCCGTGAAGAAGCACCTCCCCGACTTTGAAATGTACGATCCCTGGGTCACCGAAAACCTCCAGATCAAGGACCTCACCTCGCACCGCACCGGCCTGCGCGACGACATCGGCACCTATCTGGGCAACCTGGGCTACACCCGCGACGACATCTACCATATGCTGAAACTGATGCCGCCCGCCTACATCTTCCGCGGCGATTACCAGTACAACAACATCACCTTCATCCCCGCGGCAAAGATCATCGAAAAAGTGACGGGCAAGAGCTGGGAAGAGAATGTCCGCACCCGCATCTTCGAGCCGCTCGGCATGACCGAATCGACCCTCAACGGCGAAGGCTTCGGCGCCGCGCTGGCCGACGGAACGGCCGCCCTCCCCTACGCTTTCGAGCGCAAGGGCCGCGAGATGGACGTCTGGCCGATGTACGGCGACGAGCAGTCGCTCTGGTGGCTGACCGTCGTGGGCCCGGCCGGCAGTGTCTGCTGCACCCCGACCGACCTGATCAAGTGGGCCGTGTTCCACCTGGGCGACGGGAAGGCCGGCGACCGGCAGCTCATCTCGGAGAAACAGATGAATTTCCTGCACCGCGGCGTGACCATCACCTCGCAGAATGCCGACAAGACGAACCTCTACGGCCACTGCTGGTTCATCGAACAGACCCGCAAGTGCCGCCTGTATTTCCACACCGGCACGACCTGGGGTATGACAACGATCTGCGCCTTCGTTCCCGAGATGGATTTCGCGATGACCATCCAGGTCAACAGCGAGGCGCCGTCCGAGGCACGGCACGCCATCCTGCGGCGAGCCATCGACTTGTTCCTCGGCTATGAGGACTACGACTATGAGGCCGACTACATCGCCGACTGGTACAAGAACGCCGACCGGCGCGCGACGGCCGACGAGAAGGCGGCCGCCGAACGGGTCGAGAAGCCCGCGCCGGCCTGGTCGCGCCTCCAGGGCCACTATACCGGCTGCCACGACATCCTGGGCGACATCGACATTTTCATCGAAGGCGGCAAACTGATGATCAAACTGCACAACGAGAAAGCGTGGAAACGAGAACTCAAGCACGTCAACGGCAATGTGTTCAACTTCCGTGCTGACGGCTGGGGCTTCGACGTGACCTTCGACTTCGAGAACCCCGACGAATGGGGCTCCCTCGCCCGCGGCCTGGAAATCACGGTAGGATCGGGTGAAGATTTTGCCAAATGGGTAAGAAAACCATAGTCTTATGAAAAAATATATCTTTCTGGCCGCGGCGCTGCTGATCGCAGCTTCGGGCCTCTGGGCCAAGACCCCGATCATCGGCATTTCCGGCTATACCGAAGACGGACAGTGCCACGTCAACATGACCTATGTCAACTCCGTCCGGATGGCAGGCGGAGTACCGATAGTAATTCCCGTCACGTCCGACGATGCGCAGCTCGAAGCCGTGCTCAATGCCGTCGACGGAATCCTGATGACCGGCGGAGAAGACTTCGACCCGCTGAAATGGTTTGGCGAGGAGCCTGTCCGCGGGCTGGGCGAAGTCGTGCCCGCGCGCGACGAGTTCGATGTGAAACTGGTACGGGCCGCTGTCGCCAAGGGCATCCCCGTGCTGGGCATCTGCCGCGGCGAACAGCTGCTGGCCGTCGCTTTCGGAGGTTCCCTGTGGCAGGACATTCCTTCACAGGTCCCCTCAAGCTATGTCAAGCATCGCCAGGGCCCTACGACCGGAACGGTCGGGACCCACACGATCAACATTGAGAAGGGTTCCCTGCTGGCCAAAATCCTCGGCAAGGAGAAAGCCGTGGTCAATACCTTCCACCACCAGGCCATCAAGGACGTGCCCCAGGGCTTCAAGGTCGTGGCCCGCGCGGCCGACGGCATCATCGAGGCCGTCGAGCGCACCGGCCGGCTGGCGCCCCAGTTCGGCGACGGCGGAGCGATGATCCTCGGCGTCCAGTTCCACCCGGAAGTGATTACCAACGGCGGCAATCCTGAATTCCTGCCGATCTTCCGCAAACTGGTGGAAGAGGCTGCCCGCTAGTCGAGTGTCCGGTATTTCTTGCCGTAGTAAAGCTGCTGGGCGATGAAGTCATCGCCATAGACGATCTGGTAATCGACCGTCTTGCCGTCTTTCACCACCGGGACGATCTCGGGGTTGATGAAACCACGGTACGGTTTGAGTTCCAGTGTCGCATAACGGTCGAGCACCTCCTTGTGGAGTTGCGGATCGATGTTTACGGCATAGTTCTGGACCAAGGCCTTTCCGGCTTCATAATCGCCTTCCGACTTGATGCGCTGCACCTCGGCAAGGAGTTCGCCAAAGAGGCCGCGGAGTTTTTCGAAGTCGTTGACGACGAAATAGGTCTTGCCGTCGCGGACTTTCTTCTCGATAACGTTTTCGGCGCGGCCATGCTCATAGCACCAGTCGGCAATCAATTTGCGGTTCTGCATATGGGCCTCGGTGTTCTTCTTGCCGAGTTCGACGCGGCTGAACTGAGTCATGATGCCGTTACGGATGTAGCTCATATAGGCCGCCTTGTATGCATCGGGACTGTCGAGCAGGCCGAGTTCCACGAGCTTCGGATCGGCTACATAGTAAAGGCCGAACAGGTCGGCGCGGGCTTCTTCGAGCGTGGAGGTGAATTCTTTGAGCGCATTGGCCGGAGTCTCGGGAAGCAGCTGGCCGCTGCCGTGGCCGAGACACTCGTGCAGGTCGGTATGGAGGTTGTCGGTGATGCTGCCGTACTTTTTGCAAAGGTCGATTTCGGCCTGGTCCCAGGCGAATTCCGACAGGACGCTCTTCGGACGCTGCTCGGAAGCCAGCTCATAAGCGTCGGTAATGTTGGCGATGGTTACACTCTTGGAGCCGTGCTCCTTGCGGATCCAGTCGGCGTTGGGCAGGTTGATGCCGATGGCCGTGGCCGGATAGTTGTCGCCGGCGATGACCGCCACGTTGATGACCTTGGCCGATACGCCTTTGACCTCTTCTTTCTTGAAGCGGGGATCTACCGGCGAGTTGTCCTCAAACCACTGGGCATTGCGGCTGATGATCTCCGTGCGGCGCGAGGCTTCGCGGTCGCGGAAGTTGACGATGCCTTCCCAGGAAGCCTTGCGGCCGAGCGGGTCGTCGTAGTCTTCGACGAAGCCGTTGACGAAGTCGACGTCGCTGTCGGTATCAGCCACCCAGGTGATGTTGTACTGGTCCCACATACGTAGGTCGCCGGTCCGGTAGTATTCGATCAGTTCGTCGATATATTTTTTCTGCGTGTCATTCTCGGCCACGGCCTTCGCCGCTTCAAGATGGCCGATGATCACCTCGAGGGCGGGACCGTATATGCCGCCGACCTTCCAGGTCTTCTCCACGACCTTTCCGTCTTCCTTGACGACCTTGCTGTTGAGTCCGTAGCTGACGGGATGCGGGTCGTTGGGATTCTCCATCCTGGTGTAGAAGGCGTTGACTTCATCGGCCGTCACGCCATCGTAGAAGTTCACGGCCGAGGCTTCGACCAGGTCTTTCTCCGTGCCCTGGTACTGCAAGGTCGGATAGAGATCGGGGTCGTAGATCACCTGCAGCAGGAACGAGGCCCGGCCCGGCTCGACGCCCGCCGCATCCATCAGCGTGGCGAAATAGGTCTGCGGACAGGCCGGCAGGATCTTGTCGTTGGCATAATGGTGATGGATGCCGTTGCTGAAGAACACCCGCTTCGCATAAACCAGGAAGTCGTTCCACTCGGGTGTCGTGCGGTCGACGGACTTGTTCTCGAGAATCGCCTCGAGCGCGTGGCGGATTTCAAGGTTGTACTTGAAGTTCTGGTCCCAGGTGATGTCGCGGCCCGACTTGGCCGCCTCACACAAATGATAGATGTACTCCTTCTGCCGAAGGGAAAGATCTTCCCAGCCAGGCACTTGATAGCGAAGCACTTCAATGTCGGCAAATTCGTCGATGGAATACTTGAACTGGGGATCTCCCGTCTTCGATCCGCAGGCCGTCAGGACCAAACCCAGTCCGGTCGTGATGATCATGGCTTTGAAAAAACGCATATTGAAATGTTTGGATTGGCACGATTCTTTTGGCAAAGATACGGAATTTTCATATCATTGCCTTATGAAACGGTTTTGGATCCTTCTGCTCGCCGTCCTTTGCACCACTTCGTGCAACTGGTTCGGGCCCGGCGAAAAGGACCGGCAGGTCTTGCTGGTTTATTTTGCCGGCAACAATTCCCTCTCTTCCGAAGGGGAGGGGGACTATGAAGATCTGTGCGGAGCCTGGCTGCCGGAAGGGAAAGACAAGCACCGGATCGTACTGATATACCGCCATTTCATCGACCGGACTCCCGTCCTCTCCCGAATCTACCGGGACCGGAAGGGCGTACTGGTCGAAGAAACCATCCAGGAGTATCCTTTCGACACCAATTCCGCCACGCCGCAAACCCTGAGCAACGTCCTGGCAGACGCGGAGGAGGCCTGGCCGGCCGAACACCACGGGCTGATCCTATGGTCGCACGCCAGCGGGTTCCTGCCGCAAGGTTACTATGCTTATCCCGACGAACACGCCTCCGGCGGCGCTTCCCTGATGAGTTTCGCCGAAGACCACGGAACGGAAATGGACTTGAAGGACCTTCGCAAGGCGCTTTCCCGTTTTCACTACGATTTTATTGTATTCGACTGCTGCCTGATGGCCAATGTGGAAGTCGCCTATGAAATGCGCAACTGCGCGGACTACCTCCTCTTCTCGCCTACCGAGATTCTCTCGGACGGATTCCCCTATGAACAGATGATCCAGCCGATTTTCGAGCAGAAGCCCGAAATGGCGATGACCACCATCTGCCAAAGATATATGGAGCACTACCGCGCCCAGTCGGGCGTCTATCGTTCAGCCACGATTTCCCTGGTCAACACCGCCGCCCTCGGGCAGTTGGCCGCGGCCTGCAAGACCATTTTCAACAATCACCAGGATCAGATCATGACGGTCAACCGCGGCGATATACAGGCCTACTTCCGGTTCAACAAACACTGGTTCTACGACATCGACGACTTTGTGCGCCGTGTGGCCACCGACGCCGAATACCAGGCCTTCTCCTCCGCCCTGTCGCGGTCCGTCATCTACAAGGACGCCACTGAAAACTTCCTGTCTATCCACATTACACATTATTCGGGCCTCAGCAGTTACATACCGAGACCCGAATACACGGTGTTGAACAATTACTACAAGACCCTGCAGTGGAACCAGGCCACCGGTCTCGTCCCGTAATTATTTCTTCTTGAAATAGCGGTTGTAGAGGCCCTCAAAGCCCTTTCCGTGACGTGCTTCATCCTTGGCCATCTCGTGGATGGAATCGTGGATGGCATCGTAATTCAGTTGCTTTGCACGGGTGGCGATGGCTTTCTTGCCTTCACAGGCGCCGGCCTCGGCTTCCATCCGTTTCTTGAGGTTGGTCTCGGTATCCCAGACCATCTCACCCAGCATCTCGCAGATACGGGCTGCGTGGTCGGCCTCTTCGAAAGCATAACGGCGGAACGCCTCGGACACTTCGGGATAGCCCTCGCGGTCGGCCTGACGAGCCATCGCCAGATACATGCCCACCTCGGAGCATTCGCCGCGGAAGTGATCCTGCAGACCCTGCCACACCTCGGGATCGCAGCCCTTGGCCACGCCGATCTTGTGTTCGTCGACGAAGGTCAGGCCGCCTTCGCTTTCCACCAGTTCATTGAATTTTTCCTTCGGAGCCTTGCAGAGCGGGCAGCGCTCGGGAGCTTCCGGTCCCTCGTGCACGTAACCGCACACGGTGCAGATCCATTTTTTAGCCATAAGTTGTTATTGTTTAAATGATTTATAATTTAGAATTTTTATAATCTAGTACAAATATATGCATTAATTCACCAAACACAAAAAAATTTCATATCTTTGCGCCCTGCTGAAAAGGGAAACCTTTTGGTGCAATGGGAGCCGGACCCATTCCGGCTTGAGTAACACATTTTTAAACACAAAGCAATGAAACATTTCGAACTGCAAGGTAAGAAGAGAATTACCGGCAAGAAGGCTGACGTCAAGAGCGTCCGCAAGGAAGACCGCATCCCGTGCGTCATCTACGGCGCCGGTGTCGAGAACACGGCTTTCTCCGTTGACGAGAAAGAATTCAAGGGTCTGACCCACACCCCGTACTCCCATATCGTCGATCTCGATGTCGAAGGTGCGAAATACCAGGCTGTCCTCAAGGCGGTCCAGTATCATCCGGTCACCGACCGTCCGCTCCACGTGGACTTCCTCGCCCTCGACCCGTCCAAGCCCGTGACCATCGACGTTCCCGTCAAGATCACCGGCAACTCCATCGGTGTCCGCCAGGGCGGCAAACTGAGCGCTCCCACCCGCAAGCTCAAAGTCTGCGGCATGATCGAGAACCTTCCCGACGAACTTCCGGTCGACATCACCGAGCTCGGTCTGGGCAAGCAGATCAATGCCGGCGACCTGAAGTACGACGGCTTCCAGATCGTCTCGCCGAAGGGTACGCTGGTCTGTGTGGTCCGTGCTACGCGCAACTCCGCCGCTACGGCCGCCGCTGCCGAATAATCGCTTCTTATGAACTATCTTGTCGTCGGCCTGGGGAATATTGGTGAAGAATACGCTTCCACCCGACACAATATGGGATTTATGGTATTGGATGCCTGGGCTCAGGCATCCAATGCTGTTTTTACGACGGCCCGGTACGGCGCCGTCACGGAAATCAGTTTCAAGGGACGCAAGTTTACCCTCCTGAAACCTTCCACCTATATGAATCTCAGCGGCAGGGCCGTGCGCTACTGGTTGCAGAAGACCCGTATCCCGCAGGAAAACCTGCTGGTCGTGGTCGACGACTTCGCCATTCCCTTCGGGACCCTGCGCCTGCGCAAGCGCGGTTCAGCCGGCGGACACAACGGCCTCAAGAGCATCGACTACGAACTGATCAGCGACGACTACGCCCGTCTGCGCATAGGTACGGGCAACGGCGGCTTCGCCGAAGGCCATCAGGTTGATTTCGTACTGGGCGAACTGCTGCTGGAAGAGAAAAGGCTGCTGCCCCGCTTACTGGAGCGGGCCGTAGCCGCCATCAAGTGCTATGGCACCGAAGGTATCGACCGGGCGATGACGCAATTCAACCGCGCCTTACCACCCGAGCCAGGAACGGATGACGGAAATCAATCCTCGTCCGGGATTTCATCTACGAAGAAAGAATCATAAAGGGAGTCCATCTCCCGACGGTCCTTTTTCGTCGGCCGTCCCGCACCGCGGTCCCGCCGGATGAAGAAGGTTTCCACAGGAGCGTGCAGTTTGTCGAGTTCGCTCTGCGGCGTGAGATTCTCCGCATAGGCAGCTACGTCTTTTGCGCCGACACGCTTCTCGAGCGGCGCCAATACTTTAAAGGTATAAGAGACCGGACCTTTCCGGACACCGATCCTGTCGCCCGCCTTCACTTCGCGGGAAGGTTTCACATCAACTCCGTTCAAGGTGACTTTACTGCCCTTGCAGGCTTCGGTCGCATCCGTACGGGTCTTATAGACACGGATGGCCCAGAGAAATTTATCGATTCGTACAGCGTCCATATGCGGCTGAGGGATGCAAAAACGGGACCGTCCAAAAGACAGTCCCGCTTTTTTTCAGGAAAACCCGGAAACTTATTTGGCAGCTTCAACCGAAGCTTTGCGGAAATCCTTCATCATCTTGGCGATGTTGAGGGCGTTCTTGCGGGCACGGGTGCCGGCGGCTTTGTTTCCCTTGGTCACCTGCAGATTGGCATTCTCCTGGAAGAGCGCAATCTCAGCATTGATTTTTTCAACGAGTTCTTTCATGGCTTTTAGGTTGTTAATTATTTTAAGTAAAAAATCTTTCCCTTTAATCGACTCAAATTTAGATAGTTTCAATTAATTCTCCAAATTATCTGCAAAAAAAATAAAAAAACTGCACTTTTTCCTTTTACAAATCTGCCCTGTGGACCACGTAGCGGCCATATCCTGGCTTATCTTCTTCCAAGTCAATGCGATATCCACGACGGGGCCCTGCCTTTGTCGCGGCATTGCGTCGCGGCGTTCCCGGAATGGCAGGCCAGGTGCCGGTGACGATATGGGTGAGACAGGCATTGATATCGCTTTCAGCCACGCCAAAGTCGTGATACAGGTCATCCGGACGATAGTTGTCGGGGACGAAGCCGTCCCAGGGAATGGATTCCCCGCGGGAGTTATAGTTGAAAAAGGATATGGGCAGGAACGCCCACTGCAGCCTTGAGTAATCACCTTTGTTGTATGCCTTGTAATCGGCATTGCTGCCGGGATAAAACAGCACATACATTCCATTCGGCTTGCCATAAGTAGTGTCACCCACCATCTGCAGTTTGTCGCCCATATACGGCCGGAGGCCGTTGATAACCATCTCGCTGGCCGACGCAGTACCGGAACCGGTGATGAAATAGATGCGGTCGAGATCGAGGGCGGCGGCGTTTCCGCCGACCGGGACCGTGTTGTTCTCGTCGGTGAACGATTCGTCGAGCGATGCCAGGTAGCTGTTGTGATGTCGCGTCACATAGGGTTTCCCCACGGCGCTGCGGGGTGCCAGATAGGTCATCAGCGTATCGCTGGCCCGGGTGTCGCCACCACCGTTGTATCGCAGGTCCATGATCAGCTTATGAACGCCATTGTCACGGAAGTAGGTCATGGCCTGTGCGATATCGTCCAGGAAATTGGCCTTGAATGCCATATAGAGGAAATATCCCACCGGCTCACTGAGGCCCGGAAAATCACCGGGCTGGAAAATCTTTGTAATCAACGAAGTGCGCGTATTCAGCTCAGCGGCCATCGAGGCCGTGAAAGTCGTTTCACGACCATCCGCCAGACGGAAGGTAAATGTCTGGGGCGACTTGAAGAAATCGTTGCGGTAGATATCCAGCTTTTCCTGCGTAAAGCCGGTCTCGTCGTCTTCGACATTCTTGCCGTTGATCTTCGTCAGCACGGCACCCCGCGTAATGCCGTAAGGTTCCATCGGCGAACCGGGATAAATGTACCGTACCCGCAGATTGTAATCGTTGTAATACTCGATTGCCTGGCCCAGGCTGATGCCCCAGGTTCCGGTAATCACGCCCGTCTCGTCGGAGACATAGTACTCCTTGTCGCACATCCAGCTCCAACGGTCCTTTTCATAGAGCAGTTTGTCAAAATAATCGTAGATTTCGTAATCGTAGGGCTTGATTCCCGCGTTGCGGCCCCTGACCTCGTCGCGCCAATAATAATAGACATCCATATACTGGTCCCGGAAAAAGACTTTCGCCTCATAATCGGGATCCGCATCAATCTTGTTCTTCTCTTCTTCCTGCGGATCCGCCGGGCAGGCCTGCAGAACGAACAACAGCGGAAGCAGCGCCGCGAACAGCAGCCAGCGGGATGTTTTTTTCGCTTTCATTTTCCGTGTCATTTTAGTATCTTTGCAAAGATAACGTTTTTTCCATGAATTCTGTCGCGACCCTCATTGAAAAGATATCGTCTGCCGTATGGGGCTGGCCGATGATCATCCTCCTGCTTGGAACCCACCTATTTATGACCTTCCGACTGCGGTTTCCGCAGTTGAAGGTGGGAAAAGCCATCCGTCTGTCACTGACAAAAGACAAAGACGCACACGGCGACGTGAGCCAGTTCGGCGCATTGGCCACCGCCCTGGCGGCTACCATCGGCACCGGCAACATCGTCGGCGTAGCCACGGCCGTGGCCCTCGGCGGCCCCGGCGCCGTGCTCTGGTGCTGGATCACGGGTGTCTTCGGCATGGCCACCAAGTACTCAGAAGGGTTGCTGGCCGTCAAATACCGTGTCCAGACGAAAGAGGGAAAGATGCTCGGCGGGCCGATGTTTGCCCTGGAACGCGGCCTCAACGCCAAATGGCTGGCCGTCCTTTTCGCCGTATTCACGGCCCTGGCCGCCTTCGGCATCGGAAACACGGTGCAGGCCAATTCCATCTCAATGCTGCTCAATGAAACCTATGGCATATCGCAGACACTGGTGGGCGCCATCCTCGCCGCACTGGTGCTGCTGGTGATCGTATTCGGTGTGAAAGGTATCGCGCGCGTCTGTTCGGCCCTCGTCCCGTTCATGGCCATCTTCTATGTCCTGGGTTGCCTGGTCATACTCGGAATGAACTGGCCCTATCTGGGCGAAAGCATCCGGCTTATCTGCCGCTCGGCCTTCACAGCCCGCGCCGCAGGCAGCGGATTCATCGGAACGACCGTAATGATGGCCTGCCGCTTCGGTATCGCCCGCGGCCTGTTCTCCAACGAGTCGGGCCTGGGTTCCGCGCCCATCGTGGCCGCTGCCGCCCAGACCCGCAACCCGGTGCGCCAGGCGCTGGTCTCCTCGACCGGCACCTTCTGGGACACGGTGGTGGTGTGCGCCATCACCGGACTCGTGCTGGTGAGCAGTATCGTAGCCCATCCCGACATCGACAGTTCGCAGGGTGCCGCCCTGACGAAGGCCGCCTTCGAGAAACTCCCCTACATCGGACCGCTGATCCTCTCAGTGGGCATCGTCACCTTCGCCTTCTCCACCATCCTGGGCTGGTCGTACTATGGGGAACGCGCCATCGAGTATCTGGCAGGCCGACACGAACGGGCCCGCAAAGTGATGATCGGAATTTACCGGACCCTGTTCATCGCCGCCGTCTTCATCGGCTCCGTGATGGGACTGGCCGTGGTCTGGAATCTGGCCGACATCGCCAATGCGCTGATGGCCATCCCCAACCTGATCGCCATCCTGCTGCTCAGCGGGGTAATCGTGCGTGAGACGCGGTATTATCTGTGGAACGACCAGCTGGACGAAGACAGCGGCGAGATTCCTCCTACTTTATAGACGGGGCTCCGCCCTGTTCGATGACGTAGACATCTTCACCGTCCTGGTGATAGAAGTATTCCTCCCGGGCGAATTTCTCGAGGGAATCCCGCTCCGAACGGAGCTGGTCGAGTTTGCGGTCCATCTTGGAGATTTCCTTCTGGTAGAACTCGATCTGCCGGCGCTGGTTGCGGAGGGTGATGCGCGAACGGATCATCCGGCCGACATTGTTGGTATCGATAAAACAGATCCATACCAGGAAAATGAAACCGACCAGGAAGTACTTGTTCAAAAGTACTTTCCCGACACGGTGCTGTTTCCATTCCCGGTACTTTTCCCCGATTTTCGTGAAGATGGACATGGCGGCGGATGTTTTCACAAAAATAATGATTATTTTTGACGAATGATTCAACAATACAAATATTGCAAGCCCGGGGTGGGCGCTTCGTGGCTGCTGGTCGCCCTGGTTTTCGTCGGAAGTCTGGTGGGAGGTATGTTGACGTTTGCCTGGCAGACCGTTCCGCAATCGCTCACCTATCTGATTATGATGTGTTTCCCGCTGGCGGCCTGCTGGTGGATGGGGGCGCAGGCCCAGCTGCGCGGCGAGCCGGCGCTCCGGATCGATGCACCGCATTTCGGAAAGCTGGGCGCCTTCGGCGTCCTGGCGCTGGCGGCCGTCGCCATGCTGTCCCTGTCGGTCGTCATCGAACCGACCACGTCGTTCATTCCGATGCCCGATTCCATCAAGGCCATCTTTGAGAAAGCCTTCGTCGAATCCGCCCTGTGGGACATGATCGTCTCGACCTGCATCCTGGCGCCGCTGCTCGAAGAGCTGCTCTGCCGCGGCATCATGCTGCGCGGCATGCTGGCCCGCAGAAAGGCCCCGTGGAAGGCCATTGTCTGGTCGGCCCTGATCTTCGCCGTGATGCATATGAATCCCTGGCAGTCCATCCCTGCCTTCCTCATCGGGCTGCTGCTGGGCTGGGTCTATTACCGCACCCACTCGCTGTGGGCCACCATTTTCCTGCACTGCCTCAACAATTCCATTTCGACGGTCATTTCACGCGTCTGGGCCGACCTGCCCATCGATGCCGGGCTGAAGGATGTGCTGCCGGAAACCACTTATTGGATCGTCTATGTAGCCGCAGCCCTGCTGCTGGCCATCACCCTTGTCATCTTAAATGAAAAAACTGTATCCCCTCAAGTTCAAGCCCCAGTGGATGCCTAAGGCCTGGGGCGGAGAATCCTGGGACTTGTGCGGCTTCGAGGAAGAGGCTTCCGTCGTCTCGGAAGGATTCCTTGCCGAAAACGATCTGCCCGACATTCTGGAAACCTATCTCGGCGACCTGGTGGGTGACGAGATATTCGAATGGAACAATCTCTACTTTCCTTTGCTGATCAAGCGGCTATACGTGGAGGATCGTCTTTCCGTCCAAGTTCATCCCGACGATACGGTTGCGGCCGAACGGTACGAACTGTACGGCAAGACGGAGTTCTGGTACGTCACCGAAGCTGGGCCGGACGCCCGCATCTGGATGGGATTCAAGGAAGACACCGACGCCGGCACCCTGTACCGCGCCTGCAAGGACGGTACGGCTCCCGCGTTGCTCAACGTCTATACGCCCCGGCCGGGCGACTGTTTCTTCATTCCGCCCGGAACCGTCCATGCGGCGGGCGGCGGACTGAAGATCACCGAGATACAGGAAGCCTCCGACTTTACGTTCCGCCTCTACGACTGGGGGCGCGAATTCAATCCCGCCACCCGCCGGGAAATCCATCTCGACGATGCGCTCGACAGCATCGATTATCGGAAATACGACGAGGCGGCCAACGCCTGTTCCTGTCCCGACGGCGTGAAAGTCCTGGTCGACGACCCGCATTTCGTTCTTACCAGCATGCGGCTGAAGACTCCGGCGAAAGTGCCGATGGATTCATTCAAGAGTTGTGTGGTCCTGTGCTGTACGGAAGGATCCGCTTCAGTCGAGGCGGGCGGCGCGCGCTACGGCCTCGCCGCCGGCGAGTGCATGCTCCTTCCCGCTTCACTCGACGACGTGATGCTGGTACCCGCCCCCGACGGCGTCCATCTCCTGCAGGTCCATCTGCCACAGCCCCCGAAAGAAGACGTCTACGACGGTCCGGAGCCGTAAGATTTTTGCGCGCCCAAAAGCGTGGCGGACATACGCTTGATGTTCAATGTTTTAACGAAAATCGCTTGCGTAAAAATACGCAAGCGATTTTATATAATTCGTTGTAAGCCAACTATGTAGCTGCCACGGCTATTTCTTGACGAATTCGACGCGGCGGTTCTTGGCGCGACCTTCGTCGGTGCCGTTGTCGGCGATGGGCTCGTGAGCGCCTTTGCCGACGGCGGTCAGGCGGGAGGCATCGATGCCGTTGTCCACGAGAGCCGCTACGATCGCTTCGGCGCGTTTCTGGCTGAGCGGATCGTTGACCTTGTCAGAGCCCGTGTTGTCGCAATGGCCCTGGACCTCGAACTTGATCGACGGATCGTCGGCCATCATCTTCGTGATGCGGTTGATTTCACCCGAGGATTCCGGCTTGAGGGTGGCCTTGCCGGTGTCGAAGGTGATGGCGTAGGTTACGATCTTGCCGTCGGAGACCAGGCGGTCGTAAAGCGGCACGGCACCTTTCGCGATACGGACGTTGCGCCAGAAATACAGCCGTTCATAATCGTATTCACCCGTGAACTGCACGAACCGGGGCGCCTTGGCGTTGGGAATGTTGGCGACCCGCTGCTCGTCGAAATAGATTTTGAAGGCGCGCTTGTTGAAAGAAATGGCAATGTGGTGCCAGGCATTCCGCTGGAGATTCTTGATCTCATACTGGCCTTCCCGGATATCGCCGTTGGGGGCCGTCCACTCATAGTAAAAGTTCTGATTGGGCGCGTTGTCATAGCCCGTCGCATCGATATGCATATACAGCGACATTTCGTCCGGGTTGCGCCATATGCGATGGATCTCCTCTTCACAACCCAGATAGATGGCATAACCGTTCAGACCCAGGCCGTCACCATTGTTGACTTCCTTGGTAAAGAACCCTTCTTCCCAGAGATAGATATCGAACTCCACGGTGCATTCGTCGGTCAGGTAAACCTTCCCGTCCTGATAGAGCGGCGTAATCGTGGCGTCTTGCGTGTTGATCACTTTCTGCCCATCGAAATCGACGATTTCCGCCGCACCGCTGAACGCATCCCACATGGACGGGAATTCGCCGAGCTGTTCGTTTTCCATCGTGTCTTCAAAGATGATTTCATCGCCGGCGACGAAATCATAATTGTTCCACTTCATCTGGGCACCTTTCTTCACTTCTTTCTGCTCGGAAACGGTTTCTTCCTCAGGATCTTCCTGAACCGTCTGCCAGTTCTCGCCGTCGTTATTCTGGTTCTGCTGATTCAGCCGTTCCTGTTTCCTTTCCTTCCGGGCCTTGCTGTCGAGGGCATTGTTGATGCCCTGTTCGATCTTGTTGCCGACTTTGTACTCCACAGCGTTCTTCGCCCGGTTCTTCAGGCGGTTGAGAACGTTGCTTTGCGCGGAGGCTCCGCTGCAGACCAGCAGAAGAGCCGTCATCAGTAAAACAATCTTTTTCATATCGGAAAAATTTGATTTGCAAAGTACTACATAAACTATGCAAATCTAACCATTTTTAATTAAAAATCAAACACATCGCGATTGAAGCCCCAGCTCGGCGGCTTTCTGTTCCATCAGGGCGCAGGCGGCTTCGAATTCGTTGGGGATGACACCGTCGAGGATGGCCTCTTTGACGGCTTCCTTGATGATGCCGATCTCACGACAGGGCGGAATGTGGTATTTTTCCATAATCAGCTCGCCGGTGACGGGGTTCTTGAAGTTGCGCACGGCGTCTTTGGCCTCTACCTCGACGAGTTTCTCCTTTACGTGGTCGTACTGCTGCCTGTATCGCTCGACTTTCTGCTCGTTGGCCGAGGTAATGTCGGCCTTGCACAGGAGCATCAGGTCGTCGATGTCGTCTCCGGCGTCGAAAAGCAGGCGGCGGACCGCCGAATCGGTCACCTCATCGGTTACCAGTGCGATGGGACGCATATGGAGCAGCACCAGTTTCTGGACGTATTTCATATCGTCGGTCTGCGACATCTTAAGCCGGGAAAATACTCCTTTGACCATCTTGGAACCCACGTACTCGTGCCCACGGAACGTCCAGCCCGTTTCCGGATCCCAGTGCTTGGTAGAGGCCTTTCCGATATCGTGGAGCAGAGCCGCCCAACGTAGCCAGACATTGTCACTTGCGGCGGCAACATTGTCGAGCACCTGCAGGGAATGGCGGAAATTGTCCTTGTGTCCACGCCCGTCGACCGTCTCCACGCCCTTGAGACTGGCCACGGCAGGAAGGACGAAAGGAAGCAGGCCGCACTCATCGAGCAGGCGGATGCCGACCGATGGCTTCGGCGTGCGCATAATCTTCATCAATTCGTCTGCAATGCGTTCGGCCGAGAGAATCTCCATCCGTTCCTTGTTGCGGCGGATCGAGTCGACGGATTCAGGCACGATCGTGAAACCCAGCTGCGTGGCAAAACGCACGGCGCGCAGCATCCGCAACGGATCGTCGCTATAGGTCGTGTCGGGATCGAGCGGGGTACGGATCAGGCCGTCGTTCAGGTCCCGGATGCCGCCGAAAGGATCGACCAGGCTGCCGTAATCATCTCTCTGGAGACTGAATGCCATCGCATTGATGGTAAAATCACGGCGCTGCTGGTCCTCTTCGAGCGTACCGTCTTCGACGATGGGTTTGCGGGAATCAGAACGGTAGGATTCGCGGCGGGCGCCGACGAATTCCACTTCCAGGTTGCGATAGCGAAGCATCGCCGTCCCGAAACGCTTGAAGACCGACACCTTGGCGTGAATCTTTTCCGCCACGGCTTCGGCCAGGGCGATGCCGCTGCCTTCAACCACGATGTCCACGTCGTTGCAGGGACGCTGCAGGAAGAAGTCGCGCACATAGCCCCCGATGACGAAAGCCCGCACGCCCTGCTCCCGCGCCACCTGCGACACGATGTCGAATATCTTACCGTTCAATGCCTCCGCAAACATGGCACAAAGATAATAAATAACGCATTTATTCGTATCTTTGTGGAGTTATGGCCAAGGCGACGACAGACACGGTTCAGGAGTACAAGGCGCTGCGCGGGGAAATCCTCAGCGGCGACATCAAGCCGTTTTATCTGCTGTTCGGCAAGGAGCACTATTATATCGACGAACTCTGCAAATTGCTGATGGAACATGCCGTCCCGCCCGAAGAGCGGGATTTTGGCCAGATCGTCTATTTCGGGGCGGATGTCACGGCCAATCAGGTCGTAAGCACCGCCCGACAGTTCCCGATGATGATCGCCCGGCAGATCGTCGTGGTCAAAGAGGCGCAGATGATGAAAAAGGTGGAAGACATCGGCGTCTATTTCGAAGGTATCCAGCCCACCACCGTGCTGGTGATCTGTTACAAGACCAACAACGACCCGACCAAGAGCGGCAAGAACATCGACAAGCGCTCCACTTTCTATAAACAGGCAAAGAAACTGGGTGTCGCTTTCGAGTCGAATCCCATCCCGGACTACCGCATCGGACGCTGGATTGACAGCTACCTTTCCGAAGCCGGATTGAGCATTGCGCCCGACGCCTCGGCGCTGCTGGCCGAATCGGCCGGCACCGACCTGCAGAAAATCACCCTGGCCATCGACAAACTCCGCAAGATCCTGCCGGAAGACCGGCGGCGCATCACGGCGAAGGACATTGAGGATAATGTGGGAATGAGCCGGGACTACTCGGTATTCGAACTCACGAAAGCGCTTTCGATGAAAGATGCGGACAAAGCCTTCCGCATCGCCCGTTTTTTCGGTGATTCCCCGAAACGGTTCCCGATCCAGATGACGATGGCCGCGCTCTCCGGGCACTTTATCCGGCTGCTGCGCTACCACGCCTTGCTCCAGCGCGGTGACGAGCGCGGTGAGATCCTCTCCCAACTGGGCATCAATCCTTATTTCGCCGGCGAATACGACACGGCCCTGCGCAACTATCCGGTCAAAAAGACGATGCGCGCCATTGCCCTTCTCAAGGAATACGACCGCCGTTCCAAATCGAACACCCGCGGGGAAGCCTCCGACGGAGACCTCCTCAAAGAACTTATCGCCAAACTTTTAGCCTGAAACTTCGGGTAACAGGGACTCAGGCAGTACATCCAGGGTGGCGTAACCGTCTTCCCCATCCTTGCGCCGCAGCAGATGCGTGACCGTGCCGTTGGTTACCATCACATAGTTGACCTTGAGCACGCGTGTGTAACGCACCACCTGGTCGATAACCTCCGCATCAAGCTTTACGCCGGGCGCCTTGCATTCCACCAGCAGGTGCGGACGAAGCTGCCGGTCAAAAGCCAGGATGTCCGCCCGGTACCGGCGCCGGTTGTACACGAAACCGTATTCGCTCTCCATCAGGCCCGTCGGAAAACCCTGGACATCGCACAACCAGGCAATGACCGCCTGGCGCACTTCCTCCTCCGGCGTACGGGCCACCCATTTCCGCCGCAGCGGATCATAAATCACATCGGAACCGGTCATAGCCGCTGAACGATCAGGCCGACCTTCTGGAACTCGTTCCAGAGCCAGAGATACTCGTCCGTAGTCTTGACAACGACGAGCTTGACGATCAGCGTCGTGGACTCGCCGGCGTCGAGCCTGTAGTGGATCTCGCACTCTACCTCGTCCCCTTCTTTCACGGGAACGGATTCCCCATAAAAGATATTCAGATAACGGGTCTGATCGTCGCTCTGGATCCGGCAGGTCCGCCGCACCGGATTGACGGCCCGCTGGAACAGGCCCAGGTCGAAGGCAAGGGCGCAAGAGCCTTTCAGGTAGAGACCCTCGATATAGGATGCCTCCAGCTGCTTGCGTTCGGTACTCTTGGTATCAATCACAGGATTGGGATTGTCACTTCCCGGATCGGGTTCAGGACACGACACCGCCATCGTCGTGGCGACGACCACGAGCGCCAGCGCGAAGCGCAGCATAAAGCCTATGTTCCGGTCAGTCCGCACCACCCACCTCCAGTATCTTGGTCAATGTCTCCCGGGATCCGTCCGGGTAAAGGATTTTTGCCACAATCCGATAGGAGCCGGCTTCCGGGAAGATGTAACGGTCTTCATCCATCGAGACACCGTTGACACTCCACAGCACTTCCGTCCCCGTCTCAGTCAGGTTGAGCAGGAACAGGCGCAGGCGGTCGCCCGCCTTGTAAGTCTGGTCCATCCCGCCGATAAGCGGATAATCGCTCAACTGGCTCAGGGCCCGGAATTCTATCCGGTAAACCTTGCCCGAAACGTTCCATCGGGAATAATAGAGTTCACAGTAATACGATTCGCCCGGAGTCAGGTCTTCGAACAGGTAGTTCGTATCGTTACCGATGACGTCGACCACTTCGACGGGACTGTTCCGGAGTCCCCAGCGTATATTCCACTGTCCGTCGCCGGCTTTGTCACACTCCCATTCCAGCAGGGCCGATGTCTGCCAGGGCGTGATGGAATAGCCCGTGATCACCGGCAGGTTCCAGCTGTCATCGAAGACGACTTTGACATTCATACCGTCGGAACCGCGCACCAGGTTGGACAGGCCATATCCGACACCTTCCCCATTCCAGCCGCTGAGCGGAAAGTTGACGGATGAATGGATGACCTGAACGTTCCGCGCGCCGGGGAAAAAGACGTCTTCGACACCCAGCCCCGTTCCGCCGTTCGAAGCGACGGCCAGTGCGCAGGGATGGGAGGCGCAGGCATTGACGGAGTTCGTCGCCCAGCGCGTGCGTGCCGTCATGGAACCCGCCCGGTTCGTGCTCTTGTCAATATGATAGATGACCAGGCCTGTCCCGCCGATGGCGGCATCCCATTTGGTTCCGTCCCGGAATTCGAGCCAGAAATCCTCACCGGCCTTGCCCGTTGCAAGTACGTGGGCTACGGAAGAGCCCTGCACGGGTACTACCGTAAGCTCCGTAGGCTGCCGGACAGCCCGCCGCTCGGCCAGACCGATTGTTTCACGCTCGAAAATGGTCAGGTATGGCGGCGTACGGCCTTCGTTGTTGTAATTGCCCTGGTCCATCACCGAGAGTGTGCCGAACAGCCCCACACCGGTGCCTTCCGTACTGCCGTTCACATCATAAAGGTCCTGCAAGCCCAGGAAGTGGCAGTACTCGTGGCAGATCGTGCCGATACCTGCAAAGCGGTAGCCCGAAGGACCGGAATATTCGGAATAAAGCGAAAAATTCGAGATCCGCACGCCGTCGAGCGAAAGATTCTGGTCGGAGATGTTCCACGACTGCGGCCACAGCGTGTTCTCGTCGCCGCCTTCCGCTTCATTATGCCCGGCAAAGATCAGGAACACATTGTCCACATAGCCGTCCTGGTCGAAATCGTAGCGGGAGAAATCCACCCCGGTCGCATCGGCAGCCCGACAGGCGTGTTCGACCAGCTGTTTGAGATTCTTGTCGGTGACACCGCCCTTGTTCTCGCCGTACCAGGCCAGGTCATTGGGCAGGGTCACCACATCGCAGATGTCGAACGAGAGATTGCAACGGTTGCCGAGATTGTCGCGGAAATAGTCGAGCACGCTGCCCGTGGCTCCGTTCTCGGTATAGTACTGCTGGTTGAAGAGATTATAGATGGCAGAGCGGGGCGAAGGGACCGTGAAGCGGACGTCGCGGAATTGTACCGGGATGACGACCGTGCGGATGTTGAACGACGCCTTGGTTGCCATAAACATCGCAATAGTGCCCCCTTCCGGATTGAGTGCCTTGCCTTTCTCCGGCATCGGAGGCAGGGAGTCCGTCACGCGCCAGAAACCCCGGCCGTCCTGGGAAAGCGGGCGACCTTCCAGAGTCGTCTTCCAGGAGCGGTTCTCATCGCCGTGGATCCGGAGGGTCAGCGTCGTTCCGTCAGGCTGGGTGACCGTAACGGGATACGGGTATGCCTTCACTGCGAAAAGCGGCAGTGAAAAAGCCAGCAGGGCAAGCAAGGAGAAGACAACCCGTTTCATAGACAGTCTTTTTCAAACTACATAATTACATATTTTTTCCGAAATCTCCAAAAACTATGTCTTATCTTTGCAGTGACTACGCAAGCCATGAACGCAACTGCCTCCTATCAGTTTACCATTATCGTACCGGTCTATAACGAGCGGGAAAACCTCCCGCGGCTCGAGGAGCGGCTCGCCGCCTATCTGGAAAAAACCGCCGCACCGCCTTCCTGCGTTTTGCTGGTAGATGACGGGTCGACCGATGGCGGCAGCGCGCTGATCGAGGAAATCTGCAGTCGCCGGCCCGATTTCTTCTTTCTCCGTTTTTCCCGGAACTACGGACTGACCGCAGCCCTGAAAGCCGGTTTCGCCGCCTGCGAATCGCCGCTGGCCGGCTATATCGACGCCGACTTGCAGACCGATCCCGACGACTTTGACCGCCTGCTGCCTTTTTCCGGAGAATACGCCCTGGTGACGGGCATCCGGACCGAGCGCAAAGACAGTTTCGTAAAACGTGCATCCTCGAAGATCGCCAATTCCTGGCGGAGGATGATGACCCATGACGGTGTTTCCGATACCGGCTGCCCGCTCAAGGTAATCCAGACGGCGTATGCCCGGAAGTTGCCTTTGTTCAACGGAATGCACCGCTTCCTGCCCGCTCTGGTCCAGATGGCCGGCGGCCGCGTCCGGCAGGTTCCGGTGCGGCACTACCCACGGGTGGCGGGAACGGCCAAATACCATCTGTTCAACCGGCTCTGGCGACCGCTGATCGACTGCTTCGGCTTCCGCTGGATGAAGAAGCGCTACATCGACCCGACCATCGAAAAAAAAGGTCTCGAATGAACGGGAACTTCTGGATATTCGCGCTCGGACTCCTTGCACAGGCCTTGTTCTCCGCCCGGATGCTCGTCCAGTGGCTGCTGTCGGAGAAGGCCCGGAAAGTAGTCAACCCCACCCTTTTCTGGACGCTCAGCCTGACAGCTTCGCTGCTATTCTTCCTCTACGGCTGGCTGCGCAGGGATTTTGCCCTGATGCTGGGTCAGGTCATCGGCTTCTATGTTTATGTCTGGAACCTGGGCGCCAAGGGTATCTGGCAGCGGCTGGGCCGGTGGAAGCCTGTCGTACTGGGTGCACTGTTGCTTGTTCCGGTCGTCGCGGTCACGGGCATGGCCGGCGACTGGCAATCCTTCCGGGATTCGGTCTTCCACAATGAGGCCATTCCGCGCTGGCTGCTGCTCTTCGGTTCTTTCGGGCAACTCGTCTTTTCCCTGCGTTTCCTGTATCAGGCATTGTATTCAGTCCGGCGCGGTGAATCGCTCCTGCCTGCCGGATTCTGGATGATCAGCCTGGCGGGCGCAGTGCTCATCCTGACCTACGGCATTCTGCGACACGATCCCGTCGTGATCCTGGCTCAGAGTTTCGGGCTGGTGACCTACATCCGAAACCTGATGCTGGGCCGGCGCAGCACTGGCGGCGTCTAGCGTTTTTTTCGTTTTTCGGGATAACATTGCCGCTGATTCGTTATTTTTGTATGATAAAATAATCAGCAGTATGGCACAGAATCCCCCGCTTGCCCGACTCGAACTCAGCCGTAGCGGCATTCAGAACAACTATCGTCATTTCCACTCTCTCCTTAAACCCGAAACAAAAATCCTCATCCTGGTCAAGGCCAACGGCTATGGCCACGGTGCCGTGCCTTTTGCACAGGAGATGGAAGCGCTGGGCGCCGCTTATTTCGGCGTGGCGCTGCCCGGCGAAGGCGTGGAACTGCGCAAGGCCGGCATCAGCCTGCCGATCCTGGTGCTGACCACCGGAACAGAAGACTATCCGGAGATGATCCGGTACGGACTGGAACCGGGCATCCCCGACCTGCACGCCCTCATCCGGCTGCGCGAAGAGTTGCGCAAGGCCGGCCGGCGCGACTATCCCGTCCATATCAATATCGACACCGGCATGCACCGGCTGGGATTTATGGAACGTGAGATCCAGGGCCTGATCGATTTCATCGCCGAAAGTCCCGAGATCCATATCGAAGGCCTCTACACACACCTGGCCGCCGCAGACGAGCCGCAGCACGATGCCTTCACGCTGGGCCAGATCGCCCTGTACGAAAAGCTCAGCACCCGGATCATGGAGCATCTTCCCTATAAACCGCTCCGACACGTGCTGAACTCCGCCGGCATAGAACGTTTCACACAATACCAGTACGATATGGTGCGCCTGGGCATCGGCATTTACGGCATCAGCGCAACCGCGAGTCCCGGACTCAGGCCCGCCGCCTTCTACCGCTGTCCGATCCTGCAGATCAAGGACCTGCTTCCCGAAGACGGAACGGTCGGCTACGGCCGGCACGGAAAACTCGGCCCCGGCGTCACCCGCTCGGCTACTCTCTGCGTGGGTTACGCCGACGGCATCAACCGTCATCTGGGCCAGGGCGCCGCTTCCTTCTCCGTAAACGGCAAGCTTGCCCCGACACTCGGCAACATTTGTATGGATATGTGTATGATCGATGTCACGGGCATCGACTGTGAGGAAGGCGATATGGTCACGATCTTCGGCGACAATCCGACGGCCGCCGACATCGCCAGAATCCTCGACACGATTCCCTATGAAATCTTCACCTCCGTGCCGCGACGCGTCAACCGCGTGATTGTCGAATAAAAAATGAAAATATTTATTGAGTTTCGATAATTTTTTATACCTTTGCAGAAACAAACCAAAACCAATAACCCAATCGCTATGGCAACAGAGAAACTCGACATCATGCAGACCATCAAGGACGGCGTCCGCTATGGTCTGAAGAACTTCTTCCCGCTGATCCTGATGGTCATCCTTTATTTCGTGACCGTCTGGATCCCCTACCTCAACGTCGGCACCACCATCGGACTCTACAAGGCCGTCATCGGCATCGGACGTGGGGAGACCATCGACCCGACTTCGATTTTCGCCAAAGAGAACTTCCGGAATCTCAGCGGCTTCTTCCTGCTGCTCGGTCTCCTTTACATCGGCACTATGGTCGCCTTCCTCTTTATGTTCATCCCGGGTATCGTGATGGGCATCGCCTGGGGCTTCGCCATTTACTTCTTCCTCGACAAGAAAGTCTCCCCGCTCAAATCACTGCAGCTGAGCTACGACTCCACCTATGGCAACAAGTGGCGCATCTTCGCCGTGGGATTCCTCATGTCACTGGCCATCTGCATCGTTTGCGGTCTCCTGGGCGCCATTCCGAAGGCCGGCGTCGTCCTGGCCGTACTGGCCGCCATCGTCTGCAGCGCCATCTGCGTGGCCATCGACGGTGTGATGTACAACTTCTTCTCCAAGAAAGCCGATGCGATCATCGCCGAACGTCACCATCATCACGGCCGCTGCTGCCACGGTGAGGATCCCGTCGCGGAAGCCGCCGAAACGGTAGAAGAAGCGGTCGAAGAGATCGTCGATACCGTCGAAGACGCGCTCGACGACGTCAAGACGGAAGCGTAGGCCCTTCCCTGCCGCCAAACCATGACGCTCCGGGCAAAGCCCGGGGCGTTTTTTCTTTTTTCCTGCGAATTATTTATATTTGCAACTTATTTAAAAAAAGAAAGATGCACCGGATTTTCGTTCCGATTTACCGATACTTCCGCAGCCACAAGGCGCTCCTCTATATCATTCTGGCCCTGAGCACCCTGATCTTCCTCTTTTTCGGCGCGCAGCTCCGATATGAAGAGGACGTGGCCAAACTGCTGCCCCGCTCGAGCGTAGAAAGCGAGTTGGCTTTCAGCGACATCGGACTGAAAGATAAAATCTTCGTCCAGATCACGTCGGCCAACCCCGACGAGCCCCTCGATACCTGGACCCTGAGCGATTATATCGACGAATTCACGCAGATGCTCCAGCAGCGTGATTCCACGGGCCGGTACATCCGCGGCATCCTCAGGTCCCTGGAAGTGGAAACGGCCCTCGGAGCGATGGACTATGGTTTCGAACACCTCCCTTCGCTTATCGATCCTTCCTATTATGAAGCGTTCGCCGAAGCCCTGACGCCGGAAGCCATCGATGCGCAGATGGAGCGCAATCTGGAACTGATAGAAAGCGATGTGACCGGAACGGCCACGCAGATGGTCTGCACCGATCCGTTCGCCCTGCGTGAGGTTTTCCTTGCGAAGCTGATGCCGGAAGGGGCTGCCGACGGATCGGTCGGCGACTACACGATCGAGAACGGGCATTTCTTCTGTCCCGACCGTACCGTGGCAATGGCTTTCCTTTCCCCCAGTTTCCAGCAGACCGATTCGGGTACGTCCACCAAATTCGCCCGTATCCTCAACCAGGAACGCAAACGTTTTGAAGCGGCCCATCCCGATGCCCGGATCCTTTTCCACGGAGCACCGCTGGGTGCCGTGTCGAATGCCGGCACCATCAAGCAGGACCTGGTCTGGACCGTCGGCATCTCGCTGCTCATCATCCTGACTATCCTTCTGCTGGCCTTCCGCCGCCTGCGGTTCATCGGCCACTTGCTGCTGCCCGTCGTTTACGGTACTTTCTTCGCCCTCGCCTGCGTCTATTGGATCAAGGGCTATATGTCGCTGATGGCCCTTGGCATCGGCGCCATTATCCTGGGCGTCGCCCTGAGCTATTGCCTGCACGTGCTGATCCACTACTATTATGTGGAAGACGTGGAACAGATGCTCCGAGAAGAGTCCACGCCCGTGGTGCTGGGCTGCCTGACCACCATCGGCGCCTTCCTGGGCCTGCTTTTCACCGAGAGCGACCTGCTGCGCGATTTCGGTCTTTTCGCCACGTTCGCCCTGCTGGGAAGCACTTTCTACGCATTGGTATTCCTGCCGCATTTCCTGAAAAAAGAAGATATCCGCTACAAGAAATACAAAGGATTCCATACCATCGACCGGATCAACGGCCTGCCGTGGGACCGCAACCCCTGGATCCTGGGGGCGATGGCCCTGCTGCTGGTGGCCGGCATCGCGATGAGCCCGAAGGTGGGTTTCGACAGTGACCTGCGGAACCTCAACTATGTGGACCTTCCTCTCGACGAGAGCCAGCGGCTCTACAGTGAAAAGAACGAGAACGGCCATATGAACCTGTATTTCGCCGCCTATGACAACGATTTCGACCAGGCGCTCGTCTACGACCGGATGCTGAACGAGCGGCTCGACTCCCTGCAGCGGACCGGCCTGGTGAAGCGATACTCTTCGGTCGTTTCGCTCCTCTTCCAGCCGGAAGAAGAGCAGGTGCGCCGCATCGAGGCCTGGAAAGGATTCTGGACGCCCGCCCGTGTAGCCCAGGCGAAACGTGATCTGGCTGCAGCCGCCCGCAAGCACAAACTCGACCCCGATCTTTTCGTCCCGTTCTTCGCCCTGGTCGAAGCCGATTATCAGCCCGGCTCCCTTTTTGAGGCGGGCGTAATCCCCGAAGAACTGCTCTCTTCGTTCATCGAACGACAGGACAGCGGGCGCTGGATGATCTTCTCAACCGTCGCCTTCGCACCGGAAGACATGGACACCGTCACGGACGCTCTGGTCAGCGGACCGCAGACTGTAGTCCTGGAGCCGTTCTATTATTGCCGCGATATGGTGGAAATCGTCCACGATGATTTCCAGAAGACGCTGCTGATCTCCTCGCTTTTCGTCCTGCTGGTGCTGCTACTGTCGTTCCGGAACCTGTGGGTTGCCTTGGTGGCGTTTTTCCCGATGTTCCTTTCGTGGTATGCCCTGCAGGGCTTCATGGCGATGTTCGGACTGGAGTTCAACCTGATCAACATCGTCATCGCCACATTCGTGTTCGGCATAGGGGTGGACTATAGTATCTTCGTGATGGCGGGATTGCTGGAGGAAGCCCGGACGGGCAGCCAGCAGCGGCTGGATTACCACAAAGCCGCCATCTTCTTCTCTGCGCTGATCCTGATCATCGTGGTCGGATCCCTGGTCTTCGCCCGCCACCCTGCCATCAGTTCCACCGGACGGATTACCCTGATCGGTATGATTTTCACGATACTGATGACCTACTCCCTCGAACCTTTCGTCTTCCGCAGGCTCCTCAGGACGAAATGGTTCCGCAGAAGTTTGAAACTTGACAGAAACTGATGGAAAACCTGGACGGAAATCTGTTTCTCGCGATGGTCCGCAGCGGCGGCGCACGGCTGAACGCTCAGCGGAAAATCATCAACGACCTCAACGTGTTCCCCATTCCCGACGGAGATACCGGGGACAATATGTATATGACCCTGGAGGCCGGCTGTCGGGCGGCGGAAGGTTCTCTCGGTGAGACGGCGGCCGCTGTCTCGCAGGGAATGCTGATGGGCGCCCGAGGCAATTCGGGCGTGATCCTCTCCCGCATATTCGCCGGGCTGGCGCGCGGCCTGTCGGGTCTTCGGGAAGCCGGGCTGGACGCGTTCGAAAAAGCGATGGCCTGCGGCGTGGAAGACGCCTATACGGCAGTTGCCACACCTGTCGAAGGTACGATCCTGACCGTTCTCAGGGAAGGCGTCGAAGCAGCGGCACGCAGCCGTGACTTCGACGAATACTTCGACCTGCTCGTTTCGGCGATGGACCTTTCGCTCCAACACACGCCCGAACTGCTCGACGTGCTCAAGAAAGCCGGCGTGGTAGACAGCGGCGGTGCCGGACTGCTCGCCATCGTCGAAGGGATGCGGTCCGCCCTGCACGGCGAAGCCGGGACGATGCCCGAGACAGCCGCCGCCCCGGCGCAGCACATCGACCTGAATGCCTTCACCGAAGACAGCGTGCTGGAATTCGGCTATTGCACGGAATTCCTGCTGCGCCTGCAACGCAGCAAGGTGGACCTGGATGCCTTCGACGAGAAGGTCATCGCCGACTGGCTCGCGGCCCACGGCGATTCGTTGGTATTCTTCCGCGACGGCACCATCATCAAAGTCCACGTCCATACCCCTGCCCCGGGCGATATCCTGAACTACTGCCAGCGGTACGGGGAGTTCCTGACGCTGAAGATTGAGAACATGACGCTCCAGCACCACGAAAACCATATGGACGAGCGATACCGCGTAGGCGGGAAAGAACTCGGAGTAGTGGCTGTCGCCGCAGGGACGAAGATGCGGCAACTCTTCCAAGAACTGGGGACCGACGAGGTGATCGAAGGCGGACAGACAATGAATCCGCCGGTGCAGGCTTTTCTCGAAGCTTTCGACCGTATCGGCGCCAGGCATATCCTCGTGTTCCCGAACAACGGGAATATCGTGCTGACCGCCCGGCAGGCCGCCGGCCTGTACCGGAAATCGGAGGTCACGGTCATCCCTACCCATAGCCTGGGCGAGGGCTATTTCGCCCTGGCCAACCTCGACACCTCCCTGCCGGCCGATGAAATCGTGTCCGCACTGGACGAAGTGCTGTCCGAGACGGTCACCGGCCAGGTGTCCCGCGCCATCCGTGAAAGCGGAGCCGGTGCCGCTGGCGACTACCTGGGCATCAGCGGAAAAGAAATCCTCTGCGGGTCGCCGGAGAGGCAGAATGCCCTGATGGAAATGGCCCGCAAGCTGGATGCCGGGCACCACGACATCGCCGTGCTCTTCCAGGGTGCCGACGTGCCGAATGACGAAGCGTCCGCGGCCGTCGAAGCCCTTACCGCGGCCTTCCCCCGCACTGAAACCACCCTGATCGAGGGCGGACAACCTATCTACGACTATATCCTTTTGCTATGTTGACACTATATACTGACACCGACACCGACATTACCCCCGCCGTTGCAGCGGAGTATGGCTACAAACTCATCAGCATGCCCTACAGCGTGGACGCCAAGACCGTCTACCCGTATGTGGACTTTACTGAATTCGACAGCCGCGCCTTCTACGATATGTTGCGCAGCGGCGTGCTGCCTACAACCAGCGCCATTTCCAAAGAGCGCTACATCGAGTACTTCGAACCGGAGTTGGCAGCCGGCAACGATATCCTTTATGTCCACTTCTCCAGAGCGATGACCATCACGTTCAACGCAATGGACGAGGCCGTGGCCGAACTGCGCGCGAAATATCCGGAGCGCCGTTTCGAGGAAATCGACACCAAAGGCATCACGACTATCAGCTACGCCATCGTGCGTGCCGTCGGCGACCTGTTCAAGGCCGGCAAGACTCTCGACCAAGTCCTGGAATGGGCGAAAACCGAAGTGGACCACTACGCGATGTATTTCTTTGCCGACGACTTGAAATTCTTCCGGCGGAGCGGCCGCGTAAGCGGCCTGGCGGCCACGATGGGAACGCTTATCGGCATCCGGCCCATCATCTATATGTCGGCCGAAGGGAAAATGACCTCGTGCGGCAAAGAAAAAGGCCGTGTCAAGGCAATGGAGCACCTTATCGGCCGCGTGGCCGATCTGGGCGACGACATCAAGTCGTACCGCTTTTACGTAGGCCATACCGATGCACCCGAGATTGCGAAAGAAGTGGGTGCGATGCTGAAGGAACGTTTCGGCGAGGATCTGAATATAGAATATGTAGTCTGCAATCCCACCGCCGGCAGCCATTCCGGTCCCAACGGCGTCGGCGTGTGCTTCCACGCCAAACACCGCTAGTAGAAATGATTGAAGTCCGACAAGTATCCACGCGCCGTCAGCAGCGGGATTTCCTCAATTTCCCGCTCGACCTTTACAAGGGCAATCCCTGTTTCGTGCCGCCGCTGTATGCCGACGAGCGGAAGATGTTCCGGCCCGGCTTCGTCTATAACGACTGCTGCGACTGGATCTGTTTCAATGCTTATAAGGACGGCCGGATTGCCGGCCGCATCCAGGGCATCATCCAGAAGGCCGCCAACGAAAAAAACGGTGAACGCCGCGTCCGTTTCTGCCGCTTCGACACGGTCGATGACCCGCAAGTATCGGAAGCCCTGTTCCTTGCCGTTGAGAACTGGGGCCGGGAAAAAGGGATGGACACTATCTGCGGCCCCCTGAGCTTTTCGGACCTGGAGCGCGAAGGGTTGCTCGTGGAAGGCTTCGACCAGCCCGAAACCTTCGAGGAACAGTATAACGCCGAATACTACCAGCACCACATCGAGCGACTGGGCTTCGTCAAGGAAGTGGACTGGACCGAGTCACGGATCTATGCACCCGATCCTTCGGACGACGAAGAGGATCTCGACAAACTCACCGATTTTATCTTCCGTCGGTACAAACTGCATTTCGGGCCATCGACCAGCGCACGCGATTTCATCCGGCGCTATGCCGACGGTATCTTCGAAATACTGGACAAGTCCTACGACGGCCTTTATGGAACCGTTCCGTTCACCGACGGGATGAAAAAACTGATGATCGACAATTTCCGGCTGGTCATCAATCCGAAATACACGGCTGTCATCCTCGACGAAAACGACAAGATGGTCTGCTTCGGTTTCGCCATCCCGGCGCTTGCCCCCGCCCTCGTGGGTACGCGCGGCCGCTTCACGCCGAAAGTGCTGATCCGGCTGCTGCGATGCATCCGCCATCCCAGGATCATCGACCTGTGCCTGATCGGCGTGGAACCGGAATACCTCAACCGCGGCGTATCCGTAGCTTTTGCTTCAGCCATCATGCATATGCTGCGCGACACCGATGTAGCGTACGCCGAGACCAATCTCAACCTCGAAGACAATTACGCTATCCTGAACCTGTGGCACCGCTTCAAGGCCGTCCAGGCCAAGCGCCGTCGCGCATACGTTAAGAAATTGTCATGATCAAGATCCTCGTAGACTGCTTCGGCGGCGATCATTCGCCGCAGGCAAACGTGGCCGGCGCATTGGCCGCCCTGGACAAAAATCCAGATCTGCATCTGCTGCTGACCGGCGACGAGACCCTATTGAAAGCGGAACTCTCCGGAAAGGCTTATGATGCCGCACGTCTTGAGATCATCCACGCGCCCGAAGTAATCGGCTGCGATGAGAAACCAACCGATGTGATCCGGCTCAAGCGCAACAGTTCGATGATGAAAGCCATCATCCTGCTGCGCGACCGCGACGACATCGCCGCCCTGGTCTCGACCGGCTCGACCGGCGCACTGGTCACCGGCGCACTCGTGCGCCTGGGCCGCATCCCGGGCGTCATCCGCCCGGCCTTCTGCCCCATCCTGCCGACGATGAACGGCGGCATCGTGGGCATCTGCGACAGCGGGGCCAACCCCGAAGTCACCGCAGCGCACCTGCGGCAGTTCGCCATCATGGCAAGTTTATATCTCGAAAACGTGTACGGCGTAAACCGTCCCCGCACCGCCCTGCTCAACGTAGGAAAGGAGGCGGAGAAGGGCGACGACGTCCGCCGCGAGGCTTACCGGCTGCTGCAGGAGACGCCGTCGGTCAACTTCGTGGGAAATATGGAAAGCCGCGAATTCCTCTCCGGCGAGTTCGACCTGGTGGTGGCCGACGGCTTTTCAGGCAACGTACTGGTCAAATGTACCGAAGGTACGGCTCTCGAACTGCTCAAGAAACTGAAAAAGGACATTTACTCCCGCACGCTATACAAACTGGGAGCCCTGCTGATGAAACGGATGTTCCAGGAAGAAAAGGAGTTTATGAACTACCAGAACTACGGTGGCAGCGTCCTGCTGGGCACGCAGAAAGTCGTCGTCAAAGGACACGGCAGCAGCAAGGCCGTCGCCGTGGAGAAATGCATCGAACAGGCCTACAGGATGGAGACCAGCCGGCTCTCCGCCAAGATCGAGGCCGAAATCGCAAAATACGAACATTACGAAGAGTAGAAGAGCAACAAATGAATATGTTTGACAAAGTAAAGGCAATCCTCGCCAAACAACTCCGGAAAGATCCGGCACTGATTACGCCGGAGTCCAAGATCAAACGCGACCTGGGCGCCGACTCCATCGACATTCTCCAGCTCCTGATGCGTATCGAGGACCAGTACGGCATCGTCATCCCCGACGAGTCCCTCGCTACCTTCGAGACCGTCGGCGACGTAGTCGCTTTCCTGGAAAAACAGGAAGAGTCGCTTAATATTTAAAGAGATATTCCGTCGAGATTCCGCCGAACTCCTCGAGAACCATCCGTACGGGGAGTCCCTTGACGTATTCCATAAGGATCTGGGAATAGCCGCGGGCGGCCGCCTTGCGGGCTTTCATCACGACGGTCTTGACGCCGTTCTTGTCGGATACGGTCAGTTCAGCATCGTTGTCTTTGGCTGCCTGCTCGTAATTTCCGTCAATGCAATTGAGCAGCGTGTTGCGCAGCACTTTGAAACGGGCATTTTTGTCGGTATCCACGGAAATCTGCTGGCCCTGGGTATTCGAGCGGAGCATCGGACCCGAAATGACCAGATATTCCCCGGCCGGGTCGGTATATGTCATCGTGAGCTGGTCGGGCGACTTGTAGGAAACAACGCCGGCCGAACGGAAGACCTTTCCGGAAGCTTTGATGGTACGTGCCTGTGTGAATTCACACTCGGTCGTCTGAGCGTTTGCCAGCCAGGCAAAGCAGAGAAAAAAAGCGAGAAAAAAAGATTTTTTCATTTTCGAACCTAAAACGGGTGCAAAGATAGAATAATTATTCCTAATTTTGTGCCAAAACGTAGGGAAATGGCAATAATCGAACCATTTTGGAATCCTAAAACAGACATGTCGGGGTTCCTCTTCAGTATCAAGAAGGTTCATCGGGAAGCTTATTTTGATGTTTCCGACATCCCGGAAACCGTCCTCCCCTTCTTCTCCTTCGCCTATCTGACCGATGGAGAAGTACTGATAGAAATCGAAGGGAAACCGTATCTCTGCCAGACAGGTCAGGTTTTGATCATTCCACGCAACGTGCCGTTCCGCGTCCTGCACTTCAACCGGAACACAGGTTTTGAATGCGGCTTTTCCCTGCGCGTCCTCAAAGATGTCTCGTATGAATGCCTTCACAGCCCGCAACCGGTTCTCCAGTCTTTCACACCCGAAGATGCATCTTTTACGACGGCATTGCTGGAAGTAATCTATAAATCCTACCAGCAGAAGGATTATTTCGTGACGGCGAGCGCACTCGATCTCTTCCTCTGCCGGATCAAACCGCGCGAAGACCATCCGGACAACGCCATCGTGAGCCGTTTCCTCGAACTGGTCTTTGACCGGAACAACAAACCCGGCAAAGTGTCGACCTATGCCAGTTCCCTCTGCATCACGCCCAACTATCTGAACCGCCTTGTGCGCGCCCATACCGGCCACTCCGCAATGGACTGGATTGAAATTTCCCGTCTGAACCTGGCCAAATCCCTGCTCAAGCAGAACCAACTGCAGGTCTCGGAAATCGCTTCGGCCGTCGGCATTGACGACCAGTCATACTTTACACGTTTTTTCAAGAAGAGCGAAGGCATCACACCGACTCAGTACCGGGACCAGGTATTGAGCAAGCTCCGGCACTCAAAATAGAATCTCGGCGCAGAAGGCGGAATGTCCGTCGACGCGACCTTCCACCATCCAGCCGTCTGCGACTGGTGCACGAAACAGTTCAACCGTCTCTCCGACCCGGGTCTCCTTGTTGAAATTGATGCGGATGCTGCGTACCCGGCGGGTGGCCAGCGTGTCGAAATCGAGACAGTCCATCGCCCAGACCACGTATTTCGCATTGTTCGTATGCCCGATGATATCCACGTCGGAGTAAGCCACTTTGTGCTCGCCGGCCCTCTCTATGCCGGCCGAAGGCATCACCACCTTCCCGCACGGCGTATCCAGGGCGCTGTCCCGGCACTCCGTGTCGAGCGGCAGTTTTCCCTCGAGATGTTCGCGGCGCAGCAAGCGGCGCGTCGCCACATCGATAATCAGCCACGATGACGTCGCCAGTACGGCCGGAGCGCCGTCAGGGCCGAGCAGCCGGAAGTCACGCACATAAAAAGGACCTTCAAAGCCCTTGTGCCAGGTCTGAAGTTCCACCTCGTCTTTCCACCGTGGCATCTCCGGGAAAATGATGTGCATCCGCGACAGGACCCAGGCCGTGCCGTAGCGCTGCAGATCGTCGTAGCCGAATCCCAGGGAATCGGCGGAAATGTAGGCTATTTCCTGGGCCAGGTCCATAAAAGCGCCCGGCTTCAGGTAATGCGCCACGTCCGTGTCATAACAGGTCACCTTCAGGTGGCGGACCGTCTTTTTATCGGGATTTTCCATAGCTTACCCCCTCGTTTTGTATTCCTCCGAAGACCCGTCGAAGCGATATCCGATCGGTGTCCGTTCCTTTTTGCGACCCAGGGAGGATGGATTGCAACGGATGGAATCCTCCAGATGGTGCTGGGCAATCGTCTCGTCGGCCAGGGCGGCCACCAGCGCGGCTTCGTTGGCGATGAACGCGATGTCGGAAGACGCATAACCTTCAGTCAGCGCCGCCAGCCGGTCGAAATCGATACCGTCGGCCAACGGGCGTCCTTTAAGATGATGCATAAACATCTGCCGCCGGGTTTCTTTTTCGGGGGCGGGCACTTCGATCTGCAGGTCCAGCCGCCCTTTACGCAGGACCGCCGGGTCTATCATATCCATCCGGTTGGTGGTTCCGATGACGAAAATGCCGCGCTGCGCGCAGTTGTTCAGTTGGGAAAGGAATTCGTTGACCTCTTCCGGCCGGTGCCGGGCCGCCTCGCTGCCGCGGGCCGGAACGAACGAGTCGAACTCATCGAAACAAAGCACAGTCGGGGCTTTGGCCGCCGCTTCCTGGAAGAGAGCCGCAATCTTCCCCTGCGTTCCGTGGATATAAGTGCTGCCCAGATCCGATCCGTTGACCACCATATAATTGAAATGCGATTCCTCGGCGAATTTTTCGGCAAAGTAGGTCTTGCCGCAGCCCGGAGGGCCGTAAAGCAGCATCCCGTTGGGCGGAAGGAGACGGTATTTCCGGGCCTTTTCCTTATCGCGCAAGACCCAGATCACCCGCTCCGTCAGCATCTTCTTCAGGTTCTCCATACCGGCAACGTCGGCAAAACCGCCCCGGCTGGCATTGCGCTGCAGTGATTTTTTAAGCTCCGTGCCGTCCGTCGTAGCCTTGAGACCGTCCGACTGGGATGGCGCCATCCGTCGCCCATCCCCGGCCGTCTGATGCCGGCTGTCCGACTGCCCGTCGGAGAGCATTTCCAGCATCCGGGCCGGATCCGGCCGGCCGGCCGGATCCAGGCGCAGGCCTGCCAGCACGACATTCTGCAACACCCGGTCGACGGAATGCATCGCTGCCGGCCACACAGGTTCGCGACGACGGGCGTCCCGCATCCGGTCACGTCGTTCCGGGAACGGATCTCTTTCGTCCATCGAGCAGTTCCACGGCGCCTGGCCGCTGATCAGGGTATAGAGCAAAGCCGCCACCGAGAAAGCATCGCTCCGGGACGTAAACGTTCCCGTCAAAGCCTCGGGCGCCGTATAGAGCAGGTTCAGGTCGGCCATCGGGAAAGGAGGTTCACCCATCGTTACGTCCCCGTGGGCATGCCCCAGATCGATGATCTTGGGCGAGAGTCCTTCAGGCGTTTCCTCAAGCAGGATGTTGCGCGGAGTGATATCGTTGTGGTTAAGGCCGGCATCCCGGCGCAGGTACACCAGGCCGCTCAGGACGGCGACGGCCACGGCCCGCGCTTCCGAAGAGGAAAAGCGACGTCCTTCGTTCAGATATTCCGACAAGAGCGCTCCCTGGAAAAACTGCATTACCAGATAGGGATACGTCCGTCCCTGCACGGTGACCGTCCCGTCGCCGACATACGAAATGACATTCCGGTCATTGACACGGCGGCTGTTGACGATTTCCTCCACCTCGCCCTCCACATACCAGGCTGCAGGCACAGCCTCCGGATTGAAAAGTTTCAGGAAGCAACGACGGCCTGCCGCGTCGGTGACCACGTAACTGTCGTTATGCAGTCCCTCTTTGATGAAACGCTGGACCCGGAAAGGTCCGATCTGCGCATTGTTATCCAGGCGGACCATAAGCCCTGATTAAAAGACGCGCAGGATATTGTTGCCTTTGGAATCACGGTCACCCAGTTTGATACCCACGGTAACGACGAACTCCGCTCTTTGGAAAGGCACGACGTAAGGCTCGGAATAATAGCGTTCCGTGACTGTCGATGTCTTGATTGCTCCGTTGGGAGCGAGGATATTGGCCTGCCCGTAAAACAGCTGCACACCCGCCTTGAGATTGACATTGAAGATCGGAAAGCGCGAAGAGATCTCGCCGCCGAGGAAAGCGTCGTGTCCGGACATATGGGTCAGCGGAAGGAGTTTCGTCAAAGGCGGATACCAGGCATACGAAGTCATCAGGCAGATATCTGCATTATTATGGAGGGCGCCGCCCAGACGGAATTCCCCGTTGAGGAAAAGGATCGACAAGGCCGGGATAAAGGTGGTATTGGTATACAGGTCCGCGTTCTTCCCGCCCTGAAGGATATCTTCGATCAGATTGCCCTTCGAATTGTAATAATAGATCTTTTGCAAAGGATCAGTCTGCCAGAAAACGCTCGCTTTGGCAACACTGGTCGTCAGCCCGTGGAAAATGCGGAGTTCGGCGAAAGAGACATCACCGATCCGCTGGAAATTTTTGGCCAGCTTGCTGTCGGCCGGGAAGCACGGTGCAGGACGCTTCAGATAATAGTTCACGCCGAGAATATGGAAATCTTCCCTTGAATAAGAAAGAAGATTCAAGCGTTCGCGCTTGCCGTGGTACCAGAAATAACCGTCATACGCCCTGGTCAGGTTGCTGCGCATAAGCTGGACGTGATAAAGAGAGTTGCTCGCCGGGAGTTCGACGATGCCGGGCGTCTTGACATTGTCCACATAGACGACCTGATTCTTGCCCCGTCCCTTGGTGACAACGATTTTCAGGCTGTCCGCGTCGCTGGATATGACCAGCGGATAGGTTTTCTCCAGGGAGATGCGGTGATCCTGCTCCCCGCCACCCTGTGCGACAACTTCCTCCGACCAGGGGAAATAGCCTTCTTTTTCGTAATGCAGCTTGTGGTAACCTTCTCTCAGTTGTATGTTCAGCGGCGTCGTCCCGGCAGGTTCGCCATTGACGGACACCTTGCAGTATGCGGGATCCGAGGTGATATGATAGGTTACATACCGCTTCAGGGACAGATTCAGCAAGTGATCCTTTTCCTCTTCGATATCGAATTCATATCGCTCATGTTCCGGAAGGAAACCGTCTTTTTCGACCCGCAGTATATGGTGTCCCGTTTTGACCTTGCCTGTAAACGGCACTTCTCCGACCTCTCTCTCATCGATAAACAAACGGGCTCCCGTGGCATTCTCCGCATCCTGCACGGTCAACCTGCCATAGATGGCTGAGAGGGTGAAGTCGAGGTGGACTTTCTCGCCTTTGTCGATCTTGATATTCTGGACACCGAACTTGAAACCATCCGATTCCGCACGGATGACATACTGACCGGGGTGCAGCGGAATCACATTTCCTTCGTAGATATTATAATAGCTGATCTCCTGGTCGACATTGAAACTCTTCACCTGGCTAGGCTGCAAGTTGACAGGAATGCCGCTGATATCCAGTTTGGTGACTGAATCGAAGTACAGGCCTTCCTCCGGTTTGATATCGACAGACAGCATGGCAAAAGCAGGTGTCAGTTCAATCCTGTGGTAAAGATCCGACGACGACGGGTTTTGGGGGACGACAAGCACCGTATCGATCCGCTCAAATCCGTTTTTCTCGATTCTCACGTGATGCTCCCCTTCCGAAAGCGAAAACTGGTCGGCAAGCATACCCGTATTCTGATCAACGGAAATGATCGAGCGTTCCGGAACGGTCCGGATATGGACCGTATGGGTGATTTCCCGCCTGGCATCTTGATTAATCAGCACATAAGCGGTACGCTCCTTCCCCATCGACACTTCGATGACGCCTTTGCGGGGTTCATCGAACGGGTTTGGGGCTACCGTGATAAGCAGCACATCCGCATCGACGGCCGTCGCACACCATTCAGGCGTGGCCGTTACTTCCCACTTCTTTCCGGCGGTAACATAGATGCTGTCCCGTCTCCCGGCCCCCGGAATCAGAAGGGTTTCCTTGGAAAGATTCAAATCGGCCAACTTCGTCAGGGCGGAGCGGCACTGGCGGATCAGTCTGTCGGCCTGGCCGATCTGGTCCTTGGTGACACCCGGAGCCTTTTTGGCCGATTCAAGTGTCTTAATGGCCAGGTCATATTGCTTTGTGGTATAATACTCGACCGCCTCGCTATATCGCATATCAAATGATTTCTGAGCAAATAACGGCATCGACACCAGCAGAAGTGTCATCAACAGAAGAAGGATTCTTTTCATCGGTTCAGTTCGTTAATTATCTTTTCCAGACTAGGATTCGTTTTCACAGACAGGGCGTATTCTATGCAGGCAAGCACATTTTCGCGTTCGGACGGGCGACGGGAAATGAGATAGAGGGCGTAGGAATCCCGGGCATATTCCGCCCAGGCGGCATGGATGGAATCGAGACGGGCGGTAATGGAAGAAGTCCGGCCGGACAGGTCCTGGTTGAAGAGTCCCTTGAACGTGCTATCTCCATACCGGCTGCCGACCGCCTTCGCACTGTCCAGCAGAAAAAGCGCCTGTTTCAGACCGGCTATCTGGTCCGCAGTCGTTTCCAGCGTATTGGGAGAGGCTTTCATCGCCTCGAAACAGGTCACAAGGGAATCAGACCCGGCAATCAAATCCTCGTACTGACGGGAAGATTCCATCGCGGCGCGATTTTCGGCCCGGTCCCTGCTCCTGGACAGGGCGAAAACCACGATGGCCAGCACCAGCAGAGCTGCCAGCGAGACCGCCGACCAGGCCAATATCTTTTTCTTGCGCCCCGACACGACGTTCCTGCCGCCGACCGTCCCTTCCTCTGGATGGGCAATGGCTGTCCGGATATCTTCCATCAACTTCGTTTCCACGGGACAGAGTTCCTTCCGGCGCCAGTTGAAGTTCCCCAGCATCAGTTCCAGGTCCGGAGGCATTGTCTCGCTGCCGTCGATGATATAGGGGATGATCGTTCCGCTATGCTTATGATTGAAGGCGTATGTAACCTCTCCGCGCGTAAATCTGGAACGGAAGGAATTCTGGCTGGCCAGAAAAAGGAACACCGTGGAATCGTCGACGGCCTCAGCCAGTACCTGCGGAAAGTTCTGCCCCGCTTCGATACCCTCACGGTCAATAAAAAAAGTAAGTCCGGACGCAGTAAGGGCCGAACAGATTTCATCAGCTATCTTTGAGTCTTTACGAGAATAGCTAATAAACACATCATATGCCATTGTTCCGAGACATTATCCTTGCAAATTTAACAAAAAAGTTTGTTATTTTTGTGTAATCCCTTAGTAACACGTGAAAAAGAACGACACACATTATATTCCCGCCCCGGCCGACCTTTCCGACGTCGTCCTGCCGGAAGGACTGGTCCGGCTTACCGAGACCATCGCCCGCAACACACACGAAGTCTGGTCAAAAAAAAGGATGGACGAAGGATGGCGCTATGGAAGAATCCGCAGTGAAGCCCGGAAACTGCATCCGAACCTGATTCCTTACGAATGTCTGCCGGAAGCCGACAAGGAATACGACCGTGCCACAGCCCTCAATGCCATCAAACTGCTGGTCAAATTGGGGTATTCGATCGAGTCCCCTTCATCGGAGCTCGGCGTCCAGGCCGAGGGACGTGCTGTAGAATGAAAGTCCGTTGATTTTCAGACGGTCGAAAAGAGGTTTGAGTTTGGGTGCGGCGTCGAGGTTCAGGACGGCACGGCCGCCGGAAAAGCTTTCCACCAGTCCGGCCGGGAGTTTTTCGAGCAACTTTTTCGATGCCATGTCGAGCGCCATATTTCCGGCGCGCCCCGCGTCGAGTTGCAGGACCACGCGCGGCAGTGCCATTTCCACTATCTGTACGTCGGCCGAAACCGTATGCGTCAGCGGACGGTTGAGGACCGGGAGGGAAATTGATGCTTCGTAGGACAGGGTCAGGGTATCTGCGGATTTATATTGGATGCCGATGTTCTGTCCGCTTTTCTCGCGGACCAGCCTGGAAATCTCATCGTATGAAACGGAAAGAATCATAAAACGGTTTTTTTTTCCTCAAATTTAACGATTGTTTCACTATTTTTGTAAGGGTACGATAAAATCTTGTCCCATGAAACACATTCTCTTCCTCTTTCTCACGACAACAGCCCTGTTTGTTGCCGGTGACGTCTTTGCCCAGCGTCTCCAGGACGGCAGTTACAGCACCGTCGGTTATATCAAGAGCGACGGTACCGTACAGGATGGCTCTTACCGGACCATCGGGCACATCAAAAGCGACGGCACCGTACAGGACGGCTCCTATCGCACCGTCGGACACATCAAGAGCGACGGTACCGTGCAGGACGGGTCTTACCGGACCATCGGGCACATCAAGAGCGACGGCACCGTGCAGGACGGTTCCTATCGCACCGTCGGACACATCAAGAGCGACGGCACCGTACAGGACGGATCTTACCGGACCATCGGGCACGCCGATTCCAGCCTCCGGAAAGAATGGTTGGCATGGTTTTATTTCTTCAGGTAACACGCTAACATTACTGCTACGAAAAAGATCCTGACATCCCTGCTTCTGCTGCCGCTCCTGATCTTCAGTGCAGGCGCCCAGACGTTTCTTTCCGGTAAAGAAAGCCTGGACTACGCTATCCGTGTCAACTTCCTTCCGGGCGAAGTCGGTACGATGTCTTTCCGGGGAGAAGAACGGGGCGGGAACTATCACGTCGATGCCGTTTTGAAGGCGGCGGTCGGCAGTCTATATACCCTCGATTGTTTGTATGGCTCGACTTTCCGAAAGGATGCCGCGCTGACACCGGTCGCGGCCACCCGCAGCCATACGGAGAAAAAATACTGGGCTAAGGGGATTTACAACTGGTCTGCACCGGGACAGGTCCATATGGATGTGACCAAAAGCTCCCGCCCGCCCCGGGACGAAACGCTCTCCTGGGCCGGCACGGTCCGCGACTTGCTCGGCATGCTCTGGTGGCTCCGTACGCTCGACTATGAGCAGGCCCTGCCCGGAGCCGGAACCAACGCCCTGCTGCTGGACCACGACGCGATTCCCGTCGTCGTAGCCTCGCACGAAAAGAAAACCATCCGCCACAACGGGAAGCAGACACCGGTCATCGAAGTGAAACTGGCACAAAACGGCAAGGAGGCGCTCAGCATCACGATGACCGACGACACCCGGAGGATTCCCCTGAGATTTTCCATCGCCCTCTCGTTCGGCACCATCAAGGGAAGCCTGAAATGAATGGTCGAAAAAAAATGTTCTTTTCAATTGTTTAACTATTTTTGTGGGATAAACAAAGCACCCCATGAGTCTGACCACGCCGATACGCCTTTTCTTCGAGCCCCGGATACGGGAACTCGCCCGGCAGGAAAAGGAAGGGGAAGCCGTACAGTTAAAGACGCTTTCCTACCTGATGGACAAGGCAAAGAACACCGAATACGGAAGGCGCTGCGGATTCTCCGCGGTCCGCACTTATGAGGACTTCGCCGGCTGCGGGCCCGTCAATACCTACGAGAAACTCAAGGAAGGCATCGACCGGATGCGGCACGGAGGCGACGACATCCTGTGGCCCGGCCGCGTGAAATGGTACGCAAAATCGTCGGGCACTACGGCTGACAAATCGAAATTCATCCCCGTCAGCCAGGAAGGTTTGCAGAAAGCCCACTATCAGGGTGGTTTCGATTCGGTGGCCTTTTACCTTCGGAACAACCCCAATAGCCGCATCTTCGACGGCAAGGCATTGATCCTGGGGGGCAGCCACGCGCCGAACTTCAATGTCAAAGACTCCCTCGTGGGCGACCTGAGCGCCATTCTGGTTGAAAACATCAACCCGCTTGCCAATCTGGTCCGCGTTCCCAAAAAAGAAACGGCGCTGCTCGCCGATTTCGAGGAGAAACGCGACCGCATCGCCCGGGAGACGATGCACGAGAACGTGACCAATCTGAGCGGAGTCCCGTCGTGGATGCTCTCAGTCCTCGGCCGGGTAATGGAACTTTCCGGTAAGGAGCACCTTGAAGAGGTCTGGCCCAACCTGGAGGTGTTTTTCCACGGCGGTGTGGCTTTTACTCCCTACCGTAAACAATACGAACGGCTGATCACTTCGCCGAAGATGCACTATATGGAGACCTATAATGCCAGCGAAGGATTCTTCGGCATCCAGGACAATCCGGCCGACCCGGCGATGCGCCTGATGCTCGACTACGGCATCTTCTACGAATTTATCCCGATGGACGAATTCGGCCGGGCGAACCCGACCGTCGTACCGGTCTGGGGTGTTGAGACCGGCCGGAATTACGCAATGGTAATCTCCACCTGCTGCGGCCTGTGGCGTTATGTGATCGGCGATACGGTCCGCTTCACGTCGAAAGACCCCTACAAATTCGTCATCACCGGCCGGACGAAGCAGTTCATCAATGCTTTCGGCGAAGAACTGATCGTGGACAATGCCGAACAGGGGCTGGCCTTCGCCTGCCACCAGACCGGAGCAGAAGTGCAGGAATATACGGCCGCTCCTGTCTTTATGGACGGAACCGGCCATTGCAGGCATCAGTGGCTCATCGAGTTCCGCCGGCAACCGGACGACCCGGCCCGCTTCGCCACCCTGCTCGACGGTAAACTGCAGGAACTCAACAGCGACTATGAAGCCAAGCGCTTCAAGAGCATTACCTTGCAGCCCCTGGAAGTCGTGACCGCCCGTCCGGGCCTGTTCAACGCCTGGATGAAGCAGCGCGGCAAACTGGGCGGCCAGCACAAAGTCCCGCGCCTGAGCAACAGCCGCGAATACATCGACCAACTCCTGGAACTGAACCGATAGCCCCATGCCTGTCAACGAAACCGTCATACTGGATCTCGACCAGATCGTAAAAAGCCGTTTCGGCGAGAAGAAGATTCCCCAGTTTGTCCTGAACTGGCTCAAGAAATTCATTCATCAGGACCACCTCAACGGATACCTGAGCAAAGGCTATCTTGGCGTGGAGTTCGCTGAAAAATCCCTTGAGTATTACGACGCCCACGTCACGGTGGAAGGGCTGGAAAACCTTCCCGACACGGGTCGTTTCACCTTCGCGGGCAACCATCCGCTCGGCGGACTCGATGCAATGAGCATCATCGGTACGGTGGGCCGCAAATACGACGGGAACATCGTGATTCCGGCCAACGATTTTCTGATGGCCATCAAACCCATCGCCGAATACACGATCCCCGTCAATAAGATGGGCGGCCAGAGCGCCGAACTGGTGGGGATGATCAACGAAGCCTTCAACTCCGACCGGCAGGTAATCATCTTCCCGGCCGGCCTGTGTTCGCGCAAAATCGACGGCATTGTCCAGGACCTGCCCTGGAAGAAAACCTTCATTACCAAAAGCCGGATGTCGCACCGCGACGTGATTCCCATGTGGTTCAGCGGACAGAACTCCAAACGGTTCTATCGGCTCGACCGGCTTCGCAACCTGTTGAAACTAAAGCTCAACATCGCCATGTTGACGCTTCCCGACGAACTCTACAAGAGCCAGCACAAGTCGTACAGGCTGGTGTTCGGCAAACCCATTCCCTGGCAGACCTTCACTTCCGAAAAAAGAGATGCCGAATGGGCAGCCTGGGTCCGTGAAAAAGTATATGAGCTGAAAAAAGAGGATTGACCTATGATACAGGCAGAAATCATCGCGCCGGTGGACAAGGAACTCCTGAAGGCCGAACTGACAGAAAAGCATTTCCTGCGCGACACCAATCACGCCGGAAACAAGCTCTACATCGTGGACAACCAATGCGCTCCCAACGTGCTGAGGGAAATCGGGCGCCTGCGGGAAATCGCCTTCCGCGCTGGCGGCGGCGGGACCGGCAAGGCGGCCGATCTGGACGCTTTCGACCTGGATGCCGCTTTCAAATACAAGCAATTGGTGCTATGGGATCCTGAGGCAGAGTGCATCGTGGGAGGCTACCGTTTCGTACGTTGCGACGAAGTGATGTACGACCGCTTCGGCCAGCCCATCATGCCCTCCTCCCACCTGTTCCGCTTCACGCGCCGTTATCTGCGCAACGACTTCCTCAAGACGATCGAGCTGAGCCGCTCCTTTATCCGGCCCGAATACCAGAGTTCCGAAAAAGGGATGAAGAGTCTCTATTCGCTCGACAACCTTTTCGACGGACTCGGCGGGCTGATGATGCTCTACAAAGGACAGATGGAGTGCTTCTTCGGCAAAATGACCATCTATCCCTCTTTCCCGGAAGAGGGTCTCCAGATGCTGCTGTATTTCCTTCACAAACACTTCGGCAGCCGGGAAACCGACCTGCGCGGCCGCATCGACCGGATGGTAATCCCCAAAAAACCGGTCAGGATCAAACTTTCGCGCAAATACAAGGACGTATTCACTGAAGAGGATTTCCACGAAGATTACAAAATCCTCAAACACGAAATCCAGGGACTGGGCGTCAATATTCCGCCGCTGGTCAATACTTATATGAACCTCTCCCCGACGATGAAATCGTTCGGGGCCGGCATCAACGACGAGTTCGGCGACGTCATCGAGGCAGGCATCCTCATCAAGTTCGACGAGTTGCACCCCGACAAGTCCCGCCGCCACATGAACTTCCCCAATCTGGACGAAATCAAAACCCGCTTCCGGCATCTCCGGAAGCGGGCGAAATAAGCCTGTCCGTTTCTAGAATTCAAACCCGATCGACGCGTATCCGGTAACCCCGGTGTACTCGGTCCACTGAACGGCGACCCGGAACGGTCCCACCATCGTCTGCCGGCCATACTCCGTGCCGAATGCCCAGACTTTATCCAGCTCAAAAAACTTTTTCGGCAAATAGGTGTCGACGTAAACGCCGGTACGCGCCGTAAAGTAATTCTTGCCCAAACGATAACGCAGGTCCACTTGACCGACGGTACTGAAAGGAAGACAACTCCGGTATCCGGTCGGGAAGCCGAAGAACGGAATCTGGCGTTCCGTATAACGGTTTGACACGAATCCGCCAATGGTAACGGCGTGTTTAGGATTGAAATAGTCAACGTACGAACCGTCGATATCTTCCGACAACTTGATTGACGGCACCCATTCCCATCCTAAATAGAACTTGGGCATAATCGTAAAATTCTTCCCGATGGAGATTGCAGCCTCGAATGAAGCGAGGGAGGAAAGATAGTTCGGGACCACACCGTTTTTCGTCGTAGCGGGATCATTCTCGTGAAAAATCCTGTCATCCAAATCAATGGTATAGCCTTTGAAAACATAGCGCCCATCCAGGGAAAAACGGAAGCCCCGGGTCGGGAAATAACCGTCATTGAACGTATCGAACTTGAAAGCGGCAAAGGCGGAAAGCCAGTAACTCTTCCAATCCCAGCCTTCCCATTCTTCATTATACGAAAGATAATGCTCATACGGATCCATTTCTGCCGTCACGCCGACCCGCATCGTCCCCATACGCATCCGTGAATCCTCCAGATACACATCGGCTGCAGTGGTAAGGAGTTTTTCGTATGTTCTCGACCCCCAGTCGGAATTCGTGTTGATAATCCGGGCCCGGGCGGTCATGCCGACGGTGGGAAGGCCTATCTTGGACTTGGCGGCCACGTCGAAGGCAAATCCCGGATTCGTACCAAGTTTCAAGTCGGTCATCATACGAAAACCGGAAAGCCGGCGGGTACCAAGCCCCAAATGGAGGGCGACAGCCACGGCTTCGTCTGTATCGGCACGAATACCCACGGCGAAATCGTTCACCTGTCCTTTCTGGCAGTCGAAAACCAGCGTGTACGGTTCCTCGCTTCCTTCCAGATGATAGGTGACCGCCTCAAAGACATTGGTTCCGTAGATATTGTTCAGGAGGCGTTCGATGATTTCCCTGTCATACATCCCGTCGGCCGGATAATCCCTCGGATGCAGGATCTTGTCCCGGTCATCCTCGGCGATTCCCGAGAAACGGACCCGGTCCACACGGACCTTGGTCTGGGCAAGATTGACGGCAGGGGCCGCATGCCTGACATCCGGTTCAGGCCGGCCGGCCACGAGGGCGGCGACAGATTCGAACATCTCCTTGTGGGCGATGGCGTTCTGATAGCCCTGGTTGATGATGTCGTCTACGCTCTCTTCATCGAAGGAAAGCATATTGTAGCCCTTCAACTCGTGGTGCACGTGCAGGTCGGTCAATTCCAAAGCGGGACTGAAAGCTTCGGACGAGAGCAGGGTAATGGTCTGGAACAGGAAATCTATGGGCGAATTCAACTGGTCGAGCGATCGCCGGGTGGACATATCCGAACCGATGATGATGTCGGCGCCCATCTCTTTCGCCAAGTCCACGGGGAAATTGTTGCGCATACCGCCGTCGAGCAGGATTTCCCCTCCGCCGCGGACAGCACGGAAATAGAAAGGAATCGCCATTGTGGACCGCATAGCGGAGGTGATGCTGCCGGAGGTCCAGTACTTGGGCGTCATCGAATGGATATCCGTCGCCACGCAGGCGTACGGAATGGGCAGGTCCGCGAAACTCAGGCTGTCCTGGTAGCCGACACTGATGGAACTAAGCATATTCCTGACATTCAGACCGTACAGGAAGCCGTCAGGCATGCCGATCCCCATCTTATTGACGGCATCCTGCAGGGCATCCGAAGAATTGTGACCGGCCTCTTCCGTCATCCGTTCCAGCAACTTCTCCCGGCGGAACCGCTCGGCCACATCCTCGTCGTCATAATGGAAGGGGACGCGAAGGATGAACTTCTCGCGGTATTTCCGCAACTTATAGGAAATATAGTCGTTCGGAATCTTGTCGGACATCATAATGGGCCACTGGATGTCGCGGACCAGGGAGTCCAGCTGGTCGTGCTTGTAACCCAGGGCATACAGGCCGCCGACCAGACCACCCATACTGGTACCCGTGACGATATCCACGGGAATGCCCAATTCTTCCAGATACTTGATCACACCCAGGTGAGCCAGACCCCGGGCGCCTCCACCGGCCAGGACAAGGCCTACGGTGGGCCGATATTGCCGGATGGAATCCATCCGGGCCCGCACCTTGGCAAAAGCAAGGGAGTCACCCTCCGGATTGGCACTGGGAAGAATCTGGGCAAAAGCCGTAAAAGAAACCGCGCAAGCAAACAACAGCGCAATGAACTTTTTCTTCATGATGATTGTAGAAACGATATTTTCACAAAATTACAAAAATAATAAGGATTGCCGAAGAAGAAGTCATCTTTGGCCGGACAGGGGATACTCTGTGGCTGTTTCTCCTCTTTATTTGTCAGAAAACAAACCTTTTCTGTCGGTATTCTTCTTATATTTGCATAAGTACTATCTATTGAAAATCAAATGAGTCGCTGTTTAGTGATTTTGCTTGCCGGCCTGTTTTCGCTGCCTGTTTTCGCTCAGCGGGGCGACATACCCCAGGAGGCGGTCCGGCAGGGTTTCGGCGTCCAGAAAATTGTGTTCGCCTCAATGGATACCGATCCGGCCGCAGAGGAAGTCATTGTGTTCGGGCATGACAACGGCCACTGGCCCGAGTTCGACCTGTTCAAATCCTACGTGGCCGTAATCGATACCAAAACCCGGGAGGTGAAATATATTTCCGGGGAATTCGTCACTGACAGTTACAACATTACCGTGTCGGACCTCGACGGGGACGGATATGATGAGCTTTACTATCGCTGTCTGGATATGGGCCGCTTTGCGACCTCTCCTGATGGTTACAATCCGGCCCTCTTTTACTTATATCGCAAGATCAGTCTGCGACCGGATCCCGCCCCGGCCACCCCGCGAAAGGACAAGATACACACGCTTGTCATAGCGGGGCAGGACGGCAGCCATTGGTCTGAAGGAGCGGCCGAATGCGTGCGCCTGATGCTCGAGAACAGCGGATTGTTCAGCGTAGATGTGCTCATCACCCCCGACTGGGGCGAGGACATGTCCGCTTTCAACCCCGAATTCAAGAAATACAGTCTGGTGATTATCGATTATGGCGGCGTTGAGTGGGCCGAAAACGTAAAAAGCAGCTTCGAGTCTTACGTGGCGGACGGAGGCGGCGTCGTTTTCATCCATTCGTCAATCATTCCCATGGAGAAATGGCCCGAATACAACAAGATGACCGGCCTGGGCGCGTGGAACGGCCGTGACGAAAGATGGGGGCCGTATCTCTACCTCCAGGACGGGAAATACGTGTACGACTACTCCCCCGGCTGGGCCGGGCACCATGGCTTGCAGCATCATATCATCGTCGACCATCAGGCCGAGGGCCATCCCATCATCAAGGGACTTCCCCGCCGCTGGCACCACTTCAAGGACGAGATTTACACGCGCCTGCGCGGACCGGCAGAAAATATCGAGGTTATTGCCACCACCAGGGATTCGGGACGTGACGAGCCTGTGATGTGGACCGTCACCTATGGGAAAGGCCGTATCTTTACCGATATCCTGGGCCATTGCGGCAGCGATCCCAACATGACGTACGCCAGGACCTGCACAGGTTATCAGGTTACATTCCTCCGGGGCTGCGAGTGGGCCGCCACGGGCGCTGTCACGCAACCGGTCCCGCCCGATTTTCCGGATGAAGACCATTATACGCTCAGAAAAGACTTCAAAGCCCCTGCCTTGTGCAACAGTACACGGCCATTGTAGCACTCAACGTGGTACTGGCCAGAGATGAACGGGATCTGGTAACACTTTCACCCAAGAACTATCCGCTGGGACTGAAAGATATCGTCTATGGCGGCGACTTCCCCGTGGGTCGTTTCCAGGGACCCGGCCGGTAATCCTTTTGACCGATAAGCAACTCCCCTTGAGAAAAAAAGAATCCCGCGGTTTCCCGTGGGATTCTTTTTACTTATCTGATTAATCAGATCAATATTCTTCCTCGTTAAATATACGGAGTGTGGTCTGTAATCTGATAATTATCAATCGGTTACAACTGTATTTAAAAATTCGAATAGCCATTAGGGAAGTTTGATGCAGGCTAATAGCCTCGAACTGACATGATACCTTCCATTTTTACTATCCCTTTCAGTTCTGAATAATCGAATTATTCCTAAGATATTCTTCTCTGCCAGGGAAAGTCGGGTCCATTCCTCGTTTATATGGATTATACTCAAACATTACTTTATTCGAGTAAGGCAAACAGATTGGTTCTTCATCTAACATCTCTTTAATCGATTCGACTGATTGTTCCTCCCTGAAGAGCCGATAATAATAACCACACTTATTATCGGACTTATATAGGACTTTGATATAGCCACTGTCTTTCATCATTTCTATTGAACGACAATTAGAGTTCACCAACTTGTCCACTATTGCATTGATATTATCCATATTGAAACCTATAAAATGTAACAAGTTGTCATAATCTTTCTGAACAGGATTCTTTGTCCCCATCCACAAAAAATTGTAAACATAGAGTTCTGTTACAAGTGAATCCTTGATAATGAGTTGAATGCCACAATAATCATTTAAAGCCGCATTTGTATATGCCACCAAGTCCCATATCTCATCAGCATGAGACTCATAATTCTGAGATAACTCTTCAGGGGATACAATTAGTTTCTGATTCTTTCCTTGGCATCCAATACAGAATAGTGAAATCGCAGCGATTATACAAGCAGCATGTCTAATTTGCTTTATTGACATAATATGGTTGTTTATTCTCACAAAGATAATAAAAAGGGCCTACTATTCCTCTTCCTCCAGGAGGACTTCTTCTTTCATAGGGAAATATTTGGGTAGTAAAGGCCTCAAAATGGTCATTTTAGGCCCATTTTCGGGTTATTTTGGATAGAAAAAAGCAGTGGGACTATCCACTGCTCAAATCTTATTCTATTGATTACCAATAGATTATGTCTTAACCACCTATTAGTATTCTTCCTCGTTAAACATATAGTATAGCCTCTGTAAGTATCTCATTATCAGATGGTTATACGCGCATTCGAGAGCTTTGGATAGTCACAGGGGAAGTCTGAGGCCGGCTGAGAAGCTATCAACTAACACAAAAATCAAAAGAATACTATCCAAAAACAAATACATTTCTAATCAACCAAATGACCATCCAACCAATGCCCTTCTATCTCTTCGTGATATATGCTTCCAGATTCGTCCTCTTTTTCAATCCATACGATTCCTTTCGGAAGAATCATTTTACCATAACCATTATAAAGCCCTCGTTCAAAATAACCCTCATAAACACGTCCATCAACCAATGTTTCTTTACCATAACCATGAGGTAAATTGTTCTGAAATTCTCCTTCATAAACATCTCCAGTGGGTAGTGTTATTTTTCCTTTCACTCTTCTTGATTTATGAAAAACTCCTTCAAACCTATATCCATCAGGCCCGATCTCGACTCCTTTACCCTCTAAAAAGCTATCCACCCAAATGCCAGTAAAAGATGCACCTGAACTAGTGAATACTCCATAACCATTCCTTTTGTCATCACTCCAATTGCCTTCATAAACCTGCCCAGATACCCAAGTGTACTTGCCCTTCCCCGATTTCAAGCCATTCTTCATCTCTCCTTCATAAACATCACCATTTGCCATTTTGATTATCATCATACCATTAGGCTGGCCTTGCCGGAACTCACCCTCATAGACATTCCCATTAGGGAATGACATCCTCCCATATCCATGCGGAACAATTCCTTCTACTTCCCCAGAGTATGTTCTACCATCAGGAAAAGGGATGACAGTCAAAACATTTTCGACATCAGATTCATTATTATATGACTTATGCATAGGATTATCACCAACAAGTAATTTCTTCAACTTCTCAAACATATGACTGTAATTATAGGGTCGGTCAAACTGAGTTTATTGACAAATATAGCATTTTTATAGTATTGAACCTCACCTAATTATTCTAACCTCTAGCATTTTTGATTTACTATTCCTCCTCTTTCTCGAGGAGGACTTCCTCCAATAATGGGAAGTAATTGGGTAGTAAAAAAAAGAAAAAAACCAGGGCTCAAACCCTGGTTTTATACTTGTAACTTATTGATTATCAAATCAATATTCTTCCTCGTCGAAGAAAAAGTCGTCTTTGGTCGGATAATCGGGCCAGATGTCTTCGATGGATTCGTAGACTTCGCCGTCTTCTTCGAGATCTTCCAGGTTCTCGATCACTTCGAGCGGGGCTCCCGAACGGGTGGCATAATCGATCAGTTCTTCGCGGGTTGCGGGCCAGGGTGCATCTTCCAGTTTCGATGCGAGCTCAAGTGTCCAATACATATTCGTGTGTATTAAAAAAGGTTACTCTCACAAATTGGGGCCGCAAAGATATAAAAAAAACAATACAACAACTTTTTTTTGATTTTTTTACGGCAACCAAAAATCATCGTGTCCCGCACACAAGTATCTTGCCAGAGTAAACAGATAGTCACTCAGGCGGTTAACATATCGCAGCGCCTGTGCATCCTGGTCGGTTTTTTCTTCAATCAGGACAGCGCTCCGCTCGGCGCGGCGGCAGACCGTACGGGCCACGTGCGCCAGCGAAGAAGCGTGGGGTTCTCCCGGTAATACAAAAGCCGTCTGCGGCGGAAGAAGGGCCGTCATCCGGTCGATTTCGCTTTCCAGGAAAGCCGTCTCAGCCTCATCGAGCGGCTTGAGTTTCGTGGAACGTCCGTCGTTGGCAAGATGGGCGCTCACGTTCATCAGATGGATCTGGATCCGGCGCAGCGGAAGATCCGCATCGGCGGTTTCGCAGCGGAGCAGGCCCAGGATACTGATCAGTTCGTCGAGGTCGCCGTAGGTCATCACGCGGGGATGTGCTTTGCTCACACGCGTTCCGCCCACCAGCGAAGTGGTGCCGGTATCACCGGTCTTGGTGTAGATTTTCATCGTGTTCTATTTTTCCGTCACGAAGATAGACAATTCTTTCGGCTTGCCGCGCAATATCCTCTTCGTGCGTTACCAAAATCACTGTATTTCCTTTACGATGGATCGCTCCGAAAAGTTTCATTATTTCGATTGACGTAGCCGTATCGAGGTTGCCGGTAGGCTCGTCGGCCAGAATCAGGGACGGACGCGTGACCAGCGCCCGGGCCACGGCAACGCGCTGGCGCTGGCCGCCCGACAGTTCGTCGGGCCTGTGCGTCAGGCGCTCCGCCAAACCAACCTGGTGCAACACCTCCCGGGCACGTGCGAAACGTTCCTCTTTCCCCACACCGGCATACTGGAGCGGCAGGGCCACGTTTTCGAGGGCCGACAGCCGCGGCAGCAGATTGAACGACTGGAACACGAACCCGATCTTCCGGCCCCGGATTTCCGACAGCCGGTCATCGTCGAGACGGCTTACGTCGAGACCGTCCAGCAGGTACCGCCCCCCGGTAGGGACGTCCAGGCAGCCCAGAACATTCATCATTGTCGATTTGCCTGAGCCCGAAGGGCCCATAATGGCGACATACTCTCCTTCCCGGATGCGGAGGTCGACTCCGTCAAGCGCCCTGACCGCATTGTCGCCCGTGCGGTACTCCTTCCTGACGCCCTCCATGCAGATAATCTCTCTCATAACGCTGATACAAGGTATCGACAGCCCGGCGGCCTTCTTCCCCCAGGTCGAGGGAGAAACGGTTGACAAACATGTCGATGTGTTTTTGCTGGATCGTTGCCGACAGCTCGCGGGCGTACGAGGCGACATAATCGCGCGAGGCTTCCGGATGGGCGAACGCATACTGGATGCTCCGGTGCAACACGCGGTCGAAAGAGGCAGCAATTTCCGGGCCAAGGCTACGCCGGACGGCGATGCCGCCGAGCGGAATGGGACAGCCGGATGTCTGCTGCCACCACGCACCCAGGTCACACACCAGGTCAAGTCCCTTGTCGCGGTAGGTGAAGCGTCCTTCGTGAATCAGGACACCCAGGTCGAAGCGGCCGTCAGCCACAGCCCCCTCGATCTTAGAAAACAACATCGGCGTCTGTTCTCCCAGGCCGGGATAGGCCAGCGTGCAAAGCAGGGCGCCGGTGGTATAGCAGCCGGGCGTGGCGATACGCAGACCGCTGCGGGAGAGCACTTCCGTATCGCCGGCACGGCACACCAGCAACGGACCGCAGTCCCAGCCCAGGGCCGAACCGGAGGACAGCATTTCGTAGCGGTCGCGGACGGTGAACCAGCCGTGATAGCTGAGTTTGCTGACGTCAAAGGTCTCACGCTGGGCGCGGGCGTTGAGTTCTTCTACGTCATAGATGTCGATGTCGAACGACAAGCCTTCCGTATCGACCAGGCCATGCACCAGGGCGTGGAACATGAACGTGTCGTTGGGACAGGAGGAAAAGGCTATCTTGAGTTTCACAGGGAAGATAAAACGGTTTTGAGGTTCTGCAGGGCCAGGGGAATGTCCCAGCGGCCGTGGTCGGTCTCACCGACGAGATTGGAAATGGTGCGGATCTCGGCGAAAGGGACGCCGGCCGTCAGACAGGCTTCGAAGAAGGCGGCGCCTTCCATTGTCTCAACGTCGGCTACGACCCGGCGGAAACGTGCCTCCAGGGCCGGAACGGTGTTGCCCGCGGCCTGCGGCAGTGCAGCAAACACGGCCGGAGGCGCCGGGTTGAGGAAATGGTCATCCGGCCGGTCACCGTAACGTTCGCTGACAACCTGGACCACGGAACCCAGCGGCAGAAAACCGCCATAGCAGCCCGCGAGTCCGATATCGAGCGCCAGGTCGAATCCGCCGGCTGCCAGGACCGGTTCAAGAGAACGCCGCGTCGCTTCCGGGCCGATACCGGTACAAAGGAAAGTATCCCCTGTCCCGACGCGAAGATAGCGGGCGACATCCAGTTCAAAATCGACGGCAGCGACGAAAAGATATTTCATTTAGGACCGAAATTACGAATAATTCGGGAAAAGTGAAATAATATTCGTAACTTGCCATACTTTTCAGTAATGTATATGTCATACAAGAAAAAGGAAACGTTCGACGACCGCATCACGGAAGAACTCGCCGGTCACTACCGGGAAGTTCTCCGGCTTATCGGCGAGGACCCTGCCCGCGAAGGCCTGCTCAAGACTCCGCTGCGCGTGGCCCGCTCGATGCAGTTCCTGACGAAAGGCTATCAGGAAGACGGCGCCGAAATCCTGCGCTCGGCAATGTTCCGGGAGGAATATCACCAGATGGTCGTGGTCAAGGACATCGAACTCTATTCGATGTGTGAGCATCATATGCTTCCTTTCTACGGAAAAGCGCACGTGGCTTACATCCCCGACGGGTGGATCACCGGATTGAGCAAGCTCGCCCGCGTGGTGGAAACCTATGCCCGTCGGCTGCAGGTCCAGGAACGGCTCACAGTCCAGATCCGCGACTGCATCCAGGAAACCCTCCATCCCCTCGGCGTGGCCGTGGTCATAGAAGCGGCGCATATGTGCATGCAGGTACGCGGTGTCCAGAAGCAGAATTCCGTGACTACCACCTCCGCTTTTACGGGCACTTTCCTGAAAGACATCCGCACTCGGAACGAATTCATGACGCTCATCGGAGCCAATTTGCATTAGTACGCTATGAAAATCGTAATCGCAGGGGCAGGAGAAGTCGGATGCCACTTGGCAAAAATGCTGAGCGAGGGCTACCACGAAATCACCATCATCGACAACGACGAGGAACGGCTGGCTTTGGTCACCGAGAGCATGGACGTGCTTACGGTGCAGGGGGAGCCCACCTCCATCAACATCCTCAAGTCGGCCGGCGTGGACAAGGCCGACCTCTTCGTGGCCGTCAGCCCGGCGAAGCAACAGGATGTCAACCTGGTGGCCGCTCTCATCGCAAAGAAACTGGGTGCCCGCAAGGTAACGGCGCGTGTCAACAACGCCGAATACCTCAATTACGACAACAAACTGATGTTCACCGATATGGGCATCGACCTGCTATTCTATCCCGAGAAAATCGCCGCAGGTGAAATCGGCGACCTGCTCAAGCAGTCCGACGTCTCGGAATTCGTGGATTTCGCCCGGGGACAGCTGCAGATGGTCGTCTTCCGTATCGATGAAGGATCGAAGATGCTCAACAAGAGCACGGCCGATTTCCCCTATCCGCCCGAAAACCTTCCCTTCCGCGTAGTGGCCATCGCCCGTGGCGGAGAAACCATCATTCCGCAGCGCGATACGCTCTTCAAGCGCGGCGATATGGTATACGTCATATCCAAACGGGAATTCGTGGACGAACTGATGTCCTGGTCGGGCAAAAAGTACCTCGACATCAAAAGGCTCACTATCCTGGGCGGCGGCCGCATCGGCGAAATGGTGGCACGGGAGTTCGAAAAGACGGCTGAGTTCGTCAAGATTATAGAAATCAACCGGGAGCGCTGCGAAGTGCTCTCCGAAAACCTCAACCGAACGCTTGTAATCAACGGCGACGGCCGCAACTCCGACTTTCTTTATGAAGAGGATGTCAAGAGCTGCGACGCTTTCGTGGCCGTGACCTCCAGTTCCGAGACCAACATCCTGGCCTGCGTGGCCGCCAAGAAAATGGGCGTGGCCAAGACCATCGCAGAAGTCGAGAACATCGAATACATCAAGTTGGCCGAAGGGATGGGTGTCGATGCGGTCATCAATAAAAAAATCATCACCGCCGGCCGCATCTTCCGCTTCACGATGAGTACCAAGGTGCGCACCGTCAAAGTCATCGGCGGCGCCGATGCGGAAGTCATCGAATATATCGTCAATCCCGACAGTCCGGTCACCAAGGCTCCGATCCGTGACCTGCGTTTTCCGAAAGACGCCGTCATCGGCGGCATCATCCGCGGGAACGAGGCCATCATCGCCGTCGGCGACACCCGCATCAAACCTTACGACCGGGCCGTTATCTTCGCACTGCCCACCGCGCTGAACCGCATCGAGAAACTTTTCAACTGACAATCATCATCAAACATACTATACCGCTATGATCGAATACAAATTCAAAACTTCGGGCAAGACCCGTTCAGAACACGACCTGCTGGGTGACAAGGACGTCCCCGTGGAAGCGCTCTTCGGCGTACAGACCCTCCGCTGCATCGAGAACTTCGACATCAGCCGCAATCTTCTCGGCGACCATCCGGAATTCGTCAAGGCTTTCGGCATCGTAAAAATGGGTGCCATCCTGGCCAATCACGAACTCGGCCTGGTTTCCGATGAAATCACGGACGCCGTCGTAGAGGCCTGCAAGGAGCTGATGGAAGGCAAACACACCGAGCACTTCCCGATCGACATGATCCAGGGCGGCGCCGGCACGTCGGCCAACATGAACGCCAACGAGGTCATCGCCAACCGCGCCCTTGAAATCATGGGCAAGAAACACGGCGACTATAAGGTGATCCACCCGAACGACCACATCAACATGGCCCAGTCGACCAACGACGCCTATCCGACCGCCATGCACCTGGGCCTGTATATGATCCACCAGAATCTGATGGCCTCAATGAAGGCGCTGGCGAAGGCTTTCCGTGCCAAACAGCGCAGTTTCGCCAATATTATCAAGATGGGCCGCACCCAGCTGCAGGACGCCGTTCCGATGACGCTCGGACAGACCTTCGGCGCTTTCGCTACCGCCGTCGAGACCGAAATGAAGCGTCTTGACGCCGCCGCCCAGGAATTCCTCGTGATCAATATGGGCGCCACGGCCATCGGTACCGGCATCACCGCCGAACCGGGCTACGCCGAGGCTTGCACCAAACATATCAAGAAGATTTCCGGCTGGAAGATCACGCTCGCCAAAGACCTCGTGGAAGCCACCAACGACACTTCCTGCATGGTTTGCTACCACGCTGAACTGAAGAACATCGCCATCCGCATTTCCAAGATCTGCAACGACCTGCGTCTCCTCGCCTCCGGTCCGCGCACGGGTCTGGCCGAAATCAACCTGCCTCCGAAGCAGCCGGGCAGCTCCATCATGCCGGGCAAGGTGAACCCTGTGATTCCCGAGGTCACCAACCAGGTATGCTTCAAGGTCATCGGCAACGACACCTGCATCACGATGGCGTCGGAAGCCGCCCAGCTCGAGCTGAACGTGATGGAGCCCGTACTCGTCGAGTCGATCGTCGAATCGCAGACCTGGATGACGAACGCCCTCAACACCCTCCGCATCGAGTGCGTCGACGGCATCACCGCCAACAAGAAGCATTGCAAGGCCCTGGCCGAACACAGCATCGGCATCGTGACGGCCCTCAAGCCGTACATCGGATACGCCAAGTGCACCGAGGTCGCCAAGGAAGCCCTCGTCACCGGCGGCAGCGTCTATCAGCTCGTACTCGACAAGAAGTACCTGACCAAGGCACAGCTCGATAAGATCCTCGACCCGAAGAATATGGTGAAACCGACGAAGGTGGAACTCTAACCGACGTCAAGGCATTTAAGGAAGCGCAGGTCCAAAAGCCTGCGCTTCTCATTTATTCGGCATTGATGGCAAACAACACGGCCTCACTGCTCTCCGAATGATTTGTGAGGAAGATATGTGCGGTTGTTTCAGTCGGATAGGTACGGAAATACGAAGCGTCGCCTTCAAAAGATGCCGTGGTTTTTCCGGATAAGGAAAAAGCGGCGATTTCACAGTACCCCGTACAAACGACGGCCAGTTCAAGGGTCTGGCCCGGCTGAAGGACATAATAATTGCACAGGACATTGCCACCGGACAGTTTGTTGTCCGTCGAAGGAGCCATCGGCACGGGCAGGTCGGCGATCTGTTCGGAAACAGGCCGGGAATCGCCCACATTGGAGGCCAGATCCACCAGGCAGAGCGGGTCGAACACGAAATACCCGTTGAACGACTGCGGGGTATAATCGGAAACGACGGTAAAGTCATACCGGACCAGACCCAGACTGTCCAACCTGTCGGAAACGGACAGTAATATATCCGCATCCCCGTCGGCCAGTGCCTGCCGGGCGGTGGAAAACGCCTCCCGGAGCGGATCCAGCAGCATTCCGGATTCACCCTGCAAGGGAATGAAATCCTGTCCCAGACCACGATAGGTAACACCGGCTGCCTGCATATAGTTGACGTCCTTAGGGCTGCTTTTCGTTGATATTTTTTCCTTCACGAAGGCCAGGAAATTGGGGGTAACCGGGCGGGATTTGCTCTGCTGTGCCGCAATCAATGACGAAAGGGTACCGATTCCCTCCTTTACCGTATAGAGGCTTTCACTCTTTTCGTCGATAACCGTCAACCGGCCGTTTGTAGAAACTGAAAGGACAGTCTTATCCGTCAACCGGTCGCCAGGCAATATCTGCGCGGCCTTTGCCTTGCCCTTGGATACCACATCTCCTTTCACAGTATAAACGAGATAGGACTGTGCCAGGCAGGTGAGTGAAAGAAAGACGCTGATTGAAAAGGATAACAGGTATTTCATACAAATGGGATTACGTAAACAATGAATTCTGAAGGAAACGATTTGAATAGCGTTTCGAGAGGGCAATGACGGAGGAACGGTACAGTTTCCGGCTTTCCAGCGTCAAGGCAAAGAGCGTCAAGACGATGGCAATATCGATGCAATAGCCCCATTTTGTAAAGATGACGAAAGTCAGATAGGTCAGGACGGCTGAACACAGGAACAGGGTGTTGCCGGGCACGATTCTCGACTCCCGCAGGAAGGTCGCCGGCACAACCCGTCTGCCCTGCCCGGTCGCTTTCACGAGGGCTTCCACCGTAACCTGGAAAAGGAAACACAGGACAAAAGCCAGGATCCAGTTTATCCAGGAAGGAAGGTAACGCACACTCTTTCCCATCAGGGTATCCACGGAATACGCCTGGATCCCTACGCCCGGCATCTTGCCCAGCGGAGACACGTGCGCATCCCGTTCTTCCCGGAAGCCGCCGAGCAAAACGATCTTCCCTTCCAGGAAATCGGCTTCCTGCTCGATATCATCGGGAGAAATCACGCGAAAAGCGACATTCCGGTAGTTGATCAGCCAGTCTTCTCCATGGTTTTCCAGGGAACGGCCGGAATACTGTTCCACAACTGCCGCAGGAAAAGACTTGACGGTTTCCTGGCCAAGCCGGTTCTTAACACTGAGTTTCCGGACGGGCAGGTTGTCCAGATTGTTCTTCAGATTGGCATAACCTTCCTTCACGGAGACACTGTCAGTGAAGAAAGAATGGACTGAGGAGGTAAAACAAGCGGCCTGGCTGTCGTAATCCGTCAGTTTACAGGTAAAGACCATATTGTCTCCGTATGTCCTGACGACATCCAGAAGCCGGGCATTGCCTTCCGCATCCGCCTTCAGTCCTTCGAAAATCGCATCCACTCCTATGCAGGCCGGATCGCACAGGACGACACGTTCCAGCAGGACGGCGATGTCTCCTCTGTCTTCGACGTCACTGATATCCACGATTGCGACCGTACGGCTCTCTTCCGGCTTGCCGTAATGCTGGATCTCGAAGAACAGGTCCGTGACGCTGAATGCCTTCAAAGCCTTGGCAACAGGATTGAGGAAGGAAATGTTGTAGGTCACAACCGACAGCACACCCAGCAAGATAAAAGCTCCGACCGCGATGAGCAAATGATCGCGATGGAAAAAGAAACCCCAGCGTGTCTTGGGAGCAGCCATGTTCAAAAACAATCCGTTCAGTGGTCAAAAATAGAAAAAATTTCCCTTATAGTTGCTAAAGAATCTCTCCGTTTGTACGGGGATCGATCAAAACCCGTTCCCGCAAAGCGCAGGCCGTCAAGCCTGCGCATTTTTTGATGTAACGGTTCATCGCATCGGCGCAGGAAAAGCCGCTCATCAGGGCGACATCTTCCCGGGAAAGGGAGAGGTCGCCGCTGTCGAGCAACAGTTCTATGGCGTACTGTACCCGGTAGGTATTCACGAAACGGGCGAAATTGAGACCGTGTTCCCGCAGGGCACGGGAGACATAGGTCCGGTTGGTCATCGTCTCGCGGGCAAGATCGTCACGGGTAAGGTCTTTCCTCAGGAATAGCCGCTGCTCCCGCATCAGCGCATCCATCTTTTGAAACAGGGGCCCGGTCTCAGGTTTTCGCTTCGTTCCTTTTGCGGTACTCTTTGCACCATTCGGCCGGCGTGAAGCCCGTGTTGCGGCCGAAAGCCGTATTGAATGTCGTCATCGAATTGAAACCGACACGGCGGCAGAGTTGCGTGATGGTCAGGTCGGGATTCTGGGCATAGATCCGCATCGCTTCACGGACCCTGTAGTAGTGCACCAGCTGGCAAAAGTTTTTGTTCAGTTTGATTTTGATGGTCTGGGCGAGATAGCTTTTGTTGGTATAGAGCCTCTCCGCCAGGTCTCCTACCCGGATATCGGGATTCAGGTACAGTTTTTCCCGCTCCAGCACATTGCAGAGCCGTTCTTTCAATTCTTCCATATCCGAATCCTTCAGGCTCGGTCCGTCATCCGCCAGGATGCGGTCGGCATTGGGAATGGCGCGCTCCTGATGCGGATACTCCTTTACGGCGGCAGCCCCGGATTCCGGGGTTTTCGATTTCCGGTAAAAACGTATGAAGAAAAAAACCAGCGCCGCGACCAGCGGCACATATCCGACCCAATAATAAATCGTATTCATCGCTCCGTGTTTTTTTGTATTAAATCCTGCACGAAGCTACAAACAAAAAAAGCGGTTTATCTTTCCGACGATATAACCGCTTTCTAACAAAGCCGGAAACCGGCTGAAAAACAATTACTTCTTGATTACGTCGAAGCCGGAGCCGTAAACACCGCTCACGCTGCCCACGGAGAGAAATGCCTGCGGATCCTCTTCCTTGATGAGATTGAGCAAAAATTTCAATTCGTGTTTGCGGGCGACCACGACCAGAACCGTCGACTCAGCCTTTGTATACCAGCCCTTTCCTTCGAGAGCCGTCACACCGCGATGCAGTTCGCCGGTGATCCGGTCGGCGATTTTTTCATAGTTTTTGGAAAAAATCAAGATTTGTACGGACTGCTTGCTGCCCGAAACGAAGAGGTCGAGCGAGACGCTGAATACGCCTGCCATCACATAGCCATAGACCAGATTGGCGACGCGGACGCCCCAGCTGCCCTCCGTTGGTACGATCAGCGATGAACCGATGATGAAGATGTCGAGGATCAGCAGGATCTTGCCCGGTGAGATGGCGCGGTACTTGGTGATCATCAGGGCCACGATGTCGGTGCCGCCGGAACTGCCTCCCTGAGAGAAGGTGAGCGAGATACCCAGCGCGGAGAGCATACCGCCGATGATGACGCTCAGCAGCTTGCCGTTGTCCAGCGCGATGATCTGGATGAACTCCTGCGGGATGACCATCGGCAGGAACCGCAGCAGCAGCGTCGTGACCACCATCGCATAGACGGTCTTCACGCCGAAAGCGGGACCCAGGATCTTGAGGGCGATCAACAGCAGGATGGCGTTGATGATAAAGAAGGAGTAGCTCACGTGGAACCCGGTGCAATACTGGATCACAGCCGAGATACCGGTGACGCCGCCACCCACCAGCTGATGGGGGATGATGAAGACAATCCAGGCCAGCGTATAGAGAATCAGGCCGACCGTGATGATCGCATAGGACTTGAGCGTCGCAAAGACTTTGTTCCGATCCATTTAACAGACGATATTGATGATTTTGCCGGGAACGACGATGACCTTGCGGATCGTCGCGCCCTGCAGGTATTTCGCGGTATTGGCGTCGGCCCGGACGGCAGCTTCCACTTCGGCACGGTCGAATGCCTTGGGCAGTTCGAGCAGGAAACGCATCTTGCCGTTGAACTGCACGGGGTATTTCACGACGTCTTCCACGGTGAAGGCGGCTACGTATTCCGGGTAGGAGGCGAAGCTGACGCTTTCGGCATGACCGAGCATCTGCCACAGTTCTTCGGCGATGTGTGGAGCAAAGGGACTGAGGACCACCACGAGCGGCTCCAGTATCTCGCGCTTGTTGCACTGGAGATCGGACAGCTCGCCCACAGCGATCATGAAGGCGCTCACAGAGGTGTTGAAGGAGAAGTGCTCGATGTCGTCCTGCACCTTGCCGATGAGGCGGTGGAGCACCTTGAGTTCGGCCGGCGTGGCCTTTTCTTCACTCACACAGAAGGTGTCGCGGTCGAAGAACAGTTTCCAGAACTTGCGGAGGAAGCGGTGCACACCGTCGATACCCTTGGTGTCCCACGGTTTGCTCTGCTCGAGCGGGCCGAGGAACATCTCGTACATACGGAGCGTATCGGCACCGTAGCGTTCGCATACACTGTCGGGGTTGACCACGTTGAACATCGACTTGCTCATCTTCTCGATGGCGCTGCCGCAGATGTACTGGCCTTCTTCAAGGATGAACTCGGCCGTAGCAAAATCGGGCATCCAGCGACGGAAAGCCTCGGTATCGAGCTTGTCGCCGTCGACGATGTTCACGTCGACGTGGATCTCCGTGGTGTCGTACCGGTCTTTCAGGCCGCACGAGACGAAGGTGTTGGTATTTTTGACGCGGTAGACGAACTTGCTCTGGCCCTGGATCATACCCTGGTTGATGAGCTTCTTGAACGGTTCCTGCTCGCACACATAACCGCAGTCATAGAGGAACTTGTTCCAGAAACGGGAATAGATGAGGTGGCCCGTCGCGTGCTCGGTTCCGCCGATGTAGAGGTCCACGTCACGCCAGTACTCGTCGGCCTGACGGCCGACCAGGGCCTGATCGTTGTGCGGATCCATATAGCGGAGATAGTAGGCGCTGCTGCCGGCGAAGCCGGGCATCGTGCTGGTCTCGATGGGATAACCCTGGTAGGTCCAGTCCTTGGCGCGGGCCAACGGCGGTTCGCCGCTTTCGGTAGGCAGGAACTTGTCGACCTCAGGCAACTGCAGCGGCAAACACTCGAGCGGCATGGCCTTCGGAATCCCGTCTTTGTAGTAGATCGGGAACGGTTCGCCCCAGTAGCGCTGGCGCGAGAAAATGGCGTCGCGGAGGCGGTAATTGATCTTGCGGCGGCCCAGGCCGTGGGCCTCGACATAGTCGATGGCGGCCGGAATGGCCTCCTTGACGTCCATTCCGTTGAGGAAGCCGGAGTTGCACATCTTTCCCTCCTTGGCGTCGAAACTTGATTCGGAGATGTCGCTGCCTTCCACGACCGGAACGATGGGCAGGTTGAACGCCTTGGCGAAAGCGTAGTCGCGGCTGTCGTGGGCCGGAACAGCCATAATGGCGCCCGTACCGTAGCCGGCCAGGACGTATTCGGAGATCCACACCGGGACCTTCTCGCCGGTAAGCGGATTGATGGCGTACGAGCCGGTGAACACGCCGGTGACCTTGCGGGTCTCGGCGATGCGCTCGCGCTCGGTCTTCTTCTTGGCCTGCAGCAGATAGGCCTCTACGGCTTCTTTCTGCTCCGGCGTAGTGAGTTTCTCCACCCAGTCGCTTTCCGGTGCGAGTACCATGAAAGTGACGCCGAAAACCGTATCGGCACGCGTGGTGAAGATCGTCATTTCATATTCCTTGTCACCGTTGAACACGTGGAACACCATTTCAGCGCCCTGGCTTTTGCCGATCCAGTTGCGCTGCATCTCCTTGAGGGAGTCGGTCCATTCAAGGGTCTCGAGGCCGGCAAGCAGGCGCTCGGCATAGGCGCTCACGCGCAGCTGCCACTGCTTCATTTTCTTCTGCTCCACGGGGAAGCCGCCGCGCACGGAGTAGCCTTCCTTCACCTCGTCGTTGGCCAGCACGGTACCCAACTGCGGACACCAGTTCACCGAGGTCTCGCCCAGATAGGCGATGCGGTACTGCATCAGAAGGTCGGACTGTTCCTTTTCGGAGAGACCGTCCCAGCGGCCTTCCGCCTTGAACTTTGCAATCAGCGTGTCGATCGGTTCAGCCTTGTCGGTTTCAGGATTGTACCAGTGGTTGAACATCTCGAGGAAAGCCCACTGCGTCCACTTGTAGTAAGCCGGATCGCAGGTCCGTACCTCGCGGGACCAATCGTAGGAGAATCCGATGCGGTCCATCTGCTGGCGGTAGCGGGCGATATTGGCATCGGTGGTCTTGGCCGGATGCTGTCCGGTCTGGATGGCGTACTGCTCGGCGGGAAGGCCGAATGCGTCGTAGCCCATCGGGTGCAGCACATTGAATCCCTTCAGGCGCTTGTAACGGCTATAGATGTCGCTGGCAATGTAGCCGAGCGGGTGACCGACGTGAAGTCCCGCACCGGACGGGTACGGAAACATGTCAAGCACATAATACTTAGGTCTGGGAGAATCGTTCCTGGCCTCGAACGTATGGTGCTCAGCCCAATACGCCTGCCATTTCTTTTCAATCTCTACGAAATTGTAATCCATTTGACGCCTGTTTGAAATTCAGGCGCAAAGATAGTTATTTCAGGCGAAATTCGACCGGAATGACGATTCTTGTGCGGACTTTCTCGCCCTTGATCTGGCCAGGAATCCATTTCGGGGAGACGGAGACCACACGGACGGCCTCATCGTCGAGCAATTCGTCGACCCCGTGCTCCACCGTGACATTCGTCACGCTGCCGTCCTTTTCCACTACAAAACTTACGAGGACCTGTCCCTGGAGTTTCCCGCGGATGGCCCGTTCGGGATAGCGCAGATACTTGTACACCCAACTTGTGAGGAAATGCTTTTCATTGGAATGGAAAAACTGCGGCCGCACGTCGCACTCGGAGGCCGCATACACCCGCTCAGCGCGTGCTTTCTGTTTTGCAGGATCGGCATCGCGCGACGATATCTCGTCCTGATCGGCGAGCACCAGCAAAAAGTGATACAGATAATTGCAGGTAGCCTCCATCGCGGCATAGTCAAGCTGGCGCGGCGTATCGCGGATGGTACGGTGTTCGCGCGCCGTACCGCGTGTGAAAAGAAAGACCGGGATCTGGCGCTCATAAAAAGCCAGACAGTCGGAAGACACGGGCAACTCCCGGGAACGGACCGGCAACAGTGTCACAGGCTGCTCTTGCGTCTGGGTGAACAGATGGTTGTAATCCACATCGCCCAATTGGGAAAAACAGCTCAGCGGACGGTCGTTTCCGGTACGGCCCAGACAACTGAGGTCAACCATCGCATCCACGGCCCGGATCTCGCTGAAAGCCCTGTTGGCGAAATACCAGGCTCCGGCCATCCCCTGCTCGCCGGCGCCGAAGCCCACGAAAATCACCGAACGGCGGAAAAGACCGCTGTACTGCGCGACCATACGGGCCACTTCCAGCATGACGGCCACGCCCGAGGCATTGCAGTCCGCCCCCGGGAAAACCTGGGTGACCGGTTCGCCGTCAATCGTCAGGGTATGGGTACCCAGATGGTCGTAACGGGCACCGACCACGATATACTCGCCGCGCAGCTCCGGATCGGAACCTTCGACGATGCCCACCACATTCCGGGAGCGGATGCTGTCGCCGCCGGCGGCAATGGCGAAATCCTGGCCGAGGCTGTCGGTAAGCATCAGCACGCCGGCATCGGCAAGTGCGTCATAAATGTAGCGCGCCGCAAGCCGCTCTCCCTCGCTGCCGGCCTTGCGGCCGTCAAGTTCTTCGTCGCACAGGGCGGCGACGTGTTGTCTCAGGGCAGGGGCAACAGCAAAATTCTGTGCGGCGAGCGTCGCCGCACAGAATTCAAGCATAAGGAGTATCGATAAAAATCTTTTCAATTATTTCTTGTAGAACGGCATCTTCACCACTTCGGCTTTCAGCAGCTTGCCGCGCACGTTGATGAAGATTTCGCTGCCGACTTTGTTGAAGGGAACATCTACATATCCCATGCCAATCGCCTTCTTGACGCTCGGGCCCATCGTACCGGAGGTCACGTGACCGATCTGCTTGCCTTCGGCGTCGCAGATAGGCATTTCGTGGCGGGCAATGCCACGGTCCACGAGCTCGAAGCCCACGAGCTTGCGCGTCAGGCCGGCTGCCTTCTGGTCAAGCAGGTACTGTTTGTCGATGAAGTCGCCCTTGACATCGTTGAATTTGGTGATCCAGCCAAGGCCGGCTTCCAGCGGGGAGGTGGTGTCGTCGATGTCGTTGCCGTAGAGGCAGAAACCCATCTCAAGACGGAGCGTGTCGCGGGCGCCCAGGCCGATGGGCTGGATACCGAACGGCTCTCCGGCCTCGAAGACGGCCTTCCACAACTTGTCGCCGTATTCATTGGGGGCATATACCTCGCATCCGCCGCTTCCCGTATAACCGGTGGTCGAAAGGATGGCGCCGGGGATGCCGGCGACTTCGAGTTCCTTGAACGTATAATACTCCATCGAAAGGATGTCTTCCTTGCAGAGCTTCTGCATCACTTCCATCGCCTTGGGGCCCTGGATGGCGAGCTGGCAGGTGGCGTCGGAGGCGTTCACCAAGTCCTTCCCGATTTCCAGTCCGAACTTCGGTGCGACAGAGCACAGATGGTTCCAGTCTTTCTCGATATTGGCGGCGTTGACGGCCAGCAGGTATTTCTCGGTGCTGAAGCAGTACGCGATGAAATCGTCCACGATACCGCCCTTGCCGTTGGGGAAGCAGGTGTACTGGGCTTTGCCCGGGAAGAGGACGGAAGCGTCGTTCGAAGAGACATACTGCAGGAAGGCCAGCGCCTTGGGGCCTTTGATCCAGATCTCGCCCATATGGGAGACATCGAATACCCCGACGCCTTCGCGGACACAGGCATGTTCCTCATTGATTCCCTTGTATTGGATCGGCATATTGTAGCCGGCAAACGGAGCCATCTTCGCACCCAGCGCGATGTGCTTCTCGGTAAATACGGTGTTTTTCATATTTCTTTGTGTAATTTTTGTTTCGTATCGTAAATCCAGGGATCGGTCGGGGCCAGATGCAGCCGCTTGAGCGTTGCCATATCACGGCGAATGTCATCCATGTCATCGCTCCCTTCCAGGCAGACCACCTTCAGACCGCTCTTGAAATCGAATGTCTTGACCTTGAGTCCGTTTTCCTCCAGCTTTTCGATGAAAAACTGTGCGCCTTCAGCACCGCGGAAAGCACCTGCGACCGCATAATAACGCTTGACCACGGCCGCTTCGGCGGCCGCTTTTGCAGCGGCTTCCTCGATCAGTTGGCGGGCTTTTTCCTCTTCGGCCGCGGCAATGGAGTCGCGGACGGCCTGCTCACGTGCCTCCCGTGCGGCGCGCAGCACGGCCAGGTCGGCGGATGTGGGTTTGCCAAGCGAAGCGCGGATCAGGTCGCAACCTGTGGCCGTCATCGTCAGTACGGCCAGGCAGAGCGTCACGATCCCCGTTTGAAAGCGATGTTTTTTCATTATCTGGCAAAGATAGCATAAAAAACGTTATAAAAAGGTTAACTTTACGCGGTAAAGTCAAACGGATGGGGTATTTCTGGAAAAAAGCGTTCGTCCTTCTGATCGGCCTGGCCGTCGCCGGGTCGTCGTATGCCCGGGGAAGGGACACGGTCCGGATCGTATTCATCGGCGATGTGATGGCGCACGGGCCGCAGACGGCTGCCGCACTCAAGCCCGGCGGCAACCGGACCAATCCCGCCGACTACGATTACAGTGCCTGCTTCCGGCATGTCCGGGACCGCTTTGATGCGGCCGATTTCGTCGTTGCCAATATGGAATTCCCCTGCGGTGTGACACCCTATTCGGGCTATCCGTTTTTCTCAGCCCCCCAAAGCCTTGCCTATGAAGCGAAGCGCTGCGGCATCGACCTGTTCCTGACCGCCAACAACCATATCTGCGACAAAGGCGCCGCCGGAATGGACAGCACGTATGTCGTCTATTCCCGTCTCGGCGTGCCTTTCACGGGATTGTACCGCTCCGAAGGCGAGGAGTACGAAACCAACCCGATGATCGTCAACATCCGGGGCATCGACGTTGCCTTCATCAATTTCACCTACGGGACCAACGGCCTCCCGGTCCCCCGTCCCTGGCGGGTGAGCCTACTCGACTCCACCCACGTGAAAGAAGTCGTCGCACGCGCAAAGCAGCGCGGCGCAGAGTTCATCGTCGCGCTGCCGCACTGGGGAGAAGAATACCACCAGAAGCCCAACGCCTCCCAGCGGCGGTGGGTGGAAATGCTGTTTCGGAACGGCGTCGATGCCGTGGTCGGAGCTCATCCCCACGTCGTTCAGCCCGCGGAATTCCGCCCGCCCCACGCCGTCGCGTATTCGCTGGGCAATTTCATGTCGAACCAGAGCGACGTGAACACGCAGATCGGAATGTTATACGAAATTACGGTCGTGCGTGACGAAAAGGGAGATGTGTCCATCGCGGACGCCGTTCCCACTTATCTCTGGTGTTCCCGGCGCAGAATGCTGGAAAAGAATTATACCGTCATCCCCATCCTGGAATGGATCGGCCGGCGCGACCAATGGCTCGACAAGAGCGATTACGACAAAATGATCCGGGAATGGGAAGGCGTCAAAAAGACATTCGGATTATAACCATATGGAAAAAACCATCCTGCTCGAAGAGATCGACCCGATCGACATCTATGGAATCAACAACCGCCTGTTCGACCTGCTGGCCAGCCACTATCCCAAAATCAAGGCCGTGGCGCGCGGTGCCGAAATCTACCTGATGGGCCCGCAGAGTGAACTCGACGACTTCGAGGAAAAGATCACGATGCTCCGCCAAAGGAGAATGACCAAGAGCGTACTTACGGAATACGACATCGAAGCACTGTTTGAAGGATCCGAACGGACAGCCATAGCCGGTGTTCCGGAATCGGAAGCGGCGGCCGGCAACATCATCCTCTACAGCAACGAAGGCCGGCCGATCAAAGCCCGTACACCGAATCAGAAAAGGATGGTCAGCGAATCACAGCGCAGCGACCTGGTTTTCGCCCTCGGACCCGCGGGCAGCGGAAAGACCTATACCGCCATCGCCCTGGCCGTCCGCGCCCTGAAGAACCGGGAAGTGCGAAGGATCATCCTCACCCGTCCCGCCGTGGAAGCCGGCGAGCGGCTTGGCTTCCTCCCGGGCGATCTCAAAGACAAACTCGATCCCTATCTGCAGCCGTTGTACGATGCGCTGGGCGACATGATCCCGGCCAAACGGCTCCAGTCTTTCATGGAAGAAGGCATCATCCAGATCGCGCCGTTGGCCTATATGCGCGGACGCACCCTCGACCGGGCCTTCGTCATCCTCGACGAGGCGCAGAACACGTCGCTGGGTCAGCTCAAGATGTTCCTCACCCGCATGGGCAGCGATGCCAAGTTCATCGTCACCGGCGATCCCACGCAGATCGACCTGCCCAACAAAGCCGACTCAGGCCTGATGCGCGGCGTGGAACTTGTCCGCGACATCAAGGGAATCAGTATCGTAGAATTCGGAAAAGAGGATATCGTCCGGCACCCGCTCGTTACAAAGATTGTGGATGCGTTCGAACGCATCTGACGCTGACACGCAGCTCGTCTTTGGAAGCAAAGCCCAACGGGAAACTGTCCAGGTCGTAATAGATGTACCGATAATACGCCTGGTCCGCGTTTTTCTCCTCGGAAGTCCACCAGCAGCCATATTCGTTCAGTCCCTGGACATCGTTGCTGTCCTTTGCACCGAAACCGAGCGGAATCGCGTTCCAGCCAAGGGAATTGGAGTGCAGATTGTCGGGAGAATACGGCCACATCCGCTCACCGTTCAGGCGCGCATCGGCTGAAGCCTTGGCACCCAAACCCTTCCAGTCATCGAAAAAGCCCACGGAAACCCCGCCGCTCATCGCCGCGGCCAGGGACTCCCAGTCTGCCTGTGTGGGAAGGCGCCATCCTTCCGGACAGGCGGCAGAGGCTTCCTCCCAGGTGTAGAAACTGCCGAACATCTGCGCCGTGGCGGGCGAAGACTGGAACGGAACGCCCGTCCCCTGCCAGGCCAGATTCTGGCTGAACCAGTCCAGGCCGCCGGCCTGGACATAGCGGTAGGTATGGCCGTCACGGGGATCGGTAAAGGTCAGACGGCTCTTGTACAGGCCGCTGAGCGACGTGTTCCAGGTCGTATCGACCGTCGTGACATTCTGGGTGGTGGAAGAGATATAGAACCCGGGCGCCAGGGATATGGCCGTGACGTTGAACACGCCGAGGCTGTCGGGGAAGCGGACTGAAACCTTGCGGGCCGAAAGCGTATCGGCATAGACGCCCGGAATGTACCACTTGTAGATGACTTCCTTGGGATAGATGATGCCGGAAGCGCTCATCGTGACCGTTTCGCCTTTAAGGACGTAATACGGAATATCATAGACGATGGTGCCGGACATCGATTCCGACGTAATCTCCTCTTCTTCTTTTTCAGCGCAGGAAAAGACACACGCCAACAAGAAGGCGAAGGTCATCAGCCAGGCGGATTTTTTAATCAGATTCATCGATTTTCTCCACATTACAACTTGCAAAGATGCACAATTAATCGTAATTTTGCAATAGTCGCCAACAGACTAAAACCGTGCCAGCATCTATGTCCTGCCCTGTTTTCCGGTTTTTCCGCCCGCTTGCCATCCTGGCCGTCGCTCTCCTGCTGGCCGGCGGATGTCGCGGCACGCAATCCTTTATCCGCATCGAAGGATTCGCGCAGGGAGGCACCTACCACGTCATCTGCAGTCCTGACGTGCGTCTGCGGGAGCCGCAACTCCGCGCACGCATCGACTCTCTGCTGGTGGAAATCGACAATACGCTGAGCGGTTACAACAAGGGGTCCCTGCTTTCACGCATCAACGCCGGAGAAGACCTGCCGCTCAACGGCCTGTTCCTCGGCTGCTTCAACCGGTCGAAGGAAATTTGGGCCGAAAGCGGGGGCGCTTTCGATCCGTCCGCCGCACCTTTGTTCGATCTCTGGGGCTTCGGCTTCACAGAAAAAGGAACCGTACGGCAGGAAGCCGTCGATTCTATTCTCGCCTTCGTGGGAATGGACCGGCTTTCGCTCGAGACGCGGGACGACGGAATCCACCTCGTCAAAGCCGATCCCCGCATGCGGCTTAACTTCAATGCAATCGCACAGGGTTACTCGGCCGATGCGGTGGCGGCGCTGCTCGATGCCGCCGGCTGCGGAAACTATCTGGTCGATATCGGCCGGGAGATCCGCTGTAAAGGCCTGAACGCTTCCGGCGAGCCATGGCGCGTAGGGCTCGACCGGCCCAGCGACGGCAATATGGATGAAGGCCGCGACCTGCAGGCCATTATCCACGTGTCTGACTGCGGAATCGTCACTTCGGGCAACTACCGCAAATTCTATATCGAAAACGGGCGGAAATACGCCCATACCCTCGATCCGTCAACCGGCCGGCCCGTCACACACAATCTACTGAGCGCCACCGTCATAGCCGGAGACTCCACTACGGCCGACGCATACGCCACCTGGCTGATGGTCATCGGGGAGGAACGGGCGCGCGAACTGCTCGCCGTCCGGCCGGATATCGAAGCCCTGCTGGTTTACGACAAGGACGGGCAAATGTGCGTTTTCCAGACGAACAACATCAATACGACAGACATAAAATGAACAGACGAGACTTCCTCAAGACATCGGCTCTGGGTGTGGCGGCCGTCGGAATCACCGGGCTGACCGGCTGCAAGGTCACGACCAGACAATCCTTTGACGTCCTCATCAAGAACGGCGTCATCCACGCCGGCGACGGCAAGGCTCCCATCACAGGCGACATCGCCATCCGGGGCGGAAAAATCGCCGCAATCGGCAAAGACCTCGGCAAAAGCGCCGACACGATCGTCGACGCCCACGGCCTGGTCGTTTCACCGGGATTCATCGACATCCATACCCATACCGACACCAATCTGTTCCTTGCACCCAAGGGAGACAGCCGCATCTTCCAGGGCATTACCTCCGAAGTAGGCGGGAACTGCGGTTACTGTCCTTTCGTTTACAGTGACGAGGCGTGGGAAGGGCGCAAGGACCGCCCGCGTCACGGAGGTCCTGCCTGGCGTGACATCGACGGCTTCTACCAGCGGCTGACAGAAAACAAGATCGGCATCAACTATTCCAGCCTTGTCGGCCACGGTGACGTGCGCGAAGCGGTCGTCGGCCCCTACAATGTGCCGGCCACCGACGAGGACCTGAAAAAGATGTGCGAGATTCTTGACCACCAGCTGGATCTGGGCGCCATCGGTCTTTCCTACGGCCTGGAATATGCACCGGGCTGCTATAGCGACACCCGGGAGATGGTAGAACTCAACAAAGTCGTAAAGAAGCACAATGCGCTCTATACCATCCATATGCGTAATGAGGACGACCACGTTCTCGAAGCGATGGACGAAGCTATCGAAGCTGCCCGTCAATCTGGCGCCCGCCTTGAGATTTCCCACCTGAAGGCTCAGAACCCGGCCAATTTCGATAAAATCGACGAGATGCTCAGGAAGATCGACGATGCTTATGCCGAAGGTATTGACATTGCATTCGACCGATATCCGTACACAGCCTTCTCTACCGGCTTCACGTCTTTCATTCCCATCGAACTGCGCGACGGGACATCCGAAGACATCTATGCCCGCCTGAACGACAGAGCCACCTGTGAGAAAATCAAGAAATACGCCTATAGCCGCCTGGAACGCTTCGGCGGACCGCAGCAGGTCGTCGTAGCCGGCTGCAACGATCCGGCCAATGCCGTTTATGCCGGCAAGAACCTGGCGGAATGCTGCAAGATTTCCGGGATGGACGAATGGGAGATGATCCGCTATCTGTTGATTTCCGAGAAACTGGAAGTCAATCAGGCGACATTTGCGATGAAGGAAGAAAACCTCAAGAAGATCTATGCACACCGGCTTTCGATGCCCGCCTCCGACGGCAGCGTCTATTCTCCGGAAGGACCTCTGGGCAAGGAACTCCCCCACCCGCGTTCCTATGGCACCTTCCCGCGCTTTTTCGAACAGTTCGTCCGGAAAGACAAGGTCCTCGACCTGGCCACGGCCATCTGGAAGTGCACGGGTCTGCCGGCCTCACGCATCAAACTCAAGGAAAGGGGCCAGCTCATCCCTGGCTACGCGGCCGACATCACGGTTTTCGATCCGGAAACCATCGCCGACTTGTCCACCTATGCCAATCCGCATATTTTCCCGGCAGGCATCGTCCATGTGTTCGTAAACGGTGTCCACACCATCAAGGAAGGCGCCCACACCGGCGCCCTCTCCGGCGTAGTTTTGGACAACGGTCAACTGAATCGTTGAAAGTCAACCGATTAGAAGATATAATCTTCATCTTTTTTTAAAATCTTTCCGATTTTACAAAAAAATATCCCCGGCCTGAATCCATTCAAGCCGGGGATAAAAGTAAATGGCGCGGAGACTAGAAGCGGGCACGGATGCCGAACTGGAAGATGCCCTGCATACCGACACCGAGTTCCATGAAACCGCTGAAGCCACGACCCACTTCCATACCGATCAGCGAAGCGTGGAAAGTCGGGAGAAAATGCGTCTCGTAAGGCGCGTCGTCTTCCACCGTCTTTGCACCGAGCATCATCACGCCCAAACCGACTTTGGAATACATGCCGAAAATATCCGAACGGGTCCGGAACCAGTCGAATTTGCCCGTACCCATCAGAGTGAACACATCGAGCGAAAGATTCGCGGTTCCCGTCTGGTCGGTCATTTTGACACCTGCATTGTAAAAGCCGAGCGCGCCGCCGACCGAAACGACCCGGTTGAGCTGATGGGCATACCCCAGATTGATCCAGCCCCGCGTTCCCGAATTGCGCACGATCAGAACGTCTTCCTCATCGGAAAGGCTGGAGATGAAACCGGCCTTGGAAACAACCGAGCTGAAAGCGGAGCCAAGCAGGGACACGCCATAGCCGACAGAGATCTCATTGGGAGCATACTCCTTGTAGTACGGCTGCGCCTGCGCTTTCGGTACCGCCAGGAGAAGGCAAAAAGCCAAAACAGCAAAAATGATCTTTTTCATCAGTATGTTTATTTGGTTATTTGTCCGTATTTTTCCGACTGTTCGCGCACCAGCGCATCCAGGACGTCGGGGTCGAAATAGTTGATCTTCATCGCGCGCTTGACGGCGGCAAGCGTGTCGGCAGCAGCCGCGCGGGCAACCTCAGAACCTTTGCGAAGCACCTCGTACACATAGGGTATGTCACTTTCAAGTTCTTTGCGGCGATGGCGGATCGGTTCCAGTTCCTCATTAAGGATAGCATTCAGGAAATTCTTGCACATCACGTCGCCCAGGCCGCCGGCGCGGTACTGCGCCTTCATCTCGTCGAGCGAGTGGAACTCGAAACTGACCTTGCGGCCCTTGAAGCAGTCGGCGTAGCGCTCGAAATGCTCCGGACGGCAGAAGGCGTCGAGATAAGTGAATACGGTGTTTCCTTCGACCTTCCCGGGATCGCTCACCTGCAAGTGGCCCGGATCGGTGTACATTCCGCGAACCTTGGCCGCGACCTCTTCCGCCGAATCCGACAGATAAATGCAGTTGCCAAGCGATTTGCTCATCTTGGCCTTGCCGTCGGTACCGGGCAGGCGCAGGCAAGCGGCATTGTCGGGCAGCAGGATTTCGGGCTCCACGAGCGTTTCGCCGTAGGTGGCGTTGAACTTGCGGACGATCTCACGGGTTTGCTCGATCATCGGCTCCTGGTCCTCGCCCACAGGAACGGTCGTGGCCTTGAAAGCGGTGATGTCGGCGGCCTGGCTGATGGGGTAGCAGAAGAATCCGACCGGCGTTCCGGCCTTGTTGTCGGCACCTTCCGCATCGTTGAAGCCACGCATCTGGATTTCTGCCTTGACGGTCGGATTTCGCTGCACGCGCTGCACGGTGACCAGGTTCATATAGAAGAACGTCAATTCAGTCAGCTCACTTACCTGCGACTGGATGAACATCACGGATTTCTCAGGGTCAAGGCCGCAGGACATATAGTCCAGCGCGACCTCGATTATGTTCTGCCGCACTTTTTCGGGATTGTCGGCATTGTCGGTGAGCGCCTGCGCGTCGGCGATCATGATGAAAATGCGGTCGAACGCGCCGGAATTCTGAAGTTCCACGCGACGGCGCAGCGAACCCACATAGTGACCGATATGCAGACGGCCCGTGGGACGGTCGCCGGTCAAGATAATCTTACCCATCAACTAGTCTTTTACGTCTTTGAGTTTCTCGCGGATTTTGGCTTCGATCTCGTCGGCCAGCTGCGGATTGTCTTTCAGCAGCGCCTTGACCGCATCGCGGCCCTGGGCCAGTTTGGAATCCTCGTAGCTGAACCACGAGCCGCTCTTCTTGATCACATCGAGTTCCACGCCCAGGTCGACGATCTCGCCGATATGCGAGATGCCTTCGCCGAAAACGATGTCGAACTCGGCCTTCTTGAACGGCGGCGCCATCTTGTTCTTGACAATCTTGGCCCGGGTACGGTTGCCCGTAGCTTCGTCACCATCTTTGATCTGGGTCACGCGGCGCACGTCGATGCGTACCGACGCATAGAATTTCAGCGCGTTGCCGCCGGTGGTCGTTTCGGGATTGCCGAAGAGGATGCCGATCTTCTCGCGGAGCTGGTTGATGAAGATGCAGCAGGTATTGGTTTTCGAGATGTTCGCCGTTAGCTTGCGCAGCGCCTGGCTCATCAGGCGCGCCTGAAGTCCGACCTTGTTGTCGCCCATCTCCCCTTCGATCTCCGCTTTCGGCGTGAGGGCCGCCACGGAGTCGATGACGATGATATCGATGGCGCCGCTGCGGATAAGGTTGTCGGCGATCTCGAGGGCCTGTTCGCCGTTGTCGGGCTGCGAAATGAGCAGCGTGTCGATGTTGACGCCCAGATTGACGGCGTAGGTGCGGTCGAAGGCGTGCTCGGCATCGATGATGGCGGCGATGCCGCCCTGTTTCTGTGCCTCGGCGATGGCGTGGATGGCCAGCGTGGTCTTACCGCTCGATTCCGGGCCGTAAATCTCGATGACGCGGCCGCGCGGATAACCGCCGATGCCCAGGGCGTGGTCGAGGGCGATGGAACCCGTCGCGATGGTAGAAACCTCTGCGGTAGGCTGGTCTCCCATCTTCATGATGGTGCCCTTGCCGAAATCCTTCTCAATCTTGGCGATGGTCGCCTGCAGCGCTTTCATCTTTTCGGCACCCGTGTTCGTCATTGCTTCGTTTTCTTTTGACATACTTTTTGGTTTAATAAAGGTTAATACATCGCTGGTTCATTCCTGCCATCCCTGCAAAGATACTATTTTTGTGGGAAATTGATTGCTTTTGTCGTAAATTTGCAGGAAGACCTGCGGCAACAACCGATGAAAACAAGTTTATTGGGCAAAACGCTCCCGGAGCTGCAGGACATCGCGCAACGGGAGGGACTCCCCGGCTATGCCGGGAAGCAGATGGCTCAATGGCTGTACGGGAAGCGTGTCGTCAGCATCGAAGCGATGACCAACCTTTCCAAGGCGGTCCGCGCGACACTGTCCGAACGCTACGAAGTGGGGCGCATCCGTCCCCTGGAGGCTTTCACTTCCTCCGACGGGACCCGGAAGTATCTTTTTCCCACCAGGGTGGAAGGAAAATTCATCGAAACCGTGATGATTCCGCAATATGAAGACGGTTCTGAAGGCGGACTGGCCCGCGCCACGGCCTGCGTCTCCTCACAGATCGGCTGCAAGATGAACTGCCGTTTCTGCATGACAGGCCGCGGCGGATTCCACGGCCAGCTCACGGCCGCGGAAATCCTCTCCCAGCTGATGGATATCGACGAGGCCGACCAGTTGACCAACGTCGTCTTTATGGGAATGGGAGAACCGCTGGACAACTGGGACGAGGTATCCCGGGCGCTGGAAATCATCACGGCCGAGTGGGGACTGGGCTGGAGTCCGAAGCGCGTCACACTCTCGACCATCGGTGTGCTCCCCAACCTGCGGCGCTTCCTGGATGAGAGCCGTTGTCATCTTGCCGTCAGTCTCCACAATCCCTTCCCGGCCGAACGGGAAGCGCTGATGCCCGTGCAGAAAGGCTGGCCGCTGGCCGAAGTGCTGTCCCTGATCCGCCAATACGATTTTTCGGGTCAGCGACGCGTCAGTTTCGAGTACACCCTGTTCGCGGGCGTCAACGATACACCCCGCCACGCCGAAGCCCTGGCACGCCTGCTGCGGGGAATTCCCTGCCGGGTCAACCTGATCCGCTTCCACGCCATTCCCGACTCTCCCCTTCGGACTGCCGACGCGGCATCCATCACATCCTTCCAGGCCCGGCTCCAGAAAGCGGGCATTACCACCACACTGCGCGCTTCGCGCGGCGAAGACATCCTGGCAGCCTGCGGCATGCTTGCCGGCCGCGGCCTGAAAAAAGCTAAAACGGAACTTGTATGAAAAAACTGCTGACTACCGTCCTTCTGTTTACAATCCTGCTTCCCGTCCTCTGGGCCGAAGAGACAAATCCCGAAGCCGCACCGCAGCGGAAACGGCCGAAAGTGGGCCTCGTCTTCTCCGGAGGCGGCGCCAAGGGCATGTCGCATATCGGCGCCCTGAAAGTCATCGAAGAAATGGGTATTCCCGTAGACTATGTGGTGGGAACGAGTATCGGTTCCATTATCGGCGGTTTCTATGCCCTTGGCTACAATGCCGACGAGCTGGACTCCCTTGTCCGGTCCCAGAACTGGGATCTGCTGATGAAAGATCAGGTCGCCCGCCGCGACATCTCTTTCGCGTTCAAGGAAGACAACGACCGATATATCCTGTCCATTCCTTTTTACAGCCATAAGAACCTTACTGAGGAAACGGAGGCCCAGAAGGGAAGCCGCGGCATTCTCCGCAATGTACCGGGCGCCCTTGTCAGGGGGCAGAACCTCGACCAGCTTTTCACCAAACTCTCTGTCGGCTATCAGGACGACATCGACTTCAACACGCTGCCCATTCCGTTCGCCTGCGTAGCCGTGGACCTCAACACCAAAGAGGAGGTGGTTTTCCATAGCGGAAACATTGTCACCGCCATCCGTGCCAGCATGTCGATTCCGGCTTACTTCACCCCTGTGCGATTCGGCGACAAGTATTTGGTCGACGGCGGCATGCTCAACAACCTGCCTGTCGACGTGGTCAAGGAAATGGGGGCCGATTATGTCATCACCATCGACCTGCACCATTTCAAGAAAGAACGGCCCGATACAGACCAGACCCTTCCGGAGATGGTCGCCTCGCTGCTCAGCATGATGAATGGCGAAAAGTACAATTCAGGCCGCGCAAATTCCGACATCCTCATCGAACCGAACACCAGCGCCTACAGCGTGCTGGATTTTGACGATGCCAGTGTAGACGCACTGGTAGACAGCGGACGGGTAGCCGCACTCAAGGTAGTTCCGCAGCTACGCTCCCTGGCCGCCCACCTTAAAGAATACCCCAGCGATCAGCAGCAGCGCCCTCCCCACGCCATCGACCTCAACCGTGATTCGGTCAGAATATCCCAGCTTGAAATCCAGGGAACCAACCCCAAGGAGATGGCCTGGCTCCTGTCTAAAACCGACATCGCCCCCGGCAAGTATATTTCGGGAGACGACATGGACCGGGCGATGAGTTTCTTCTACAATACCCGCTGTTTCAACAAGGCGAGCTATTTAATGGCAGGCAACGACAAAGAGGGATACCAGCTCAAGATCGACCTGGAACCCCAGCGGATCCACGAAGCCAACCTGGGATTCCGCTTCGACAGCGAGGAGATGGCATCCATCCTTCTGGGTATCAACCTCAATAAGCGCAGGCTGTTCGGCTCGAAATTCGATTTCGAACTGGAACTCGGGGTCAATGCCAACGGTACCTTCCGCTACGGCTATACTTTCCGCAACCTGACACGGCTCAACGCGATGGTGCAGCTGCATCATACGAGCATGGACGTCTACGACGATCTCTCAATCTATAAGGAGGAGCCGTCCCCATACGAGTATGGCCTGGACTGCACGGAACGCCACAACCTGTTCCGTTCCGAAGTCAACTACCAGATTACCGGCTGGCGGAACGCCGACATCCGGATTGGCGGACGATATGACAATATGCAAATCAGGAGCATGTCGGCCGTGAATTTCGTGGATTTCCTTTATTCGGAGCAATCTGTCAACGGATTTGCCAGCTGGCAATTCGACAATATGGATAACTTCTACTTCCCCACCCACGGCCTGAACATCCGGCTGGAAGGCGGAGCATATTATGGTTGGGGCCATACTGACAACGAGAACGGAGAGCGCGAGTTCTACGACACCCATTTCTATGAAGTCCGGTTCGATATGAAGACCGCCATCCGGCTCGGAAGCCGGACAACCCTGATTCCCCAACTCTGGAACCGATGGCTGTCCGTCAGTCCGTTCGGCATCTATCAGAATCTCGTCGGAGGCACGAGGTACGGCCGCTATATCTCATCGCAGCTGCCTTTCATCGGCATCAATCACGTCTACCGTACCTACGACAAGGTGGACATCGCCCGGGCCGACCTGCAGATCAACCTGTTCAAGCAGCATTACCTGACGCTGTACGCCAACTATATGTTTGAATGGGATTATTTTCGGTCGGAATTCCTATACGATCAGCACGTCGGCGTCGGAGCCGGCTACGCGGTCAACACCATCATAGGACCAATCCAGTTCATCCTCCACTGGTCCAACATTTCCAGAAGCCTCGGGGCTCATTTTTCATTGGGCTTTGATTTCTAAAAAAAAGTGCTGAATGAAACGGTTTCTCACAATCACGTTCCTGCTGCTCACCATCCTGCCGGCTTTTGCGCAAAGGCCCAAGGTAGGTGTGGTGCTCTGCGGAGGCGGGGCCAAGGGCGCCGCGCACGTGGGTGTCCTGAAAGTATTGGAAGAAAACAACATTCCGATCGACTACATTGTCGGAACGAGTATGGGCTCCATCATCGGCGGTCTCTACGCCATCGGTTATTCTGCCGCAGAACTCGATTCGCTGATCATGGCCCAGGACTGGAATTTCGTGATGAGCGACCGGATCCCGCGCAGCAGCCGGTCCTTCCAACGCAAACGCACACAAGACGAATATACGCTCCGTATCCCATTCGGGGCAGGCGATTACAGCCGGCTCAGCGCCTCGATGCAGCGGCGGCCTGAAGAAACCTCATTCCTGAGCAACATCCCGCTCGCGATGGTGGACGGACAGAACATTTACAATCTGTTCACCAAACTCTCGGTGGGCTATCAGGACTCTCTCGACTTCTCCCTTATGCCCATTCCCTTCGCCTGCGTGGCCGTCGACGTGATCGGGAAAAAGGAAGTGGTCTTCAAAAGCGGACACTTTGTCGATGCCATCCGTTCGTCGATGGCCATCCCCGGATACTTCTCGCCGGTCCGTATCGGCGATATGGTACTCATCGACGGCGGCGCCCTCAACAACTATCCGGTTGACGTGGCCCGCGAGATGGGCGCCGACATCATCATCGGCGTCAAACTGGGTGAACTCGACAATAAGGAGCCGGTGATCGAAAACATCGGCGACCTCGCGCTCGAGGTGATGGACCTCTATATGGACACCAAACTCGCCCACGCCATCGAGGATACCGACATCCTCATCACGCCCAGTACAAAAGGGTTCAATACGCTGAGTTTCGACACACAAAGCCTGCGCACTCTGATAGACAACGGAGAAGCCGCCGCACGGAACAAAATGGAAGAACTCCAGAAGCTGAACGATAGTCTCAGCCGCTCCGAGCAGATGTTCATCGGTCCGAAAAAGGCGCCGGAGCACTATAGGAAGGCCATCCGGCTTGACCGCGACTCCATCACCCTGGGCATTGTGAGTTACAACGGACTCAAGCCGAAAGACGTCCACCTGTTGCTGGACAGAAGTCCTCTCAAGCCGGGTGCGCGCATCAGCGGACAGGACCTTGAAAGGGAGGTAACCCGCTTTTACAATACGGCGGCTTTCCAGTCGGTGACCTATCTGCTCCGCGGCCAGACCGACCCGTATGACCTGGAGCTCAATTTCGTGGCGGGCCGTCCTTCGGAAATGGGACTGGGCTTCCGGTTCGACAGCGAGGAGGTCGCCGCCATCCTGCTCGGTGTAGACATCAACGCAAATACGCTCTACGGTTCGAAGTTCTCGGCCAAGGCCAAACTGGCCTACAACATGCAGGCCGAGTTCAAATACTCCTATGCTTTCCCTTCGCTGGCCCAGGTCGGCGTCGGATACGGCGTCCGATCCTCGAACCTCAACATACTCAACAAGGGAATGGTCAGCAATATGGGCTTCACCAACCATGCCGTGACCGCAGCTTTCTCGACCAGCAACGTCCGAGACATCGACATCAAAATGGGCGCCCGCTTCGATTATTATATGTACCGGCGCCTGCTTTCCGAAGGGGAGTTGTTCCCGAATTACGATATGGACCTGGACCGGAACAAGTTCCTGAGCGCGTTCATCCAGGCGGAAGTGGACCGCCGCGACCAGAAGTACTATCCTACAAGCGGCTTCGACCTCAATGCGAAATTCAACTACTATCTTAACAAGCCTTTCGGCAGCGACTTCACCAATTTCAGCGCAATCCAGGCTCACTTCAGCGGAGTCGTCCCGTTCGGGGACAGGGTGGCTTTCATCCTTTCGCTCGACAACCGCACCCTGATCGGCAAGGAAGTACCGCTGATCTACGGAAATTTCATGGGCGGCTTCGTTGCCGGACGTTATCTCGACCACCAGATCCCGTTCCTCGGATTCACCCATACCCACCTGTTCAAGAATGTACTGGCCATCGCCACGCTCGACACACGTGCCCGGATCTTTGACAACCACTACGTCTACGCATCCGCGTCCTATGCACAGGATTTCGTAAAAATCAAGGAAGCCTTCCAAGATACGCCCGTGATCGGTGTCCGGCTCGGTTACTCCTACAACTCGGTCATCGGCCCGTTGTCGGCCGACGTCATCTGGTCGAACTACGCCCATGCCGTCGGTGCCTACGTATCGATCGGCTACACTTTCTGACAATGGAAAAGGACGTAATGCTCGGCCGGATGATGCGCCTCTGCGCCCGGAGTGAACACTGTCGCGCCGACATCCGCCGAAAGCTCGCCTGCCTTCCGGCAGACGAACGGGAAGAAGTGCTTGAAACGCTCTGTCGGGAAGGCTATCTCGACGATGCCCGTTTTGCCCGTGCCTTCGCGCGGGATAAAAGTTCCCTGCAGGGTTGGGGAAATCTCAAAATTAGCGTAGCTTTGCAACAGAAAGGCATCGCGCCCGACGACATTGCCACCGCGCTCGGGGAAATCGACGCGAATGCGGCCTCCGGCCGGCTGGAGCAGTTGCTGCGTGCCAAATGGAACGCTCTGCGCGGTGAGACCGATCCGCACAAAAAAGAGGCGAAACTCTTGCGGTACGCCCTCGGACGCGGCTATAATTACGATCAGATCCGAAAAGTATATGACAACATCAGAAGAGATTAAGCTGCTCAAGCAGCGGATAGAGATGTTGGGGAGGTTTCTTTGACATCCCCGCGAAACGAGCTGAAGTAGCTGAGAAACAAGCCAAAACGACGGCACCGGATTTCTGGGACGACCCGAAGGCCGCCGAAACATTCCTAAAGGGAGTTTCCGCGGTGAAGTATTGGGTAGACGGCTATGACGCGCTGGAAGCGGGCTACGCCGACCTGGAGACACTGCTGGACTTCGGGGAAGATGCCGCCGATGACATCGACGCTGCCTACAGGGACCTCGTCGAAAAGGTCGAAGCGTTGGAACTGCGCAATATGCTGGGTGCCGAAGGTGACAATCTGGGCGCTGTGCTGACCATCAACTCAGGTGCCGGCGGCACCGAGGCGAACGATTGGTCGGCGATGCTGATGCGGATGTACTCCCGCTGGGGCGAAAGGAATGGCTACAAGATGACAACCACCGAATTCGTGGAAGGCGACGAAGCCGGCATCAAATCGTGCACCATCCAGTTCGAAGGAGACTATGCCTACGGCTATCTGAAAGCTGAAAACGGCGTGCACCGGCTGGTGCGTATCTCCCCCTACAACGCCCAGGGAAAACGGCAGACTACCTTCTCGTCGGTCTTCGTCTACCCGCTGGTCGACGACACCATCCAGATCGAAATCAATCCCGCCGACCTGGAATGGGACACTTTCCGATCATCGGGTGCCGGCGGTCAGAACGTCAACAAGGTCGAGACGGGCGTGCGCGTACGGCACATCCCCACGGGCATCGTCGTCGAAAATACCGAGACCCGCTCCCAACTCGACAACCGGCAGAACGCCCTGCGAATCCTCAAGTCGCACCTCTACGACCTGGAACTCAAGAAACGGCAGGAAAAGCAGGCGGAACTCGAAGGCCAGAAAAAGCGCATCGAGTGGGGATCCCAGATCCGGTCCTATGTGCTGCACCCCTATAAGATGGTAAAAGACCTGCGCACCGGTTATGAAACCTCCGATACGCAGGCCGTACTTGACGGGGATCTCAACCCCTTCATGAAAGAATTCCTGATGCGAAACGACCTATAAGTCGCGTCCGTACAGCACACGGGCCGCATCGGGCGCCATTTTTCCGTCCGAGTGGCCGACTCCGGGCGCGTAGGCTTTCTCCCAGTTGAAGGGAACGCCGCGACGTGCCGCATCCTCCTTGCAGAATTCGAAGAACGTCTCACCTCTTTCCAGGCGGGTAAGACCCTGCGCGTCCGCTTCCGGCGTCTGGCGCAGGGAAGATTGCCGCAGCGTGTCGGCATCGCCCAAAAGAACGATCATCCGTTTCCCATAAAAGGCGTCAACATCAGTCCCGATCTTTTCGGCACTGTCGCCGATCCCGTAGGGATAATCGATCGTGTCGGTCGGGAAAGTATACCAGCCGGCATTGGCGGCCACAGCCATGTCCAACTCCGGCGTGTCATTGAACAGCAGGTAGCGGTGGACAAACTGTCCGCCGGCCGAATGACCGTAAATATTGTACTTTTTGGCCCGGGAAAGGCTGTTGTCCTTGAAAAAATGGAAAATCTCGCTGATGATCGGATAGGTCATTTCATCCTTGGAAACGAATGATCCCGATTCATCCTTGACATTTCCCTGCTGGTAGGCGATTTCCGGAAACGCCTCCTCACTGAAAAACGGCGTCAGCACGATGAATCCGTACTGGTCGGCAAGCTTCGCCCAATGGTTGCGGTAGCCGTCGGCGTTGCGGCCCATGCCGTGCATTACGACCTGGACGGGCATCGTGCGGACATCGCCGTCGGGAATGTGATAATAGATTTCTATCGTCTTGCCCGCATACGGGCCCCGGCAGGAAAAGGGAACACTCCCGGTTCCTTCCGTAAAAAGCAATTCTTTGCTCCCGCAGGAGAAGAGCAGGACGGCGGCAATCAGCAGTGAAGCCGGAATGAAAAACGATTTACGATTCATACACTTTCTTTCCTTTTGCATATACACTATGTATCGAAAGGTCCTCGTCGAGGACCACGAAATCGGCGTCGCAGCCGGCCGCAATCCGTCCCTTCCCCTTTAAAGAGAGATTCCGTGCCGGATTGGAAGTAACCAGTTGCAGGGCCGATTCCAAAGGAAGGACACCGTCGCGCACCAGCGCGACCATCTCCTTGTAATTGAGCGTGAGCGGCGCCGGTGTATACGTGACGGCGCCGGTAACGGGATCTTCCCGGCGGACACCGCCGTGGCCGTCGCTGGAGAAAGTCAGGTTCGATAGCGGGGCGCCGGCTTCCAGCGCCAGTCCCACGGCCTTGTGCGCATCGGTGAAGCGCGTTCCGCCCGTGGAAATGTCCATCATTCCGCCTTTCTTCGCAAACTCCACACAAGCGTCGAACAGCGGCCGGGTACGGCTGCAATGCGTCGGTGACAGGTATGATATCAGCGAAGGATACTGGTCCACGATGCTGTGCAGCACGTCGATCCGGGTTTTCAGGTTGCCCAGATGAATGTGCAGGATGCCGTGCTTGCCCGACGTGAAACCGCCCAGACGGACCTGGTTGACCAGGCGCAGTATTTCCAGTTCCGTCGGGAAGGAACTGCGGTCGTCGCTGAGCGCCAGTTTGCAGCCAATGACCTTGTCGATATAGATCAGGTCTTCGGCCACCGAGCCGGTGATCGTTTTTTCGGGCAGGCCGTAGTAGCTGGTCAGCATATAGGCCGAAAGTCCCTCGGCATCGAGTGCCTTTACTTTCGCATAGAGCGTGGAAAGTTCCTTGACGAAACCGTCGGTACCCAGCAGGCCCACGACCGTCGTCGTACCCGTGGCCGCGAGTTCCGCCTTCGTCACTTCCGGGATGAATGAAGCGAAGCCGAACTGGCCGCCGCCGCCCGTAACGTGGACGTGCTGGTCGATGAATCCCGGGCACAGGCAACGCCCTTTCAGGTCGATGACCTCGACGTCGCAACCCCGCACCGACAGCTTATCGCCGATGGCCAGGATCCTCCCCGCCGCCGTCAGCACCTGCGTTTCCGCCAACCGCTCCGGCGCGAATATCTTACAGTTTTTGAATAATTCCATATTATCGTTTTTTGAGTGGACTCTTCACGCTTCCAGACTACGGACCCTACGGGTCCTATCCCTCCCAAAGCTTGGCTTTGGGCCCCTCCCACTCACGGCTGCGTGGGCGCAGACGGTCTGGAAATCGTGAAGAGTCCACTCCATACTATCAGATAAAGAAATGAATGACCGTCAGACAGGTGACGCCGATAATCAGGGGAACCATATTGCGCTTGGCCAGTTCCAGGGGAGAGACGCCCGCGACACCGCATATGGCCACGATCACGCCGGCAATCGGCGAAGTGGCCCGGCCCATGCTGGCCGCAAGCTGCATCGGAAGGATCATCTGCACCGCAGGCATCCCGATCTGCGCCGCGATGTCGGGCACCAGCGGGCCGAACGAGAAGAAAGCCGCGTTTCCGCTGCCCATCAGCATCGCCGCGAAGAAGACGACCGCCGTGATGACGATCGAAATCGACACACCTCCCAATCCTATGCCTGTGGTCCCGGCTACGAGATTGTCGATGAACCCCAGACTGATCAGACCGCCCGAGAAAATCTCGGCAGCCACGATCAGCGTGATCACAGAAGCGAAGACATTCCCCATCCCCTGCCAGAATGTGCTGAACAAGGGAAAGATCTCCTTCACGCTGCGCCGATGGATGGCCACGAACACCAGCGAAATCAGGAACGACACCAACATCGCCACGGTCGTCGAAAGCTCAACGTGGAAAATGCCGACATACTCCGAGAAAAACACCAGCAGCAGGATCGGGACCAGCGGAAGAAGTGCGAAGATGCCCGGCACCGACGGCCGGTCGGCCTCGTCCACCTTCTCCGTACTGTAGATCTGCTTGCCGGCGGCCAGGTCTTTCCTGTCACACCAGCGGTTGTAAAGGAAGAATACCAACATCAGGATCACCGTGGTCGGAATCACGTTCGGCATCTGGAACTTGAGGAAATACTCCACCGGGCTGAGCCCCACCAGCGACGAAGCGGCCGCCGTATTGGCGGAACCGGGTCCCTGATCGAACAGTGTCGCCGCCGAAATGACCGTGAGTGCGGTCATCTTGCTCACGCCCAGATTCACCAGGATCGGATAAAGCGTAGCCACCAGCAACAGGCCCACCCCCGCCGCCGACGGCGTAGTGATGAACAGAAGCTGCCCGATGGGAATGGCCAGAGCCGCGGCCAGATAGGGGCATTTCTTCAGAAAACCCAACGGCTTGATGGCCAGCCAGACCAGCATATTGGTCGCCTGGATCTTGTTCATGAAGGCCACATAACCGCCGATGACCATGATCATCAGACCGGCCCTGCCGAAATTCGAAATGAACTTTTCCTCGGCAAACCGGAACACATCGAACACCCCGGACCCGGTGGTCTTGGCCACGTCCGCCGGATGGAGTCCGACGATCGCGGCCAGGGCCACCATAAACAGTCCGGAAATCAGCAGAACGCCTTGCGGATTGTATTTCCTGTACAGCAGCACCGCCGTCAGGGCAATGACCGCCACACAAACGAGAAAATAAAGGAGTCCCATAGCGTTTTGCCGTTCGGATCAATAACCCGGATTCTGCTGGATTGCTCTGCCTGTGTTGGAGTTGATGAATTCCTGCGGAAGCGGGAACAGGACCGGCGTCACATCGTCGTGCATACCGCGCACTTCGCGGCCGGACACTTCGTTGTGGGCACGGACCCGGCTCTTGAAGATATTGTCGGCCCGACGCTCGTCGCCACCGTTCTCCTGGCTGAGACGGATCAGCGTCTCCCGGCGCTGCTCCTCGGTGATCAGCTCACGGCTGCGCTCGTCGAGGATGAAATCGATCGACACAACATCGGCGGGAATCTCCGAGCAGTTGGCGCGGCGGCGGATCTTGTTGATCCACTCGGCGGCGCCGGCCGCGTCGTTCAACTTGTAGAGCGCTTCGGCGTAAAGCAGATAGGTTTCCGCCAGGCGCAGGTACACCATATCGTTGAACTGGTTGTCGGCATTGGATTTCTCGAACACCGGGTTGACATACTGCCACTTTCGGGTGGACGGCAACTTGTACTGTTTAATGGTCGGATCGTTGTCGTTGCTCATCGCCGAATTGGTCTTGAGATTGATGAAGTTCGGCACTTCATATTTCTCGCCGTTGTCATCCAGGAAATAGAGATGCCATACCATCGAATTCTCGTCGTAGCGGACGTCGTTGTCTTTCTGGTTGTCATAGTTCCAGAGCTTGTGGGCACCCAAAGAGATGGCGCAGCGGCCCGCACCCTTTCCGCCGTTGAGCGACCAGAAAAGGACAGGCGTCTGGCCCGGATACAGGGCGCAGGTCAACTTCGAAATCGCGGAGTCGTTGGAGTAATAATTCACCCACATGTTGCGCATGAAGATGACGGTCGAGTTACCGTAGCTGGTATTCTCCTCCTCGGTGTTGAGGAAAGCCCAGAGCACCTCGTTGTTGCCCTCGGAATAGAGCGGGGAACGGAACACGTCGATGAATGCGCTGCCCGGGTTGGAGGCGTTCTTGCCAAAGCGCGAAGTCATCAGGCTGTAATTGCCACCCTCGACCAGCGGCTGGAGCACCGATTTGGCCTCGGAAGGTTTACCCATAGCCAGGTACAGTTCACCGAGGTAGTGCCGGGCGATGGCCTGGTTCGGCTTGGTGTTGTTGCCGGCCTGGCGCCAAGGAAGCTTCTCCACGGCATATTTGAGGTCTTCTTCCATCAGGGCGCGGATTTCGGAAACGGGATTGCGTTCCCAGTCGACCCGGTAATTGGCGCCCGTGATCTCAGCCGTGCTCAAGGGCACGTCACCGAAGGAATAGGTCAGGTGGCGGTAAGCCCAGGCCCGGTAAAGCTTGGCCTCGGCTACGATCAGTTCCCTGTTCGCCTGGTCGGCGGCGGCGGAGCCGCCTGCCCAGTCCACATCGGGATTATCAGCGCGTTCGATGACCATATTGGCGGTATTGACCACCTTATAGAGCCACTCGAACAGCGAGAGGAAGCAGGCCTCGTCGGTCATGCCTACAATGTTCTTCGGGAAATTGAAGAAACGGAAACTGGTGTGGCGGTTGTTGCCCCACGCATTGTCGGTACCGCAGCTCCACATCGTGGATTTGGCGAAGGGAAGCGAACCGAAATCGGTGCTGCCGTAATTGATGTCCATACGGCCGTATTCGTCGCGGACCATGCTCAGCAGCGCGTAGTTCATACTCTCGAAACCTTTATAATCGGTCAGGAGGTTGTCGGCATAGATGTCCGTCACCGGATGCTCCACCAGGAACTCGTCGGAGCAGGAGGTGAAAAGGGTAAGGCCCAGCAGGGCGATAACGATGGAAAGTATATTCTTTTTCATGGTAATGTCCTCCGGTTAAAAGTCGAGTTTGAGGCCGAACAGCACTTCGAAGGTCTGCGGGATGGCCCGCTGGTTATTGCCCGAAGTGACGAATTCAGGGTCGAGTCCGGACCAGGTGGTCCAGGTGTAGAGGTTCTTTACGTTGCAGTACACTTCCGCCCGCTGCAGGCCGATTGTCTCGACCCAGCGTTTGGGAAGACGGTAACCGAAATTGATGTCCTTGACACGTACGTAGTCGGTCTTCTCGTAGAAGCTCACGCGCTTTGTATTCTCCGAACCGTCGCCCACGTTTTTCGGGTAGGTGTTGATCGGATTGCTCTCGGTCCAGAATTCCTTGTCAAGCTGGTTCTGGCGGTACGAAAGGGTATGCACGCTCTTCAGATAGTTGGGATACAGGGCACCGAACTGGCCGTTGATGAAGAACGACAGCGAGAAGTTCCCGTACACGAAGGTGTTGTTCATGCCGAAGGTGGCCAGCGGGATCCGGCTGCCGATGATCGAAAGGTCTTCCGAATCGATGACCTTGTCGTCATTGAGGTCCTTGTACTTCACGAAGCCCGGCTGCGAGAGCGGCGTCGTATAGGACACGGTTTCACCCACCTGGTGGATTCCGTCGAAAGTGTAGTCGTAGTTGACGTTCACGGGATAGCCGATGAACCATTCGGAAGCCACGTCATCGATGGGATTGCCCGCCTCGTCATAAAGACCGACGTCCACGATTTCGTTGCTGTAGTGCACGATATTGAAATCAGTGCTCCAGGTGAAGTTCTTCGTGGCCACGTTGACCGAGGAAATCTGGAACTCGATGCCGTGGCCCTTGGTCCGGCCGATGTTCTGCAGCAGGGAGTTCGTACCGTTGATCGAAGGGATGGTCCGCTCGAGCAGCAGGTCGGTCGTCCGCGTGGTGTAGACGTCCAATGTACCTTTGATCCGGTCTTTCAGGATGCCGAAGTCGATACCGGCATTGTAGGATGTAGTGGTCTCCCAGCCCAGGATCGGCGAAGCGAGCTGGTTGGGATAGAAACCGTAAACCGGATTGTAATCGTCGGTCAGATAGTTCTTGCCCCTGAGGACCGGAAGCGTGGCGTAAGCGTCGATGGCCTCATTGCCGTTCTTGCCCCAGGACAGGCGGAGTTTGAAATTGTTGAACGTCCGGCCGAAGCCCGAATCTTTGATGAACGGTTCCTTGGCGATGTTCCAGCCGAAGGCAACCGAAGGGAAGATTCCGTATTTGCGGTCTTCACCGAAGGCGGAGTAACCGTCGCGACGGGCCGTCGCCGTGAACAGGTAGCGGGAATCGTAACTGTAGTTGGCTCGGAGCATCTGCGAGATATGGGTCGTCGTCGTACTGCCCGCCGAAGCGGAAAGGGCGTTCGCCTTGTTCGGCTGCCAGTAGGTCATCACGTCGTTCGGGAAGCCCGATGCGTTGATGCTGTTACTGTTCGAATTGGAATACTGCGTGGAATAAAGACCCGTCAGGAAGATCGTATGCTTGCCGAAATCGCGGGTATACGAGAGGATGTTCTCGATCAGCCAGTCCTTGCGGTAGTTGTTCGAGATGGCAAGGATACCGCCGTTCTTGCTGCCGTCCACGGTATTGAGACCCTGATATCTCTGCGACACGCGAGAGCTGACGGTATAACCGGTGTTGAGGCGGTAGGTCAGGCCCTTGACGGGGAAGGTCACGTCGAGATAGTTGTTGGTCGTAAAGTTCTGTCCCACGTTGTTGGAAATCTCATTGAGCGCGCTCAGCGGGTTGTTCGCATAGTTGTTGTCTTCCCAGGTGAGCAGGCGGATCGAACCGTCTTCGTTGTAGGGAACGCCCAGCGGGTTCATCAGATACGCGTTGCTGAAATTCACGTAGCTGCCGCTGCGGTCGAAATAACCGTAACGCGTGCTGGTGCCGTATTTCACCCACTTGCCGAGATCCTGATCGAGATTGATGTTGAAAGAGTAGCGCTGGAACTTGTTGCCGATGGCGATACCCTTGTTGTCCGTGACGTTGCCCGAAAGGTAGAAGCGGGTGCTCTTGCCCGAGCCGCGGACAGAGACGTTGTGCTGCATCTTGTGCCCGTAGCGGAGGGCCAGGTCGAGCCAGGTCGTGCCCTTGCCGGCAGCGTGCATCTGTTCTTCCGTGGCGGCCGTGTTCCAGCCGGCCTCGGTCTTCCGCTGATAGAAGGTCTCCGCATCCATCATCTTCGGGATGTTGATGCCTTTGTTGAACGACCAGTAGCCATTGTAGGAAACGACCACCTTGTCGCCCGCCTTGCCTTTCTTGGTCTGAATGAGGATGACACCGTTGGCGCCGCGTGCGCCGTAGATCGCGGCCGAAGAAGCATCCTTGAGAATCTCTATCGACTCGACGTCATTGGTGTTGATCTCCGACCAGCTGCCGTCGAACGGAATCCCGTCGAGGATGATCAGCGGCTTGTTGGAAGCCGAGATGGAGTTGTTGCCGCGGATGCGGGTCACGGAATTCGAGCCTTCCGCATCGGAACCGGTCATCGAGATGTTCAGGCCGGCCACGGAACCCTGAAGTGACTGGATCAGGTTGGTGGTCGGACGCTCTTCCAGCTGTTTGGAGCTGAACGAGGCTACCGCGCCTGTGACGTCACTCTTCTTCTGCGTACCGTAACCCACCACCACGGTCTCTTCGAGCAGATTCACGTCTTCCTGGAGGATGACGCGGATGGGGTCCAGGTTCGCGACCGTGACTTCCTGTGTCACATAGCCGATAAAGGAGAACTGCAGGATGTCGCCGACATTGGCCGGGACGGAAAAAGTACCGTCAGCCTGCGTGTCGGTACCGAGCGTGGTACCCTTGATCAGCACACTGACGCCGAAGAAAGGCTCACCCGTGGCACCGTCGATGACGGTACCCTTGACCTGAGCCATCGCCGGAAGCAGGACCAGCGACAGGACGAGGGTGCAAAATAATCTCTTCATACGTTTTTTGATAAGGTTAATATTTGATAAGTCTGTAAATAGGCAGGGTTTCGCCCTCGCGGGCTTCGGTGACACGGAACGAGACGAACCCGTTCTCGGATTCGGGTTCCAGCACGGAAACGGCGAAATTCGCATTCTCCTGGTCAAGACGCACAAGGTAGGTGCCGGCGGGGAACTGGCATTCCGCCTCGGCCACTTCCGTCTGCACGGTGACACGGCGGATCTTCTCCCAGGGCTTCTCGGCCTCTTCCCGTTGTGTTACGCGATAGGTTTCCACACGGTACGTCTGCGGCGCCGTCAATGTCTCCACCTGCACGCCCAGCGTACGCAGATTCTCGACGGCTTTTGTCTGGGAGGACTCCAGCAAATATGCTGCAGGACGTGAACGCACCAGATCGGGCTGCGACTCCAGGGCATCCAGTACCCTGACGCCTTCCAGAACCACAGGCTTGGCCTTTTCCACGTCAAGGAAGGTCACGGGCAGTCGCTTTTCCGCGGAATGGAACAGAACCGCTACCGGATCTTTCCGGCGGACAGTCTGCCGCCGGGCTTTTTTGACGATGCGCCGGATCTCTCCGCGATGCGCATAGCTGCTCTCCAGAATCGCTTTGGCGACAGTCTCGCCGCAGTAGGTCCGCCGGGCCAGAGAAAGGCGCCCCAGCCCGATGCCGCGCAATTCCACGAAGAAGGAAACAGCTCCGGAAAGGGCATAGGAGGTCGAACTGGACTGCGGACTGCGGGCGTTGAGCGTCAGCGTCATCTCGCCGTCCGGCCGACTGATGGTGAAGTATCCGAAATGGGAATAGCCGATGGCATCCAACGCCGCACCGCACGGCTCTTCGAAAAGCCGGATCGAAGCGTCGCGGAGCACCTGCGGCACATTGGGATGGCCGGTCGGAAGGAACAGCGCATCGTAATACAGGATGGCATTGGGCGTTTCGGAATGGACGTTCACCAAGCGGTTCGGCTGAAACTCGTGGAAATCGACCGCCACGTCGGGATTGACGGCCATAAAGGCCCGCTTGATCATTACGCTCTGCGGATCGGCGAACTTGGTCTGGTCCCGGTTCAGGTCGAAACTGTCGGCCGAAACACGTTTGTCGGCCAGATACCCGTCCAGATTGGCCATCGGCAGGATGTAGATGTCCATCCGCTTGAGCAGCCGCGCTCCGTCCTCCGAGCCCAGGACATAATCGGTCAGTTGGAAGAGGGCTTCCGCAGCGGCCGGCTCGTTTCCGTGGATCGCACCCTGAAGCCAGACCTTGAGTTTCCGTCCGCTTCTGCCATTGCTCAGGCAATACATCGGTACGGCGCGTCCCTTCGTAGTCGTGCCGATAGTCGTAAGCGTCATCCGGGCATCTTCCGCCCGGGCTTCAAGCCAGGCCATTATTTCCTCGTACGTTGCGAAACGGTCTTCGGACAACGTCAGCGTCGGTGTTGTAAAAGTTACCCCTTCAGGGTCCGGATACACTTTCCGCTGAAGGTCGGCATAAGGCACCTGCGCCCATGCGGAACCGGCAGCCAGGAGCACCGACAAAACAGTGTTAAACAATCTATTCATATATTACAATGGGATTAGCAATAAAACGGCAAGGGTCAGCAGCGCGATGATGCAAATCGGAACGAAATGGAATCGCACCAGCCTGAACGGAGGCACGTCCACCGCCTCGGCTACGGCAATCATTACCATGGAAATCGGCGTTACGGCACGGGCGATACCGGCCAGCAACTGCATCGCAAGCATCAGTTGGAGCGGATCGGTGCCGAACTGGAAAGCAGCTCCCGGAACGATCTGACCATAGGCGGCGAAGGTCGCGGTTGAACTGCCGGTGATGACTGTCGAAAACATCGCCAGGACTGAAAGCATCACCGTGATTCCCGTCCGGCCGATCCGTACCGACTGGGCCAGCTGGACCATCGAATCAATCACACCCAACTTCATCAGCCCCTGTGCGAAAACGTCGGCTGCCACGATGATTACCACGATCGAGGTGAATCCTTTCCCCATTCCGCGCCAGAAAACCGACATCGCAGCGACAGACTGCCTGAAAGAACGGCTGTGTATCCAGTCGAGCACGCCGGCCACGAAGAAAGAGAGAACGATGGCACCGTTCAGGCTCAAATAATAATGTTCTCCCACCAATGGCAGGCTGGCGGAGAATACGACGGAAAGAAGCAGCGGGAGGAGCGGGAACAGGGCATAATAAAGCGGCGCTTCGTGACCCCATTTCATCAAGTCTTCCCCAGAAGGCTTCTGTGCCACCGTATAGGCGCCCGCGTGCAGGCGCGCATCGCGCCGTATAAAGAAATAATAAACGAGGGTGATGACCAACAACAGCGGTAAAGCCACCTGCAGCTGATACTTCGAATAATCTACCACATCCATTCCCAAAAGGCCGGCCGCCAGAATGGTATTGGGCGAGTTGACACCCATATCCAGCAGCGTACACGCTACGATAGTGGAGAGAATGCTCATCTTTCCCATCCCGATTCCACGGAGGACAGGATAAAGCGTGGTGACAAGCAGGAGACCGACGGCAGCGGCAGAGGGAAGCGCATAGGAAAGAAGTGTTCCTATGGGAATCAGAATGATGCATACCAGATTGGGATAGTTGCGCAATACCGAAAGCGGCTGCAGCATAACGTAGAGGAATGCGTTGTCGGCCCTGAGCGTTTTCATATACTCCAGATAGCCGAACAGGAACATCACCATCAATCCACTTCCGGCAAGCCGGGACGAAAAGGCTCCGGCCACCCATTCCTGCAATTCAAAAAAAATGAATCCGTCAAAATCCTGCCGGACGCCAGGCACATTCAACAGCCACGCAGCCAGCGTCATCAAAACACCGAAAAAAACCAGGATGAGCGCCACATTGCGGTTTTTAAGCACCAACCAGACGGTTGCTGCGATGACGTTGACGGCAATGAGGAAACTCGCGAGCTGCATAACGATACAAATTTATATTAGCATACTAAATTAACACATTAACATATATATTAATTTTTCTTTATTTTTCTATCTTTGTAAAAAAAATTAGCGCTTGAAACGCCTGATTATACTGTTCTTGGCCATTTGTCTGGGTACGCTTCTTTCCTTCGCCCAGCAACCGGCCGAAATACGTCTCGTCGTAGAAACTACCGGACCGGACGAAACGCCGTTGCGCGGACAACTACTCAATGTGACAAGCAACGATTACATCCGGTGCACGTTCCTGCTTGAACAGACCGGACCCGGCCAGGCTGCGCTCACGCTGCTGCAGGCCCGTTCCCGGCAAGTAAGACCGCTCACACTCCCCGACAGCCTGCCGGCGGGATCGCGGCTGGAATTCCATTTCCGGTTCCAGGACACCGACTCAAGCTGTATCGTGCGCTTCGGAACGGACGACTGTCGCTTCGAACACGTGTTCCTCAACCAACGGAACCTGCAGTTCAATCCGCTGCCCGGCGGCTGCGAAGGCCTGCAGACAAGCGTGCTGGACATCCGCCGGGAAAAACCGGCAAGGCCGGCATGGCCCGTCATTCTGCTGATAGCCCTCATCCTGGCGGCCGACCTGGCTCTGTTCGTCGTCCTGCACGTACGTAACAATCGGCGACGCAAGGTCAGGCCACAGGACCCGATCGTCATCTCGCCGCACCGCTATGTCTCCAGCGAGCGGAATGAGCGGAACGGCATTTATCTTTTCGGTGGATTCCGGGTCATCGACAGTGAAAGCACGGACATCACGGCCCGATTCTCCCCCATCCTCCGGGAACTGTTGCTGCTGCTGGTCTGCCACACACCGAAAGGCGGCATCTCTTCCGAGCAGATCAAAACGACGCTCTGGTACGACAAGGACGAGAAAAGTGCCGTCAATAACCGATCCGTCTCCCTGTTCAAGTTGAGGAATCTGCTCCACGGGGTAGGTTCGTTCGATATCCGCAGCAACCAGGGACGATGGGTACTGGAAGCCGCATCCGAACTGGTGGACTACTACCGCTTCATCGATCTGATCAAAGCAGGCGTGCTCACCCGTTCGCAGACGGAGGAGATGCTGACGCTGGTCGAGGCCGGTCCGCTGCTGGCCGGATTCAACGAGTTATGGGCCGATACGTTAAAGGCCGACGTCACCGACTCCATCCTCACTGCCTTGACCCATTTCGCCCTTGGCCTGAACATCCACGACCAGGCCGACCTGCTGCTCGACGTGTGCGACGCCATCGCCAAGTTCGACTCACTCAACGAGACGGCCCTCGCACTCAAATGCAAGGCCTGCCGTGAAAAGGGCAACAACATCCTTTCACGGCAGATCTTCACCAATTTCCAGAAAGAGTACCAGGCCGTTTACGGAGAGCCCTTCCCGCGCGAGTATTCCGAAATCATCTCCGCTTGACAGGGTTGCCGTTTTTATGTATCTTTGCAGAATACGAAACACAATACTCTCACGATATGGAATTCAAATACGCTCCGATGTTTCAGTTGGGGGAAGACACCACTGAATACTACAAGGTTCCCGGTTCCGAGGCTTGGATCTCGGTCGGCGATTTCGAAGGAAAACCGATGCTGAAGGTGGCACCCGAGGCGCTCACCGTGATGGCGAATACTGCCTTCCGCGACGTCTCCTTCATGCTCCGGCCGGCACACAACGCCCAGGTGGCGAAAATCCTCGACGATCCCGAGGCTTCCGAGAACGACAAATATGTCGCCCTGACGATGCTGCGCAACGCCGAAGTGGCCTGCAAGGGCAAACTCCCGTTCTGCCAGGACACCGGCACGGCAATCATTCACGGCGAAAAAGGCCAGCAGGTCTGGACCGGTTTCTGCGACGAGGAAGCCCTCTCGAAAGGCGTTTTCAAGACCTACACCGAAGAGAATCTCCGCTATAGCCAGAACGCACCGCTGACTATGTATGAAGAGGTCAACACCAAGTGCAACCTGCCTGCCCAGATCGACATCGAGGCCACCGAAGGCATGGAATACCGCTTCCTCTGCGTCACCAAAGGCGGCGGCAGCGCCAACAAGAGCTACCTCTACCAGGAGACCAAGGCCATCCTCAACCCCGGCACCCTCGTACCGTTCCTCGTGGGCAAAATGAAGACCCTCGGTACGGCCGCCTGCCCGCCGTACCACATCGCCTTCGTCATCGGCGGTACATCCGCCGAGCGCAACCTCCTCACGGTGAAACTCGCCTCCTGCAAATACTACGACAACCTGCCCACCACCGGCGATGCCACGGGCCGCGCTTTCCGCGACGTGGAACTCGAGAAACAGGTGTGGGAAGAGGCCTGCAAGATTGGCTTGGGCGCACAGTTCGGCGGCAAATACATGGCCCACGACGTGCGCATCATCCGCTTGCCGCGCCACGGCGCCAGCTGCCCCGTCGGTCTCGGCGTAAGCTGCTCGGCCGACCGCAATATCAAATGCAAAATCAATAAGGACGGTGTCTGGATCGAGAAACTCGATGACAACCCGGGCCGCTGGATCCCGGAAGCCCTCCGCCAGGCCGGCGAAGGCAATGCCGTAAAGATCGATCTCGACCAGCCTATGGCCGACGTCTGCAAGATCCTGACGAAGTACCCCATCGGCACCCGCCTGAGCCTCAACGGCACCATCATCGTGGGCCGCGATATCGCCCACGCGAAGATCAAGGAACGTCTCGACAAGGGCGAACCGATGCCGCAATACCTGAAAGACCATCCGATCTACTACGCCGGTCCGGCCAAGACACCCGCCGGCATGGCCTGCGGCTCTATGGGCCCGACGACGGCCGGCCGCATGGATCCGTACGTCGATCTCTTCCAGGACCACGGCGGTTCGATGATTATGTTGGCCAAAGGCAACCGCAGCCAGCAGGTAACCGATGCCTGCAAGAAGCACGGCGGCTTCTACCTCGGCTCAATCGGCGGCCCGGCCGCCATTCTGGCCCAGAACAACATCAAGAGCATCGAATGCGTGGAGTATCCCGAACTCGGAATGGAAGCCATCTGGAAAATCCGCGTCGAAAACTTCCCTGCCTTCATTCTCGTGGATGACAAGGGCAACGACTTCTTCGCGAAATTCAAATAAGCCGGATCGTTTCGCCGCAGAGACTTGAGATTCCGGACCGGTGGGTGATGAAAATCATCGTCCGGTCCGGATAGTTTTTAAACAGCCGCGTAAAGAGTTCACGTTCCGTAGCCTCGTCGAGGGAGGCGCTGATCTCGTCGAGCAGGAGGATGCTGCCGGGACGAAGCAGTCCGCGGGCGATGGCGATGCGCTGGGCCTGGCCTTCGCTCAAACCGATACCCCGCTCACCCAGCTCCGTATCGAGACCGGCCGGCAGATTGAACACGAAATCGGCAGCTGCCGTATGGAGCACATCCGCCAGTTCCGCATCGGTAGCAGACGGCTTTGCCAGCTGCAGGTTAAAACGGACCGTCCCGCTCATTAGCGAATTGCCTTGCGGCACGAACACAAAATCGGGACGCGTAACCGGGGAAACCGGAACAGTCTGTTGTCCGTCATACAAAACCAACCGGCCCTCGTCGGGACGGATCAAGGCGAGCATCAGACGGAAAAGCGTGGTCTTGCCAATGCCGGTGGGCCCCATCAAGGCCGTTTTGCTACCCGGTGCGAAATCGTGGGAAAAATGGTCCAGTACCGGACGGTCACCCGCTTCGTAGCGGAAAGAGACATTTTCGACACGGATACCGGCAACGGCCGCAGACACCGGCGTCAGATGCGATTCCGCCTCCGCTTTTTGCTCCTGCTGCATCAATTCTTCCAGACGGTCGATGCTGGCCGTGGTATGGATGAGCTGCGGCACCATATTGAGCAGCGTCAGGATCGGATTCTGTATTTGGCTGACCAACTGCAGGAAAGATGTCATCACGCCGAAGGTGATGGCACCGGCACGCAGCTGCAGGCCTCCCCATACGAAAGCGAGCAGATAGCCCAGGGCAAAGCACGAGGCCATGACCATGCGCGTAACGACCGTAAAGCGGGTACGTTGCTTCACGTGGCCCATCAGGTCGTCCTGCATGGTATCGAGCCTGTCGGTCACCCACTGTTCGCTGCCTAAGGAACGGAGGGTGGCATTGTGCTCCATCCCCTCCTGGACCTGCATCTGAATCCGGCTCTCGTCTTCCCGGATTTCGCGTGTCATACGGCGGAGCGGACGGGCGATGAACTTGCCGAAAACCAGTACCAGCGGAGTGAGCAGCAGCAGCGTCCAGGCCAGCGTACGGTCCATCGAACGCATCAGCAGGAAAGCGCCCGCCAGTTGGACGATCGTAACAACCGCCTTAGGCAGCAGGGAGGTCGTCGCATCGCCCACAGCATCGATATCCTTGGAAAGCCGCGAGGTAATGTCGCCCGAATGCAGTTCCCGTCCGGCATATAGCTGCCGCGTGAAAAGACGGCTGAACGTATCCAGCCGCAGTTGGTTGGTCTGCCTGGTCAGCGCAACGGTAGACATATAATAATAGAGCTGGCGCAGCGCGACACCGCCCAGGACCACCACCACCAGCAAGACAATCATCTCCGTAATGTCGCTAGACGTGCCCGTGCGGATGGTCACATCGATGAAACGACGGCAAAGCCATACCATCAACAGGCCGAGGGCAACCTGCGCGATGCCTACGACGATGCGTACGAGGGTGTTCCATCGAATCCCCCGCATCCCCTGCCAGATCCAGCGGACGTACTTCATTCCACGATGCCCAGTTCTTTCCACTGGGTCAAAAGGGTATCCACGTCGGTACGGGCCGTTTCCAGATCCACGTCGTACTCTTCACAGATAGCTTCGACAAGTGAATCGACCGAAAAGTCAACCTGCCGGCCGGCTTCGTTCCAAAGCCAGGCCGCCGTCTCGTTGATCGACAGCAACTTGCCGAAATCGATGGCACCCAGGCCCTCGCCTACGATCACTTTCTCTCCGCATACTTCGCGCAGGACAAAACCTTCTTTCCTTTTCATTGTATCTTGAGATTACGTATGACAGTCCGTTTATAAATGGCCAGCAACCACCGGCGAACCGGCAGCAGCTTCCGCCAAAGTCGTGCCAGGCGGCGCTGCCGCGGCGTATCGAGCCTGCGATGACGGCCGTCGGCACCGACGACCTCGTCGGCCCGCGCCAGGATGTCCTGCGGCCGGCAGACTTCGCGCCCGGCAATATTCCCGTCACCCATCAGCTCCACCCGGTCGGAGGAAACCGCCATCACCCGGTGCAACACATAGCGGCAACCGTCAATCCGGGCCAGCACCACATCGCCGGAACGGATTCCGACAGGACGGGTCAGGACAACACGCTCAAGGCCGCCCTTGATGAAAGGAAGCATACTGCGTCCCTTGACCAGCATCGTCACGGCCAGTCCTTCGTCCACCAAGGCGACAGCCTCGCTGAGAATCTGTTCGTCGCTCAAAGCCTTCATCAATCTTTCGGCACTATGGTATCCCGGCACAGAAGGGCTGCCGCTTCATCGGGCAGACATTCCAGATGCCACACCGGCACATTCATGGCCAGCGCATTTTCCGTCTCATGCAAGCCGTCAGCCAAAGCCCGGTCCCAGCGCTTGCCTGAAATGCTGGAGATCAGCGAGGCATAAGCTGCAATACCGCCCAAACGCCGGATCGCATTATACGGCGCTTGCGACAACTGTACGAAAGCACCGGCCGGATAATCCAGATTGCGATAGCACGGAGTCTTGCCGCTCCAAGGAGAACCGTACACCCTCACCGTTCCGTCGAGCCATACGCGGACCACCGGATTGTCGTCGTTCAGCAGTTCCGAGCCCGGAATATGCTTGAGCCACAGACGCGCGTGCGTACTCTTGCCTGTTCCGCTCTTACCCAGAAACAGATAGCCCCTGCCCTGGTAAGCGATAACGGCCGCATGGAAAAGTGCCGTCCCCAACCGGGCCGTGCTCAAGGCATACATCACCATCAGCGCATTGTTCAGGCCGAACGCCTTATATCCCTGCAGGGCCAGCGTAGCCTCCGCATAGCCGGTATGAACCGACATCCAGCCAACCTGCTTGCCCCACAAAGCGAAATCAAACCAGGAGTCCCCCTCCATCGTACGGGAAAGCCGGATCTGCGAACCTTCATCGTCCTGCAGGAACTCCTCCTTTAAACCGTCCGGCCGAGGAAAAGACTCCGCCGGAACGACATGCACACGGAAGATGCGTTCCGGCGCCGTAGCCGGATCCACCGCGAACGGGGCATAGTGCGCCAGCTCCCGCGACAGGTCAATCCCTTCGGAGGCCAAAACGGAAAAACAGTGCTCCGCAACGATATAGCAGGACTCCGTCATTCTCCTTATCCGATCGTAGCGCCATTGGCGAGACGCTCCTCCGGGGTCACAATGCGCATCTTGCCGTCGATCTGTTTAGCCATCAGGATCATTCCCCGGCTCTCAATGCCTCGGATTACCCGCGGCTGGAGGTTTGCCAGGATGCAGATCTGTTTGCCCACCATTTCTTCGGGCGTATAATACTGGGCGATCCCGCTCACGATCACACGCTGGTCAAGGCCCGTGTCAATGGTGAGTTTCAACAATTTGTCGGTCTTGGGCACCCTTTCCGCCGACAGAACGGTCGCCGTGCGGATATCCATCTTTGCAAATTCGTCGAATGTGCAGGACTCCCTGGCCGGTTCCACTTTCGGGGCAGCGGCCGCAGCGGCTTCGGCTTCGGCGGCCAGGCGCGCCGCCTTGATATCGGCAAGCCGCGTCATTTGCTTCTCGATCTCGGCATCCTCGATCTTGGAGAAAAGCAGTTCGGCAGGGTTGAGTTTGTGCCCGACAGGCAGCAGGTCCGGACGGCCGAAATCATCCCATCCGAACGGCTCCACGTTCAGGATCCGGTTGAGTTTCTCCACGGAGAAGGGCAGGAACGGGGCGAATGCCACGGAAAGCGACGCGCACAGCTGGATGCACGTGTACAGAATGGTAGCCGTCCGTTCGGTATCGGTCTTGGCCACCGCCCACGGCTCCGTATCAGAAATATACTTGTTGCCCACGCGGGCCAGGTTCATCGCTTCGCGCAGCGCTTCACGGAAACGGAAGGTCTCCAGATTCTCCTCGATGGCCCGTTTGAGAACCGGAATCTGGGCCAGCGCTTCCCTGTCGATATCCTGCAGCGTGCCGGGCGCCGGCACCGTACCGCCGAAATACTTGTGCGTCAGCACCACGGCACGGTTCACGAAATTGCCGAAGATTCCGACCAGTTCGCTGTTGTGCCTTGTCTGGAAATCTTTCCAGGTAAAATCGTTGTCGGAAGTCTGCGGAGCATTGGCGGTCAGGACGTAGCGTAGCGTGTCCTGTTTCCCGGGGAAGTCCTGCAGATACTCGTGGAGCCAAACCGCCCAGTTGCGGGAAGTCGAGATCTTGTCGCCCTCGAGATTCAGGAATTCGTTGGCCGGCACATTCTCAGGGAGGATGAAACCGTCGCCGTAGGCCTTGAGCATCGACGGGAAGACGATGCAGTGGAACACGATGTTGTCTTTTCCGATGAAATGAATCATCCGCGTATCGGGACTCTTCCACCACTGCTCCCAGCTGTCGGGCAGCAGTTCGATGGTATTGGAGATGTAGCCGATCGGCGCATCGAACCACACATAGAGTACCTTGCCCTCCGCGCCCTCGACGGGCACGGGCACGCCCCAGTCGAGGTCGCGGCTCACGGCACGCGGCTGAAGGCCGCCGTCGAGCCAGCTCTTGCACTGGCCGTACACGTTCGATTTCCATTCTTTGTGCCCTTCGAGGATCCACTCGCGCAGCCAGGGTTCATAGTCGTTCAGCGGCAGATACCAGTGCTTGGTCATCTTCTTCACCGGCTCGGCGCCGCTCACCTTCGAGTGCGGATTGATGAGTTCTTCCGGACTCAACGTGGAGCCGCACTTCTCGCACTGGTCGCCGTAAGCGCCCTCGTTGCCGCACTTGGGGCAGGTGCCCACGATGTAGCGGTCGGCCAGGAACACCTTGGCTTCCGGATCGTAGAACTGCTCCGACTCCTTCTCGATGAATTTTCCATCATCGTAAAGCTTGCGGAAAAACTCCGCGGCATAGCGGTGATGCGTAGCCGAGGATGTACGGGAGTAGATGTCGAACGTGATGCCGAAATCGGCGAACGACTGTTTGATCAGCGTGTGGTATTTGTCGACGATATCCTGCGGGGAGCATCCCTCCTTGCGGGCCGCCATCGTGATAGGCACGCCGTGCTCGTCGGATCCACACACGAAAAGCGTCTCGCGTCCGCGCATTCGCAGATACCGGACATAGGTGTCGGCAGGGACATAGACGCCGGCCAGATGGCCGATGTGGACGGGCCCGTTGGCATAGGGCAACGCGCAAGTGATGAGATTCCGTTTTTTCATAATCGTTTCAATTCTTTGGAAAGTCTGTTCTTAACTGTATTGAGAAGCTGCAGCCTGCGGACGAGGTCCCGGAGATTTCCGGTCTCGCCCTCCCGCTGCGCCAGGGTAATTTCTTTGGTTGTGGCAGCGCACTGCTGCTCGGTGATGCGGAGTTTATATATGAGCACGGATTTTGGCACGGTCGTCGACAGCAACTGTGCCTCGGGCGGAATGGACTCCTCATACGTCTTGACCGTCAGCACGTGTTCTTCCAGGATCAAATCGAAGACAGCCTGGTTCAAGGCCTCGTCATCGCTCGTAGTGAAATAACGTATAATCCGTTGCTGACTTGCTTCAGGGTCCTCGCGTGACAGAGTGGCTTCGAAAGCATAATACCGGTCAAACAACGTACGGTACAGGTCGTTCACGAAGACCAGCCCGTCATCTTCCAGTGACTCCCGGATATACCGCGACACGGTAATCTCCTCTCCCGGCTCGGCGCCATAATACATATCCTTTTCAAAATGAAGGGGATACGCACCGAATTTAATGAGATAGTAGCAGAGTTCCCGTTCCAGGACGGCCAGATAGGCGTCGCGGACAGGATAGCCGGAAGGCTGCGCGTCGGCCGGTTCCTCGTCCGGCAGCGGCGCTTCCGGGCGGTCAGCGCCCGGCTGCCAGCCCTGATGCTGCTGATCTTCATAGCGCCGCCGCGACCGCTCGAGCGCCTTTTTCTTGCTCCGGAATTCCGAAACCTTGGCCAGGACGGAATCGATCTTCTGGTCGAACTTCTCGGCAACCACCTCAACGTAGATGTTGCGAAGGATCGGATCGGCCACCGCCGAGACACTTTGGAGGATATCGCCGATCACCTGCGCCCGGCGTACCGGGTCGCGCTGGCTCTCTTCCAGCAACAGGTCGCTCTTGAACGAAATGAAATCCTTTTCATTCTCTTCGATATACTCCCGGATCTCGATCAGGTTGTGGCTTTTTGCAAAAGAGTCAGGGTCGTCCTCCGGCGGAAGGAGCACCACTTTGACGCTGAGGCCTTCCTCCAACACCAGGTCGATACCGCGCAGGGCGGCCTTGATGCCGGCAGCGTCGCCGTCGTAGATGATGGTGACCTTCTCCGTGAAACGCTTGATCAGGCGGATCTGCTCCACGGTCAGCGACGTACCCGACGATGCCACTACGTTGGTCACGCCGGCCTGATGCATCGATATCACGTCGGCGTAGCCCTCTACCAGGATACATTTGTCCTCCTTGGCGATACTGTTCTTCGCCTGGAATATCCCGTAGAGCGAACGGCTCTTGTCGTAGATTTCGCTCTGCGGGCTGTTGACGTATTTGGCGACGCTCTTGTCGGTCTTCAGGGTACGGCCGCCGAAGGCGATGACCCGGCCGCTGATAGAATGGATCGGGAACATCACCCGGTCGAAGAAACGGTCGTAAAGCTCACCGGTGCCCTCACGTTCAAGGCAAAGGCCGGCGGCGAGCAGGAATTCTTTCTTATAGCCGTCCTGCAGGGCTTTCGAACAGAAAGTCAGCGGACGAGAGGCGGCATAGCCGAGGCCGAACTTACGGATGGTCTCGTCGGTAAACTTGCGTTCGTGGAAGTAGCTCAGGCCGATGGCTTTTCCTACTTCCGTGTTCCAAAGGATGTCGGCGTAGTATTTCTGGGCATAGTCGGTCACCACCAGAAGGCTTTCGTAACGCATCCTGTGGGCGATCTCCTCGGCCGTCTCCTCTTTCTCCACGATTTCGATATGGTATTTCTTTGCCAGATAGCGGAGAGCTTCCACATAGGTCAGGTGCTCGTGTTCCATCAGGAAACTCACGGCGTTGCCGGCCTTGCCGCAGGCGAAGCATTTGAAGATGCCTTTGGTGGAGGAGACGCTCATCGATGGATTTTTGTCCTGATGGAAGGGGCACAATCCCAGATAATTCGCACCGCGTTTGCGCAACGAGACGAAGTCACCGATGACTTCCTCGATACGGACGGCGTCCATTATCTTGTCGATGGTAGCGCGGTCGATCATAAAACTACCTCCCCCGCAAGAGTTCCAGTTCTTCTTTCGAATACAGCAGCCTGTCGATAATCGGCGACATCATATCCGTAAAGAGATAGCACGCCGCTATGAACAACAGCAGCAACCCCGCCAGCACGATCGACACAATCCAGCCCCAGTGTAAAGGCTTTTTGACGCGGGCTTCTCCCACAGGTTCTTCAACCCTGGGCTCTTCCACGACCGGCTCTTTCTCTTGCACAACCTTCACTTCGTCCTGCACAACTTCCTCTTCGTCCGGCACAACCTTCACTTCGTCACACACGACCTTCTCCTCGTCATGCCCGGCTTGACCGGGCATCTCTTCCTTCGGCATCTTTATCGCAATCGGCTCGAAACCGATGCCGTCGGGCCAGATGTCGAGATCGTCATCGGGAACAAAGAAGAACTCGTTGCGGGCATTGGCCCGCATCATGCCCAGTCCGGGAAGCGTGCAGCGTTTCCGCCCTTCCAGCTCGGAACTCAGCCGGCTGAGACACCAGCCCAGTTCGACGCCGGCCTGGTCGAGACTTACGCCAAGTTCCCGGCGCACCTTCTCAAGCAGCAACTGCCCCTCCTGGAGGGAAATCCCACCTTTGTGGAACGACATTTTCCGATAAGGCGGATGGATGGTAGTTTGGCGGTCGGAATAGCTGGCCGGCATCATTTCGGCTGTGAACGTACCCAGATATGGAACGTCAACCCGGTCGTTTTCCACGATGAGTTCCTTGATGCACTTCGAAAAAACCCCGATTTCCATATTCTGCCCGTTCGTTCTACTGATAAAAGGCAAAGATACGAAAAAAAAGCACCCGCGTTTTCGCAGGTGCAAGATTTAGAGGAATCTCCTCAATACAACAAAGCGGCAGCAGTCTGACTACAAATAGATAATCTTGGTTTCATCGGAGCGGACGCGTACCGATTCGTTGAAGATCGTCCTTCCGTAGTGACGGACGTTGACATGGTGATAACCGGGAGAAACATAGATCATGTTGTCAGCGGCGCGCTTCAGGTTATGTCTCCGGTCGAGATCCCGCTCCCTGACGGTTTCGATGTCGTAATGACGTTCATCAACCCTTACATCGATTGAATGCCGGCTGCTGTCGACGAAGACAATGACACCATCCTCTTCTTCGGTGGCCAGGGCGGCAGCCAGTAAGGTAATACAACTGGTCGCCATCAGTGCAACAACTGCTACCAATAAAATAGGCAAGAACTTCTTCATAACTAATAAAAAATGATTGATCTGACGGATAGCCAAGTAACAAAGGTAAATAAAAGCCCTCTTTGTTGCAAAAAAACTTATCCGGAGTCCCTCCCCGCGGGTTCCTGCCCAAAAAGAAAAGCACTCACGTTTCCGTAAGTGCTTGATTATCAGCTGCTCCTCAAGTAGGACTTGAACCTACGACCCCCTGATTAACAGTCAGGTGCTCTGACCAACTGAGCTATTGAGGAATGTTTCCCGTTGGTTTGGGACTGCAAATGTAGGATAATTTTTGGCGCGCACAAAATTTTTTTATCAAAAATTGCGTTTGCGAAAAAATATTGAGGAAGTTTAGAAAATATTACTACCTTTGCAGTCCCTAAAGGTTCGCCCAGATGGCGGAATCGGTAGACGCGCTAGTTTCAGGGACTAGTAAACGCAAGTTTGTGCAGGTTCGAGTCCTGTTCTGGGCACAAAAAAAAGCCAGCTGCTTGAAGCAGTTGGCTTTTTTCGTATCCGACGGGTCTACAGGTCGTCGATGGGATTCCTTCCGGAGGTGGAAGAAGTGGTAACCGAAGGGTTGTTGGCGTACGTCAGGATCACATGCCAGGAAGAGCGGTCCCTCACATCGGCATCCAGGGAGATAGTTCCGTCGGGAAGTTCATATACAGCGAGATTGCTGTTGGTCGCAGTCTTCGGTTCCTTGCCATATTTCCGGGTCAGGGAAGCCTGAAGGGAATCATAGGACTTCTCCAGTTCGTCCCAATCCGAAATGACCGGAAAGTCTACGCGCACCGCCTCGACCGGATTACTTCCGGAAGGGGTTATCCTGCATCCGCTATACCCGGCAAAATCACCGGTATAAGTACCGTCCCCGTTATTCCTGAATCCGGCTTTGACCAGTTCCCGTCCGAATGACGAAAGAGAGCCGGTCATAGGGATTCCCTTGAAGGAAAGCGGGGTTGACGAGGACGTCGTGGTGGAAGTGGTGGTTTTGTTCGTGGGAATTTTGGGAGTCGTCGTCTGATCTTTGTCGACACCGATGCCGAGCTCCCGCTCCAGCTCGCGGATTTCGTCGCTCGAAGCCGTTTTGTTTTCGTTCTTCTGGACAGTCTTTTCTCCGGTCTTTTCCTTCTGGCCGAACCAGCCGCCCGTATCATCAGCGGTTTCTCCGCCCGTTCTCCCCGGAAGGGAAATCACGCTTCCGAACTTATCGGAACAAAACTTCACGGCCAGAATAACAACCGCCAATACCAAAACGATCCTGATGATTTTTTTCATTTTCGATACATCTAAAAATAATACGTAAAACCTATTCCCACATCCCCCTGATAGGGCTTATAGAAAATACGGAAGTCAACGTGCCGGCCTGCCAGGCCGGCCTGGGCTTTCATACAGCCGAGATACGTTCCTATGAAATCGAATTCATAGCCACCGCCGAGATAGGCGGAAACCTGTCTTCCTTTCAACAGATTCACATTCAGGAGAATAGGTACCTGGAATCCCGACAGGCGCGTCCCGTAAATATACCTGACGCCACCCACGAGATTGACCCATTGGTCGTATCCGCCCAGACGGGTGCGGGCTCCGAGACCGAAACTCGGAGAAACCCCGCTCCCCGATCCGATGAAACAGTCCATGCTGGCATCGACACCCACATGGAAAAACTTGTCGTCCTGCCCCAGGAGGGAAAGCGGAATAAGGAAGGCGGCGAATAAAACGAAAAGCCTTTTCATCTATTCCTCATTTTCTGTCCCCAAATCCTTGAGAAAGTTGCCGATACTTTCAAAGAATGAGGGAATCTGCTCGAGAAGGTCATTGACCACGTCCATGGCAGATTTGACACCTGACTTGGCTACCAGGCCGGCGTATTTGGCGATTGCGGAATTAATCTGCTTTCGCTGGTCGGCATTGTAAGCATTCCGGTTTTCGGTGTATTCATCTACCAGTTTGGAGAATTGCGAATTAGCTTTGTCCCAGTCGCTCTGCGAGAATTTGTCGCAATGCTTTTCGACATAATTCACGAGCCGGTCGAAGCGGGCAGGCAGGTTTTCCTTGCAGGAAGTCATCATCAAGGCGGCCATGGCCGTCATCAACAAAAGAACAACGATCCGTTTCATTTCTAAAGATTTGATTGATCTGAAAATCAAAGATAAGCAAAAAACAATCCATTTCCTACTCCCAGCAGTCCAAATCCAACCCGGGCAGGGCGTCCCGATGGAAGACCGGATCCTTGCCCGCTTTCTTCTGAGCGCGGTAGTCGTCGAGCAAACGGAAAGCATATTTGCTCAATCGCATAATCGCATAGAGGTTACACGCCGTGAGCAAGGCCATGCACACGTCGCCCAGGCTCCATACCAGGTCGAGGCTGGCCAGAGCGCCGAACATCACGACCACGCCGCCCGACAAGAGCCGATACAAACCCATCACCCATCTCTTTTTTGTAAGGAAACGGATATTGGCTTCTCCGTAATAATAGTTGCCGATGATGCTCGAGTAGGCGAACAGCAGAATGGCCGCCGCCACGAAAATGGTTCCGAAACGGCCGACCTCGGCCTGGAGCGCTGCCTGCGTCAAGGCGATGCCGTTAAGACCGCTCTGCGTATCCACGACGCTGAACAAGATGATGAACGCCGTACAGCTGCAGACCACCAGTGTGTCGGTGAACACGCCGAGCGCTTGGATCAGGCCCTGTTTTACGGGATGGCTCGTGCTGGCGGTCGCCGCCACGTTCGGGGCCGAACCCTCGCCTGCCTCATTCGAGAAGAGACCACGCTTGATACCGTTCATCAGTGTAGCGGCAATACCGCCCCCTGCAATCTGACGAATGCCGAACGCGTCCTGGAAAATGAGCTTGAACACCTGCGGAATCAAATCGAGATGACGGCAGATCACGAACAACGCCAGCACCAGATAGCCCAGGGCCATTATGGGAACGATGACACTGCTGACCTTGGCGATGCGGTGGATGCCGCCGAAAATGACAACCAGCGAGAGCGCGGCAAGCACAAGGCCCACCACCCACGGATCGAAACCGAAAGCAACGTTCAGCGCATTGCAGATGGTGTTGCTTTGGATCGAATTGTACGACAGACCGAAAGTCACCGAAATCAGTATGGCGAACAGGGCGGCCAGCCAGGGTTGTTTCAGGCCTTTGAGGATATAATAAGCCGGTCCGCCGATGAACGAATGCTTTCCACGCTGTTTGAAAAGCTGGGCCAGGGTAGATTCGACGAAAGCCGAAGCCGAGCCCAACAAGGCGATGGTCCACATCCAGAACACGGCTCCCGGGCCTCCGACGGCGATGGCAGTGGCAACACCCGCCAGGTTGCCCGTCCCCACCCGCGTGGCGACCGACACGGCGAAAGCCTGGAACGAAGACACGTGTTTCTGTCCGTCGTGCCGGCCGGTGGAATCGCCCAGCAGCCGGAACATCTCGCCGATCATCCGGAACTGTACACCGCGGGAACGGAACGTGAAATACAGCGCACACCCGATCAGCACGGCAATCAGGATGTAGGTCCACAGAAAATCATTGGTAGCCGTCACCACGCGGTTGAGCCACCCGTCGGCAGCCAGCAGAGCCGGCCATCTTTCATTCTCCATACAGATACCTGTGCTGTTCCGGGGTGAGTGAGTCGATGGCGCAGCCCCAGTAGGCGAGTTTACGGCGGGCGACTTCCTCATCAATCTCGCGAGGCACGTCGTGCGTCATCGCGCCCGGGGTGCGCGGGAGGTCACGATGCCGGACCAGATAGCGGGCGCTGAGGGCCTGGATGGCGAACGACATATCCATGATTTCGGCCGGATGGCCGTCACCGGCCGCCAGGTTCACCAGGCGCCCTTCGGCGATGACATAGATTATATTGCCGTTTTCCAAGCGGTAACCCATGATGTTGTGCCGGGCCGGCGCGGCTTCGACCGCCATCGCACGCAGTCCCGCCACATCGACTTCCACGTCGAAGTGACCGGCATTGCAGAGGATGGCACCGTCTTTCATCTGCAGGAAATGCGCCGGCGTGATGACCCCGGCGCAGCCCGTCACGGTGATGAACATGTCTCCCACGCGGGCGGCTTCCGCCATCGGCATCACCGAGAAACCGTCCATCACGGCTTCCATCGCCTTGACCGGATCGACTTCCGTCACAACAACCTTGGCGCCAAGGCCCTTGGCACGCATCGCCACGCCCTTGCCGCACCAGCCGTAACCGGCCACCACGACGGTCTTGCCGGCCACGATAAGATTGGTGGTACGGTTGATGCCGTCCCACACACTCTGGCCAGTGCCGTACCGGTTGTCGAACAGATGTTTGCAGTCAGCGTTGTTGACCAGCATCATCGGGAAGGTCAGCTGGCGGGCACGGTTCATCGCCAGCAGGCGTAGGATACCGGTAGTGGTCTCCTCGCAGCCTCCGATCACACCCGGCAGGAGATGCCGGTATTCACTGTGCATCAGCGAAACAAGATCGCCGCCGTCATCGATGATCACGTTCGGACCGACCTCAAGAACCCTACGGATATGGGATTCGTATTCCTGGGGCGTAGCCCCGTACCAGGCGAAAACATTGAGCCCATCGTGGACAAGGGCGGCCGCCACGTCGTCCTGCGTGGAAAGCGGATTGCTGCCGGTGACATACATCTCGGCCCCGCCCGCGGCGAGCACCTTGCACAGATAGGCTGTCTTGGCCTCCAGATGGACGGAAAGCGCAACCTTCAGCCCCGCGAAAGGGCGTTCTGAGCGAAACTCGGCCTCCAGGCCGCTGAGCAGCGGCATATGATGCCGCACCCATTCGATCTTGAGCGCGCCGTCGGGCCACAGCTCAGGACTCCGGATCTCACTGGCCATATCCTGCGGTTACAGCGAATTATATGCAATCGAGAAGGTGTCGCCCTGGGAAGGGTCACCAGTGGCAATGCCTTTCTTGAGCCATTTCGAACGCTGGGCGGAGGTGCCGTGGTTGAAGGAATCAGGAACGGAGTAACCGTACGCCTGTTTCTGCAGATAGTCGTCGCCAATCTTCGATGCGACGGCCAGGCCCTCGTCGATGTCGCCCGGCTCAAGGGAACCGTACATCGCGTTGTCGTGATGTGCCCAGACACCGGCATAGAAGTCAGCCTGCAGTTCGAGACGTACGCTGATCTGGTTGTATTCCTTGCTGTTGGCCTTATAACGCGACATCTGCTGGTGGGCTTTGCCCAGGGTACCCAGCAGGTTCTGCACGTGGTGTCCCACCTCGTGGGCGATGACATAGGCGTATGCGAAGTCGCCGTCGGCGCCGATCTGTTTCTTCATCGAAGTGAAGAACGACAGGTCGAGATACACGCACTGGTCGGCACTGCAGTAGAACGGGCCGGACTGCGCCGTGGCGCCGCCGCATCCCGACTGCACGGCTCCCGAGAAGAGCACAAGTTTCGGCGGCGTATACGTCAGACCGTTCGCCTTGAAGATTTTGGTCCAGACATCCTCCGTACCCGCGAGAATCTGTTTGGCGAACGTCGCCAGTTCCTCTTCTTCCGCCGTCGGGGTATAATCACCGGCAGTCTGCGTGCCGGAGCCGAGCACCGAACCCGCTTCCTGAAGCACGGAGCCTGGATCGCCGCCCAACAGCCAGGTGAGAAGTCCTACAATGATGAGGCCGCCGATACCCAGGCCGCCGATGGTGCCGGCCGTAGATCTGCCCCTGCGGTCGTCCACATTTGTGCTTTCGCGTCTTCCTTCGAGTTTCATAGTCAAAAATATGGTTTGTCGAACTACAAAGTTAGCAAGATTCTTCGTAAATTTGTCAAATCAAGCCTCCAGATTATGAAACGGTTTTTCACTTTTTTTCTCCTGCTTACCCTGGCCGCCGGCGGAGTGCAGGCTAAAGTATATACACTAGCCTCACCCAACGGCCGAACATTCGTCGAAGTCGATGTTCAGGAACGGATTTCCTGGAGCGTAAGGCATGACGGACAGCGGATCCTTGCCCCTTCCGTGATCTCCATGAGCGTGAATGGAAAAGATATAGCCTATGATGTTACGGTCCGGTCTTCCAAAATCGAGAAAGTCAGGAATACCGTTTCAGCGCCATTCTGGCGGCAGTCGTTTATCGAAGAGAGCTACAATCAGCTCCGGCTTCTGCTGACCAACGATTGGCTCCTGATCTTCCGGGCATACGACGGAGAAGGTGTCGCCTATCGTTTTGTTTCCACATCGGTCCGGGCAGGCGACCGCGTGACGGGCGAACGCGCTGAATTCAATTTCTATGGCGACCATACTGCCTATGTCCCTTATAGCAGCGGCGGCAAGGAGAATCCTTTCCGCACCTCGTTCGAAAGCAAGTACACCGTAGCCCCGCTCAGCGGGTTCCGCAGCGATGAGATTGCATTCTCCCCGCTGTTGGTATGCCTGGACAACGGCATCCGCGTTGAGATTACCGATGCTGACATCGAAGCCTATCCCGGCATGTTCCTGGGAAAGGGCAACAGGGACTTCTCGCTCAAGGGTGTCTTCGCCCCCGTGCCGTTTTCCGTCAGGGAAACACCGACCCGGGGACAGGTCATCGTGGATTCCTATACCGAAGACCTGGCCATCATCCGGGAAAGCGCTTCCCGGCAGTTTCCCCGCCGATTCCCCTGGCGTGTACTGGCTATCGCCAACAAGGACACCGGTTTGCCCGTCAACAACCTGGTTTATCTGCTGGCATCGCCCAACAGGATAGGCGACGTATCATGGATCAAACCCGGCAAGATTGCCTGGGACTGGTGGAATGCCTGGAATATCACCGGCGTGGATTTTCCCGCCGGCATCAACACGCAAACCTATAAGTACTACATCGACTTCGCTGCCGCCAACGGCATCGAGTATGTCGTACTCGACGAAGGTTGGTCCGATCCGCTCGACATCCTGAGCATCAAACCAACCATCGACCTGAAGGAACTCATCCGTTACGCAGATTCCAAGAACGTAGGTCTGGTACTCTGGGCCGTGAGCTACGTGCTCGAAAAAGACCTGGAGAAGGCGTGCAGGAACTATTCGGCGATGGGCATCAAGGGTTTCAAGGTCGATTTCATGGACCGTGACGACCAGACCATCCCAGAGCAACTGTACCGCATTGCCGAAGCGGCTGCAAGGCATCACCTGTTGCTCGACTACCACGGTATGTACAAGCCGGCCGGCATGAACCGCACCTGGCCTAACGTGCTCAATTTCGAAGGAGTCTGGGGTATGGAGCAGTTGAAATGGTCGAAAGAAGACATCGTGGAATACGACGTCACCTTCCCGTTCATCCGTATGCTCTCCGGTCCGGTCGACTATACCCAGGGCGCGATGCGGAACATGCTGCAAAGTGAATTCATGCCCAACTACAGCAATCCTTCCAGCCAGGGAACCCGCGCCCGGCAAGTAGCCGAATATATCGTCTTCGACTCCCCGTTCGTGATGCTCTGTGACAATCCGACCGCCTATATGAAAGAGCAGGAAACCACCGATTTCATCACGGCGCTCCCTACCGTCTGGGATGAAACCCGCATCCTGCAGGGCGAAATCGGCAAGTTCCTGGTCACGGCCCGGCGCAGCGGCTCGACCTGGTATGTCGGCGGCCTGACCAACTGGGACGCCCGCGACATCATGCTCGACCTGAGCGTTCTGGCAAAAGGCACGCACGCCGCCACGTTGTTCCGTGACGGCGTGAATGCGACCCGCAATGCGACTGATTACAAGATCGAATCTCTCAGCCTTCCGACGCACAAGCCGTACAACGTCCACCTGGCGCCCGGAGGCGGATTTGTCCTGATTATCGAGTAATCTCCTTATTGAGCGCGTCGACCGGAGCCATGAACTTCGCCAGTTCCTCTTCAGTAAGCTGGTAGTTCTGCATCTCGCCCGAGAAATACTGGTCATACGCGGCCATATCCACGAATCCGTGACCGGAAAGGTTGAAGAGAATGGTCTTCTCTTCTCCGGTTTCCTTGCATTTGAGGGCCTCCTGAATGGTAGCGGCAATAGCGTGGCAGGATTCCGGAGCCGGGATGATACCTTCCGTGCGGGCAAAGAGCACGCCGGCGTTGAACGAATCGAGTTGGTCGATGTCCACCGCTTCCATAAACCCGTCTTTCATGAGCTGTGACATGATCACACCGGCACCGTGGTAGCGCAGGCCACCCGCATGGATGCTGGCCGGCTTGAAACCGTGGCCGATGGTGTACATCGGGAGAAGCGGAGTAAGGCCGGCCTCATCGCCGAAGTCATATTCGAACTTGCCGCGCGTGAGCTTCGGACAGGATGCGGGTTCTGCCGCTACGAAGCGCGTCTTGCGGCCTTCCTGGATGTTGTGGCGCATAAACGGATAGGCGATACCGCTGAAATTCGAGCCGCCGCCGAAGCAGGCTATCACGATGTCGGGGTATTCGCCCGCCAACGCCATCTGCTTCTCGGCTTCCAGGCCGATGATCGACTGGTGGAGGCACACGTGGTTAAGCACCGAGCCGAGGGTATATTTACAATTCGGAGTGGTGACGGCCAGTTCGATGGCTTCCGAGATGGCACAGCCCAGGGAACCCCGGTCGTTGGGGTTGATGGTCAGGATATCCTTGCCGGCCCGGGTCGACATCGACGGCGAAGGCGTAATGGCCGCGCCGAATGTCTGCATGATGCTGCGACGGTACGGCTTCTGCTCATAGCTCAGCTTGACCATATAGACGGCCAGTTCCAGGCCGAACTTCTTGGCGGCATACGAAAGGGCACCGCCCCACTGGCCGGCTCCGGTCTCGGTGGTGATATTGGTCACGCCCTGCTCTTTGGCGTAATAGGCCTGTGCCAGGGCAGAGTTGAGTTTGTGGCTGCCGGCCGGGCTCACGCTCTCGTTCTTGAAATAAATGTGCGCGGGCGTACCGAGCGCCTTCTCCAGGTCATAAGCGCGCACGAGCGGCGTGCAGCGGTACATGGCGTACTGCTCGCGGACCGGCTCCGGAATGGGAATCCATTCGTCGGTCTGGTTGAGTTCCTGCCGGGCACATTCCTCACAGAAAATCGGATACAGGTCTTCCGCGCGAAGCGGTTGATGCGTAGCCGGGTTGAGAATGGGCAGCGGCTTGTTGGGCATCACGGCCTGCATATTGAAGAAGTGGGTCGGAATCTCGCTCTCCGGGAGCAGGAATTTTTTCTGTTTCATGGCGTTTGTGTTTTAATTTGTTAATTATTGTTTTGTTTGTTTCAGCATGTTGGGTCCGGTCACGAAAAAAGGCCTGTCGCAAGTTCGACAGACCTTTTTATATGATGAATACAAATGGCTGGTTACCTTGCGACTAATCGAGTTGCAAGCGCCACCACCAATTGTTGTTCATACGTTTCATTTCGTTCCTTTCGGCGTTCTGGTTTCAAAGTTAGAAAAAAGATTCCTTCATTGTATCGAAAAACCGTATCTTTGCGTATAAGTCCGATTAATTTCCGTATATGTTCGCAGAATTGCTTTTCGGGAGCGGCACGGCCCATATCATTTTCATTCTGGCGGCCACCATAGCCCTGGGCACCTTGCTGGGCAAGGTCAAAATCGGCGGAATCACGCTCGGCGTCACGTGGATCCTTTTCGTCGGCATTGCCTTCGGGCATTTCAAGATGGGCATCGACCCGAAAGTGCTCGGCTTTGTCAAAGAATTCGGCCTGATCCTGTTCATCTACTCGGTCGGTATGCAGGTCGGCCCGGGCTTTTTCTCATCGCTCAAACAGAACGGGCTGAAACTCAACGCCATATCTTTAGGTGTCCTTCTCATTGGCATCCTGGTCACCTGCCTGCTGGCCGTGGCAAGCGGCACCAGCCTGATTACGATGACCGGCGTGATGTCGGGTGCCGTGACCAATACGCCGGCCCTCGGTTCAGCCCAGCAGACCTATCTCGATACGGTAGGAGTCAATGAACCGTCCATCGCCCTGGGCTACGCCGTAGCCTATCCGCTCGGCGTCATCGGTTTGATCGCCGCACTGATTCTGCTGCGGAAAGTGTTCCGGGTCGATCCGGAGAAAGAAGACGCACGTCTCCACGAAGAGCACATCATCGAAACCCACGAGCCCGACCGCATCACCGTGGTGATTACCAATCCCCAGCTCAACGGTAAGAGAGTCTGGGAACTGGCGCGGCTGCTGAATCGTCCGTTCGTTATCTCCCGGGTGCTCAAAGAAGGCGCTGAACCGGTCCTGGCCGATGCGCAGACCGTTATAGGCCTGAACGACAAGGTGTTTTTCGTTTCCGATCCGCGCGATACCGAAGCCGTCGTAGCCTTTCTCGGCCGGCAGATCGAAATGCCGCAGGAAGTCTGGGACGAGAAGAGCCGGAACTCGGAACTGATGTCCCGCCGTATCCTGGTCACGCGAAGCAGCATCAACGGAAAGCAGCTCGGATCCCTTCAGCTCCGCAATCACTTCAAGGTCAATGTTACCCGGATCAACCGTTCGGGCATCGACCTGATCGCTTCCCCGTCACTGGAACTCCTGCTGGGCGACCGCGTCACGGTAGTCGGATCCGAAAGCGCCATCCAGGAGGTGGCCGGACTGCTGGGCAATTCGCAGAAACAGCTCCGCGAACCCAATATCATCCCGATGTTCATCGGAATCCTGATCGGTGTTGTGGTCGGGATGATTCCTTTCCACATCAGCGGCATTCCGCTCCCCGTGAAACTCGGTCTGGCGGGCGGCCCGCTCATCGTGGCCATCCTGCTGAGCCGATTCGGCGCCCGCTTCCACCTTGTCACCTACACGACCATCAGCGCCAGCCTGATGCTGCGCGAGATCGGTATCTCGCTCTTCCTGGCGGCAGTCGGCCTGTCGGCCGGGCCGGAATTCGTCAGCACGCTGGCCGGAGGCGGTTACGTCTGGGTAGGCTACGGCTTCCTGATTACGGTCATTCCCATCCTGGTGATGGGTATTCTGGGGCGGACGGTATTCAAGCTCAACTACTTTGCGCTGATGGGAACCCTGGCCGGCAGCATGACCAACCCCATCGCCCTCTCGTTCGTCACAAGCAGTTCTCCCAACGACATTCCCGCCGTGAGTTATTCCACGGTCTATCCGCTGACGATGTTCCTCCGCGTCGTCTCCGCCCAGATCCTGATACTCGCTGCGCTGTAACTCTTGTCTCCATAACCCTTACCCCTTTTCGATATGTTTAAAGGTCAACCGAAAGGTCTTTATGCGCTGGCGCTGGCCAATACGGGCGAGCGTTTCGGCTATTACACGATGCTGGCCATCTTTATGTTGTTCCTGCAGGCCAAGTTCGGCTGGGAGCAGGCATCGGCCAGCCAGCTCTACGCCATCTTCATGGCCGTCGTATACTTCCTTCCCGTAATCGGCGGCTGGATCGCCGACCGCGTGGGTTATGGCAAATGCGTCGTGGCCGGCATCTGTGTGATGTTCCTGGGCTATGTGATGCTGACCATACCGACACCCGCCAATGCCTTCGGCCTGGCCCTGATGATCGGCGCACTCCTGTTGATCGCCCTTGGAACCGGTCTCTTCAAGGGCAACCTGCAGGTGATGATCGGCAACCTTTACGACGACCCGAAATACGCCGACAAACGCGACTCGGCGTTCAGCCTCTTCTATATGGCCATCAACGTCGGCGCTATGTTCGCCCCATTCGCCGCCACGGCCATCACCAACCGTTTCCTTGCCAAGTCCGGCCTCGTTTATAAAGCCGATATCCCGGCTCTGGCCCACCAGTTCCTTGCCGGCACGATCACACCGGACAATACCGCCCGCTTGACCGAACTGCAGGCGCAGATGCCGGATGCGTCCGTAGCCACAATGTCCCTGCCGGAATTCAGCGGCTATTATATCGAACACCTTGCATCGTCCTATAACATGGGCTTCGCCGTAGCCTGTGTCTCCCTTATCGTATCGATGGGAATCTATTTCGCCGGCCGCAGATGGTTCAAACACGCCGATGTCAATGCAAAACAAGCCGCGGCAGCCGGCAACGCGCCGGCGGTCGAACTCACACCCAAACAGACCCGCGACCGTGTCGTAGCCCTCTGCATGGTGTTCGCCGTGGTCATCTTCTTCTGGATGGCCTTCCAGCAGAACGGACAGTCGCTCACCTGGTTCGCCCGCGACTACACGCAATCGACCGTTTCCGGCTGGCCCAAAGCCGGATTCAATATGTGGATCCTGGGCCTGCTGGCCATATCCATTTACTCGCTGTTCGGCGCTTTCCAGTCAGAAAAACGCAGCGGTAAAATCGCCTGTGGGGCCATCACCCTCGGACTCTGGGCGGCGGCTGCCATCATTTACAGCCGGATGCCGGCCGTCCTGGATATCCAGCCGCAACTCTTCCAGCAGTTCAATCCCTTCTTCGTCGTACTGCTCACTCCTGTCATCATGGCACTTTTCGATGCGCTGGCCAGGAAGAAAAAAGAGCCTTCCGCACCGATGAAGATCGGTATCGGCATGTTGGTGGCAGCACTGGGTTATGTGGTGATGATCTTCGGCTCGATCGGCCAGCCCTCGCCGGCTGCGCTTTCGGGAACGGTTTCTCCGGATCCTGTGGTACCGACCTATCTGATGGGGACGTATCTGGTACTGACATTCGCAGAGCTGCTGCTCAGCCCGATGGGCATCTCGTTCGTAACGAAGGTAGCGCCTCCCAAGATGAAAGGCCTGATGATGGGCCTATGGTTCGCCGCATCGGCCGTAGGCAATTATTTGACCATGGTTCCAGGCCTGCTGTGGATGCACGTGCCCCTCTGGGCCAACTGGGCCATCCTCGCCGGACTCTGCGCCCTCGCCGGCCTCATCATGTTCACGATGCTCCGCCGCATCAACGCCGCCACCAGATAATACAATAAAAAAAGAGCCGTAAGGAATCAACCTTACGGCTCTCAAAGGTGGCGGCAACCTACTCTCCCACTTGGTGTAGCAGTACCATCGGCGCACGTGAGCTTAACTTCTCTGTTCGGAATGGGAAGAGGTGGATCCTCACCGCTATAACCGCCTTTCATATATCTCCAGGAGAGAGAAACCTCAGACAAAAACCTCTCGCAACTGTTCTTCTTGCTTCAAGCGAAGTTTTCAGGATATTAGTACCGATCGACTTTGACATTGCTGCCTTTACATCTTCGGCCTATCAACGTGGTAGTCTCCCACGTCCCTCAATGGAAAACTCATCTTGGAGACGGCTTCGCGCTTAGATGCTTTCAG
>JAFRRF010000035.1 GCA_017428245.1 Bacteroidales bacterium
GTAGCTACGCTTGTCCAGAGTGATGGCCTCCTGGGCCGAAACGGGGAGAGCGCTGAACAGTAGGGATAGGAACAACATGAAAAGAGTGGTAGACAAATAGAGTGTTTTCATGATTGCCTAAGTTTTGGCGTTTCTAATCAATACTTCGGTAAATTGTGGCGTTCAGGAGCCGCAGGTTGGCGGACTGAACAACTCAAGAGGAGGAAATGGGCACAAAGCCCGAGCAGGATGGCGGAGAAGGTACCCTTTTCCCGGGAATGGGACAGGGGGAATGTCACGATGACCTCAAAGAGGTTTGAGACAAATTTAAGTTATATTCTGAAAGTAAACAAATAAAAATGAAACTTTTTGTTTCGTTAGTGCTCGCAAATCATTACATTTTGAACATTCCACCGCTCACTGATGAACATATCAATATACCCCGGACCTATGCAGCAGCAGGGACCTTCGCCCAGACATTGCGCCGGGCGGCGAGAGTCATATAGACCGACCTGACCACCAGATGGACGAAATAAGCGATGTAGAGCGCCTGTGCGCCGAAGCGCGGAGCGCAGATGTAGAATGAGGCCACGAACAATCCCGCCGAGAAGACCATGCATATCATAAGGCCGCGGGAGGCGGTGGCACCCACATAGATACCGTCCCATATGAATGCCACGCAACTTAGCACCGGCATCAGCAGCAGCCAGAAAAGATAGGGTTCGCTCGCCGCCTTGACTTCGGCGTTGTCGGTCAGGATTCCGATGATGGAGCGCGGGAAGACGGCGTAGGCCACTGTCGATATGACGCCGATCACGGCGCCCCAGATAAACACATACTTCACGGTCTCGTTGAGTGAAGTCCTGTTCCGTTCACCGATGAAACGGCCTGTCAGGGCCTCGCCGGCATAGGCGAAACCGTCCACGAAATAGGAATAGAGCAGCAGAAGGTGCATCATCACCGAACTTACAGCAAGTTCCACGTCGCCGAAACGGGCGGCGAAAATGGTGAAGCCTTCATAGACCACCAGCATGAGCATGGAGCGGACGAAAAGCTGGCTGTTTACAGAGAAGAAGCGTTTGAAATAGCGCCATCGCATGCTTTGCATTACGCTTGCGGAGCGGAGCATGTCGCGGTATTTGTGGCGCATGAGCAGGATCGCCAGCAGCAGTCCCGTCCACTGCGCGACAAGCGTTCCTGCCGCGACTCCGCTGATGCCAAGCGGCGTATGGAAAGAGAGGAACCAGCTCGCACCCATATTGACCAGGTTCACCCACAGGTCGGTTATCATCGGATACATGGTGTTCTGCATCCCGATGAACCATCCCTTGAATACGAAAAGCGACAGGGTGGCCGGTGCGGCCCATACCCTGATGAAGAAGTAGTTGCGGGCGATGACTTCCACTTCGGGGGAACAGTCCACCAGCATCAGCATGACCTCAGCGAAGAGCCATTGGATGGCCAGAACGAGGAGCGATGCGGCCAGCGCGGTAGCGATTCCCTGGGAGAAGGTGTCGATGGAGGCTTTCATGTCTCCCCTTCCGTAAGCCTGGGCCGTGATTCCGCCTGTCCCTACGCGCAGGAACCCCATGTTCCAGTAAAGCAGGTCGAAAAGCATGGTACCGATGGCGATGCCGCCTATCAGCGCCGCGTCGCCCAGATGGCCCGCGATGGCTGTATCCACGATACCTACGAGGGGAACCGTGATATTGGCCAGTATGCTTGGAACGGCGAGCCGGACCACCTCACGGTTGATGGGATTGCGCAGAGCCATTATCTGTATTTGCGTTCCTCCTCCAACATCCCGAGATAGGATCCGTAGCGCTCGGGAGAAACCAGCCCGTCCTCCAGCGCCTGTTTCACCGCGCAGCCCGGTTCGTGGGTATGGGTGCAGGGTTTGAAGCGGCAGCCGTCCATTACGCGGAGCATCTCGGGAAAATAAGTGCTGAGTTCTTCGGGCTCGATGTCAACCAGTCCGAATCCGCGTATGCCCGGGGTGTCAATCACGAAGCCGCCTCCGGTGAGCGGATGCATCTCGTAGAAAGTGGTGGTGTGCTTACCCTGCAGGTGGCTCAGCGAGATTTCGCCGATTTTCGGATCGAGGGTCGGGTCGAGCGCCTTGAGCAGGGAGGATTTCCCCACGCCGGAAGTCCCGGAGAAGAGGGTAAGGCCGTCCCGGCAGAGCGACCGCACTGCCGCCAGGCCCGTCCCCATGCGGGCTGAAATCTCAAGCACTTCGTAGCCGGCATTGCGATAGAGATTCTTGAAACCGGCCAGCTGTTCCTGAAGTTCCGGTTCCGTATAGAGATCCACTTTGTTTATCAGGATGACCGGCCGTATGCCATAGGCCTCGCAGGTGACCAGGAAGCGGTCGACGAAGGCAAGTTTGGTCTCGGGCAGAATTATGGTGACGATCAGGAAAACCCTGTCGAGATTGGCTGCGATGATGTGGCTTTCGCGGCTCAGGTTGGTGGAACGGCGAATCAGATAATTCTTGCGCGGAAGTATGCGGGTGATGGTCCCGTCCTCGTACTCCACCCTGTCGCCGACTGCGACGGGGTTGGTGGCCTTGGAACCGGAAAGCCGGAGCCTGCCCCTTATCACCGCCGGAAACGGATCCCATTCCGGAAGGCGGGAGAGCAGATAGTGGCTTCCCGTATGTTTGACGACCGTCGCTGTGCCTTTTTCCATGGACGCAAAGATAGCAATTTATACAAAATCCCTATCTTTGTACTACAAACTCCACGATATGTACACCCTCGAAGAGATCGACCACATCCTTACCAATTTCGCAAAACTCCGGAACATACGCCGCGAACCCGCGAACCTCTACGAGCCTCTCGATTACATGATGTCCATCGGCGGCAAACGGATCCGTCCCAAACTCTGCCTGCTCACTTACAACCTGATGAGCGACGACTTCCGCAATCCTATCGTCTTCCCGGCGATGGCGCTTGAGGTTTTCCACGAGTTCACACTCATCCACGACGACATCATGGACCGTTCGGACACGCGTCGCGGAAATCCGACCGTCTACAAGAAATGGAACGAGAACGTGGCCATACTGTCCGGCGACGCCATGTCGATCCTGTCGTACCAGTATCTGGCCCATGCTCCGGAAAAGGTTCTGCCTCAGGCGCTTGAACTCTTCTCCGCCACGGCGATGCAGGTGTGCGAGGGGCAGCAGTACGACATGGATTTCGAAGAGATGCCGTTCATAACGATGGAGGACTATCTCGGGATGATCGGCCTCAAGACCGCAGTCCTGCTCGCCTGCTCGGCGAAGCTCGGCGCGCTGATCGGCGGAGCCGCCCCCGAAGCATGCGACGCCCTCTACCGTTTCGGATACGAACTTGGGCTTGCATTCCAGATTACGGACGATTATCTCGACACTTTCGGCAACGAAAAGGTGTTCGGGAAGAAGATAGGCGGAGACATCACACACAACAAGAAGACCTGGCTGCTGGTGGAGGGCATCAGGCGCGCCGCAGGGGAGCAGAAAATGCAACTGGAGCAGTTCATGCAACTCGGCGAAGAAGACCGGGAAGAGAAAGTCGAGGCAGTCCGCAATCTCTATGTGGAACTAGGCGTGAAGGAAGCCGCGGCCGCCGAAATCCTCGTCTATCACAGAAAAGCCCTGAAAGCCCTGGAAGAGGCCGGATTCGACGAAGAAAACACCCTGGTCCTCAGGCAGTTCGCAGAAGAGATCATCCACCGTGAAAAATAGGCGTCTGGAAATAATGGCTCCGGCAGGCAATTTCGAATGCCTGCACGCCGCCCTGCAGGGCGGAGCCGACTCGGTCTATTTCGGAGTCGGCAGCCTCAATATGCGTTCGCACTCCGCAAACAACTTCAAGGCTGAAGATCTGGCGGAAGTCTGCGACATCTGCCGCAAGGCCGGGGTTAAAAGCTACCTCACCCTCAACATCACCCTTTACGACGAAGACCTGGAACCGATGCGGGAGACCCTGCTCGCCGCCCGCGAGGCCGGAATCACTGCAGTGATCGCCTCCGACATGGCGGCCATCGCGGAGGCCCGCCGCCTCGGGATAGAAGTGCACATCTCCACCCAGCTCAGCGTCTCGAACATCGAAAGCCTACGGTTCTGGAGCCGGTTCGCAGATGTGGTGGTCCTGGCACGGGAACTCAATCTGAACCAGGTCAAGGCAATCAGCGAAGCTGTCAGGAATGAGGACCTCAGGGGTCCGTCCGGGAAGCCGCTGCAAATCGAGATGTTCTGCCACGGGGCGCTCTGCATGGCCATCTCCGGCAAGTGTTACCTGTCGCTCCACGAATACGGAGCCTCAGCCAACAGGGGCAGCTGCTATCAGGTCTGCCGCCACGCCTACGAGGTATCGGACGTGGAGACAGGATCGAAACTCCTGATAGACAACAAATACATAATGTCGCCCAAGGATCTGTGTACGATAGGTTTCCTCGACAGGATGGTGGAGGCCGGGGTGACGGTATTCAAGATCGAGGGACGCGCCCGCAGCGCCGAATATGTGAAAACTGTCACCAAGGCATATCGTGAGGCTGCCGATGCCATCGAAGAGGGTACTTTCTCCGAAGAGCTTGCCGCATCGCTCAGGGAGAAACTCCTGACGGTATTCAACCGCGGATTCTGGGACGGCTACTACCAGGGCGCCAGGCTCGGCGAATGGAGCAATATCTACGGCAACCAGGCCACCCGCACGAAAACCTATCTGGGAAGGGTGACGGACTACTATGCCCGGCTGGGCGTAGCCGAAATCAAGATGGAAACCGGATCGTTCCGCCTGGGCGACCAGCTGCTTATCAGCGGCCCTACCACGGGAGTGGTCGAGACGGAGGTGTCGGAAATCCGTCTGGACGACAGCCACATACTGGAAGAGGCCGCCAAAGGTGACCTCTGTTCAGTTCCCGTTCCGGAAAAAGTCCGGAGGGGAGATAAGGTTTTCCTCTTCCGATAAGCGTCACGCCAGTACGGCGTGCAGCACGTCCAGGCTGCGGGCGTCGATCGTCGTGCCCAGATGGTAGGAGAGGTATTGCAGCATCTTGCGGGAGAAGGCCTGGCGCCGCTCGGCCGACAGCGGAATCGCCATCGTTTCTGCAAAGGAGCTCCGCAGGATCTGCAGGAAGAGCGCCGCTTCGCCGCTCTCGAAGATGCCGGCCGGCTCGATGGTCTCGTCCGGCATAAATCCCATCTGCACCGCATAACTGACCAGGAACCAGAGATGGAAATTGGCCACGCTGCCTTCTTCCGCTTCCAGGAGGGAGATCACGCGGCTGAGCCAGTCGAAGAAATGCGGGTCCGACAGTTCATTGGTGAAACTCCGGTACAGCACCTCGCTGATGAACATAGCCAGCGAACTCTTGATGCGGCTGCCGCGGATGTCGCGGAGCGTCTGCGCCGGTTCCCATTCCCGCAGCAAGCCCAGGGAACTTTTGGGGGAGGAGACACTCACGATGTCGAGCAGGCTGAGCGGGTGGAATGCCGCCACGGCATTTCCCCGCTTGATGCCGCGCACCAGATAACTGCAACGGCCTGACGTGGAATCGACCGTATGGAGGATCAGCGCGTGGTCGCTGTATTTCGTCAGGTGCAGGACGACTATCCGTGACGTTTCTGGAGATGGCATTGCAACATCCGCATGGCCTTTCCACGGTGGGAAAGAGCGTTCTTTTCTTCGATTGATATCTCGGCGAGGGTCACGTCGAGTCCGATTGGAACAAAAATTGAATCATAGCCGAAGCCTTGGACCCCTTCGCTTTCCTGCAAGGCGATGTGGCCCTCGCAAGTTCCTTCAAAGACCGTCAGCACCCCGTCTTCGATGAGCGAGACGACACAGCGGAAACGGGCCGTCCGCTTCTCGAAGGGAAGGCCGGCCAGTTCCGCCAGGACCCTGCGCCGGTTGGCAGCGGGATCCTTGTCCTCGCCGGCGTACCGGGCCGTGTGGACGCCCGGCGCCCCGCCGAGCGCGTCGATCTCAAGGCCGGTATCATCGGCGAAGCAGTCCTGCTGGAAGTAGTTCCAGACGGCGCAGGCCTTCTGGACGGAATTGCCGCGCAGGGTGTCGCAGGTTTCCGGCAGGTCGCCCGGCAGTCCCAGGGAAGCGGGGGTGAGCACACGGAAGGACGGGCCGAGAATGGCCTGGGCCTCTTCCTGTTTATGGGGATTGTTGGTGGCAAAAAGGATGTTCATCGACGGATGTTTTGAAGAAGTAAAGATACAGATAAAATTGCTATTTTTGTAGGTTATATGTTCGCACAGATGAAAAGACAGATGAAACGGATGGCGGCGGTCCTCGTGCTGCTGCTGGGTGCCGCGACGGCTCCCGTGATGGCGCAGAGCCGGGATTTCAAGCTCGGACAGAGCCTGGAGGTGGAATATTCGGTCCTGAAGGAGATTGCGCAGTCGTATGTCGATACGGTCAATTTCGACAAGATGATCATTGCCGGCGTGCGGGCGATGCTCGCCACGCTCGATCCCTATACGGTGTATATCTCCGAGGAAGAAGGCGATGACTTCGAACTGCTGACCACCGGCAACTACGGCGGCGTGGGCGCGATCATCCGCAAGGCGCCCGGAGAAGGCGTCCGCATCATCGAACCCTACGAAAATTCGCCGGCGGCCAAGTACGGCCTCCTGCCGGGAGACACGATCATCGAGATCGACGGCAAGCCCGTCTATGACGAGACCTCCGAGCAGAGTTCCGGCCGGATGAAAGGCCAGCCCGGAACGGAAGTGAAGTTCAAGGTGGTCAAGGGCCGGACGAAAGACACGGTCGACGTAGTGGTGGTCCGCGAACGGATCCACGTCTCCGACATCGCCTATGCCGGCATCTACCGCGACGACATCGGCTATATCCAGCTGAGCGGTTTCACGGCCAAGGTTTCGGAAGAATTCAAGGAGAACGTGCTCAAACTGAAGGAAGCCGGCGCCAAGCGCCTGGTCATCGACCTGCGCGACAACGGCGGCGGCGTGATGGACGAGGCCATCGAGATCGTCTCGCTCTTCGTCCCCAAAGGCACGCTCGTGGTATCCTCGAAGGGCCGGGTTGCCGAGATGAACCGGGAATACCGCACCACCTCCGCACCGGTCGATACCGCGATGCCGCTGCTGGTGATGGTCAACGGCAACTCCGCCTCCGCTTCCGAGATTACTGCAGGAGCGCTCCAGGATCTCGGCCGCGCGACCATTGCCGGTACCCGCTCTTTCGGCAAGGGTTTGATCCAGTCTATAAGGCCCATGCCCTACAACAGCCAGATGAAGGTGACCACAGGCAAATACTACACCCCCAGCGGCCGCTGCGTGCAGGCCATAGACTACAGCAACCGGCACGAGGACGGTTCACTCGACAAAGATGTGAACGGCGGCATCGCCCCTGACATCGAAGTCGCGGGCCATCCGTTCAGCCGGCCAACCGTCTCGCTGGTCTACTACGACATCATCGGCTCCTATGCCATCGAGTATTTCATCGCGCACGAAAACATCGACCGCGATTTCCACCTGACGGATGCCGAATACGAAGATTTCGTGAAATATGCCGCCACCCAGGATTTCGATGCGCGTACCGCTGCCCAGACCGCCCTTGACCAGCTGATCAAAGCCGCCAAGTCCGAGGATCTCTACGACAATTACAAGGACGAGATCGAGGCGCTGCAGAAGAAGGTCAATATGGACAAGGAGGCGGTGCTCCGAGCCAAGAAGGCGGAGATCCTGCCGCTCGTGGAGCAGGAGATCGTCACCCGCTACTACTTCAACCGCGCCGCCGTTCCCGTCGCACTCCGCTACGATGCGCAGCTCCGCGAGGCGGTCGACAAGTGGCTGCAGCAATAGCCCGTCTGCCGCCGGCGTTCCGTTGACAGGCTGTCAACTGTTTTGTAAGACTGTAAAGATGACTTTACAGTCTTTCTGTTTTTCAAATTGCTGATTGTTAGCAGATTGCAAATTTGGCACAGGCCGTGATTCCAGGAAGGACAAACCAAACGGAATGTCAAACAATCAAAATCTGCTTACAATGAAACGTATTTTTATCCTTCTGACTGTGGCTCTTCTGAGCGTGATGAGTACAAATCTTGATGCCAAGGTGGTGCGAGGCTATGTCACGGACCCGTCCGGCCGGCCGGTGCAGGGCGTGAAGATGGTGGTCGTTTGTGAAGATGTTTCCACAAAACCCTGCTATGCGTCCACGGACGCGGAGGGCTTCTTCTCGGTGACCGTTCCGGACGAGATGGACACCGCCGGCTTTGCCAGGGTTCTTTCCAAGAACGGAACGCGGGTGATCTCGCACCAGGAGACCGGCCGCACGGTTTGGATTACCATCGAACCGAAACAGACGCCGGACCTCTCCGGCCGGCGTCTGGCCGACATAAGCGATGTCCGCTAAGCGGGAAAGGCCCGCCTTCCAACTGCAGTGTCCCTCTCTTTTGCGCTGCAACGGACGCATCAGTAAATCAGCGACTTACACAAGTTGATCCCCCTCGTTTTGAGGGGGATCAACTTGTGTAACTACCTGTCAGTCAATTGCGTCCGTTGCAGCGCAAAAGCGGCCAGAAGGCCGACGAAAACTGACGAAAGCAGACGAAAGGCTAACGGTCGACGCCAAGAGCCTCGACGTCCAGCATCTGGGTCTTGGATATCCAGCGGCCGTCGGAGGTGCGGCCTTCAATCCGGAGAAAGTAGGGACCGTCGGCACGGTCTTCCGTCATGACGGTGATCTCCTTCGGAGAGGCGGCGCCGAGCCGGACCGACGGATTCCAATAGACAGTATTCCGGCGGTCGGGAAGCGACAATGTCCGCCGACGGTCATATACCGGATTGTAGAACGCCTTCGGCCGCTGCCATCCCAAGGGCATCGAGACAAGGGCATTGGTCTGACGCTTAAGTGATTCTGTACGGGAGCGCGCATTTCTCAATTCTGCCAGTACAATGCCGCCATACGATTTGGCGAGAAAGGCGTCCGAACTCAGATGCGTGGTCACGCTAAGTTTTTCGACTTCGTTGAGATAAATCATTTCGGCCATGGGCCAGTCTGTCAGAAACCCGTCGACATAAAGATTTACCTTCAAATACTCTTCGCCTCCATGGCTGATGAAACCCGTCTTGTTGTTGATCATTTCTTCTCTCTGCTCGTCCCAGTGCAATGATGGATTGGTCATCAGGATATAGGAGAAAAGACTGAGGTTATCGTTCGGCTGAAGTTGCTCCCGTGTCTTGGTCATCGGCATCTCGCTGAATCCGAATGGAGTACGGACGCGAGGCGCAACAGCCTGAATGAATGTTGTCCGGATAGTGTCATGCTGGGCATCGATTTGCGTGAAAGTATCTTCGTCCGACAGCTCCGCGGTCTCCGGCATACCCGTCCGGAGACCAGTCGGACGGCGAAACGGGGATCGCCACGACAAGGAGGATACTTTCGGAAAGAAGTCCTTTGTCAATACGGGATAGTAGGGTTTCCGCGTGCCGCCTTTGTCCACCACGGTAATGAACACCGTCCCGTCAGGAAAATCAAGGCTATCCACAAAAAAACGGGATTCCCGATTCACCGACATGACCTGCGAAAAGTTCAACTCAGGCGCCATCAGGGTCAGCGTGTAGTTGTGCGGTTTCCCGCCCAGGACACTCCGCACTTCACCCTGAAGCGACTGAGTCTCTTCCATCGGATACGTCACCTCCGTCACCGAAAGAAGGTCTTCATAATAGGTCCACCCCTGGATCATCAGCAGCAAATCGAGGTGGCTTTGCCGCGTCGACGCCGGAATCCGGCGGTCGAAATAGTAGTCCGGTGCTTCTATGTCGCCGCGTACCTCGCTCGAGAGCAGCATATAAGACGCAAGGTTTCCTTCCTGCTGAAACGGGCGGAACGCACCGCGGACTACTGAAACAGATACTTCTGCACTGTCAATCTGAGACCCGTCCGGACATGAAAGCTGAATTGACCACGTCTTGCGCGGCAGATAGTCCGGCGAGGGACAATTTACATCCAGGGCGGCCGTCAGCGCAGGATCGTCAATAAACACCGTACGCTCCGCAAGAACCTGTCCCTGGGTATCGGTCAGTACGAACTTCTGCAGACCCGGATAAGATACGGGTACGCGCAGGCTACGCGACTCGTCTATCCTGCCCAGTACTGCACGGATACCGCCACGCCAGACTTCAAGTTGCACAGTCCTGCCCGTATGGTTCATAACCCGGACCGCAAAACTGTCGCCCGAGCGGCGGACCTGCATCGTGGCACCGTCGCGGCTTGCCTCCGGCAGGTCCCAACTCCCCGTTTCGCTGACAAGACGGTACATGCGGTCCTCCTCGGGCGTGAACCCGAACAGCCCCATACCTGCATGTTCCGTCCTGACATCGCAGATCAGCTCACCGCGGTCGTCTACCAGTTTCCCAGAAAAGCCGGTGCCGCTTCCATCGGGATTCATCACTTTGAATCCCATCGAAGCATAGTCACCGTTATAATAGCGGCCACCTTCCGGATAGAAACTCACGTCCAACGGACCTTCAGCTGCGGCAGCTGCAGGTTCCGTTCCGTCATAGACATCAATCCGCGCATGGAACATCCATTCCTCCGGCCAGTTCAACTGCCAACGCGTGTAAGCACGCAAAATGTATCGGCCGCCTTCCAGATTCTCCGGAAGATCCAGATAACCGGCAAAACCATCCTGGCTCATTCGGATTTTGTTTCTAAGCGCCGTCTCGCCGCTTTCACCGTCAAGCAGCTCCACATACAGAAAACGGCTCGTATCCGGAACCGGAGCGATACTTTCTACGTATCCTTTCATCCAGATCGTCTCTCCGGCCGCAAAGTAAGTCCTGTCCAGGTGCACGAACACTTTTTCCGGGGCATAGGCTACCTGTCCCTGCACACCCCATCCGAAAACCAGCAGGAATAAGAAACAGATCAGTATGTTTTTATTCTTTCCCATCACTCTACTTTGCTTACCGGCTAACGACGATGGCATTGGCGACGACGCGTTCGCCTTCGGCATCGAACTCGCGGTTGTCGGAAGGATGATTGACCACCTGTCCGCGTACTACCATCGTAGTCGAGCCGCCGCCGTCGAGATTGACGGCGTCACGGCATCCCAGGGCCTCCATGACCTGCCGGAGTTCAAACATCGTGAGGCCTGCGGCCATGGCATTCCGGCCGTCAACCACGACCAGCAGCACCGTGCCGTCAGCACGCCGGCCGACCGCCGTTCGGGGATTGCGCGTCGTGTTGAATTTATCCGCGACCATGGGTTCCTCCCTGCCGTCGATCATGAGCATGGGCCCCGTCGTCACCACATCTTCCGCGGCGATAATGTGTTCCCAGGACCGCAGGTCGTCGCCCTTGAGCACGAACAGCCCCCCACGCCACACCGCCACGGCGCCTTTCTGGCGCGTACTGCGGCCGCTGCCCGGATTCTCGTAGGAATCGAGGGCGTTGGGAGAGACCTCAACCCCGTCGACACGGAGATAATTTGCCGATCCGTAAGGCTCCTTCATGTTGAAGAACGAACCGTTGACCGCCGCGACGGCTCCCCTGGCGTCAGCCAGGGCCGAGGTCTTTTCAAGTGTACGTTCGGCCGACGGGACGATGTCGAAACGCGCACCGGGAGCCACTTCGAGTACACAGAGATACTGGTTGGATCCGAACAGGTTCCCGTCGAAAGAAGCATGCATGAGAATTATACCATCCGCAACCTTCTCCCGTGTCCAGGCGCCGCCGGAAAGCAGCGAAGTGTTGTCCTGGGCCAGGATCGGCAGGCAGAGAGCCATAACTGCGACCACTGTCGCTACGAGATGCCCGGTCAAGCCGGGCATGACGTGCCCATGGCCGAAAATATCCTTCAATCTATTCCTCAACGAGTTCATAATCCAGAATCTTTTGTTCAAGGTTGGCCCGCAGCAGACGCACCTTCACCGGATCGCCCAGATGGAAAATCCTGCCGGAAGCCTTGCCGCGGGTTTCGTATTTCTCTTCGTCGAACTCGTACCAGTCGGTGCGGATGTCGCGGAGCGGAACCATGCCTTCGATCTTTGTGGGTTCGACCTCCACGTAAAGCCCCCATTCTGTCAGGCCGCTGATGTGTCCATCGAATTCCCGGCCTATCTTGTCCTGCATGAATTCCACCATCTTGTACTTGATGGATGCCCGTTCCGCGTCGGTGGCTATCTGCTCCCTTACGGAACTGTGCTCGCAGCAGTCCTCGTAATAGAGTTTGTCCTGCGAAGTGGCCCCGTCCATGTACATGGCAAGCAGCCGGTGGACCATCATGTCGGGATACCGGCGGATCGGGGAGGTGAAGTGGGTATAGTACTGGAAGGCAAGGCCGTAGTGTCCCACATTGTCCGTAGAGTAGCGGGCGCGGGCCATGCTGCGCAGGGCCAGCAGTTGAAGCGCATTCTCCTCCGGTTTGCCTTTGGCCTCTTTCATCAGTTCGTTCAGAGCGCCGGCGGCTTCCTTGGGGTTGGACGTATCGCCCAGCTTATGGCCGAAATTCTTGGCGAAATTGCGCAGGTTGTCGAGTTTCTCGGGGTCCGGATCTTCGTGTATACGATAGACGAAAGTCGGATTCTTGGCCTTGCACTTCTTCGTGGCGTATTCAGCCACGCAGCGGTTGGCCAGCAGCATGAACTCCTCGATCAGCCAGTTGCTCTCCTTGCTCTCTTTCTGCACCACATCGAGGGGTTTTCCCGTCTCGTCGACCAGGACCTTCATTTCGGGCCTCTCGAACGAGATGGCGCCCTTGTCGAAACGCTGCTTGCGCAGTATGGAGGCCAGGGAATACAGGTCGAGTATCTCGGCAGCCAGAGGCCCTTCCTTCGTCTCGATTATCTGCTGCGCCTGCTCATAGTCGAAACGATAGTCAGAATTGATGACTGTCCGTCCGAACCACTGATTGATTACCTTGGCCTTGGCATTCATCTCGAAAACCGCGCTGAAGGTAAGTTTGTCCTCTTTCGGACGGAGAGAGCAGAGTTTGTTGGACAATTTCTCAGGCAGCATCGGTATCGTACGGTCCACGAGATAAACCGACGTTCCGCGGGCAAAAGCCTCCTTGTCCACAGCAGATCCGGGTTTTACGTAATATGTCACGTCCGCGATGTGGACACCGACCTCCACATTGCCGTTTTCCAGTTTCCGGTATGAGATCGCATCGTCGAAATCCTTGGCGTCCGTCGGATCGATGGTGAAGGTCGTGACTCCGCGGAAATCCTTGCGTCCCGCAAGGTCCTTCGCCGTGATCTCTTCAGAAATTTTGTCCGCAGCCTGTACGACTTCCGGCTCGAAACGGTACGGGAGCTGATACTCGGCCAGGATGGCATGCATCTCGGTGTCGTTCTCGCCCGGCATTCCCAGGACGTCTACGATCCTGCCGACAGGTTCGGCGCTGCGTTTGGGCCAGTCCGTCACAAGGACGGCGACCTTCATGCCGTTGGCTGCCTTCTTGCCGCCGATTTCCGGCATCGGGTCCGGTGCGGACATGTCTATCTGGACGTCATAAGGCATATTCCTGCCTTCCACGATGGCCCAGGCCTGCCTGCCCCGCACCACCAGGACCCCTATGTGGGGTTTCGTGCTGCGGCGGATGATCTTGACCACCTCCCCTTCAAGGCTGCGTCCCTTGTCCCCGGCCTGAAGCCTGCGCTTAGAGACAGCTATTTTCACGAAATCGCCGTTAAGGGCGAAGTGCAGCTTGCGCATGGGGATGAAGATATCGTCAGGGCGTCCTTCCACCTTCACGAAACCGAAACCGTCGCGCGAAAGTGACACGATTCCCTCGAACTCTTCTATGCTCTTGGAACGCCGTTCCGAAGTACGCACGGGCTCGGCTTCACCGCGGGCAAGCCGCTTCGCGCGCTTGAGCGCACCTTCCCGGACGGTTATTTTTCCCTTTTTCACCTTTTTGCGATTCGATGTTGCCATATATTCCTTATTTTTGCGCAATTCCAAGATAACAAATATACGAAAAATATGAACAAGAAAGTCCTTTTGATGATTCTGGACGGCTGGGGTGAAGGCCGTCACGACTATTCCAACGCCATCTTCACGCAGGGCGCCCCCCATATCGACGCGCTCCGCGAAAAATATCCGTTCAGCCACCTCCAGGCATGCGGAGAATATGTCGGACTTCCCGACGGACAGATGGGCAACTCGGAGGTCGGCCACATGAACCTCGGTGCCGGCCGCGTCGTTTATCAGGACCTGGTGAAAATCAATATCGCCTGCCGCGAACACAAACTCCTTGACAATCCCGAGATAAAGGCGGTCTTCGACTATGTCGCCGCTTCGGGCAAGAAACTCCATCTGATGGGCCTCACCTCCCACGGAGGAGTGCACTCCTCCCTCGACCATGTATACGAGTTCCTGCGCGTCGCTGCGGAAAAGGGCCTCGACAAGGTATATGTCCACGCATTCATGGACGGCCGCGACACCGACCCGCGCAGCGGCCTCGGCTTCGTGACCGAACTTGAGGAAAAGATGGCTGAAACCACCGGAAAGGTCGCCACGGTCTGCGGACGTTTCTATGCCATGGACCGCGACAAGCGCTGGAACCGCATCAAGGAAGCCTACGACCTGCTTGTCGACGGCAAGGGAGCGGCTTTCACATCCGCAACCAAGGGCATACAGGCATCCTACGACGCCGACGTGACCGACGAGTTCATCAAGCCCATCGTGGTGACCGACGAAGCCGGCGCTCCCGTGGCGAAGATCGAAGAGGGCGACGCCATCATCTTCTACAACTTCCGCAACGACCGCGCCCGCGAACTCACCACCGTCCTGACACAGCAGGATATGCCGGAGGAAGGGATGCATACCATTCCCCTCTACTACTGCTGCCTGACCCCCTACGACGCCGCCTTCACCGGAGTCCACATCCTTTTCGACAAGGAACTGGTACAGGACACTCTCGGCGAAACCGTTGCCAAGGCCGGAAAACGCCAGCTGCGCATAGCGGAGACCGAGAAATACGCCCATGTGACCTTCTTCTTCAACGGCGGCCGCGAGACCCAGTTCGAAAACGAAGACCGTATCCTCGTAGCATCCCCCAAGGTCCCGACCTATGACATCCTGCCTCAGATGAGCGCCCCCGAGGTGGCCGAGAAACTGATCGATGCCATCCGCAGCGAAAAGGAAGACCTCATCATCCTGAACTTCGCCAACGGCGACATGGTGGGACACACCGGAGTCTACAATTCGATCACCCGCGCAGTGGCCTGCATCGACAAACTTGTCGGTCGCGTAGTGGAAGAGGCCCTGGCCAAGGATTACGTGGTGCTTCTGACCGCCGACCACGGCAACGCCGACTTCGCAGTCAACGCCGACGGCACGCCCAATACGGCACACTCCCTCAACACCGTGCAGTTCATCGTCATCGGCGCAGGCGAGGATGTCAAGACAGTAAAGGACGGCGCCCTGTGCAACGTCGCCCCGACCATCCTCAAACTGATGGGAATCCCCCAGCCCGCCGCGATGACGGCCGAGCCGCTGATCTGAAATACCGGAGCGCTGCCCTGAACCCTGATCCTCCCGGCCTTAGAACTTTTTTCGCTGCAACGGACGCATCTGTCAGTCAGCAGATTACTGAAACTGATCCCCCTCAAAACAAGGGGGATCAGTTTGCATAAACGGCTCTGTATCAATTGTGTCCGTTGCAGAGGAAAATGGGGCGGGGCGGGAAGAAAGGAGGCGCTCGTTTTCTTGCGGCTTCAGGATATTTTCCTTAACTTGCCTTTCCTTTTCCAAAGATCCAGACCATGTCCTTCGTACACCTTCACGTCCACACCCAATATTCCATCCTGGACGGATTCTCAGATATCGGGAAACTTTTTGAACGGGCCCGCGAACTCGGGATGCCGGCCCTGGCCATCACCGACCACGGCAATATGTTCGGCGTGAAGGAGTTCTTCAAATTCGCCTTCGACAAGGACAATCTCGACGAGAACAAACAGCCCATCGTAAAGCCGATCATAGGCTGCGAAGTCTATGTCACGCGTCACTACGACCATCACCTGAAGGATAACGACCACAGGAGATACTATCACCTCACCCTGCTCGCCAAGAATTACGAAGGATATCTGAACCTGATGAAGATATGCACCGAAGGGCACATCCACGGCATGTACTACAAGCCCCGAGTGTCGCATGAAGTGATAGAGCAGCACCACGGAAACCTGATCTGCTGCTCCGCCTGCCTTGCCGGTGAAATACCGCGGGACATCATGGACGGTAACATCGAGGCTGCCCGCGAGGCGATCCGCTGGCACAAGCGTGTCTTCGGAGATGACTACTATCTCGAGGTGATGAAGCACAAGACCGAAGTCCCCGGCCTGGACGACGACGTCTACCGCGCCCAGATGGAGGTCAATCCCGTGATTTTCGACCTGGCCCGTGAGGAAGGGGTGAAGGTGGTCGCCACGAACGACGTCCATTTCATCTGCAGGGAAGACGGTCCTGCGCATGACAGGCTGATCTGCCTTACCACGAACTCCAACATCGACGACCCCAAGCGGCTGCGCTACACCCAGCAGGAGTATCTGAAGTCAGAGGAGGAAATGGCCTCCCTCTTCCCCGAGCATCCCGAAGTGATAGGAAACACCCTCGAGGTGGCCGGCAAAGTGAGTGTCTACAAGATAGACCACGACTACATCCTTCCCAAATACAAGATCGACGAGTCATTCCTCCGGGACATAGACACTCATCTCGAACGTTACAGGGAGTTCATCGACGCCGGCAAAAACGACCCGAAGGGCAATTACCGGGGCGACGATTTCTGCAAGTCCGTGGCCTACCTGTGCCACCTCACCTATGAAGGAGCGAAGATACGTTACGGTGAAACCCTTACCGACGAGCAGTCGGAACGCATAGCTTTCGAATTGAAGACCATCTCGTCGATGGGTTTTCCCGACTACTTCCTCATCGTCCAGGATTACATCCGGGCCATGCGCAAACAGGGCTGGCTGGTCGGTCCCGGACGAGGCTCGGCCGCCGGAAGCGTGGTGGCCTACTGCTTGTGGATCACCAATCTCGACCCTATCAAGTACCAGCTTCTGTTCGAGCGCTTCCTTAATCCGGAACGCATCTCCATGCCGGATATAGACGTCGATTTCGAGAATCTTGAGGCGGCGCACCGCTATGTGGAACAGACCTACGGCGAAGACCATGTCTCCCGCGTCATCACTTTCGGAACCATGCTCGCCAAGGGCGCGATCAAGGATGTGGCGCGCATAAGCCATGTCTCGATCGACGAGTCGAACCGCCTTTCCAAGATGGTTCCAAACAGGCTCAGCGAAAGGGTGAAGAACGAAAAGGGTGAAACGGAGGAGAAAAGTGTCAAGATCACCCTTAAGAACTGCTTCCGCCTCGTCCCTGAGTTCAAGGAAGAACTCGCAAAGGAGCACAACGACCTTAACAAGGAGGTTCTCTCCTACGCGCAGCAGCTCGAAGGAAGCGTACGGCAGGTCGGAATGCACGCCTGCGCCACCATCATCGGCCCCGGCAACCTGAGCGACTATATTCCCATCTGCCTGTCCAAGGACAAGGATACCGGAAAGGATGTCTGGACCTCCCAGTACGACGGCCATTACATCGAAGAGTGCGGCCTGCTGAAGATGGACTTCCTCGGACTGAACACCCTTTCAATCATCCATAAGACCACAGACCTCATCAAGGAAGGTCACGGAATCGATATCGACATCGAGGCGATCCCCATCGACGACAAGGAGACCTACGAACTTTACGGCCGCGGAGACACCACTTCCATATTCCAGTTCGAATCGCCAGGCATGAAGGAGTGGCTGCAGAGGCTGCATCCGGAAAGGTTCGAGGACCTGATTGCAATGAACGCCCTCTACCGTCCCGGGCCGATGGACTACATCCCCGACTTCGTAGACCGCAAACTCGGGCTGAAACCCATCACCTACGACACACCGGAAATGGAGGAATACCTGCAGGACACCTATGGAATTACGGTGTACCAGGAGCAGGTGATGCTGCTCTCGCAGAAACTGGCCGGTTTCACCAAGGGCCAGGCCGACAAGCTCCGCAAGGCGATGGGCAAGAAGAAGATCAAGGAGATGGAGGAGCTGCGCGTCAAGTTCATGGACGGCGGAAAGGCCCACGGGCACGACAAGAAACTGCTGAACAAGATATGGCAGGACTGGCGCGCCTTCGCGGAATATGCCTTCAACAAGTCACACGCCACCTGTTACGCATGGGTAAGCTACCAGACCGCATGGCTGAAGGCCCACTATCCGGCCGAATTCTTCGCCGCCAACATGAGCTGCAATCTCGAGAACAGCGACGAAATCGCCAAGATCATGGATGACAGCCGCCGCTGGCAGATCCAGGTCCTGGGACCAGACATCAACGAGAGCTCCACTGAGTTCACCGTCAACAAGAAGGGTGACATCCGCTTCGGCATGGGCGGCATCAAAGGCGTGGGAACCAACGTGATCGACGCCGTCATAGCTGAAAGGAAACGCAGCGGGAACTTCAAGGGAATCTTCGATTTCATCGAGAGGATGCCGCTGGGCCTGATCAACCGTAGGGTCATGGAGTGCCTCATATATTCAGGCGCCTTCGACAGTTTCCCCGAACTGACCAGGGCCCAGTATTTCGCCCCCACAGGATCCGGGAAGGAAGACACCTACCTCGACGCCCTGCTCCGCTATGCCTCGAAATTCCAGAACGACTCGATGACGGCTTCGATGAGCCTCTTCGGGGAGATGGAAGAGCTGAAGCCCGTGCGCCCCGCCATCCCTCCGGCCGTGGACTACAGCGAAATGGAGTTCCTGAAGAAAGAAAAGGAATGTGTCGGAATGTACCTTTCCGCCCATCCGCTCGACAGGTTCAAATTCGAGATCGAACATTTCGCGACTGTCAACATCGCACGGCTCGACGAGATCGAAAGGACGATGCAGAACGACAAGTCAGTACAGGACAAGGAGTTCATCGTGGCCGGACTGGTATCGGAATGTGACGTGCGCTTCACGAAGAGCGGCAACAAGCAGTGGTGCCGCTTCACGCTGGAAGATTTTTCAGGAAGCCATTCCTTCTCGCTTTTCAGCAAGGACTACGAGAAGTTCATGAAATATATGCAGGCAAATACCCCCCTGCTGATGAAGTGCGCCACAAGGCAGCGGTACCGCAAGAAAGAGGAACAGGATTCCGGGCCGGTCTATGAACTGAGCATACAGGGAATGACGCTGCTCTCCAATACCAAGGATTTCATAAAGGAGTTCCATATAGAACTTCCGCTCGATCAATCCTCGCAGGAACTGCGTACGGCCTTCGTTAAGGAGTTGAAGCGCCATAAGGGCAATACCCAGCTGCATTTCGACCTGCTTTTCTCCCACGACGGTATCGACGACCGTCTCCCGATGTTCTCCACCAAGTATACCGTAGCCCCTGACTACGACCTTGTCGCCTTCCTGAAAAAACACAACCTCCGCCACCACATGGTGACGAAGGTTGAATTCTAGTTATCTCCAAATCGGAGGTACTACATCATTCCGCCCATACCCGGGTTCATCGGGGGCATTGCGGGCTGCTCTTCCTTGATGTCGGCCAGGGCGCATTCGGTGGTCAGGAACATGCCTGCCACGGAAGCGGCGTTCTGGAGGGCGACACGGACCACCTTGGTCGGGTCGATGACACCGGTCGAGAGCAGATTCTCGAACTTGTCGGTGCGGGCGTTGTAGCCGAAATCGGCCTTGCCTTCCTTCACCTTCTGGACGATCACGCTGCCTTCCTTGCCGGCATTGGCCGCGATGATGCGGATAGGCTCCTCGATGGCGCGGGCCACGATGTGGATGCCCGTGGTCTCGTCGTCATTCTCACCCTTGACTTCGGCAAGGGCGGACTCGGCGCGCACGAGTGCGACACCGCCGCCGGGGATGATACCCTCTTCGACAGCTGCGCGGGTTGCGTTGAGCGCATCCTCGACGCGGTCTTTCTTCTCCTTCATCTCGACTTCGGAAGCTGCGCCCACATAGAGGACTGCCACGCCGCCGGCGAGTTTGCCAAGACGCTCCTGGAGTTTCTCGCGGTCATAGTCGCTGGTGGTTGTAGAGATCTGCTTGCGGATCTGGGCGGCACGGTCTGCGATGGCTTCCTTGTCACCTGCTCCGTTGACGATGGTCGTGTTCTCCTTGTCGATGACGACCTTCTCGGCATGGCCGAGCATGTCGGGCGTAGCGTTCTCAAGCGTGAAGCCGCGCTCTTCCGAGACTACGATGGCACCTGTCAGGGTGGCGATATCCTGGAGCATCTCCTTGCGGCGGTCACCGAAGCCGGGCGCCTTGACGGCCGCAACCTTCAGCGTGCCACGGAGTTTGTTGACCACGAGGGTGGTAAGGGCCTCGCCGTCGACGTCCTCGGCAATGATCAGCAGCGAACGGCCTTCACGGGCGATCGGTTCGAGAATCGGCATCAGGTCTTTCATCGTGGAGATCTTCTTGTCGGTGATGAGGATCTGGGGATCTTCAAGCACGGTCTCCATCTTGTCGGGGTTGGTCATGAAGTAAGCGGAGATGTAACCGCGGTCGAACTGCATGCCTTCCACGACCTTGACCTCGGTCTCGGTGCCCTTGGCCTCTTCGACGGTGATGACGCCGTCTTTCTTGACCTTGGCCATAGCGTCGGCAATCAGTTTGCCGATCTTCTCGTCGTTGTTGGCGGAGATGGTACCGACCTGCTCGATCTTCGAATAGTCGTCACCGACAGCCTGGCTCTGCTTCTTGAGGTTTTCAACAACCACTGCGACAGCCTTGTCGATGCCGCGTTTGAGGTCCATCGGGTTGGCGCCTGCTGCAACGTTCTTCAAGCCGACGTTGATGATGCTCTGTGCGAGGACGGTTGCGGTGGTGGTACCGTCACCGGCCTGGTCGTTGGTCTTGGAGGCGACTTCCTTGACCATCTGGGCACCCATGTTCTGGAAGCGGTCTTCCAGCTCGATCTCCTTGGCTACGGTAACACCGTCCTTGGTCACCTGCGGAGCGCCGAATTTCTTGTCGATGACGACGTTGCGGCCCTTGGGACCGAGAGTCACCTTAACTGCGTTGGCCAATGCATCGGCACCCTCTTTCATCAGGTTGCGTGCATCGATATCAAATTTGATCTCTTTTGCCATGATTATTCCCTCCTTTATTTAAGAACTGCAACCACGTCGCTCTGACGCATGATCAGATAATCCTTGCCGTCAACATTGATTTCGGTGCCGGCATATTTGCCATAGAGCACGGTGTCACCGACACACAGCTCCATAGGTTCGTCTTTCTTGCCGTTTCCGACGGCGATGACGGTACCCTGCTGAGGTTTCTCCTTCGCGGAATCCGGAATATACAATCCGCTTGCTGTCTTGGTCTCAGCCTCTTTGGCTTCAATCAGAACTCTGTCTGCTAATGGTTTGATGTTCATGATGGATATTTTTTACGTTTTATTGTTTATTTTTGCCCCAGGATACGGCAAATTAAATGCCAACCCCCTTATTATGACAAAATGTCATTTGACCGCCCTGCTGGCACTCCTGATCATAGCCGGATGCAAACCTGACAAGGGACCCTCCCTCTCCGAGATGGGCTCCAGGTCGGATGCGTCCCGGCAGTCGCAATTCGAACAGTATATAGTCGATCTCCACTTCGTCCCCCTGGAAGAGGCCCTCGCGCGTCAGGACAGTCTCCTGAACGCATCGAAGACTGACAGCCTTGAATGGGCGACCGTGACAGCGCTGGAGGAGAAATATCTTCTGGATCCGAACAGCCCGTACCGCAACGAGGAACTCTATCTGCCTGTCGCCAGCCAAATGGCATCCTGTCCGCTGACATCCGAGTCCCAACGCGAAAGGGCCATCTGGCTGCTCCCCTTCCTCTCGCTAAACCGCATCGGAACTCCTGCTTCCGATTTCAGTTATATCACCTCTACCGGCAGGTCCAGGACCCTCTATCAGACCATTGATGCACGGAATCCGGCCCCCCGCCGCACGCTTCTCTTCTTCAGCAATCCCGGATGCCCGAACTGCAAGGAGATCACGGAATCCCTTTCCGGCGACCCGGCGATCGCAGAGCGCATCAAATCCGGGGAACTTCTGGTGGTGAATATCTATCCCGACGAGGACGTGCAGGCCTGGCTCGACTATCTTCCGAATTATCCCTCCGAATGGGTATGCGGTTATGATCCCGACCAGGTGCTGAAGAGCGACACGATTTACTGGCTGCGTGCCATTCCGTCACTTTACCTGCTTGACGGGGACAAGAAGGTCATCCTCAAGGACGCCACGCTGCAGGTTTTGATGGCGACCCTGCGCACCTCGTTCTGAACCGGATCAATAGATTGCAAAAAGCGCCGAGCCGCTTCCGGTCATCGCGGCATAGATCGCCCCGCCTCCATAAAGAGCTTCCTTCGCCTCGGCAAGGGAGGGGTGGCGTGCGAAGACCGTCTCCTCGAAATCATTGACCAAAAGGCCTTTCCACTCTGAAACGGGAAGCTTGACGATATCCTGTATACGGTGCAGGGGCTCGTGAGGCGTGATTCCTGAATAGGCTTCCCGGGTCGAAACGAAAACCGGCTGGGGATATATGCGCAAATCACGTCCTTCCAGCGAAAAATCGACCGGAGTCAGCATTTCGCCGCGGCCCCGGGCCATCATGGGGCGGTTGAATATGAAAAAGGCGCAGTCACTGCCAAGCTGCGCGGCAAGCGCGGCCAGTTCCTCTTTCGGAATCTTCAGTCCGAAAAGGGCGTCGAGCCCGGCGATTGTGAAGGCGGCGTCGGCCGAACCTCCCCCGAGACCTGCCCCCATCGGTATATTCTTGTACAGATGTATTTCCACCGGCGGGATCCCGAACCTGTCATGCATCAGTTTCCAGGCCCTGGAGCAGAGATTTTCCCCTTCTATCGAAGCATTGTACACATGCATCACGAAAGTGTCGGAACGGACCAGTTCAAGGACGTCGCAGAGGGAAGGTACGGGAAGGAAGAGCGACTCGATGTCGTGATACCCGTCGGAACGTTTCCTCAAGACATTGAGACCCAGATTGATTTTGGCGTTTGGAAAGAGCAGCATCGGATGGAAAGTCAAAACCTGTTACGAATTTACGCCAAAACGACGGTACCCCGACTGGCTTTTTTGCTTTTTTTCAACAAGACGACAAATAATAGCGCAAATTGCGTATTTTAACACTCAAATCGTGTGCTGACAGCGCGTGTTTTTTTCTACCTTTGTAAAAGTAGGAATTCCGGCCATGACCCGTCCGCAAAGAATCACAGACTTGTCCGTTTCGTTGCTGCTGCTGGTTGCAGCCACGGTTTTCTTTGCCGTATGGTATGCTTTCCATACCATCAACCTGGAACAATTGCAGCTGTTTGAAAACACATGGGCCTATTTCGCTGAAACCGTGTCCGTCCCCGGCGGTTTCTCCGACTATATCGGACGGTTCCTGACCCAGTTCTTCTACCACGCCTGGTCAGGCGCCATCATCCTCGCCGTACTCCTGATCCTGATCCGCATTCTCATGCGGCGGATATGTACGCGGAAGGATGCCGTCATCGGCGCGGCCACCTTCCTCCCTTCCATCATTCTGATGATGGTACTCTGCCTCCGTTTCCCCACGGTAAGCCTCCTGACCGCATTCTGCCTCACTCTTGCCGCGGCCCTCGCCGTCAAGGGAATCCGGTCCACAAGAACCCGCCGCATCCTGACCCTCATCCTGATTCCGGTCCTGTATCTGCTGCTGGGCAGCCTCGTAATCCTTTTCGCAGCCATCGTCGCCATCCAGGAGCATAACCGGCGTTTCACTGTCGTGGCCGTGCTGCTGACGATAGCCTGTCCGGTGGTTGCAGGCCTGTTCTTCCCTTATCCTTTGGGAAGGCTGTTCTACGGGCTGAGTTACTATAAAGTACATGTCCAGATGCCGGTGTGGCCATGGGTTGCCGCCCTGGCGGCGGCCGGCGTCGTCGCCCTTGCCGAAAGCCCGGTCCCGGCCGGTAATGACCGGGCCTGGCGGGCCGCCTACGCAGCCGTCGTGCTGATTGCCGTCCCGGCTGTCATGCTGTGCAGCAGCCGGAACGACGAGCAGAGCCTGCGCTACAACAGCCTCGCGGGCAAGCGTGCCTGGAACCGCATCGTCACCGAAGCAACCCGCAGAGCCCCGAAGACCTATGGGGAAACCGCCTGCCTCAATCTCGCCCTCTGCAAGACGGGTCATCTGGGCGGCCACATGTTCGAGTTCCGGCAGGACGGCCTTGAGACGCTCCTGCCCAACGAAAACACACCCCACCACGACGGACTCTCCACCGCGGAGATCTTCTACCAGCTTGGAATGGTAAACAACGCCCGGCGTTACTGCTTTGAGGCGCTCAACGCCATACCGGACTACCAGAACAGCGCCCCGGTCTTCAAGTTGCTTGCGGAAATCAGCCTGGTCAACGAAAATTTCGAAATGGCCCGGAAATATCTGACGGCGCTCAACCATACCCTTTTCTACCGGCAATGGGCTGATGAGCGGATAGCCTTGCTGAAAGACCCTGCCGGTCCCTTCGTACCCGACGAATACATCCAGAAACGTTTTGAACGCTACAAAGGCGAAGACTATATCTTCGACTACAACAACGCCGACTTTTCGCTCCGGCAGTTGCTGGTCGAGCATCCTGGCAATCTCACGGCCATGAATTACCTGCTCGCCTGGAACCTTCTCCATAAATACTCCGGCGAGTTCGTGGCGGCCTGCCCCTTCGAAGCCTTTACTTCGACAGTTCCCAAAGCCTGGCAGGAAGGATTCCTCCTCGACTGGAACCGCTCCGGATATCCCGCCGGCGATCTCCCGGAATTCATTACGCCGGCCATAGCCACGCGCTTCGAATCCTTTATCCGGGACTTCAACGCCAACGTACCCCTTGCTACGATGCAGAAGCAGTACGGTGACACTTACTGGTTTTATTATTTCTTCAAGTAAGCCATGCGCGTAAGAATTCCCATGTTCATACTGGTTTTGCTCACGGCCCTTTCCTGCGGACGCGGCATGCACGATCCCGTTTTCTCGGGAAGGGCGCCCCGCATTTTCCCGGACTACCGGGACGTGACGATTCCCGCCACCATAGCGCCGCTCAACTTCACCATGGACAAGGCTGAACGTATCGATGTGACGCTCACTGGCGACGACGGCACCGTCCTGCACGTCTGCGGCCGGATGGCCCGTTTCCCACGTAAAGCATGGAAGAAGCTGCTGCAAGCCAATGTGGGCGGAGCGATCCTGGTGGATGCGTACGGGTTCACCGAGGGACAGTGGATGCAGCACACCCCGTTCCACTTCTATGTCAGTGAGGATGCCATCGACTACGGACTGGCCTACCGTCTCATCCTGCCTTCCTATGAGGGGATGGGTAAACTCGGCATCTACGAAAGGGACCTGTCGTCCTACCGGCAGAAGGAACTCATCAGCACCGAAGAGGTCAACGGCTGCATCAACTGCCACTCATTCAACCAGTGCGATCCCAAAGACCTGAGCCTTCATGTGCGGGGTTCTTACGGCGCTACACTGATCCGGCAACGGGCGGAACTGAAAGCCTTCAACACCAAGACTGACTCCACGATCTCGAGTTGCGTCTACCCGTACTGGCACCCTTCCGGCAACTTCATCGCATACTCCACCAACACCACCCGGCAGGGATTCTACCAACGGGCCGAGAATATCCTGGAAGTTTTCGACTATGCTTCCGACATCGTGGTCTACGACATCCGGAAGAACAGGCTCCTTTCGTGCCCCCTGCTGAAAAGCGAAGGCGCCTGGGAAACTTTCCCCGCTTTCTCCCCTGACGGCAGATCGCTCTATTTCTGCAGCGCCACACCCAAGGCCATCCCCCAGCAGCTGAATGAAATCCGCTACAACCTCTGCCGCATCGCCTTCGACCCTGAAAGCGGACGCTTCGGCGACCGTCTCGACACGCTGGTCCTGGCCGCACCGGCCGGTTTCAGCGTCTCTTTCCCGCGTCCGTCTTTTGACGGAAAATACCTGATGTACACCGTCTCTGCGTTCGGCAATTTCACTGTCTGGCACAAAGACGCGGACTTGTGCCTGCTGGACCTGGCCACCGGCGAGTCACGGAACCTTGTGGAGGCGAACAGCCCTGATGCAGCGGACAGCTACCACAACTGGAGCAGCAACAACCGTTGGTTCGTATTCGGCAGCCGACGCGACGACGGGACCCATACCCGTGCCTACATCTGCCACATCGATGCGGACGGCATGCCCGGCAAACCATTCCTGCTGCCCCAGAAGAATCCCCGTGTGTACTATGACACCATGCTTCGGAGTTTCAATATCCCCGAATTCATAACGGAACCCGTGCCCTTGAACAGCCACAAGGCCTGGAGGCTGCTCAAGCGTGGAAAGAAAGAACAGTTCAACTATGGAACGGATATCCCTTAAAAAGACGTTGTTCCCGGGCTTGTTCGCCCTGGCCATTTTTCTCTTCTTCCGGCTGGCATACCCCTACCACGTATATAACCAAGAGCAGTTCCAGCTCTTCCAGTTCACATGGCGCTATTTTGTCGAGACCCTGGCGGTTCCCGGCGGATTTGCCGACTGGTGCGGCCGTTTCCTGACCCAGTTCTTCTATTACTCCGCGGCGGGCAGCCTCATCCTTGCGCTGCTGATCGCTGCGATCCAGGCTGCTACGGCGAAGCTTGCCGGAAACCTGTCACCGCTCGGATACGCCCTGACATTCATACCGCCGGTCATACTGCTGATTTTCTTCTGCGACGCCGACGCCATGCCCTGCACGTTGGTGGCGGTACTGCTGTCGCTGCTCTGCGCCCTGGTTGTCATCCGCATCCGCCCTTCATTTCTTCGAAACTGCATCGCCGTCGTCGCGACCGCCCTTCTCTATTTCCTGCTGGGACCCCTTTCGGTCCTGTTCATCGTCGCCTGTTCAGTCCGCGAACGGAAATTGCTGCCGGGTCTCCTGATGGCGGCCGTTTTTGCCCTGTGCGTCGTCTGCCTGCACAAGGCGATGGGATATCCTTACTACAGGCTCCTGTACGGCATCAACTACTACCGGTTCCACCATCATCTGCCGGCATGGCCCTGGATTGCAGCTGCAGCCGAGGGGCTGATTCTGGCCGTTTCTCCGATGTTGAAACGGCAGGGCAAGGCATGGGAAGGGTCTGCAGCCTTCGCAGCGGTGATGGTTTCAGGCGCTCTGGGTATCTTCCTCTCCTATGACGACGAGATGGAAACCTATCTTAAATATGACTTCCTCACACGAAGGTTCCAGTGGAACGCCATCCTCGCAGAGGCCTTGAAAGACAATCCCCAAAAGCCTTTTGAGATGGCCAGCGTGAACCTGGCCCTTGTCAAGACGGGAAACGCCCACCGGATGTTCGACTTCTACCAGAACGGCCCGGACGGCCTGCTTCCCCCATACACCAACGACTACATCCACCCGCTGATCCCTTCAGAAGCTTATTTCCAGCTCGGGATGATCAATTCCTGCCAGCGCTATACCTTCGAGGCACAGGAACTGATCCCGGACTTCCAGAAGAGTGCCAGGGCCTACAAGCGGCTGGCGGAGACCAACCTGGTAAACGGGAACCACAAGGTTGCCGGAAAGTATCTGAAGACCCTCGAAAAAACGCTGTTTTACAGGGGATGGGCCAGGACCAGAATGGCGCTGTGCGGCAACGATGCGGCCGTCGATGCCGATCCGGGATACGGATACCTCCGGAGCGTCCGGCTGCACGACCACGACTTCCTCTTCAACCGGCAGGCCATGGAGACCATGCTGGGCTATCTGGTCCAGGAGAATCCCGACAACCACATGGCGCTGGAATACCTGCTGGCATGGAACCTCCTCGACAAGAACCTGAAAGGGTTCGTACGCTTCTGTCCTTTCGAGGGATACCCGGGCGGCGTGCCGCGCTGTTATCAGGAAGCCTTCCTGCTGGACTTCGCCGACACGGCGCAAAGCCTGGATAATGTGCCGGCATTCATCGATCCGGCCGTGGTCGACTCGTTCAATCTCTTCATGCGGGAGCACGGCGGCGGAACACCGCCCGAGACTCTGGCCAGGCAGTTCGGCAACACCTACTGGTTCTATTATTTCTATCGACTGGGCGTATGAAAAAGAGCATCTTTCCCTATTTGCCGCTGCTGCTCGCCGTGCTTGCGTGCACCGGCAATCCCGACCGCTTCGAGCAGGCCGGCCGGCAGCCGGACATTTATCCCGACTACATCGGCGTAACCGTGCCTTCCACCATCGCGCCCCTCAACTTTGACATCGACGGCGCAGAGAAGGTAATCGCTTTTGTCGAAGGTGCGGACGGGAAGACGGTCAAGACATCCGGAAAGAGTGCCAATTTCCCTGTAAAGGCATGGCACAGGCTGCTCGACGCATCCCGGGGCGGGACGGTCAAGGTCACGGCGTGCGGAAAGTTTGACGGGAAATGGGAGCGCTTCGATCCGTTCGAAATCCATGTCAGCGAAGACGCCATCGACTTCGGCATCGCATACCGGCCCATCGCACCGGGTTACCAGTCTTTCTCCCACATCGGCATCTACGAAAGGGACCTGTCGTCGTTCGACGAGGTCTGCCTGATCGGCGGCAGGAACTTCGACGGCTGCGTCAACTGTCACTCTTTCAACCGCACCCGGCCCGAGTTCTTCAGCCTGCACGTGCGTGGCGAAAGAGGGGCGACTTTCATCATGAAGGACGGCAAGACCGCAGCCTACGACATGAAGACCGACTCCACGCTGGCAGCCTGCGTATATCCGAGCTGGCATCCCGACGGGAGATTCATCGCCTACTCCACCAACATCAACCGGCAGGGTTTCCACCAGCGCCCCGACAAAGTGCTGGAGGTCTACGACCTCAAGTCAGACCTGCAGGTGTACGACACAGAGAAAAACGAGCTGATCACCTCGCCGGAGGTGAAGGTGGACGGCGTTAACGAGAACATGCCGGCCTTCTCGGCCGACGGACGCGCCATTTACTTCACCTCCTGCACCGAACAGGAAATCCCCCGCAACGTGACGGAAGTCCGGTACAACCTCTGCCGCGTGGACTTCAACCCCGAGACGGGTGACATCGGGCACAAGGTGGATACGCTCGTTTTCGCCGAAGCGACCGGCAAGAGTGTTTCCTTCCCGAAACCCTCCTATGACGGGCGATGGATCATGTACCAGCTGGCTGATTACGGCTGCTTCGGAGCCTGGCACCACGAATCGGACCTGTGGCTTCTCGACCTGCAGACCGGAGAGACACGGCCGCTCGACGGGGTGAACAGCGACGACGCCGAGAGTGCACACAGCTGGAGTTCCAATTCCCGCTGGTTCGTCTTCGGCAGCCGGCGGGACGACGGGCTCCATACCAGGGCATACATATGCCATATAGATGCGGACGGTGTGTGCGCGAAACCTTTCATGCTGCCACAGAAGAGCCCGCGCGATTATTACGACAGCAGCTTCCGGTCATACAACGTGCCGGAATTCGTCGCAGGCAAGGTCGATTTCAACGGCGTTGACGCCGTACGCCTGTATAACAGCGATAACCGGACTAAAGTTGGTTTCCGATGGTCAGACTCCTCTTTATAACCGATTTTACCGAATCGTTCGCATACGCCCTGCTGCGGGGCATCATCCGCTACTCCAATGAGACCGGGCAGTGGGTGGTGTGCAGGATGCCTCCGGCCTACAAACGGAGTCTGGGCCTCGCAGGCGTCATCAAATGGGCGAAGAAATGGGGTGCCGACGTGGTAATCGGCCAATTCGAGAAGTCCGACCCCGTGGAACAGTTCCGCCGCAATGGAATCGTGGCATTCGCCCAGGACTACAAGGCCAAGTTTGACAACATTCCGAACATCACGGGCGACTACATCGAGACAGGCAGGATGGCGGCCAACCTCTATCTGCACAAAGGCTTCCGTAATTTCGCCTTTTTCGGATACCAGGACGTCTGCTGGTCCGACGAACGCTGCGCCGGTTTCCGCCGGCGGATCGAGGAAGCCGGACTCGGCGACCATTTCTACGTTTACGACAAGCAGATCATTGACAATCTCTGGTACTATGAGGCGGAGGATCTCAAGAAATGGCTGCTTTCTCTCCCGAAGCCTGTCGCCGTAATGGCGTGCGACGACAACCAGGGGAATGCGTTGATCGAAGCCTGCAACTCAGCCGGGGTGAAGATTCCGTCCGAACTTTCCATTATAGGTGTGGACAACGATGAGGTTATCTGCACGCTGTCCAATCCCACGCTCTCGAGTATCATGGTTGACATCGAACAGGGCGGTTATGAGACCGCCCAGATGGCGGTCCGGATGATCCAGGACCCTTCCTTCAAAGGCAGCGACATCACCCTCCAGCCAAAGCGTATCGTCCACCGGGTATCCACCTCCGCCTATGCCACGACCGACAAGGACGTGCTGACCGCGCTGCAGTTCATACGGCAGAACCTCAATAAGAAAATCACGGTCAGCGATGTGCTGGAGCAGGTTCCCCTCTCGCGTAGACTGCTGGAGGTCCGGTTCAAGAAAGTGCTCGGGGAATCCATCTACCAGTACATCTCCAAACAACGGATCGGCCGCTTCTCGGAACTGCTCCTCGAAACCAACGACGCCATCCAGGAAATCGCCTACAATATGGGCGAAGATGACGCTAAAAGTATCTGCCGAAGGTTCAAGGAGTTAAAAGGCTGTACCCCCTCGGAATGGCGCAGTCAAAAAAACGCAAATTGAGTATTTAAATACGCAAATTACACGTTATTCTCCCTGTGTATTCAGTAATTTTGTATTGCTGAAACTGCAACTTTTTGACTGAAAACTATGAGATTAGGCATCGATATAGGAGGTACGAACATTGTTTCCGGCCTGTTCTGTGAAGACGGTCAGCTCGTCCGCATCTCCTCCGTCCGCTCCTTTGCCAGGGACGCCTCCCTGGAAAGTACCCTTCAGTCGCTGCAGGACCGGATCGGGGAAACCCTCACACCCGAAGTCAAATCCATCGGCATCGGGGTACCTTCCGCCCTCGACCGTGAAACGGGCGTCGTCTACAACGCCGTCAACATACCGTCCTGGAAGAACGTGCCGCTCAAACAGATCCTGGAAACGCATTTCCACGTTCCTGTCAGTCTGAACAACGATGCAAATTGCTTCGCACTCGGCGCCTACCGGCATTTCGCGGAACAGAAACCGCAGTCGCTTGTCGGTGTGACCCTGGGAACGGGCGTCGGCCTGGGCATCGTGATCGACGGAGAACTCTACAACGGCCACAACACCGGCGCCGGCGAAATCGGCTGTATCCGATATCTGGACGCCGATCTGGAAACATATTGCAGTTCGCCTTTCTTCACCCGGAAAGGCACCACCTGCAAACTGGCCGCCGAGGCTGCGGTTCAGGGCGATCCGCAGGCGCTGGCGCTTTTCAATGAATTCGGCACCCACATCGGCAGCCTGGTTGCCACCATCCTCTACGCCTATGATCCCGAAATGCTCGTACTGGGCGGCGGTATCTCGAGGGCGTTCCCTTATTTCAAGGATAGCATGAAAACCTGCCTCGAAAAGGATTTCATTTATCCGGAATCATTAAAAAGAATCAAAATCCGTCAACTCGACAACGATGAAATCGCGCTTACCGGAGCGGCATTTTTACTATGAAAGTTTTTAGGTTAATGTTATTTTTGGTCATCGCCGTGATGGCGACGGCGAGCTGCGGCTCCTCCAGTGTCCGGCCGGGTGACAAGACGGCCCTTGGCGACGGCTGGACACTGCAATGCGCGGATGGCGGACAGATATACCGCGCCACTGTACCTTCGACAGTGGCCGGAGTCCTCTATGCAAACGGCGTCATTACCGACAGCGACTTTCTGGATGACAACTACCGGAACATCGACAGGACACAGTTCGACAAGCCCTGGACTTACACGAAACAGTTTTCCGGGAAAGGGATGGCGGGAAAACATGTTTTCCTCCAGTTTGACGGAATCGGCTACGCCGCCGACATATACCTTAACGGCACGAAACTCCGGGCGAAAGACACCACTTTCGGTGTCTTCAACCGCTACACGCTGGATGTGACCGACTGCATCAGGCAGTCCAATAAACTGGAAGTCACGCTGGAAAGGGCCCGAAAGGGCGACCTCAACGTAGGTTACGTGGACTGGAACCCCCGTCCGGTCGACGAAAGCATGGGTCTCTGGCGCGACGTGACCCTTTCCGTCACAGGCGACGTACGGATGAGCGACAGTTTCGTCCGCCCGCAGGTGCGTGAGGACCTGGCAGCAGCAGATATGGCCGTAAGCACCGTGCTCACCAATCTGACTGACCGGGAAACAGAAGCCCTGTTCAAGGGTTGTTTCGAAAACGGTTCTTTCGAGGTTCCCGTCCGTCTGGCGCCGAATGAAAGCCGGGAGATTGTCGTTACTTCCGCCGAAGCCCCGGTTCTCCACGTCGACAATCCGCGATTGTGGTGGTGCTCCGGTCTCGGCTCCCCCGAACTGTATCATATGGACCTTCAGGTCGAGTGCCGGAACAGCGGCATTTCCGATGCGGACGCCATCACCTTCGGCATCCGGAACATCGAAGCCGGCCTCGACGAATACGGCCACAGGCAGTTCGTCCTGAACGGGCACAAGATCCTGATCAAGGGTGCCGGCTGGACCGATGATATCTTCATGCGCGACACCCACGAAAGCATAGAGCGGCAGGTTTGTCTCGTAAAAGACATGAACCTCAATACGATCCGTTTCGAAAACATCTGGGGCAAAGACAGGTATGTCTACGACATGTGCGACAAATACGGCATCCTGGCCCTGGTGGGCTGGAGCTGCCAGTGGGAATGGGAAGACTATTGCGGTCTTCCCGAAACCGACGGCTTCGGCTGTATCGCCACGCCGGAGACCATGGACCTTGCTTTCTCCTATTTTGAAAACCAGGTCAAGTGGTTGCGCAACAACGTATCGGTCATCGGCTGGATGACCGGAAGCGACCGGCTCCCCCATCCGGACCTGGAGCCCCGCTACCTCGAAGCCTACGCCCGGCTCGACTACAGACCGTACATCGGATCGGCCAAAAGCCTGGTAAGCGAACTGTCAGGCCCCTCTGGCACTAAGATGGAAGGCCCCTACGAATACGTCGGGCCGGACTACTGGTATCTCGACACCCGTTGCGGCGGTGCATTCGGATTCAATACCGAAACGGGTATCGGCGCCAATCTTCCCCAGATCGAGTCGCTCCGCAAAATGGTCTCAGAAGACAAGATATGGCCCCCGGATGCCGCCATCGGCCGCCACGCCACTGCCTCCGGCTCCGCCATGAACAACACCCGCTATCTCGAAGCGACCATTGCAGGTCTTTACGGCGAAGCAGCAGACCTGGAAGATTTCGTCCGGAAAGGGCACGCCGTGGACTACGACGGAACGCGGGCCATGTTCGAGGCCTTCCGTGCCAATCTTCCCAGGACAACCGGAATCGTCCAGTGGATGCTCAATTCCGCATGGCCGTCGATCTATTGGCAGCTCTACGGCCACGACCTGGTGCCGACTGCCGGATATTACGGGACGAAGAAAGCCTGCGAACCCGTGCAGCTCATCTATAATATCAAAGATGCCTGCGTCTACGCCGTCAACGAAACGGGCAATCCCGTTGCCGTCAAAGCTTCCTTCACGCTTCTCGATGCGGCCTCCAAACCCGTGGCTGCAGAAAGCAGGACGGTCACGGTCTCAGACCGGGAACCGCTCAAGGTCTTCAATCTGGCCCGGTACAGAAACAGGGATTCCTTCCTCGCCCTGAAGCTCGGGGATGCGGACGGGAAACCTTTGACCGACAATTTCTACTGCCTGCCGGCCCGTTGGAACACATACGACTGGGCGAAGGCCAACTGGTACCTGACGCCAATAGTCAAATATGCCGACATGCGCTTCGTCACTCGCCTGCCTGCCGCCAATGTCCGTTTCGAGACGGTCACGGACAATGACGGTTACCGGGTGACCGTCACCAATGACAGCGACGTGATCGCCTACCAGAATATCCTTACGCTCAAGGACGCGGCGGGCAACCTTATCGCCCCGGCTTACTGGAGCGACAATTTCTTCTCCCTGCTGCCCCACGAGACCAAAGAAGTGCTGTGCCGGACCGAAGGCGGCGCAACCGGAACCGTCGGACTCACCCACTGGAATCAATGAAACGCCTCATGAAACGAACCCTCTTTCTCCTTGCCTGCCTGCTGGCCGTCATCCCGCTATTCGCCCAGGACGACGCCCGTGCCTTACTGCGGGAGAATCCTGAACGGCTTGCGAACATCCATCACAGCTATGAGCCGCCGGCAGCGATTGTCGACACCCCTGTTCCCGAAGGATACGAACCCTTCTATATCAGCCACTACGGCCGTCACGGAAGCCGTTATCTGACTTCTATGCGCTCTGTCACCCGCGTCTCCAGCATCATGGATACTCTCGGCATGCTGGGATATCTGACAGAAGAGGGCAAGGTCCTCCGCGACGAACTGGACAGCCTTGCCCGGTTCCACGAAGGCCAGTCAGGCAACCTGACCACCAGGGGAGGACTGGAACACCAGGGCATCTCCCAAAGGATGTACGACCGCTTCCCCGACCTTTTCCATCAGAAGGAACGCAACCGGGTCGTGGCCGTTTCAAGTTCAAGCCAGCGCTGCATCCAGAGTCTGGCCAATTTCTCTCTCGTTCTTTCCGGCAACGCACCGCAGCTTCATTTCACAGTTTATGCCGGCGAGCGTTTCATGAGGTACCTTGCTCCTGGCTCCAACATTCCCCTGAACGAATCGCACTTCACCATTTTCGACTCCGTTCTCGAGGAGCGGCTGGATCCGTCCAGGATCATGAACGCCTGGTTCACCGATCCGTGGTTCGCCGCACAGAACATGGGCAGCTACAAAGTCCGCAACTTCATCTACGATGTTTTCTATGCGGCAAATATCCTCCAGTGCCTGAACATGGATTACGACGTACCCGACATTTACCGGCACTTTACGGAAGATGAACTTTACACGCTCTGGTATGTCGACGACATCGCCAATTACAACTACTTCGCCAATACCGTGGAGAATCTCAACCGCTACGACATCACCGGACAGCGGGTCCTGGTCGATATCGTGGAAAAAGCCGACGAGGCTGTCGCCGGCAACGACATCGCGGCCAACTTCCGCTTCGGCCATGACTCGGGACTGATGTCGCTCTGGACCTTCCTCCGCATGGAGGGGTGCGAGACACCCGGGCATATGGCCGAAGGGCCCGACCTGGGCTGGTACTGTTTCCGGGAAATGCCGATGGGTTCCAACCTGCAGATGGTATTCTACAAGAACAAGGCGGGCGATGTGATCGTCAAAATACTGCGCAATGAAGCCGAGACCGTCATTCCTTCACTCAAACCCTGGAAAGGGCCTTATTATAAATGGAAAGACCTGCGTGCACATTTCGGAAAGCTGCTGGCCATCGATTTACCCAAAGACAATCATTATAATCAAATCTATCCATATAACCTATAAACAAACTCCTTATGAACTTTAAAAAATTCATTCTCATCCTGACCTGCCTGATCACGGCATCTGCCGCCTTTGCGCAGAGCATCCGTGTGACCGGACAGGTGAAAGATGCGCAGTCGGGTGAACCCGTCTCCTTTGTGACGGTCATCCAGCAAGGGACGGGCAATGCGGTATCCGCCGACGCAGAAGGCCGGTACGCCATCAACGTCCCCGTCAACGCATCACTCCGCTTCTCTTCGGTCGGTTATGACGAAGTCATAGTCGAAGTAGCCGGAAGAAACGTCGTGGACGTCGTCATGAACAGTGACAATGTCCTGGAAGAGGCCGTCGTCTCCGCCCTCGGCATCACCCGCGCGGCGAAATCCCTGACTTATGCAGAGCAGGTGGTTTCTTCCGACGAAATCGCCGGCAACCGCGCAGCCAACATGATCACATCCCTGGCCGGCAAGGCCTCAGGTGTGACGGTAACCCAGTCGGCGGCCGGTATGGGCGGTTCCGCGAAGATCTCCATCCGCGGTTTCCGTTCGGTCAACAGCGGCAACGAACCGCTCTACATCATCAACGGCGTGCCGATGAGCAGCTCCGCCGACGTCAGCGGTGACACCTACGGCTCGAGCGGTATGGCTTCCTTCGACAATGGTGACGGCATCGGCAACCTCAACCCCGACGATATCGAGAGCATCACCATCCTGAAGGGTGCTTCCGCTTCCGCCCTTTACGGTACCCAGGCCGCCAACGGCGTCATCCTGATCACCACAAAGAAGGGCGTCGCCGGCCAGACCCGCGTGACGTTCAACAGCACGACCAATTTCGAGAACCCCGTCTATAGGCACGAACTCCAGAACGCCTATGGACACGACGCTTCATGGAAGAGCTGGGGCTCGAAGGTAACCAACGGTGTGCTTGCGGCCGACAATTTCTTCGAGACGGCCCACACGCTCACCAACAGCCTCTCGGTCCAGAGCGGCAATGAGCGGAACCAGACTTACCTCTCCTATGGTAACACGACCGCCAACAGTATCCTGGGCAACAACAGCAAACTGAGCCGCCACAACATCACTTTCCGCAACACAACCAAGTTCGCGGAAAACCTGACGCTCGACGCTTCTTTCCAGTTCATCCGCCAGTACACCAAGAACCGTCCGACCACCGGCGGTCTGTATCACAACCCGGTGATGAGTGTGTACCATTTCCCGGTCGACCTCAATTTCAGCGAGTACAGGGAAAAATTCGAGGTTTATGACATGGACCGCAACCTGATGGTGCAGAACTGGTACAAACCGCTCACCGCCAACGACGACGAGAACCCGTACTGGATCACCAACCGCATCATCAGCGAGCAGTGGCGCGACCGCGCGATGGGTTCGCTCTCCCTCCGCTGGGACATCTCCCCCAAGGTTTACCTCCAGGCCCGTGCCAGCGCCGACTATTCTGCAAGACGCGAGTCCTATAAGGCCTACGCCACCACGACGCCCAGTGTCGTCCTCTCCGAGAACGGCCAGTACATCACGGGCAAACGCACCAGCATGACCGCCTATGCCGACTTCCTGGCCGGATACAAGGACAAATGGGGCGACTTCGGCTTCAACGCCACGATCGGTACGAGCATCAACTACGATGAAAGCACCAACACCACCATCAACTCCCGTTATGGCGGCGGTGAGCTCAAACTCGCAAACATCTTTACCGTCAACAACATGACGGTCCGCGGCACCGATGAAAGCTGGTATCGTGGCGAGTTGATCGGCGTCTTCGCTACGGCGACTCTCTCTTTCCGCGACTGGCTCTTCCTTGACGTGACCGGCCGTAACGACTGGTCTTCGACGCTTGCCTTCTCCCAGAGCTTCAAGACCGGCTTCTTCTATCCTTCCGCCGGTCTGTCCATCCTCCTGAACGAGGCCCTCAACATGCCTTCATGGGTGGATCTGTTCAAAGTCCGGGCATCCTACGCCGTCGTGGGTAACGACCTGCCCAGCCGTGTCACCAACCCGCTCGGCTCCGTCGCTTACTCCGGTTCTGTCTCCTCCAACACCACGGCACCGTTCGGTACGCTGAAACCCGAGCTGTCGGCTTCGTTTGAGACCGGCTTCGACCTCCGTCTCTTCAACAACCGCCTGTCGTTCGATGTCGAGTACTACAAGACCAACACCCGCAACCAGCTGTTCTCGCTCGACGCGCCGGCCGGTTCCGGTTACTCGTCCTACTATGTGAACTCGGGTAACATCCAGAACCAGGGTATCGAGGCCACGGTTGGCATCGTCCCGGTGGAGACCCGCAATTTCGTATGGAAGAGCAGCATCAACCTCGGCTTGAACCGCAACAAGGTCATTTCACTGAACGATGATATCCAGACCTTCGTGATTTGCGATGCCACCAACCACGGTTATGCCCTCAAACTGACAGAAGGCGGTTCTTACGGCGACCTTTATGTCCGCCGCTTCGCCCGCGACGGCAGCGGCAACCTGCTGCTCGACGACAGCGGCCTGCCTTACAAGGAAAGCGGTGAATTCACCTACATCGGCAACACGGAACCCAGGCTGACCGCCGGCTGGAACAACAACTTCCAGATCGGAGGCTTCAATGTCAACTTCCTTATTGACGGCCGCTTCGGCGGTGTCGCCCTCGACGCCACCCAGGCCGACCTCGACGGTTGGGGAACTTCCGCCTACAGTGCCAAATGCCGCGAACAAGGTTTCGTGGAGTATGAAGGACACAAGTTCAACGACGTGCAGGCATTCTTCAGCCGCGTCGGCGGATTCGAAGGAATCAATGAATTCTATGTGTACGACGCCACGAACATCCGTCTCCGCGAGGCTTCCATCGGCTACTCGCTGCCCAAGAAGATCCTCGGCAATTTCTGCCAGGACCTGAGCGTCTCGCTCGTCGGAAGAAACCTCCTGTTCTTCTACAAGAAGATTCCGTATGACCCCGATTCGCTCCTCGATACGGACGGCCACTTCGAAGGCTTCAGCTTCTACGGCATGCCGACCACCAGGTCGCTCGGTTTCAATATCAAGGTTACATTTTAATTAGAGGGCTACTACTATGAAATCTATATTCAAAGCATTTTTTGTAGCACTGGTTATCACCTTTGTGTTCTCTTCCTGTGCAAAATGGGAAGACTACAATACGAACCCCTTCGGCGTGACCGATGAGATGCTGGCTGCCGACTACAACAACATCGGCGCTTACTATCCGCAGATCATGCAGTCAGTGTACTACAACTACAACAACAGCAACTGGGAGTTCCAGCTGGTGCAGAACCTGACCGCGGACCTGTGGGCCGGATACTTCTCCAACGTGTCCGCCTTCCTTTCCAACGCCAACACGGGCAACCTTTTCATGGTTGACGGCTGGGTCGGATTCGAGTGGGACGTTACTTACAAACGGGTGATGTCTCCTATTTTCAACTCCATCAAGCCGCTGGCCGACAACGACCAGTACCGCCACTTCTACGCACCCGCCCTGATCATGCAGGTCATGGCAATGAGCCGTCTGTGCGACTGCTACGGACCGTGCATCTACAGCAAGTATGGACAGAGCGCCACCGGCGGCAACTTCGAAAGCATGCAGGATTCCTACAATGCCTTCTTCGCCGACCTCGACATCGCAGTCAATGCCCTGGACAACTTCATCAAGACCACCGGCTCGACAACTTCAAACAACTTCAAGCGTTTCGACGACTGGTGCAACGGCGACTTCGCGAAATGGATCCGTTTCGCCAACTCGCTCCGCCTGCGTCTGGCCATGCATATCGTGAAAGTCGATCCTGCCAAGGCCAAGTCCGAAGCCCAGAAAGCCATCGGCAATTCCTACGGCCTGCTGAACGGCAAGAGCGACGTGGTCACGATGCACGCATCCACCTGGCAGCACCCGCTCTACACTCTGTCTACCGCATGGAACGACTGCTATATGGGTGCCGTCATCGAATCGTTCCTGACCGGCTATTCCGATCCTCGTGAAGGCAAGTACTTCGTGGAGACTTCCAATGCCGACTTCAAGGCCGCAGGCCGCAACTTCGCCAGTATCCGCATGGGTAACGACGCCCCCGGCAAGGGAGCCGAGATTCCGTATTCCCTCCTCTCCACCCAGAAGACCGACGCCGCAATCATCATGGTTCCGGCTGAAACGCAGTTCCTGCTCGCAGAAGCCGCCCTCCGCGGCTGGGTGAGTGGCTCTGCAAAGGAATTCTATGAGGCAGGCGTAAAAGAATCGTTCAACCAGTACGGTGTCGGCGGTGTCGACGACTATCTGTCCAGCAACGCCGTCCCGGCCGATTATGTCAACCCGCTCGAACCGAGCTGGAACATCTCGGCGGCCAACTTCCTGTCGCCCAAGTGGGATGAAAACGCTTCCAACGAAGTCAAACTCGAACGGATCATCGACCAGAAGTACCTCGCCATCTATCCGGACGGTTACGAGGCATGGACCGATCTTCGCCGTACGGGTTATCCGCGCCAGTATCCTGTCATCATCAATGCGAGCAGCGACCTGAAGAACGACGAAATCGTCCGCAGGTGCACCTACCCGCAGAGTGCCATCAGCAGCGACGCGACCGGCTACCAGCAGGCTCTGAGCTTCCTCGGCGGGCCTGACAAAGCTTCAACCCGCCTGTGGTGGGATGTCGACAAGGGCAACTTCTGATAGTCCCGTATTTTTACTAACTTTGGGAGGCTGGCCCGGGCCAGCCTCCCCTTTTATCCACAAACCGTCATGTACCGAAAAGTCCTCCTGCTGGCCGTATGTATCCTATGCGTAACGGCCTCTTCCGCCCAGGTCGATGAAGCGTTCCGCAAGGATATCATCGAATCGGGTTACGTACACAAGCCCCTGCGGCTCCACGAAGACAAATCCGTAGAAACGGCCTGTCTGCAGAAAGAAGTGCTCCATTCGGAACTCCTGTGCGGCATGGAAAGCCTCGAGGGCTGGACCCATGACGGCATCGGCACGATTTCGCTCACGACGGACCGTGCCGTGGAAGGGACGCACAGCCTCCGGCTCGAGGCTCCGTCGATGCCCGAAAAAATGCTTGGCTGGGGCCTTGGCCGCGGCACCTGCCTGGCCGCCTTCGACCTGAAAGGCGCCGACTGGCGCCCCTACAACCGGCTGCGTTTCAGCATCTACCCCGAATGCGAAGGCGCACGTACGGTCTATCTGAACCTCTATCTCGAAAACGACGGCGAAGTGAAGGTTCCCGACCGCTTCGGACGCGAGGGCTACCATGAGATAAATCTCAAGAACAACCAGTGGAACGACTGTTATCTCGAGTTCACGGGGCTGGAGCGCGACAAGGTGTCGTATCTCAAATTCGCCATCGAGATTTTCGGCCGGGAACTGACCATGGGCGACACCCTGCGCTTCGATGTGGACAACGTCCTGCTCGAAACAATCGCGGACCCCGAACCGGTCAAGGGCTGGAAACCCGCCGAAGGCCGCATCATCTTCTCGACCACCGGCTATACCACCGGGATGGAAAAAACGGCTGTCGTCACGGTCCCGGATGCCCGGAAATTCAGAATCATCAACGACAAAACCGGCCGGACGGCACTGCGCGGCAAGGTCAGGACCGTCAAGACGGCACTCGGCGAATACCGGATCATCGATTTTTCCAAACTCCGGAAACCCGGCCGGTATGTCATCAAGGTCGGCAAAACGACCACCTGGCCCTTCTACATCGACGATAATGTCTGGGACGACAGCGCCTGGAGGCTGGTGAACTTCATGTTCTGCGAACGCTGCGGCTATCCTGTACCCGGACACCACGGAGAATGCCATGCCGACCTGCACGCCACTTACAAGGGTCAGGTCTATCCGCTCAACGGCGGCTGGCACGATGCGGGCGACATGTCACAGCAGACCGTCCAGAGCGCCGAGATTTCCTACGCTTTCTTCCAGGCGGCGCAGCGCGCCCGTGAAAAAGGCAACACGGACCTTTACAACCGGCTTATGGAAGAAGGGCTCTGGGGAATGGACTATGTGCTCCGCTCCCGCCTGGGCGACGGCTTCCGGGCTATGTCCTGGGGCACGAATCTCTGGACAGACGGCATCCTGGATACGGAAGACGATGCCGGACGCCGCGAGATCCGCGTCCACAACGGCGCACTCGAAAACTTCCTTTTCGCCGGCATCGAAGCCTATACTTCGATGATACTCCCGGACGATCCGGAGATGGCGGGCAATCTGCTCAAGGTGGCGCGAGAAGACTATGATTTCGCACTGGCGCGCTTCGACGAAATGGGTTTTGCCGAGCTTTCGGAAATGAACCGGGCCGGCGGCCATACGCGCATGACCTCCGAAAGCCAGTATCACGCCAACATGTCGTGGGCTGCCAGCATGCTCTACAAGGCCACGGGCGAAAAACGCTATACCGACGAGGCGGCCCGCTTCATCGAATACACGCTGGAGTGCCAGCGCACCGAACCGGTGGGCGGCGGCCTGTGCGGTTTCTTCTACCGCGACAAGGACAGGAAGTCGACCGTACACTATAACCACCAGTCGCGCAGTTACGCCTACATGGAAGCGCTCGAGGCGCTGATCACCACCCAGCCTGAACACCCGGACAAGGCGCGCTGGATGGAAGCCGTACGGCTGTACGGCAATTATATGAAAGACCTTATGTCCTACATCGAACCTTACGGCATGATGCCCAGCGGCGTTTATCACAAGGACGAGGTGAAGGACAGTGCTAATTTCTATGCCTGGCAGGTCGGCATCCGCAGCGGCGCCGACGCCGACTACGCGGAGATGATGCGCAATGGCGTACAACTCGACGAAGAGCATTACCTGCGCAAATTCCCCGTCTGGTTCAGTTTCAAGGGCAACACCGCCTGCAGCCTCTCCGACGGCAAGGCCGCGGCCATCTGCGCCCGGCTTCTCAACGACCCGAAGCTCAGGCAGATTGCCGAAAAACAGTTGGAATGGGTTGTCGGCTACAATCCTTTCGGACAGTCACTGATATATGGGGAAGGCAGTAACTGGTGCCAGCTCTACAATGCGCTCCCCGGCGAAACCGTGGGTGAAATCCCCGTAGGAATGCAATCCTACTTCAATGAAGACCAGCCCTACTGGCCACAATTCAACACCGCCACTTACAAGGAGGTATGGGGCGGTACCGCCGTCAAATGGCTCATGCTCATCGCAGAATTCTGATGCCATGGTAAAGGAAAACACCCAGGGCCGCAATCTGGCCATCGACATGCTCCGGGCGCTGACAATGACGCTCATGATCTTCGTCAACGACTTCTGGAAAGTCCACGATGTACCGCAATGGATGGAACACGCCAAGCACGGCGTAGACTTCATGGGCCTTTCCGACTTCGTATATCCCGCATTCCTGTTCTGCGTCGGCATGTCAGTCCCATATGCCATCGAAAACCGCTACCGCAAAGGTTACAGCGGAGAATCCACTGCCGGACACATCCTGATCCGGACACTTTCCCTGCTCATCATGGGCGCCTTCCTGGGCAACTCGGAAGCCCGTCTGGCACCCGACTTCACGCTCTACCGCATCGGAGTGTACTGGCTCGTGGCCGTGGCATCCTTCTTCCTGGTATGGAACGCCTATCCGAAAAACCCTTCGCGGCGGCAGTCCATCCTCTTCACCTGCCTGAAAATAGTCGGCGGCATCTGCCTACTCTTCCTGGCCCTGACCTACCGCAAGCCTGACGGGGGCGTCTTCGACACCTCGTTCAGCATTCTGGGCGGCATTGCCTGGACCTATCTCGTATCAGCCACCGTCTATTTTTTCTGCCGCGACAATCTCCGCAAGACCGTCCCAGTCTGGGCGGCGGTACTGGCCGTCTGCGTCCTTACGCAGCGGCTGCGGCCCGAACTCGGCGGCACGGCCATACTCGATTTTCCACGCCCCAATTTCCTTGAAGGGATGCTCCGCGTCCTGCACATCGGCAACGGAGGTGCGGTATTCCTCGCCCTGAGCGGTATGCTGGTCTCCGTGGTCACGGAGAAAGTATCGGGCTTCCCGCAATGGAAACGGTCGGTCATCGGCATCTCCGCAGCCGTGGCCGCCCTGCTGCTCGGCTTTATCACCCATAAATTCTGGATTGCCGCCAAACTGGGGCTCACGCTTCCCTGCTGCCTGTTCGTCTCGGCCATCGCCATCGCCGTATACACGTTGCTCCGTTTCCTCAACAGCAAGGGCCTGAGCGGCTGGTTCGCTGTCATCCGGCCTGCCGGAACAGCGACGCTGACCACTTATATGATTCCGTACGTGTTCTACGGTTTCGCCGACATTACGGGCATCGTCCTGCCCGACTGGCTCACCCACGGCCCCATGTCCCTGGTAAACTGCTTCTGCTTCGCACTGATAGTGGTGGCCGTCACCGGCGTCCTGCAGAAACTGCATCTCAAGTTAAAAGTATAATATGAAATCTCCGCTTTCTTTCCTTTACAGCCTCGCTTTTGCCGTCATCGCGACATTCGTCCTGACCGGCAACACGCCGCCTCCCGGCATAACCGGTATTCCCGTTTCCGACAAGCTTTACAGCATCTCCACCGGACCGGGCGCAGACGCTTCGGTCTCCATCGGCATCAGTTGGGCCTGTGACACGAGTTTCAAACATACCTGCGTCCGGGTGACGGAACTTTCCGACACCGGCTGGACCGGGGCCCGCGACGTCAAACCGCAGCAGGCAGAGCGCTTCACGGCATTCCAGGGCTTTTCATCCAAGGCGGCCGACAACAGCGATATCGTGGAAGACGCCGTCTTCACCAAACTCGGCGCCACCCTCACTGACCTCAAGCCCGATACGGACTACAAATATGTCATCGTGGAAAAGAAAGGGGACACCGCAGTCGCGCGCAGTACCGAACACCGCTTCCGGACAGCCGGAGCGGAGCACTGGTCGGCCTGCATCATCTCCGACTTCCACAGTTACCCGCCTATCCCCACCAGACTCGAAGCCGCCATGGGCATGATCGACACCATGCAGCGTTTCGATCCCTCTGTCGACTGGGTCTTCAGTCCCGGTGACGTGGTTGCCTGGGGCGGCAGTTATTCGTTCTGGCGCCGGATGTTCGAGGAAGACAATTTCAACGAATTCCTCTGGGCCCGCGTTAACGGCAATCACGATAACTGGACACGGAATTCGATGGTTTCCCACGACTTTCCCGCGGAAAATCCGTTTTTCATCGGCACATCCTACTATCCGCAGAACGGTTATGAGGGACAGATGGGCATCTGCTACCGTTTCCGCTACGGGAACACGCTCTTCCTGATGCTCAATACCGAGAGGATGACCGCCGGTCCCGAATTCGAGGCCGCTGAGAAGTGGCTGCGCAGCTCCGTGGCCTTCGAACGGGGCTGCGCCAATCCACCGACCTTCGTCGTGGTCTGCATGCACTATGAATGGTTCTACGGGACAAACGGCCGGAGCGGCCAGTATGCCCGATGGCACCGGATCTTCGACGAACTGGGCGTAGACCTGGCCGTCGCCGGCAACAACCACGTCTACGTGCGCTCCCACGCCCTGTACGACGACAAGGTCACCGACGGCTCTTACGGCACGGTCTATATCCAGACAACGTCTTCCGACAATGACCGCGGCCGTAAATTCGACGAGGGTGCCATGGAAAACGCCGACAAGATTGCCTGCCGCTGGACGGAAGGAACGTATTCCGTGAGCGCCATCCATATGGACGTGACGCCCGAGCGGATAGCCCTTACGCTGATGGACCGCCACGGCAATCTGATCGACAGCACGCAGGTGCCCGCGAAGCCGCGCTCACAGGTCCAGGACAACCCCGTAACCTGCGGCCCCTGGGTGACGGATATGAGCGAAGATGCCTTCACCGTCCTGTGGACGACCGCCATGCCCTGCCAGGGATGGGTGGCACTGGCCAACGGACGCCGGGTATATGAGTATTATGCCGGAAGGAAACTTTTCGGAACGCTCCACACCGTCCGCGTCACGGGCCTTTCGCGCGGATCGGACTACCGCTACCGGATCGGGAACCGGGTGGTCGACCCGCTCAACCCGAGGAGGCCGGCCTATGGCCGGGACATTTATTCCGGCGATTACTCGGTGACGACATTCGACCCCAACCGGAAGACCTGTCACTTCACCGTAATGAACGACGTCCATATGCGGCTCGGCCACTATGCCGCACTTCTCGACGACATCGATACCGGCGACAATGATTTCCTGCTGCTCAACGGCGATATCATCTCGGCCGGCAACTGGACGGTCGACAGCCTGGTCAAATATGAAGTGGGACCGCTTGGGCCTTATGGCGCCAACCTGCCCGTCGTCTTCGCCCGCGGCAATCACGAAGGCCGCGGCAGCGGTGTCGCACTGGTGGAGAAGATTTTCCCGAAAGCGGAATCAGCGCCCTACTACTACACCTTCCGCGAAGGCCCCGTCGCCTTCATCGTGCTGGATGCCGGAGAGACCGGCGTTGCCAACTCCCTCGCCCTGACCGGCGACAGGATTTACGAAGACTATCTGCGGGAACAGATGGCCTGGGCGGAAAAGGCCATGAACGAACCCGCGTTCCGCAAGGCTCCCGTCAAGATCTGCATCCTGCATGCGCCGATGATCGATCCCGGTATACCCGACGATTTCGTACCGCACACCTGGATGAACCACAATTTCGTGCCCCTTCTCAACAAGGCAGGTGTAGACCTGATGATCGGCGCCGACCTGCACGAATACCAGTACCACCCCGCCGGAACGATGAACAATTCGTTCCCGATCCTGGTCAACGACAGCGAGTCGCGGCTCGATGTCCGGGTGGAGCGCGGCCATATCTATGTAACCATTTATGACGAGGCCGGCAACGTCGTCGTCCCGACCCGAGATATACCAGTCAAATAAGCCATGAAAAAATTTATCCTGTCCCTTGCACTGGCCATGACGGCTTTGCTCTGCCTCTTCTCCTGCAGCGAGCGTAAAGCCGCGCCCTCCTATCCCCTTTTCTGGACCTGGCTCGACCTGCGTCCGAACACCGATTTCGAAGCTGCCTGCCAGAAGATGAACGATGCGGGCATCGACGGAGTTATGCTCAATGCCCCAACCCCCGACGACTACCGCCGGGTAATCCCCATCGCCCATGCGCACGGCATCCAGGTTTTTGCATGGCTCTGGACGATGAATCTCGAACATGACCGCACAAAGGTCCTTGCCGAGCATCCAGAATGGTTCAGCGTCAACAGGCTGGGCCGCAGCCTGGCTGATACCACAGCATATGTGGATTATTACAAGTTCCTTTGCCCGGCCTTGCCTGAAGTCCGGGAATATCTCAACGAAAAGGTGCGGGCTTACTGCGAGGTGGAAGGCCTGGACGGTATTGCGATCGACTACCACAGATTCGTGGACGTAGTGCTTCCGACCACATTGTGGCCCCGTTACGGCATCGTCCAGGACCGTGAATATCCCGAATGGGACTTCGGATATCATCCTGAGATGATCCGGATCTTCAAGGAACAATACGGATACGATCCGATGGAACAGGATGATCCCTCCCAGGATGTTACCTGGCGCCAGTTCCGCTGCGACCAGATCTCGGAAGTGGCCAACCTGTTCGCTGCCACGGTCCACTCCTACGGAAAGGTGATGGCGGCATCCCCTTTCCCGACCCCGAAGATGGCTTCCAGGATGGTGCGCCAGGACTGGGGCAAGTGGGATCTCGACGTCGTCTTCCCGATGGTATATCACAATTACTATACTCTCGACCCCTCTTTCGCGTATGACTGCACGGCTGAGAACTATAACGACAAAAACCCGAAGACGACACTCTACTGCGGCCTGATGTACAGCGATGACATCACCGACTGCATGGACGAGGCCTTCAGGGCAGGCGCCCAGGGCATCTCCATTTTCACGGTGGAAAGCATCCGTACCCCGGAACAACTGTCCCGTTTCAAGGCTTATACCGACAGTGTCCGCGCCGTCGTGGCGGCGAACGGCGGCCGTCTTCCGAAAGTCAAGGCTCCCGGCCGTGCCGATACGGATCCGTTCCACCATCCGGGCGTCATGGCGCAGATCGAGAAACGCATGCAGTATCTCATCGCCGGATTCGACTGGAACCAGCGTCGCCGGAGAGGCGAACCTCCGGTCCAGGTTCCCGAACTCGCTCCGCTTTCGCTCGGCGATTACACGTTCGTGGGCAGCCGTGACATCACCCGGATATATGAAGTGACCGACCAGGCGAGCGGTACGACCTTCCAGGTCACGTTCTATCTCTACGGCGATGTCATCTCAGGATGGGATGTCGTCAAGAAATTGCCCGAATAATCGTATCTTTGGGAAAAATTTCCCAAGATGCCCCGGACAGATATCGCTCAGATAGGCAAACAAGCCACGCTCGACCGTCTCTTTGACGGCAGCGGTTTCACCAATGAACACCCCCTTCCGGCCGCCGGCCGCGGAGCGGGGTGTTCCGCACATAAACTGATGCTCGAAGGCTGTGAC